>CAYOED010000006.1:0-76727 GCA_964402925.1 uncultured Lachnospiraceae bacterium | reverse complement strand
TTCAGCCGGATGTGGTATATACTGACTCTGTCTGCTTTTGGGGAAAGTTGAACGCATGGAAACATCATGTACCGATGGTGGTGTCTACAAGCACCTTCGCATTCAACCAAATGTCTTCCGAATACATGAAGAATAGTCCGAAAGAAATGGCAGATATGATTTTCGGACTTCCGAGAGTTTCCAGGGAACTGAAAAAACTGGAACCCTACGGATACCGCGTAAAAGGCGTTCTTTCTTTGATTCAGAGCGACAATGACACGGATTCCATTGTATATACTTCGCGGAGGTTTCAGCCGTATGCGGAGAGTTTCTCCGACCATTATGCCTTTGTCGGACCATCGGTATTTTCAAACGTCCTGCCCGAAAAAAAGAAGGAGCGGCCGCTCATTTACATTTCTATGGGAACGGTCATTAACAATCGGATTGATTTCTATAGTAAATGCATTGATGCCCTGAAAAACCTGAATGTGGATGTCATTATATCCTGCGGAAATGCTATAAACCGCGACGAACTGGGAGCATTGCCTGATCACATCCAAGTGTATCCCTATGTTGACCAGCTTGCTATTCTTGCCAAAGCAGATGCCTTCATTACTCACTGCGGAATGAACAGTGTTTCTGAAAGCTTGTATATGGCTGCACCGATGGTTCTTTATCCGCAAACGAGTGAGCAGTATACCGTAGCGAGAAGAGTTGCTGAAATCGGTGCGGGAATTATGCTGAAGGATGATTCTTCCGAAGGTATCCGGGCAGCCATACAAGAGATCCTGAACAATAAGGCATATGGAAATGCGGCCGCCGAATGCAGTGCAGATTTTCGTGCCTGTCCCGGTACTGTTGGCGCAGCTAAATTTATAGAAAATGCCCCGCATTCATCAGACGGTATTGATATAATAGGTGAACTGAACAAGGCAAATGCAAAGTTTCAGTTTCTATATTGGCTGATTGTAATCGCCGCAATTAATCTTTTTGGTTTTCTTGTCAGTTGGAAATATGTGTGGATTATCGGAATAGCAGCCGGAATACTGGCTTCGCCTATTGGTAAGGCAATACAAAAAAGAAAATATGCCGGCTTGGCACGCAGTATTACCCATAGCAGATCACAATCCTAAAGGAACATATCAGCGGCTTGGATGCCTCCCCAGGGTCAGATTAAGACCCAGAGGAGGTATAATGTTTTACACCCAGTTTCCAAAGGAGAAAACATGGCAGGATAAACAGGCATGCCGTGAGCGGCAGCAAGCTATAGAAAGGTTTTCCCCGGTCCAGCAAAAAAAGAAAAGGGTAGTACTGTATCAGCCCATAGGGGATTACGAATGTACACAGCTGCATAATTCTTTTGCCATAAATGGAGATTGGATACTTTCCGTATTCCCGCGCGCCGTCTGTGAAGATATTCATAAATTCCAGCCCTTCTATTGTAAAGAAGCAGATAGAGGCATAAATCAGAAAAAGTCCGCTAAAGACGACCGTTCCGCCAATCAGCATAAGCAGCACCGTCAGGACTTTGGCAGGAGTCCAGCGCACACCGCTTACTGTAAATCCGTAAACGAACATGACCAGAGCTTGTAGGATGCGTCCGATACGGGAAAATTCGATGCGGCTGCCGAGAACTAAAAGAATCTCATGCCGGGGACGCACAAGGACACGGTCAAATTCGCCCTGTTTGATTATGCCGTCAAAGGTGTCAAATCCTCTGGCAACGGATTCAGCCAGCGAAAATTCCATCAGTGTGATACCAAAGCATAGAAGAACTTCATTGTAGGTAAAGCCTTCCACATTAGAAAAACGTTGGAACATAAAGTACATGCCCAGAAAAACATTAAAAGAAACAAGAAACTGTCCAACACATGTCAAAAAGAAAGAAGTCTTATACTCCATCAGGCTTTTCAAATGCATGACAAAAAATTTTCCATATAATCTCATCTGTTCAACCTCCCTGTATTGTAATTTTTTTCATCGCAACAAAATCCAGAAGGCGTCCGACTCCAATCAGTGCAAAAAGCCAGAAGAACTGAAGAAAAAGAGCGCGTCCCATAGCATTGCCGGAAAGATCCCCGCTGTAGATGCGCAAAGGCACATTCTGCATGGAGGCAAAAGGCAGCAGCTCTAAAAATGCCCGTATCTTTTCAGGGAAAAAGGGCAGAGGAATGGTGGCTCCCGAGAGAAATTCCACCATGGAGACAGCGACCATGCGGATTCCGGTGGGCGATATGGTAAAGAATGAAAGCATATACACAAGCATACAAAAAGCAACCGTCACACCTACACCGGTAAACAGTGTAAGGAGAAAGAGAAGAAATGCCTGTGGGTTTGCTGGAAGCATCAGTCCATAGGGAGCGGGAAGAAGAACCGCAACCAGTAAGATCGGCATACAGCGCAGTACTGCTTTCGACAATCTGTTTGCCAGACTCCTTGAAAACCACATATTGTAAATATTGATAGGGCGGCATAACTCATAGGAAATATTTCCATTGACAACGGAATCAAATATTTCGTTTTCCATCATCCATGCCATAAAAAGGGTAAGAAATGCCTGCTGCATCCAAACATAAGCGCAGGTTGCCTGAAAGGTCATGGGGAAGGAAGAGGCGTCTGTCCGATAAAAGGCGCGGAACATAAGAATTTCCATACCTGCCCATACAAACTGTGTCAAAATTCCGGCAAATGCAGCGGTTCGGTATTGTAAGCCCATACTGAAACGAAGGCGGAAAAAGGCAATATATTTTTTCACAGCGCACCTCCTTAAAGATTATGGCTGCGGTAAAAGCCAGCCAGAGCTTCTTCGGAAGAGTTAAATCCGGATTTAATTTCCTCAAAACTTCCGTCTAACAGGATGGTGCCCTTTCCAATCAAGATGATTCTGTTTGTTAGTGCCTCAATATCCTGCATATCATGGGTGGTTAAAATAACAGTGGTTTTCTTTTCCTTATTCAGTTGTAAAATGAAATCCCGGACTGCCAGTTTTGATACGGCATCTAAACCGATGGTGGGTTCATCTAAAAAAAGCAGCTGGGGACCATGCAGAAGAGAGGCTGCAATTTCACAGCGCATCCGCTGTCCTAAAGAGAGTTGTCTGGCAGGCGTCCTTAGTAAATCTGAAAGATGCAGCATATCGCTCATCTGTTCCAGATTCCGGCGGTAAGTCAAATGGTCGATCCGATAGATTTCCTTAAGAAGTTCAAAGGAATCCAATATTGGGACATCCCACCACAGCTGCGTGCGCTGGCCGAAGACGACTCCGATGTTTTTTACATATTCGATTCGATTTTTCCAGGGAATCAATCCGTTTACGAGGCAGGTGCCTGTATCGGGGGTAAGAATACCGCTTAAAATTTTGATGGTAGAACTCTTCCCGGCGCCGTTGGGACCTATGTAGCCCACCATTTCACCATCATTTATGGTGAAAGAAACGTCGTCAAGAGCGTGAATGTACTCATATTCCTTATGGAATAGAGCTTTGAATGCCGAAGTAAATCCGGCATCGCGTTTTGAGACCTTGTAGGTCTTGCATACATGCTGCATTGTAATCATGTCTGCTTCCTCCTGGTAGTTTTATAGTAGTATAACTTGCCAAGTCGGTCTGCTATCTCTGGGGATTTGCCAGAGAATTACCGCAGGTAAGTATGAAATTGTATAGGAAATTAAGAATAGCACAGCCTTGTCTGAAAGTCAATCTTTTATTATGGCTTTATTGCATTTTTTTGACGTTTTACTACATGCAGTATTTTGAAATTAAGATTTTACAGAAAAAAGACGATATAAAAGATAAGGCATAAGATTATTTATTATGCATAGGAAAGTACATACAGCAAAACCGGGGGTAAAGGATTACCCTGATTAATGGAGGTAGAAGGATCTATGAAAGTGCAGAACACAACGATTTTTATGGGGGACAATACTGGAAGCGCAGGATACGGCATAGCCCGCGATAAGAACGGTCAGGCAAGTATCTTTGCAGGGAACAGGAATGAGAAGCCGGATCTCATAGCCCAGAGACAGCAGCAGGCCAGAAAGCAGATTATGAAAATTGTAGGCGACGCGTGGGGAAGTGACCGAAAGCTGGAGGACAGTCTGACTGAAAGTAGGGATAGATTAAAAAGCTATCAGGAGACGATTGGCGAGATAAACAAAGAACAGAAGCAGATTAAGGAAAAAAGACAGGCGTTAAAAGACGCTTACAACGTGGAAGATGATTCGCAGGAAGAGCAGGACTTGAGACTTCTGGAAAAGGAGATAGATGCTAAGAGAAGCGGATCGGGAGTCTACCTGACAAGGCAGGAGCAAGAACAGATTGCAAGGATTAAGGGCAAAGGTCTTACGGAATATCAGGAGAGATGTCTTGAACTGAAAGAAAGAAGCAGCTTTAATGAAGAAAAGATAGCGGATGCAAAGAAGGGGATAGAGGAAGAAAATGTTGCTATTTTCAATATGAAAGAGGCAAATCTAAAATCCCAGACTATGATTAAAGCTGAGAAGGCGGCAGATGAAATAAAGGATGCACTCAAAGATGAAATCATCGGCATGCTGATAGATGAGGCGAAGGATCACATCGACGAGGAAATGGAAGAAAAGAAGGAAGCAGCCGAAGAGAAAGCCGAGAAGGAAAAGGAAGAGCAGGAGCGGATCGAGAAGCAGAAAGAAGAAAAGGAAGAAAAAGAAGACTTTACAGAGGAAATCGCGGATTCTACCAGTTCTATATTGGAGGCGGAAAGCGCTATGGGAGAGGCTTTCAAAGAAATCAGAAAAATTATGAATGAGATGAAACTGATGGAAGAAGACCTGAAAGGGGCAGCAGTGGACACTGTTAAATAGAACTGAAGGATTTGGAGGCAGGAAATTATGAAAGTACAAAATACAACAATCTTTATGGGCGATAGCACCCGGAGCGAAAGGCATAATGGAGTTATACCGGAAAAGAATGGGCAACAGAATGTTTTTGCAGGAGACATCAATGGAAGCTTAGATTCCGTTGCCCGGAAACAGCAGGAAGCCAAAAAACAGGTGATGAAGATCATCGGTGATGCACGTAAGAGCGATCAGAAGCTGGAGGATGATCTGTCTGAGAGAAGAAATAATATCAAGAAGCACAAAGAGACGATTGGAAAAGCAAATGATGAGCTTAAACTAATCGATAATGCAAGGCAGGAACTTAGAGAGCATTACGGCATCAAAGAGGATTCCCAGGAGGAGCAGGATTTAAAACTGCTGGAGAAGGAGAGAAAGTCTCACAAGCCGGATGCTCAAATTGTGTTGACCACGCAGGAGAAAGAGCGCCTACAGCAGATCAGGGAAGAGGGGCTTACGGAGTATCAGGAGCGTTCCATGGGCATGTTAAACAGTGGTTCCCCTTATGAGCAGGAAATCGCAGAAGCCCAGAAGAAGATAAAAGAGGAAGACGGAGCGATTTCTGTTATTAAAGGTGCGATTTTAAAATCAAAGACAATGATAAAGGCACAGCAGACTGCGGATGATGTGATGGAGGCAGCAAGGGATGAAATCATAGGTATGCTTGTGGATGAATCCAAGGATCATATTGATGAGGAAATGGAGGAGAAGAAGGAAGCAGCCGAAGAGAAAGCCGAGAAGGAAAAAGAAGAACAGGAAAAGATCGAGAAGCAAAAGGAAGATAAAAAAGAGCGGGAAGAATTTTCAGAACAGATTGCAGCTTCCACGGAGTTTGTCGTAGAAGCAGAAAAATCCATGGAGGATATCCAGAGGGAAGTAAAGAAAATCATGGATGACATGAAGCTACTAGAAGAGGATATGAAAGGGGCAGCGGTAGATACCACCCAATAACTGTTTAGGTTTCCTCAAATGAAAATTCTTTTTCTGAAAGAAAATGGGTGAGAAAATCATCCCAGAGTTTATCCGGTGTTTTGTCTGGAAGAAAAGTATAAAAAGCGGTGGCAGTGATGCAGGAGAGCATACTGCCATCGTATTTTATGTTCAGCACGAAAGCTTTGATATCAGATAAAGAAACACTGGCATTTCCATCCGTCAATATCTGCTGGATTATTTCAGGTTTTAGATGCAGTATAAGCTTGAAACCAACGGGGGTACGCTTCCCTTTAATCAGATCAAAGCATATGGAACGCATATCTTTCCACTCAGAAAATGGATAGGGCGGAAGGATAGAATCATCATTGATGTCACCGGTAAAAAAATCTTTTTCAATATGACCATCAATTACAAAAGTATTGTAGGTGGTGATAGAGGCTTCCGCCAATAAAAAGGAATCGAAAGCATCGGTTCCGAGCAGCCTGCCCATAAAATTTTTCACATCTTTAATCTGATAGGCTTTCATAAATAGGTACTCCTGTTGTTGTTAGGCAATTGCAAAGAAAAATTACGATTGTGTATATTTCTGAGCCTGCTCTGCAATCAGTGCCTGATCATCAAAATAATTGATTTTCATGGAATTTTTAACATCGTCCAGCGTCTTTGAAGCAACTTCTCTTGCATCTATACTGCCCTTGCGGAGAATTTCGTAAACAGCAGGAATATCCTTTTCCCATTCTTTTCTTCTGGCGCGGATGGGAGATAATTCCTCCTGAAGCACATTGTTCAAGAATTTCTTTACCTTCACATCACCCAGACCGCCTCGGGTGTAGTGCGCCTTCAATTCATCCAGATTTGCATATTCCGGCAGGTACTCTGCAAACATTTCGTCTTTGCAGAAAGCATCCAGATAAATGAAGACAGGATTACCTTCCACCTGACCCGGATCGGAAACCTGAAGATGGTTTGGATCGGTAAACATGGACATTACTTTCTTGCGGACATCCTCTTCTGTATCGGAAAGATAAATGCAGTTGTTTAAGGATTTGCTCATTTTTGCTTTTCCGTCAATACCCGGAAGACGAAGGCATGCCTTGTTGTCTGGAAGCAAAACGTCAGGTTCCACCAAAGTATCTCCATAAACAGAATTAAATTTCCGGACGATTTCCTTTGTTTGTTCCAACATGGGAAGCTGATCTTCCCCTACAGGAACGGTAGTAGCCTTAAATGCGGTGATATCCGCCGCCTGACTGATGGGGTAAGTAAAGAAGCCTACAGGAATGCTGGCTTCAAAGTTACGCATCTGAATTTCTGATTTTACAGTAGGATTCCGCTGCAGTCTGGAAACGGTCACAAGATTCATATAGTAAAAAGAAAGTTCGCAAAGTTCAGGAATCTGCGACTGAATCAGAAGAGTGGATTTTTCAGGGTCAAGACCGCAGGATAAATAGTCCAGCGCTACTTCAATAATGTTCTGACGCACTTTTTCAGGCTGCTCGGCGTTGTCAGTAAGAGCCTGGGCATCGGCAATCATAATAAAGATTTTATCGTACATACCGGAATTCTGCAGTTCCACACGCCTTTTTAAGGAACCTACATAGTGACCTACATGCAGACGACCTGTAGGTCTGTCACCGGTTAAAATGATTTTTGACATATCGTTTACTCCTTTTACTGCTTTTATGTATGGCAAATGCCTTTCTGGATTATTATACACTATCAGAAGAAAATTTCCTACAGAATTTTTGACCGATTGAGGCATTTGATATAGAATAGTTATTGCTTAGGGGCAATGTCAGTCAGATAAGGGGCGGCAGCCTTGGGGCAGTTATCCTCCTGCATCAGGTCTTGCAAAAAACTGTTTCGGGACCTATGTACAGTGGTAAGAAGGATTAGGCAGCCCTTCTTTGGTGATCGGCATCGGACGCAAACGGCGTATTGACCCATCCATGGGTCAAATTACGCCTTCGTCGGACGTCCTGTCCGACGATTGCTGTGTATTTAAAGGGCTGCCAAATCCTTCTAACCACTTCCCATAAGGTTCCGGCACAGTTTTTTGCAAGACCTGATGCAGGAGGATAACTGCCCCAAGGCTGCCGCCCCTTATCTGACTGACATTGCCTCTGAACAGTAACATAGAATAGTTATTAGTCCGCATCAGCAAGATTAGAAATACGTTATAGCGTAAATCATGAGTTTGATGCAAAAGAACATTTGATGATGATTGGACAGAGGGAAGATGTAAAACGTCTTCTTGCGAAATTTGAATATGCAAAAAATAAGAGAAATCAGAAATAGAATAATAGCAGATTTAAAAGGATTTCGCTGGGCTTTCCTTGCGTTTCTGGTTTATTATCTGCTGATGCATGCCATGTTTGACGCTTTCTGCCCTATTTTGATATTGACCGGAATACCTTGTGCAGGCTGCGGGCTTACCAGAGCGTTCCTTTTGCTTTTAAGCGGGCAGGTTAGACGTGCTCTTAACATCAACCCTTCTATTTTACTGATCCTGCTTTTTTTGCAGTACTGCGGATATTTCCGTTATGTCAGGGGCAGGAAGGTAAAGGGATTTGGCGCTGCACTGGGTATTTTGATTGTATGCATGCTTGCGATTTATGGGTACCGCATGTACCTCTACTTCCCAGACAGAGCGCCTTATGTGTATATGGACAACAATATAGCAGCTAGGATGCTTCCCGGTTATAACGAATGGGTTCAGAGTATGCATCAAAGCTATTAGTGATATGTATAGGACATTTTCTGGTAGGGGATTACTGGAAAATGTCCTTTTTGTAGCGTGTATAGTAGCATGTTTACTTAGCCAAGGAAAGTATGGAATTCAACAGGAAACTAATGATGCTTGTGTACATTTGCATAATTGCCAAATAGTCGCAAAATGCATTTGTAAAAGTGCCAAATAGTCACTAAATAAGGCGCTATAAGTTGTATCGTTATAACAAAGCACTCATGGATAACCAATTTGGGCATAAGGCTATAAATAGGTTGTTCATTGCGTGGATGTGATGTTAATAAAATAATTTACTAGGAGATACAGAGTGGATTCTTTAGATATATTTATAGATAACATTAATAGGTTAGCAGAGTATTACGACTTGAATACATATAGAGAAATTGCAAGCTATTTGAATGTCACAGAAGATTCATTAAAACATTGGCAAAGTAAAACTAGATGTCCAACATTAAAAAAAATTGATCAAATAAGCGATAGGATTGGTTGCCGGTCTTGTACGCTGATACAAAAGGATGGTGAACTCTTTACAGAAATCGATATAGGAAGAAATAACTCGAGGGAAATTTTGGTAAATAATTTAAAAGAATATTTTCGGAAAAAGGGTAAATTTTCATGGAGTGATAGAGCAGCATTGTTTTACGGATTTGTTAGTGAGGATGCTTTAAAGTCGTATTTCAGAGAAGAAAATTATAAAACACCACCATTAAAAAAATTAGACGAGATGGCAGAGGCATTGGGAAAGCCGACATACGAATTGATTAAGGAGGGCGAGAAGGAATGAGAAAGCAGATAGCAGAGAGTACAAAGGTAAAACTAAATAGAATTAAACCTTCCATTGAGGATGTTCCAAACACTATTCCAAATGAAATGCGTACAACGTTTAATTTTAAGGGCAGAAAGTCGCCAGCTATAGCTGAAAAGGTGATAGAAGCTGTATGCGATAAGGATGATATTATATATGATCCTTTTATGGGGGCCGGTTCATTTGTTTATGCTGCAATGGGAAAAGTGAAAGAAATTTATGCGACAGAGCTTGATAATTATACGTTTAATGCTACGAGTGCATTGATGAACAAGATAGACATGCTTAAATTAAATGAATTATTTGATGTCATTAGGGAAGACGTATATGAAGACATAATGACATTGTATGAAACAACATGCTGTGGACGCAAAAATTATATAAACAAGGTTTTGTTTGACCCGGAAGAAGGCAAGGAAGGGTATTTCAATCCGTCCCCCAATAGGGAAATAAAAGATGGAAAAAACATTAAACTTGTAGAAAAATGTCCAGTGTGCGGTGAAAAAGCTAAGAAGTTTGATGATACTGATTACCAAAAACTAATCAGCTTGGAAAAAGCAAATGTAGAAAGATTTCCGAATAATCAATACATTGTAAATAGCAGAATCAATATTACATCGTCAACTGGCGCCGATAAATATGATAGGATTTTTACACAAAGGAATAAGATTGCCCTATTAATGTTGCAGGATGCAATTAACAAACTTGAACCATCAGATGAGAGAGATGTGTTAGAACAAGTTTTGGTTGCGGCTATTTCACTTGCAAGAATCGCTATGTATGGCTCGAGCACGGATATTTTGTATCATGTAGTGAGCCATGGTGCACAGGATATGAATGTATGGCTGCTTTTTGAGGAGAAGTATAAATGTTTTTGTAAATTTAAGTCTGCATATAGTGATAAACAAATAGGAACAACAGATTCTAAGGTAACGATTGTTAATAAAGATTATGCATTATATATTGACGAAAATCCTAATTTGAAGGTGGATGTCATTTATACAGACTTCCCATATACAGACCAAGTGCCGTATTTAGAAAGACATCAATTATATCGTATATGGTTAGAGAAGTTTTACGATTCGAAATACGCGTTGACAAGTGATATGTTACAACAAGAAGTTGTCCTAACTAATGCAGAACAAAGAACAGAGAAAAGGAGTTTAGAAAATTATTATAAAGATATCGACAATATGTTTAGGCATTTTTCTAAGATATTGAAAGAAGGTGGGCTTGTGTTTTTCACAATGAAACTTGGAAAAGCAAAGTACTTTAAGACGTATATAGAAATTGTGAATTTGGCTCGAAAAAATGGTTTTGAATATGTTTATCAAACCGGTATTGAAAAAAAAGATCCAACTATGAGAAAGCAATCAGCATTTACCAATACATTTATGAATGAAATGATAGTTGCTTTTTACAAATTGCCTAAAGAAGATACATATTGGTATATTGGGAATGAAAACTACGAGTTTTTGATGGTGAAAAAAGTTTATTCATACTTGACTCATACAAAAGAGTATGTGACATTAACAAGTGCAGTAACGTTAATTTGCAATGATTTGAAATCAAAATATTTATACAGGGCAAGTGAGGAAGATATCTTGCACATAAAGGCATTGCTGGAACGATATTTTAAGGTAGATGCCGGTTGTATACAGATTGATAATAATCAATTGTATTTAGATATTGAGGATACAACGGATTTATATTTCAAATTATTAGATTTGATGCCTGTTTTTGTCAGGCAGTTATTAAATAGTAAAGGGAAATTTATATTAGAAGATGTCTATTTTGAACTCGTGAATGCATTGTGTGATGGTAATCCAAAAACTATTACACAGATTTTAGAAGATGAAAGTCATCAAAGAGATATTGAAAAACTGATAGCAAATTACTGTGAGAAAGATGGACCGTATTATGTCGAACGAAAGGATATTAGTAAACCAAATGAAAACGCAGTTGACATATCAACATTAAGTGGCACAGAATTTGAAATCTTGGTTCAAAAATTATTGAAGGAAGAAGGCTATGAAAATGTTGTCAAGATGGGGGGAGCAGGTGATTTAGGAGTTGATATTGTTGCGTCTAAGCGTCAGCAAGGTAGAATATTACACTATATATTTCAATGCAAACGCTGGGCATCAAATGTTGGATCGGATCCTATACAGCGGTTATATGCTGAAAGGATGAGAAGAGGGTTGGATCATGCGGTTTGTGTAACAACTTCCGGATATACTAAAGATGGTAGAAAAGTTGCAGTTGATTTAGAAGTTGAAATCGTTGATGGGAAAAATTTGATGCAACGTCTTAACAAACATTTTCCTGGGGAGTATTATAATGGAATTCAGGAAATATAAGCAAAAATGCGAGGATGAACCTCGCATTTTTGTTATAGGGCGTCATTTCCATTTAGCTGTAGAGGTGTCCCAAGTTAAATGTTTTTCAAAAATATCAACTAATGAAGAATATTTATTTGAGAGTTTCGATAACCAACCATTTTGAATTAAAATTTCCATAAGCCCGTTATCGTATAATTCGGGAGTGGATAAAGAGCCGTTTGACTTCACCATAAACTTTGCTTGCCTAATAATATTATGTTCGATTTCAGAGACATCTTCTTCGGCATTATGTTCAATGGGAGAGTCGCTTTTGGAAAAAATAAGTATGGAGTCACCGTTTAATGATTTTTTCGGACTGATAATATTTTTTAAAGTGACTGTCTTATCAACGTGTATCTGAGTAATAAATCTAAAGCAATTTCTTTCTAAAATAGTAATTAATTTATCCCATACATTTAAACTGCTATCATGAAAATATAAACATAAAAAATGGTTAAGCTTTAACTTGTTTGAACACATATGAAAAACTTGTTCCAACAATTCAAAATAGCTGCATTTGTCCTTATTGCGTGAAGGTGCCGAAGATACAATTATTTCGTCGTCTAAGTTGTAATCCAGATTTAAAAAAGGTTTATATAACTGCATGTATTCGGAATATAAGACTTGTTCCAAATACGGGGGATCTGTAATGATTAAATCAACGCCATTATTTGGTATGTCTTGCTCGGTTATTAATTGGCTCCCCTTTTGCATTAGTAAGCATTTACCAGGAGAAAGATCAACATACGATTCAACTATTTCGGAATTACTGTAGTTTTCTTTCATAAAAGGGATAACATTGTAAAATTTTTTAATTTTTTTAGTATAAACGTCTAAAATGTTTTTTTCAACGCAATCGGTTTTCGGTATCCACAATGGCCACTGTGAATTTGAGTGTTTGTCAGTTATCTTGCAAAGATGTAATACCGACATCAGGATATATTTTAGAATATTCTGATAACTTTTCTCATATTTGCTAATGATGGTCAGTATTTCATCTAGTACAGATAAGTTGCGCCCGGTAAATATGTTTTTGATATCATCATTCTCAGTTACTGCAATTTTTGAGTTGTGTAATAAATCAGTGTTGGTGATGTTTTTCAATGCCCGTATAGTATTCATTTTTAAATAGTCATTTCCGTCTGCGGATTTAATGCCTTTTCTTGTACACTCACAGGTATAATTGATTGCTTTTATTTTAATTTCAGAACCGGTTCTTTCTGGTTTGTCGAAAATTACTTTTGATATGGTACCTGTTTTCTTGCATATGGGGCAAGTGGTTTCGTAATAATGATCCAAAGTTTTGAGTTCAAGTATAAAATGTTCAAGCTCTTTCTTTATAGTTGGTGTGGCATTAACTGATAATAATAATTTTGAAATAAATAACGGCATATCATTAATATCACAACCAATAGCGCAGCGAGATAAATCTGTTTTAATGGCTTCTAGTATTGTTACTCCAGAGCCGAGAAAAGGGTCAAAAACAATATTCCCTTTATTGGATAATGAATCAATTAAGGCATCACAGATATTAAAAGCTTTTTGCGACCAATACATGTGAGAGTTGTACATAGGGTTATTTTTGCTTGGAGATAAGTTGCCTAAAGTTCTTTTTAGAGAATCTATATTAACTTGATTCAAATTTTTATCACCACATAGGATTAAATATTCCAGAACTTTTTTTTGTTCGCTGTTTCTATGGTTGGCATGGTTATAGGTTTGAACTGCTATATTGACTCGAGCATTGGTATAATGTTTTTGAGCAAGTTCAATCAATTCATCAATGGAGATTGTATATCTATCTGTGGCTTGCTGTTCTCTATTTTGAGGATATGCGTAGCTGATAGCGAGGTTGGTACGTGTGCGTGAACAAAAGCTAATTAGGTTTTCCAATGATTGTTTTGCTGAACCACGTTGGCTTAATTTTGATTGATAACGCCCTTCGGTATATAAGCCCTTGGTATATCCGTTTTTGGTCATGGTTAATGCAGGATACTCATATTTGGCGGCTACATTTAGCAGATGATAGTATCTAGAGTATTGCATGTCTGTATATGGTGGGTCTGCATAAACTAATCCTATATTAGAAAAAAATGTTTCGTCTAACAATTCTTCAAAATTAGAATTAAATACAGCGTTCTTTCCAGAAAATTTAGAAAGTGGAACGGATAGGTATTCTTTAAATTTTTTGATAAATAATTCATATATATTTTTTTTACGTTGAGAAAAGAGACGGTTTTGATTTTTTTCAAGACTAAGTGGTTGAGCCATATGGCCATCTTTTGAAAAAACTGTTTCTTTCATTGCGTAAAATAAACAAGCAAGCAAAGTATTCTTATAACGTGCAAAGCTTAAATTAATTATTTTGATGAGACAATCAATATCAAGTGCTTGAATAATGCCATAGTAATTAGTTGCATAATATGTTGTAAATAAATAAAAATCATTAAGTTTTTTGAGATTATTAACATTTAATGTGCATCTGGTTATTTCTGAATATTGATTGTTCCAAACGGTTGGATAAGATTTATAAAGAGAGATTAACTTCTCATAATTTTCATCATTTAATGCTTGCTGTTCATGGCTTATAAAATTTAAAATTGGTTTTGCCTGCACCTTAATAGTAGCAGCATATTCTGTTTCCAGAGATTGAAGCAAGGCAGAAGATGAATCTATATTTGCTTGATTTAGCACAGCATCAGCTATTATAGAGGCATAGAGTTCAGCATCATTCGCAAAAACTTGATAATTATCTCTAAAAATATTACTGACAGCAGCAGAACCTGAAAAAATGTCAAAAAATGCTTTGCCATCTTGTATATATGGCTCTATATTTTTTTTTATAAAGCTACTTAGGCTGTTTTTACTTCCTTGGTAGTTTAAAACAGTAAAATGTTCCATGATAAGACCCTCTGTACTTTATTATAAAGAGAAAGAGAGAAAAAGACAATCACAAATAAAAAAGTATTTACCTTTTTTTCGCATCGCAAGTTTTTATTAAACGGTTTCTTTTCAATTTATCTAGTAATATTCATAGGTATTGTGCTGTCAGTGAGTCCATCGCCCGGAAGCACCGCAGGGAAGAATCAGACCGTTGCTGCTTACGGGAAGACCAATTTCCGAGGAAGCCACCTGCCCGCCCAACTTTTTGACGACTGTGGTATTTAGCATGTAGGTAAGGACGGCAGGCTGCAAGCCTGTTGTGTAGGAATTAATGAGGAAGAACAGGGAATCTTTACTAAGCAGCTTGGTGGTCAGTTCGATAAAAGGATAGACACTGTCCTCGATTTTCCAGATTTCCCCTTTGGGTCCTCTTCCGTAAGAGGGAGGATCCATGATAATGCCGTCATAGGTATTGCCGCGGCGGATTTCCCGCTCTACGAATTTGACGCAGTCATCCACCAGCCAACGTATGGGGGCATCAGAAAGACCGGAAGCGGCAGCGTTTTCCTTTGCCCAGGTGACCATTCCCTTGGATGCATCCACATGAGTGACGCTTGCACCGGCTTTCGCAGCAGCCAGTGTAGCCCCTCCTGTATAGGCAAATAAATTCAGAACCTTAACAGGACGATTGGCATTTTTGATAATCTGTGAAAACCAATCCCAGTTCACGGCCTGCTCGGGGAAAAGACCTGTATGCTTAAAACTGAAAGGCTTCAAATGGAAGGTGAGCTCACGGTAGTTGATGCTCCATTCATTGGGAAGCTGAAAAAATTCCCATTCGCCGCCGCCCTTGGCACTGCGGTGATAATGACCGTTAAGACGATTCCATTCTTTTGCTTCTTTACTGGTATTCCATATGACCTGCGGGTCGGGACGAAGGAGGATATACTTTCCCCAACGCTCCAGCTTTTCACCGCAGGAGGTATCTATCACTTCATAATCTTTCCAATTATCTGCTATCCACATAAAATTTCCTTTCGCTCATTATGATGGTATTTGGGGGATACATTCAGGTCAAGGCAGGCAAACGGCGTATTGGTTCATCCATGGACCAAGTTACGCCTTCGGCGGACGTCCTGTCCGCCGATTGCTGGATATTTAATGGGATGCCAAGTCCTTCTAACCGCTTCCCATAAGGTCTGAGACAGACGCATTGCAGGGGCAGCTTAGAAGCAGTCTACTGTTCCGTGCACCCTCGCCTGCCTTGACCTGACTGTATCTTCTCACGCGCCTATGCTAATGACGCTCCATTTTCTAGTGCCCTAATGCACTCATTCATTCTTCTGTTTTAGATAATAGAGAAATCTGGTTAAAAAAGCAAGGATTTTGTGGTATTCTTTTATAAATAGCGTAATAGCTCTAGGATGCCTCCGAGTAAGGACAGACAAGAAAAAATTTAGGTTAGGCATAGCTTTACGTCTGAGAAGCGTGTGGGTGGAGCGGGGATGGGGGAGGCGGTTGCCGGAACGGCATTGTATCTATCACGGACCTTATGGGAAGCGGTTAGAGAGACTTGGTATCCCTTTGAAAATCCAGCAATTGGCGGACAGGAAGTCCGCCAAAGGCGTAACTTGGTCCATGGATGGACCAATACGCCGTTTGCGTCCTCCATGATGCGCCTGTCATAGGGATACCTAGCCTCTCTTACCGCTGTACATAGGTTTGTGATAGATACAATGCCGTTCCGGCAACCGCCTCCCCCATCCCCGCTCCACCCACACGCCCCTAGATACTAAGATAACCCCAAGCTGAACAGGAGACTATTTATGGAAAACAGAGTAAATAAATGTCCGGGATGTAAGCGAATCAGTTGTAACGGATGCGGAATTTTCCAGAAACTGAATACAAATAAGCAGATCAGGGTGCAGTTCCCAGAGGGATTTGCAACAGACCCAGGCGAAGGGCTGGGCATTTCTTTTGATGTGGGAACGACCACGTTGGCGGGAATGCTATGGAACTTAAAGGAAGGGAGTCTTTTGGATGCGGAGACCGGTGCGAATCCGCAGGCAGCTTTTGGGGCAGATGTCATCAGCAGGATACAGGCGGCGATGGAGAGCCTTGACAAACTTGAAAAGATGCAGGAACTGGTGGTCGGGAAGCTGGATGAGATGGCAGCCGGTATGATGGGACGACTTTCTAAGCAGGAGTATACCGAGAATATTGTCAGAAAGAAAGTGCAGAAAGTCACCATCGTAGGGAACACAGCCATGTGTGAAATTCTGGTGGGGATTAGACCGGAGGGCTTGTTCCGGGCACCCTTTATGCCTGATTATAAAGAAACCTTTTATAGGAAAGGGGAGCAGCTTGGATTTCAATTCCTAAAGGATACTGATGTAATTATTTTGCCTCCTATAGGCGGTTATGTGGGAGCAGATGCGTTGGCGGTGAATAGTTATGTAAACTGGAAGACGCAGGGGAATAAAGTACTGGCGGTGGATATTGGAACTAACGGAGAAATCCTTCTCTTGTGCGGGGGGAAAAGATATGCCTGTTCCGCAGCGGCGGGTCCGGCATTGGAGGGCGGTGCTGTGAGTCAGGGGATGCGGGCGGCAGCAGGCGCTGTCGATATGGTTTCCATAAGCGGAAGATTTCCCATGCAGGATATTGTGTGCAGGGTGATTGGAGGGGGAAATCCGCTGGGTATCTGCGGCTCCGGTCTGGTGGATGGTCTGGCGCAGCTTTATCGTATTGGTGTTCTTGACCAAACCGGATATATGCGGAGCGCAAAGGAAGCGAAGGAAGCGGGGGTGCCGGAGAGGATATGTAAGAGAATTGAAACCATGGATGATACGAGAAAGTTTCTGCTTACAGACAAGTCGCATCCGGTTTATATTCTGGCTGATGATGTGCGTGCGCTGCAGTTGTCAGTCAGTGCAATCAGATCAGGCATGGAGATCCTGCTTGAAAGAGCAGGTATAAAGGCGGATGAACTTGACAAAATTTACCTGGCAGGAGCGTTTGGATGTTATATCAGCATTGAAAGCGGTATTGCAATTGGTCTATTCCCAGACGTTCCCAGAGAAAAAATGGTGCAGGCAGGCAATTTGGCGGGAACCGGGGCGGCAATGGCATTGCTTTCGGAAAAGGCATTGCAGAGTTCGGAAGAGGAAAGCTGTCGTTTTGTACATGTGGAACTGGCGGATGAGGATTCATTTAAGGAACGGTTTCTTGAACATATGAATCTGCCATTTATATGAATTACCCATTGAAATTTCAACCAATCATGGTATGATGGGAAGAATGAAGGCGAAGGTCAAATGGTAACGATGTGAGGAAGGAACATAACAGAATGAACAGGGAGTTTTTGAAAGATAAAAAGCGTATTGTGGTAAAAATAGGTACTTCCACGATTACGCACGTAGATACAGGACATTTAAATCTGCTTAAAATGGAAAAACTGGCAAGGGTTCTGACGGATATTAAAAATCAGAATAAAGAAATTGTGCTTGTCTCATCAGGCGCTATCGGCGCGGGCAGGAAGGCGCTTGGTATCAAGGTAAAGCCCAGCCGGCTTTCTCAAAAGCAGGCATGTGCGGCAGTGGGACAGGCAAGGCTGATGATGATTTATCAAAAATTATTTGCGGAGTATAATCAGACGATTGCCCAGATTTTGATTACCAAAAGGACTATGACCAATGAAATCAGCAGACAAAATGCAGAAAATACTTTTTTGGAACTGCTGAACATGGGCGTCATTCCGATTGTAAATGAAAATGATACAGTTTCCACAGACCAGATTCAGGATGAGAATTTTGGGGACAATGACACTTTGTCTGCAACTGTGGCAGAGTTGGTACAAGCAGATCTGCTGATTCTTTTATCTGATATAGACGGGCTTTACACAGATGATCCGAGAAATAATGAGAAAGCTGAGTTTATTGATTGTGTAGAAAGAATAGATGACAGATTGTATGCCATGGCAAAGGGAGCAGATACGACCTTTGGAACGGGCGGTATGGCGACGAAGATTGCAGCGGCAGAAATTGCCGGTGCGATAGGGGTCGATATGGTAATTGCCAATGGAGATGATGTGGTGAATATCAGCAGGATTTTAGAAGGAAAAGAAGTAGGTACCTTATTTAAAGCATCAAGCAATGGATGACTCATTTTGTAAGCCATTCTTGTAGTTCGATAAAGGCTGCTCCCAACACAAAGGAAGGTTGTGAGCAGCCTTTTACTACAATAAATCTGACTTTAGGATAAGCGATGTATGAATAATCCGCTCCGCAGTTTTGGCTCGAACCAGGTTGACTTGGGCGGCATGAGAAGACCGGTATCTGCTACGGAAAGCAACTCAGATATGGATGTGGCATACATGGAAAAGGCTACGGTCATATCGGAGGAAACCCGGCGTTCCAGTTCATTCAGTCCGCGGATACCGCCGACAAAATCAATCCGTTTATCTGTCCTGGGATCATTTATGTTCAGCAGGGGACCAAGGAGGTTATCCTGCAGAATGGAAACATCCAGTCCCTTTACCGGGTCAGAAGATAAAAGTGACTCTCTGGCGGTAAGCAGGTACCAGCCGTCGGAAAGATACATGCCGAAACACCCCTTTTTGTCAGGAGAAACTTGTTCGTCTCCTTTATATTCCACTGAAAATCCGGCAGCTTCCACAGCGGATAAAAAGTCTTCCTTTGATCGTCCGTTTAAGTCCTTTACCACCCGGTTGTAGGGCATGATATAAAGCTGATCGTCTGGGAAAAGCACGGAAAGAAAGCGGTTGAACTCTTCCTTACCGGTATAATCGGGGTGTGCCTTCCGACGGTTCAGTCCCACTTTTACTGCGGAAGCACAGCGGTGATGACCGTCAGCTATGTAGGTACAGGGGATCTGTGCAAAGATTTCCTGTAGTTTTGTAATTATCGCTTGGTCTGAAATGCACCATACCCGGTGGGTGATGTTGTCAGAGGATGTAAAATCGTAGAGGGCAGATCCCTTTTTGCAAAGGGTAACAATATCGTTGATTTCCTGTACAGAGCGGTATACCAGAAAAATGGGACCGGTATGTGCATCTGTCACATCCACATGCCGGATACGGTCAAGTTCTTTGTCCTCTCTGGTATTCTCATGTTTTTTGATCAACTGGTTCTGATAATCGTCCAGATCCGAACAGGCAACAATGCCGGTCTGGGAACGGTCATCCATGGTCAGTTCATACAGATAGTAGCAGGGCGCATCTTCTGTTATAAAGGAACCTTCTGAAATCATGGCGTCCAGAAGTTCTCTTGCTTTTGTGTATACTTTGGAATCATAGGTGTCCACGTCGTCAGGAAACTGGGTTTCAGCTCTGTCTATTTTTAAAAAGGAAAGAGGTTCCTTTTGTATCTCCGATAATGCTTCCCTGCGATTATAGACGTCATAGGGAAGAGCAGCTATCCGGGAAGCCAGTTCGGGTATGGGTCTGATGCTTTGAAAAGGTGTGACTTTGGGCATGTGAAATTCTCCTTTTTCTTAAGTTGATTGATGATAATTATTATACGTTGAAAACCATAAAAGTGTCAATTTGCTCAAATGAGCAAAAATGCTTTTGGGCTAAAGATAAAAGCAATTTGTTATAGTATTCCGTGCATTTTCGTGATATGATATTTATGGATGGCAGGCTGGCAGAGGGGGAAGTTTGTCTGACAGGAGGTACTGCTTCATGGGGATTTATTACGAAACATATATTGCGCCGATGATGGGAAACCTTACAGGAGAAACACGGGGGAATCGATTTACGATTGTAAAGCATTATAATACGTTTGCGATTACAAATGAGGATGCAGAAACAGCAAAAGTAAAGCATCCTGATTTCTGTGTGTTTTTTAAACGCTTTGACGCATCTAAGATGATAGGCGCCTTTGAACCGTTCATAGACGTGATCAGATTTCTTTACGAAACCTACGAGAACGATAAAACTCCGGAGGAATTCATTGCACAATTTTCTGTTTATTCATTGCAGAAATCCATTTTTGAAAATATAGTAAGCGACTTGGTGTATAGTAGAAGGGAAGAAATCCTGCCGGATGAGATTGATTATGAAAAACAGCAGATGCTGAAATCAATGGCTGATGTACTTACAAGATTGTCCAGAAAATATCCTATGCTTTTTCTGCTGGATAATTTGAATATTGCATCCAAATCCACAGTATTGCTTTTGCAGAAATTGATGGAGCAAGAGGATGGAAACATTTTTGTGTATGGCGCCTTTAATGAACTTCATTCCCAGCTGCCGCATGTGGCGGAGTCATGGGAGAGCTGGATGGAAAAGCTGGAGGATCATAATTACGTTGTAAACGGCGGAGGAGATGAAATTAAAGTCGAAGAGGAAAACAGTTGTTTTTGTTTTGAGAACAGCGCCATTGAAGAGTATCTGATACAGCTGCACAATATGTATTATCTGTTGGACTATGAACAGGCGCAATATTATCTGGCTTTTGTTTACCATAAAATTGAAGTAGAAAGACTTTCTGTCGATGAGGATAGTGTCTTTAAATTCTATATGCTTTATGCTCTGCTTTCACTCTATTCCGATATGCCAAGAGCGATGCTCTTATGTGATAATATCCATCTCCTTTCGAGTAAAGATAAGTCTGTGGAAAAGAGATTCTGGTATTACTATTTGTTTGGACAGATACAGATGTACAGCGGCAATCTTAATACGGCAAAGGAATGTGCGGACGTCTGCAGGGAAGTAGCAGGGAAGAATTTGAGCGGATATCATCAGTTTCTGGCAAGTCTTCTGGAAGTGATGGTCAGGATGTCAGGTTGGCATAATATTTTCTTTTGTTCTACAGATATTGATGTTTCGCCGGAATTTTTTGAACAGGCGAAGCGATATGGGTACGAAAACCATCTGGCATACACATACGTTTTTGCATATGATAATGATGTCAGGCTTATTGGTGAAAGTAAAAGGGACGAATCGGTTCTTGTCCATTTTAAAAAAGGAATAGAGATTGCACGGAAGCATGGCAACGAAAATCTTCTGCTTATTGCGTACCGAAAAAATATTATGCTTTCGTCATTGTTTGGTTTGTTTCATGTAACCAACCATTATTACTATAAATCCATGGAGATAGTGGGGGATAAGGATCCGTTTAAGCTTGCGGATATTTATAATGGGCTGGGCTACAATTGCTGTGCCGCTGAGCAGTATGAGGAGGCGAACGGTTATTATAATAAGGCAATTGCCATTTATTTTCAGCTGAACAAAGTGGATTATATAGGAGAAACGCTGTATAACATGGCGATTAACTGTATGCTTGCAGGTGAGAATGAGACGGCATATAATTATCTGTTAAGTTGTCTGAAAATTATTAATATACTTCATTTGAATGATCTGCGAGTCTGCAATATCTCAAAGATATTTGGTCTTCTTGCGCTTTGTTCTTACCGGCTTGGAAGAAAGTATGACACACGGATTTATCTGGATAATGCACTTCAGTTTTTAGGGCATATTTTAAGCCGTCCAATAGAGGAAAAGATTCAAAACAGAAAGCTTGACTCGTCATATACGTCATGTGATGATGATCTTTTTCTATATTATTATGTCAGCGCACTTATGGACAGCGATAAGGGCAGATATGAAGAAGCGCTTGCTTATATGGAGAGTGCAAGAATCTATGTGGAAAGAAGCACGGGATATCAATTTTTCAGTATGGTGCAATATGAGATTACTCTTGCGGAAATGTTAAAAAAGGTTGGAAGATACGAGGAAGCAGAGGCGGTGATTGAAAGAGGACTCCGGTATGTAAAACAGTGCGGCGTTTCCGAAAAGCGGTGCATGTTGGAAGCGGCGCGCCGGGGAACGAAGTATGAACAGAATCACAAAAAGGCGGTGGAACTTTCAGGTATTACGCTGCAGAAAATACAGATGGCAACAAAGCAGGCCGGAATTATTAAAGATTATGCGGCATTGAAAAAACAGATGAAATTTGTTTTAGCCTGGCAGAAAATGATTGATATTTCAGGAAAGAACTTTACTGATCTGGTTCAAAACGCACTTAATTCATTTATGCTGAGTTTCAGTATTGATTCCATGATTTATATCCGGTATAAAGATGGACAGCCGGATATCTGTTTTGATACAAAACAGGTGGCTTTGGGCGCGGCGGATATTGAGAAAATCACCAGATATTTTTCTGTTCATCGCTCCGGTTTTGTCACCTCCAAATTAAAAAAGAATCACATGGAGTACAATCGCATTATTTCGTTATTTGGAATCACGCAGATCTGCTCCATGGTATGCCTTCCTTATTATACTGACGAAAAATTAAACAGTGTTTTTATTATGTATATTATGATGAAGGATAACTGGAATGCGCCTCGAACGAAGTTTATGCTGGATGAAAGTGATATGGAATTTTTTAATCTGGTACTTTTGCAGTTCCAGAATTCAGTGGGAAAACTGGAAAATGAAGAACAAATCAGATGTATTAACAGCAGTCTGGAAAGAGCAGCAATTACGGATTATCTGACGGCTCTGTACAACAGGGAGGGTTTTTACCAGACAATCAAAGGATGGGTAGAAAGGCGCGTAACACAGGATATTACGTTCCTCTATATAGATCTGGATAATTTTAAATATTACAATGACACCTTTGGGCATGCGGCAGGGGACCGGATCTTAAAAGAGGTGGCGGAAATTCTGCGCCAGGTATCAGGGAATAGCGGATTTGCAGCCAGATATGGCGGCGATGAATTCTTAATCAGCCTAAAATTTGTGGATAAGGAAAGGGCATTGGCGATTGGAAGGAGTATCCTTAATACAATTAGAGAAAGAAAGGGATTTGCGGATATCATTGCAGAGATGGAAGAAAAAGAGGTGGTCATTCCCGAGGAAAAAGAATTGTCCTGTTCCATTGGAATAGCAGCCATGAGAGGGATTACGAGTGATGATGAGATTGCAGAAACAATCTCGAAAGCGGACGAGGTGCTTTATATGATTAAGCACTCCACAAAGGGAGATGTGAAATATTCAGATTAAAAAAGGGAAGGGTGTGAATCTACACCCTTTCCTGATTTTATAGGAAGATGTATCTTGGTATGATGCATTTGTTTTTGGCTATACAGTGTCGTGGCAAATTTTGGGTTGACTGATAAGGGCTGCTCATATATAGTATATAAGAAATGCGCTAAGCAGCAGAGCAAAGAGAATGGAAATGCGCATTGGAACGGAGGAGAAAAATGAGTGATTCAATAGGATGGATTATTGTTGCATTTGCCCTTTATCTCCTGCTCATGGTTGGAGTAGGGGCAATGTATGCAAAGAAAAATAGCAGTACGGAGGATTATTTCCTCGGTGGCAGAAAGCTTGGTGGATGGGTGGCAGCTTTATCTGCACAGGCTTCGGATATGAGCGGATGGCTTCTGATGGGACTTCCGGGTTCTATTTATGCGTTAGGAACAGGACAGGCATGGATTGCAATCGGACTGTTTATAGGAACGGTGTTCAACTGGCTTTTTATTGCGGGACGTCTTCGCAGATATACGATCCGCGCAAATAACGCGCTGACCCTTCCGACCTACTTTGAAAACAGATTTCATGATAAAAAGAGAATTCTGCTTTTTATTTCATCGATAACAATCGTAATATTTTTCCTGGTATATACAGCGTCAGCGCTGGCAGCAGGCGGCAAATTGTTCAATTCGGTATTTGGTGTGGATTATAAGATTGCCCTGACCATTGGAGCAATCGTCATATTGGTCTATACGTTCCTGGGCGGATTCATGGCAGTGTGTACTACCGATTTTATTCAGGGAACGCTCATGCTTGTAGCACTTTTGGCAGTTCCGCTTGTGGCACTTGGCATTATTGGTGCTGGCAGTGTCCTTTCTAATATAGAAATGAGCGGCGTAGCCGGCGGTTCGCAGGCTTTCTTAAGCTTATTCAGCAATGGCGGTGAAACCTACCGTGCAGTAGATATTATATCAGGGCTTGCATGGGGACTGGGCTATTGCGGTATGCCTCATATTCTGGTACGCTTTATGGCAGTTAAGAATGAAAAAGAGTTAAATAAATCCAAAGGGATTGCTATCGTCTGGGTATTCCTTTCTTTGGTGCTTGCCTGGGTGATCGGTGTGGTAGGACGTGCTTACCTTTATCCTACCGTTCTTACCGGCGGAGAAGAAGAAAAGGTATTTATCAACATGATCATCAAACTATTTACGGAAGATGTAAGACTTCCGATTATCGCGGGAATTTTCCTGTGCGGTATTCTGGCCGCGATCATGTCCACGGCGGATTCACAGCTTCTTGTCAGTGCATCCAGCGTGGCGGAGGATATATTCAAAGGAATTATCAAGAAAGATGCATCTGAAAAGACAGTGTTCAGAATCAGCCGTATTACCGTACTTGTCATTGCGGTTCTTGCATATCTGATTGCTCTTGATCCCAACAGTTCTATCATGGGACTTGTATCTAATGCGTGGGCAGGTCTTGGAGCTGCTTTTGGTCCCACAGTGCTTCTTTCCCTTTACTGGAAACGCACCAACTTCTCTGGAGCAGTTGCAGGTATCGCATCAGGAGCCCTCACTGTAATCATATGGGATTACATCCCCCTTGTTCAGGGACAGACTTTGGGAAGCTTTACGGGACTTTACTCATTGGCAGTAGGATTTGCAGTAAGCGTATTGGCTATTATAATCGTAAGCTTGGTAACACCTGCGCCCTCTGCTGAAATGATAGAGGAGTTTGAGGATGTCCTACAGAAGAAAATCAACTTCGATGAGGAGTAGGTGAGAGCGGGGGAGTTGCGCTTTGCCCCTAACGCCCCGCCTCCCCGCCCCAAATCCTCTCACGTCCCTCCCCCTATCTGAACCCCATCCCCCCGCTCATTTCAAAACATCAAAAAAAATTTCAAAAACCCCTTGCATGATTCGAAAACATCATGTATACTATCAATTGCTGTGGCATGATAGCGATGAAGCGTGAGGTTGCTGCTTTGCCGAAAGGCACTGCAGGTTTTCCGTGGAGCGAATGTCAAGAGGCTGGCAACTGCCAGACCTAAGAACCTGACGGCAAGTCACTGTACAAACATATCGTCTGTCGAATAAGACAGAAACACGGGCGTTAAGCGTGCCCCTTAAAGTGCGCAGAGAAATCTGTGCTTAACTTTAAAGAGAGGCAGGACACGCACGGGAGAGTGTACAGTCACCGCTTGTCGTACTTAATTCATTTAAAAGTGCGAAAAGGAGGCGACTTTTTTTATGGCAAGTCAAGTAATGAGAATCACACTCAAGGCTTATGATCATCAGCTGGTTGATGCATCTGCCAAAAAAATCATCGAAACAGTCAAGAAGAATGGATCACAGGTAAGCGGACCGGTACCCCTTCCCACTAAGAAGGAAGTTGTTACAATCTTAAGAGCGGTTCACAAGTACAAAGATTCCAGAGAACAGTTCGAACAGAGAACTCACAAGAGACTGATCGATATCATCACACCTACACCTAAGACGGTAGATGCTCTGCAGAGATTAGAGATGCCTGCCGGTGTGTATATTGATATCAAGATGAAAAACAAGTAAGAAACCATTACACTAGAATGGCCCGATAGAGGCCCGCTGTAGAAGCAAATGGAGGTAAAGAAATGAAAAAAGGTATTTTAGCTACCAAAATCGGAATGACTCAGATTTTTGGTGAGGATGGCAGCTTGATTCCTGTAACTGTACTTCAGGCTGGACCCTGTGTGGTAACACAGATCAAGACAGTTGAAAATGATGGTTACAGCGCAGTACAGGTTGGCTTTGTTGACAAGAAGGAAAGAATTGTAAACAAGGACAAGAGCGGAAAGAAAGAAGTCATTCACAGACATGGCGTTAACAAGGCTCTGAAGGGGCATTTCGATAAGGCAGGTGTTTCCTGCAAGAGATATGTCAGAGAGTTCAAGTTTGATAATGCCGAGGAATATACACTTGGAAGTGAAATCAAAGTGGATATGTTTGAGGCTGGCGATAAGATTGATGCATCTGCGATTTCCAAAGGTAAAGGATTCCAGGGCGCAATCAAGAGACACGGTCAGCACAGAGGTCCCATGGCGCATGGTTCCAAATTCCATCGTCATCAAGGTTCCAATGGCGCCTGCTCTTCACCGAGCCGTGTATTTAAGGGCAAAGGAATGCCTGGCCACATGGGCTGCGTGAAGGTTACAGTGCAGAACCTTGAAGTTGTAAGAGTAGATGCTGAAAAGAATTTGCTTCTTGTAAAGGGTGCAGTACCCGGACCGAAGAAAGCCTTAGTTACAATCAAAGAAACTGTTAAGGCTATGGCTTAAGCTGATTGATGAAAGGAGGACCATTCAGATGGCAAACGTATCTGTTTATAATATGGAAGGCAAAGAAGTCGGCACAATGGAATTAAACGATGCGGTATTCGGGGTTTCAGTTAACGAACACCTGGTACACATGGCAGTTGTGCAGCATCTTGCTAATAAGCGTCAGGGAACACAGAAGGCAAAAACACGTTCTGAAGTTTCCGGCGGCGGTAGAAAACCTTGGAGACAGAAAGGAACCGGTCACGCAAGACAGGGTTCAACAAGAGCTCCCCAGTGGAAAGGCGGCGGTGTTGTATTTGCACCCGTTCCAAGAGACTATTCATTCAAATTAAATAAGAAAGAAAAGAGAGCAGCGCTTAAATCCGTTCTCACAAGCAGAGTACAGGATGGAAAGCTGATCGTAGTAGATGAACTTAAGTTTGATGAAATCAAGACCAAGAAGTTCAAAGCAGTGATGGACAATCTGAAAGTAAACAAGGCACTGGTTGTAATCGCTGACGCTGATGAAAAAATTGTTTTATCTGCAAGAAACCTTCCCACTGTTGATACAGCACAGGTTAACACAATGAATGTTTACGATATCCTTAAAGGTGACACACTGGTTCTCACCAAGGATGCCGTAGCGAAGATTGAGGAGGTGTATGCATAATGGCAGCAATTCAATATTATGACGTAATCCTTAAACCGGTTATTACTGAAAAGAGTATGGCTGGTATGAGCGAAAAGAAATATACTTTTTTGGTTCATCCCGAAGCAAATAAGACGATGATCAAAGAAGCAGTTGAAAAGATGTTCGAAGGAACAAAGGTTGCCAAGGTCAACACCATGAACATGGATGGAAAGACCAAAAGACGCGGCATGACATACGGTAAGACTGCAAAGACCAAAAAGGCAATCGTGTGGCTGACAGAAGACAGCAAGGAAATTGAAATTTTTGCTGGGCTCTAAAAGATAGAAACTATGCACAAAAAAGTGCGATATGAAATGGGACTTGAAAGGAGAAAGAGTCATGGGAATTAAGACATATAACCCATATACACCTTCCAGAAGAAATATGACCGGTTCTGATTTCTCGGAAATCACAAAGACAACACCGGAGAAATCACTTGTTACTTCATTGAAGAAGAATTCAGGTCGTAATAATCAGGGTAAAATCACAGTAAGACACCGCGGAGGCGGTTCCAAGAGAAAATACAGAATTGTAGATTTCAAGAGAAATAAGGATGGAATTCCTGCAACAGTAATCGGAATCGAATATGATCCTAACAGAACTGCAAACATTGCACTAATCTGTTATGCAGACGGGGAAAAGGCATATATCATTGCTCCCGAAGGATTAAAAGACGGCATGAAGGTCATGAACGGATCCGAAGCCGAAGTGAGAATCGGCAATTGCCTTCCTTTAGCAGCAATTCCCGTTGGTACACAGGTACACAACGTTGAATTATATCCCGGTAAGGGCGGTCAGCTGGTACGTTCCGCTGGAAACAGTGCGCAGTTGATGGCAAAAGAAGGAAAATATGCAACACTTCGTCTTCCTTCAGGCGAAATGAGAATGGTGCCGATTAACTGCCGTGCAACAGTTGGTGTTGTAGGTAATGTTGATCACAGCCTGATTAAGATTGGTAAAGCAGGACGTAAGCGCCATATGGGTATCCGCCCTACAGTACGTGGTTCTGTTATGAACCCGAACGACCATCCTCACGGCGGTGGTGAAGGAAAGACCGGTATCGGACGTCCCGGTCCCTGCACACCTTGGGGCAAGCCTGCTCTCGGACTTAAGACGCGTAAGAAGAAAAAAGCTTCTAATAAGTTGATCGTAAGAAGAAGAGACGGCAGAGCCATCAAATAATTAAGGAGGAGAGAAGAAAATGGCTAGATCACTGAAAAAAGGACCTTTTGCAGATGCAAGTCTGCTTAAAAAAGTAGATGCAATGAATGCAGCAGGACAGAAGCAGGTTATTAAGACCTGGTCCCGTCGTTCCACAATCTTCCCCTCTTTTGTGGGACACACATTTGCAGTGCATGACGGAAGAAAACATGTGCCTGTATATGTGACAGAGGATATGGTTGGACATAAATTAGGTGAATTTGTTGCAACCAGAACTTATAGAGGACACGGAAAAGACGAAAAGAAGTCTAAAGTAAGATAGGAGGTTTCATCATGGCAAAAGGACATAGATCCCAAATTAAAAGAGAGAGAAATGCGCAGAAAGATACAAGACCTTCAGCTAAGTTATCTTACGCAAGAGTGTCTGTTCAGAAAGCATGTTTCGTATTAGATGCCATCAGAGGCAAAGATGTGGAAACTGCACTGGGTATTCTTGAATACAATCCCAGATATGCTTCCAGCATCATCAAGAAATTATTAGAGTCTGCCCGTGCAAATGCTGAATATTTGTACAGCCAGGACCCTACAAAGTATCCGAATCCGGAGCACCTTTACGTTGCAGAATGTTATGCAAACAAAGGACCTACAATGAAAAGAGTAAGACCGAGAGCACAGGGAAGAGCTTACAGAATCGAAAAGAGAATGAGCCACATTACAATTGTGCTGGATGAAAGATAGGAGGAGAGAAATTTTATGGGACAGAAAGTTAATCCTCACGGCTTAAGAGTCGGTATTATTAAGGATTGGGATTCTAAATGGTACGCAGAAGCAGATTTTTCTGATTTTCTTGTAGAAGACTATGACATCAGAAAATTCCTGAAAAAGAAATTATACAGTGCCGGAGTTTCCAAGATTGAAATCGAAAGAGCTTCCGACAGAGTAAAAGTTATCATTTATACAGCTAAGCCCGGTGTCGTAATCGGTAAGGGCGGTGCTGAAATCGAAGTGACCAAGAAAGAACTTTCCAAGATGACAGGAAAGAAAGTACTGGTAGACATTAAAGAAATCAAGAGACCTGACAAGGATGCACAGCTTGTTGCAGAAAATATCGCACAGCAGCTTGAAAATCGTGTTTCCTTCAGACGTGCTATGAAGTCCTGCATGGGAAGAACCATGAAAGCAGGCGCACTCGGTATCAAGACATCTGTTTCCGGACGTCTTGGCGGTGCGGATATGGCTCGTACAGAGTTCTACAGCGAAGGTACGATTCCTCTTCAGACACTCCGTGCTGATATCGAATATGGATTCGCTGAAGCTGATACAACCTATGGTAAAGTAGGTGTAAAAGTATGGATCTACAAGGGTGAAGTACTTCCTACCAAGAAGAATGAAGAAAAGACAGTGCAGGAAGGGAGCGATAAATAATGTTAATGCCTAAAAGAGTTAAACGTCGTAAACAGTTCCGTGGCACCATGAGAGGAAAAGCAACTCGCGGCAACACAATTACTTACGGTGAATACGGTATTGTTGCATTAGAGCCATGTTGGATTAAATCAAACCAGATTGAAGCAGCCCGTGTCGCTATGACTCGTTATATCAAGCGTGGCGGTAAAGTCTGGATCAAGATTTTCCCTGACAAACCAGTAACAGCAAAACCCGCAGAAACACGTATGGGTTCCGGTAAAGGTACACTGGAGTACTGGGTAGCAGTTGTTAAACCCGGACGTGTTATGTTTGAAATCGCAGGAGTTTCCGAAGAAATCGCTAAAGAAGCGTTGCGTCTTGCAACACATAAGCTTCCTTGCAAATGCAAGATCGTTTCTAAGGCAGACTTGGAAGGTGGTGCATCAAATGAAAACTAACAAGTATGTAGAAGATTTACAGGCAAAATCAGCTGCAGCGCTGGCTGAGGATTTAGTGGCAGCTAAGAAAGAACTTTTCAATTTGAGATTCCAGAATGCAACGAATCAGCTGGATAATACCGCAAGAATTAAAGAAGTCAGAAGAAATATCGCAAGAATTCAGACAGTGATTACACAGAAACAGAAAGAGGCATAAGACCTTAAAGATCAAGTTGCAGGAATGTCGAAGAAAGGAGACAAAAAGTCGTGGCAGAAAGAAATTTAAGAAAAACACGTACCGGTAAAGTTATCAGTGATAAAATGGATAAAACAATCGTTGTTGCAATCGAAGAACATGTGAAACATCCGCTTTACAAAAAAGTCGTTAAGAATACTTACAAGTTAAAAGCGCATGACGAAAACAACGAGTGCGGCATCGGTGATACCGTTAAAGTGATGGAAACAAGACCTTTATCCAAAGATAAGAGATGGAGACTTGTAGAAATCGTAGAAAAAGCTAAATAGGAATATTTTGGAAGGAGAATTGGCATGATTCAACAGGAAAGCAGACTGAAAGTCGCTGACAATACAGGTGCAAAAGAAATCCTTTGCATCAGAGTAATGGGTGGATCCACAAGAAGATATGCAAGTATCGGTGATGTGATTGTTGCTACGGTTAAAGATGCAACACCAGGCGGCGTTGTAAAAAAAGGTGATGTCGTAAAGGCTGTTGTTGTCCGTACCGTTAAGGGCGCACGTCGTAAAGATGGTTCTTATATTAAATTTGATGAAAATGCTGCTGTTATCATTAAAGATGATAAGACTCCCAGAGGAACACGTATTTTTGGACCGGTAGCAAGAGAACTTCGTGAAAAACAGTTCATGAAGATTGTCTCTCTGGCTCCGGAAGTATTATAGGAGGTGCGTAGCATGGCAACTTTAAAAATTAAAAAAGGCGATACCGTTAAAGTAATCGCCGGCAAAGATAAAGGAACAGAAGGAAAGGTAATGTCTGTTGACGCTAAAAACCACAAGGTTATCGTAGAGGGCGCCAACATGGTTACAAAACATACAAAACCTTCAGCAGCGAACCAGAATGGCGGAATTATTCAAAAAGAAGCGCCCATTGATATCTCAAACGTAATGTATGTCCACAAGGGACAGACAACAAGAGTTGGTTTCAAATTTGAAAACGACAAGAAAGTACGTTTTGCAAAATCAACAGGCGAAGTGATTGATTAATTCTAGGAAAGGAGAACTGGAAGCGTGAGCAGACTTAAAACGATGTATAATGACGAGATCGTAGATGCTATGATCAAAAAGTTCGGATATAAGAATGTTATGGAAGTACCGAAGCTTGACAAGATTGTTATCAACATGGGTGTTGGCGAAGCAAAAGACAATGCGAAAGTATTGGAATCTGCTGTGAAGGACCTTGAGACAATCGCAGGTCAGAAGGCTGTACTTACAAAAGCTAAAAAGTCCGTTGCTAACTTCAAGATCAGAGAAGGTATGGCAATCGGATGTAAAGTTACCTTACGTGGGGAGAAGATGTATGATTTTCTGGATCGTCTCGTAAATCTTGCATTGCCCCGTGTGCGTGACTTCAGGGGTGTGAACCCTAACTCATTTGATGGAAGAGGTAATTACTCACTTGGTATCAAAGAGCAGCTTATCTTCCCTGAAATTGAATACGATAAGGTAGATAAAGTAAGAGGAATGGATGTCATCTTTGTCACAACAGCAAAGACAGATGAAGAAGCACGTGAATTATTAAGATTGTTTAATATGCCATTTGCTAAATAGAAGGAGGTAAATTCATGGCTAAAACATCAATGAAGATTAAACAGCAGCGCAAACCGAAATTCTCCACCAGAGCGTATACCCGCTGCAGAGTTTGTGGACGTCCGCACGCTGTTCTTAGAAAATACGGAATCTGCAGAATTTGCTTCCGTGAATTAGCTTACAAGGGTCAGATCCCCGGTGTAAAGAAAGCTAGTTGGTAGGTTTATTGAAATTCATATAGGAGGAAATAAAATGACAATGAGTGATCCTATTGCAGATATGCTTACAAGAATCCGTAATGCAAATACTGCAAAACATGATACAGTAGATGTTCCCTCTTCCAAAATGAAACTGGCTATTGCAGATATTCTTCTGGAAGAAGGCTATATTAAGAAATATGATCTGATTGATGAAGGAAGCTTCAAGACAATCCGCATCACTTTGAAGTATGGTGCAGACAGGAACGATAAGATTATCAATGGATTAAAGAGAATTTCCAAGCCGGGTCTTCGTATCTACGCCGGTAAGGAAGAACTCCCCAGAGTACTTGGCGGACTTGGAATTGCAATCATTTCCACGAACCAGGGAGTTGTAACCGATAAGAAGGCAAGAGAACTTCAGGTAGGCGGCGAAGTGCTCGCTTACGTATGGTAAGCACGCCGGCAGTTTTCGAGTTTGAAACTATTAAGTTATAACAAATATTATAGGAGGTACGGGCATGTCACGTATAGGAAGAATGCCAATCGCGATTCCTGCAGGCGTTACTGTAGAGATTGCAGAAAATAACAAAGTGACTGTAAAAGGTCCTAAAGGAACACTGGAAAGAGTGCTTCCGGCTGAAATGGAAATCAAGGTAGAAGGAACAGAGGTGATTGTTTCCAGACCTAATGATTTAAAGAAAATGAAGTCTTTACATGGTCTTACTAGAACCCTGATCAACAATATGGTTGTAGGTGTTACGAACGGATATGAGAAGAAACTGGAAGTAAATGGTGTTGGTTACAGAGCAGCCAAATCCGGCAACAAGTTAACCTTATCTTTAGGATATTCTCACCCTGTTGAGATGATTGACCCTGAAGGTATTGAGACAGTACTTGAAGGTCAGAACATCATTATCGTTAAGGGTATTGACAAAGAAAAAGTTGGCCAATTCGCAGCTGAAATCAGAGATAAGAGAAGACCGGAGCCTTACAAGGGTAAAGGTATCAAGTATGCTGATGAAACAATCAGACGTAAAGTTGGTAAGACTGGTAAGAAATAGATAAGGAGAGTGTAAAGATGGTTAGTAAAGAGTCAAGACAAAAAGTTCGTGTTAAAAAGCACATGAAAATACGTAACCGTTTTAGCGGTACAGCTGAAAGACCTCGTCTTGCAGTATTCAGAAGCAATAATCATATGTATGCTCAAATTATTGACGATACAGTTGGAAATACTTTAGTTGCAGCTTCTACTGTTGAAAAAGAAGTAAAAGCACAGCTGGAAAAAACCAATAACGTTGATGCAGCAGCATATTTGGGAACAGTTATTGCCAAGAGAGCAATTGAAAAAGGTATTGATACCGTAGTCTTTGATAGAGGCGGCTTTATATACCAGGGGAAGATTGCAGCATTAGCTGATGCAGCCAGAGAAGCTGGTCTTAAATTCTAGGAAGGGAGAAACTTAACATGAGACATACAATTATCGATGTCAGCGGCATGGAGTTAACAGAAAAAGTAGTTTCCATCAAGCGAGTAACCAAGGTTGTTAAGGGCGGTCGTAACATGCGTTTTACAGCCCTGGTAGTAGTTGGAGACATGAATGGTCATGTAGGCGCTGGTCTTGGTAAGGCAACAGAAATTCCCGAGGCAATCCGTAAAGGTAAAGAGGATGCTATCAAAAACATGGTTTCTGTAGCAATTGATGACAATAAGAGTATTACACATGATTTTACAGGGAAATTCGGTTCCGCTTCCGTTCTTTTAAAGAAGGCTCCCGAAGGTACAGGTATCATCGCTGGTGGTCCTGCCCGTGTTGTCTGTGAACTTGCAGGTATCAAAAATATCCGTACAAAATCATTAGGATCCAACAATAAGCAGAATGTTGTACTTGCAACGATTGCAGGTTTAAATGCGCTTAAGACACCTGAGGAAGTAGCTAAGAAGCGTGGAAAATCTGTAGAAGAAATTATGGCATAGGAGGGAACGATAAGATGGCAGAGCAGAAAATGTTGAAGATCACTTTAGTAAAGTCTCCTATCGGAGCAGTTCCCAAGCATAAAGCTACCGTTAATTCTATGGGACTTAGAAAGCTGAATAAATCAATTGTACTGCCCGATAATGCAGCTACAAGAGGTCAGATTCAGCAGATCAGGCATTTAGTTAAAGTAGAAGAAGTTTAATAAAGATAAGGAGGTGTCAGCATTGAGTATTGAATTATCAAATTTAAGACCTGCTGAAGGTTCTAAGCATAGTGATAATTTTAGAAGAGGTCGTGGACACGGTTCAGGAAATGGCAAGACAGCCGGTAAAGGACACAAGGGTCAGAAGGCTCGTTCAGGAGCACCCAGACCGGGCTTTGAAGGTGGTCAGATGCCTTTATACAGAAGAATTCCTAAGAGAGGCTTTACCTGCCCAAGTTCAAAGGAAATCGTTGGTATCAATTTAGCTGTATTGAACGACAGATTTGAAGACGGCGCTGTAGTAGACGTAGAAGCATTAATGGAGAGCGGCATCGTTAAAAATCCTAAGGATGGCGTTAAGATCCTCGGAAACGGAGAAATTACCAAGAAGCTTACAGTAAAGGCAAATGCTTTCAGTGCATCCGCAAAAGAAAAAATTGAAGCTGCTGGTGGAACTGCAGAGGTGATGTAATATGTTTACAACCTTAAAAAACGCTTTAAAAATCAAAGAGATTAGAAATAAGCTATTATTTACATTAGGCATGCTGGTTGTGATTCGTCTTGGATCACAGCTGCCTGTGCCGGGTGTAAAAATAGAGGAGTTTTCAAACTGGTTCAATAATAATATGGGAGAGGATTTCAGCTTTTTCAATGCATTTACAGGCGGATCATTTGAAAAAATGTCCATTCTGGCTTTGAATATTACGCCATATATTACCTCATCCATTATTATGCAGCTGCTCACGATTGCAATTCCGAAGTTGGAAGAAATGCAGAAGGAAGGCGAAGATGGGAGAAAGAAGATTGCTTCCATTACCCGTTATGTGACGGTGGCACTTGCACTGATTGAAGCTTCTGCAATGGCAATTGCATTTTGGAATGGAAACATGCTCAAGGATAAGAATGTGCTCAGCGTAATCACTGTCATTACGGCGCTTACCGCCGGCAGTGCATTCCTTATGTGGGTAGGTGAGCGGATTACGGAGAAGGGCGTAGGAAATGGTATTTCTATTGTTCTGATTATCAATATTATTTCCAGAATTCCTCAGGACATTAAGCAGTTGTTTGAACAGTTCGTATTCGGCAAGGCAATTGCAGTGGGAGCGGTAGCGGCAATTATTATTTTAGCCATTATTCTGGCAATGATCGTCATGGTTATAATCTTAAATGATGGTGTCCGCAAAATTCCGGTTCAGTATGCTAAAAAAGTCCAGGGAAGAAAAATGGTAGGAGGTCAGACCTCTTCCATTCCTTTAAAAATTAACACTGCCGGTGTTATTCCCATTATTTTTGCATCATCTCTGATGCAGCTGCCAATCATTGTCAGCAGCTTTTTAAAATATAATGGAGGCGGTGTGTGGGGACAGATTCTGCGAGGATTAAATTCTGGTAACTGGTGTAAACCTTCAGAACCTGTTTATTCCATCGGGCTGGTTGTATATATTGCATTGGTTATCTTCTTTGCTTATTTTTATACTTCTATTACGTTCAATCCAATAGAGATTGCAGAGAACATGAAAAAGCAGGGTGGATTTATTCCGGGAATCAGACCGGGCAAGCCTACTAGTGAATATTTGACGAAAATTTTGAATTACATTATCTTCATAGGTGCAGTAGGTCTTACGATTGTGTGCATTGTTCCGTTTTTGTTTAATGGTATATTCGGCGCATCGGTTTCTTTCGGAGGAACCAGTCTGATTATTATTGTCAGCGTGCTTCTCGAGACAATCAAGCAGATTGAATCACAGATGTTGGTACGTAATTACAAAGGTTTTTTAAATGACTAGAGAGTCATTTGGTATTAAATAAATTAGAGGTTAAAGAAAAGTTTGGACGCGTAAAGCACAGCTTTTCTTTTGCCTCTATATTAGCATGAGAGAAAATTGTGAAAGGTTATCGTATAATAATGAAAATAATTATGTTAGGTGCGCCTGGTGCAGGCAAAGGCACACAGGCAAAAATGATTGCGGATAAATATAATGTTCCTCATATTTCCACAGGCGATATTTTCAGAGCCAATATCAAAAACGGTACTGAACTTGGAATGGAGGCAAAAAAGTACATGGATCAGGGACTTTTGGTACCTGATGAGTTGACTGTGAAGATTCTTCTTGACAGAGTCGCACAGGATGACTGTAAGAATGGATATGTGCTGGACGGATTTCCAAGAACGATTCCTCAGGCGCAGGTTCTTGACAAGGCGCTATCTGAGATAAATGATAAAATTGATTATGCAATCAATGTAGACGTGCCGGATGAAAACATTATCAGAAGAATGGGTGGCAGACGTGCCTGCTTAAGCTGCGGCGCTACTTATCATATAGAACATATTCCGCCGAAAAAAGAAGGTATCTGTGATACTTGCGGAAAGGAACTGGTTCTTCGTGATGATGATAAGCCGGAAACAGTTGGAAACCGCCTGGATGTATATCACAAGCAGACCCAGCCATTGATTGAATTTTACAGTGCCAAGGGCATTTTAAAGACCGTAGACGGAACGGTAGACATGAAAGATGTATTTTCAGCAATCGAGTCTATTTTAGGTTGAAAGGCAAGGATCTCAAATGGCTGTAACGATTAAATCGGAAAGAGAAATTGAGCTTATGCGTGAATCTTGCAGAATTCTTGCTAAGGTCCACGCAGAACTTGGAGAAGCAATAAAACCGGGAATATCCACTTGGGAAATTGACGCTTTAGGGGAAAAACTGATCCGCAGCTATGGATGCGTACCTAATTTCCTGAACTATAATGGCTATCCGGCATCCATATGTGTTTCTGTGAATGACGAAGTGGTTCATGGCATTCCATCCAAAGAGAGAATCCTTATGGAAGGCGACATCGTCAGTCTGGATGCGGGACTTATCTATAAAGGGTATCATTCTGATGCGGCACGTACCTATCCGGTAGGAAAGGTGAGTGCACAGGCAGCAAAACTGATTGAGGTTACCAGACAGAGTTTTTTTGAAGGAATCAAATATGCCAGAGCAGGCTGTCATCTGCACGATATATCAAATGCCATTGACGCGTATTGCAGTAGGTTCGGTTATGGAATCGTAAGGGATCTGGTGGGACATGGAATCGGCACAAGTCTTCATGAAGAACCCCAGATACCCAACTTCAGACAGTGGCGCAGAGGAATTAAGCTTCGTGCCGGGATGACATTGGCGATAGAGCCGATGATCAATATGGGCAGTTGTTACGTGGAATGGCTGGATGATGACTGGACGGTTGTAACGGAGGATGGATCCCTTTCGGCACATTATGAAAATACGGTGCTCATCACGGATGGAGAGCCGGAAATCCTTACGCTTTTGCCGGAAGGAGCCTAAAGTCTGCTGCAAAATGGAGGAAAGTATGACAGGAATGTTTGCCATATCCAAGGCAGGACACGATAAAGGGCAGATGTATATCATTATTCGTGAGGATAGGGATTTTGCCTATCTGGTGGACGGGGATATCAGAAAACTGGATCATCCCAAGAAGAAGCGGAAAAAACATCTGCAGCTGGTAAAGACAGGCCTTGATGAGGTTTTGCTGGAAAAAATAAAAAATCATAATATCATATATAATGAAGAAATCAAGTATGCTATTAAAGTAAGAATGAAGGAAGGGTATCAAAAATAGTAAGATACCTGTATGTTAAGGAGGTAACGCATGTCAAAAGCTGATGTAATTGAGATTGAAGGAACTGTAGTAGAGAAACTCCCCAACACCATGTTCCAGGTAGAACTTGAAAATGGACACCGGGTATTGGCGCATATTAGCGGAAAGTTAAGACAGAATTTTATCCGTATTCTTCCCGGAGATAAAGTTACTTTGGAATTATCCCCCTATGATCTCAGCAAAGGACGTATTATTTGGAGAGATAAATAGAAAGTGCTTGCATTTGGAAATATATCATGCTATAATGTAAAACGGTCTTTTTTGAAAGGAGGGTTTAACATGAAGGTTAGATCATCAGTAAAACCGATTTGCGAAAAGTGCAAAATCATCAAGAGAAAAGGACGTATCAGAGTAATCTGTGAGAATCCGAAGCACAAACAGAGACAAGGATAATCCGCTGTTTTAAAAACAGGAGGGTTCTTGTCCAATTATCATGAAGCGGCTGCAGTGCAGCATGAAACGAAGCTGTACTGATTTATATAATTGTACAAAGGAGCCTTAGTGATTACTTCTTGGTTCGTGATGAATTTTGCGTGCAGAAAGTCTGCAGGCAATGTATTCGCGTAAGATCGGTGAAATCCGATTGGGTTAAAAGTGCCCCAATCAATTAGTATCAGCGCATGGCGAATGCGCAAAAGAAAATGGAGGAAATGTAAATGGCTCGTATTGCAGGTGTTGACTTACCCAGAGAAAAACGTGTAGAAATTGGATTGACTTATGTTTATGGAATTGGAAGAGCAAGTTCTAACAAGATTCTGGAACAGGCAAAGGTTAATCCTGATACTCGTGTCAGAGAGCTGACGGATGATGAAGTTAAGAGAATCAGTGAAGTGATTGATGCTGGTTACATGGTTGAAGGTGACTTGAGAAGAGAAGTTGCCATGAACATTAAGAGACTTCAGGAAATTGGATGCTACAGAGGTATCCGTCACAGGAAAGGTCTTCCTGTACGTGGACAGAAGACAAAGACAAACGCAAGAACAAGAAAAGGACCTAAGAGAACAGTTGCTAATAAGAAGAAATAATTTATGTAGCGAGAGGTTCGGTTTGTGCGGATGTCACAAACAGGTAGTTTTGAAACAATTCACAATGATTTTAAAGAAAGTAGGTTAGTTTAAATGGCAGCAAAAAAAGTTACGAAAAAAGTGACAAAAAAACGTGTCAAGAAAAACGTTGAACATGGACAGGCACATATCCAGTCTTCTTTTAACAATACAATTGTTACATTGACAGACAACGAAGGTAATGCTCTTAGCTGGGCAAGTGCCGGTGGTCTTGGCTTTAGAGGTTCAAGGAAATCTACTCCATATGCAGCGCAGATGGCAGCTGAAACAGCTACTAAAGCTGCTCTGATTCATGGTTTAAAGACGGTTGACGTTATGGTAAAGGGACCTGGTTCAGGACGTGAAGCAGCAATCCGTGCGCTTTCTGCATGCGGACTGGAAGTAACAAGTATCAGAGACGTGACACCTGTTCCTCATAATGGATGCCGTCCGCCTAAGCGCCGCCGCGTATAGTATCATAGTCAATAAAAATAGTTGGAAGAAGGCGCTAAGGGCGCTGTAAACAATAACAGGAGGAAAATAAAAATGGCAGTAAACAGAGTTCCGGTATTAAAGAGATGTAGATCACTTGGTCTTGATCCTGTATTTTTAGGATATGACAAAAAATCTAACAGAACAAATGCAAGAGCAGGCAAGAAAGTAAGTGAATATGGTCTTCAGCTCCGCGAGAAGCAGAAAGCTAAATTCATCTACGGTGTGCTTGAGAAACCTTTCAGAAACTACTACGAAAAGGCTGACAGAATGAAAGGCATGACTGGTGAAAATCTTATGATCATGCTTGAACGCAGACTTGACAGTGTAGTGTTCAGAATGGGATTTGCAAGAACAAGAAGAGAGGCCAGACAGGTAGTTGGTCATAAGCATGTACTGGTAAATGGAAAGCAGGTTAATATCCCTTCTTATTTAATTAAAGCAGGGGATGTTATTGAAATCAGAGAAAAATCCAAATCCTTACAGAGATACAAAGATATCCTTGAAGTAACAGCAGGAAGACTGGTTCCTGAATGGATTGATGTGGACCAGGAAGCATTGAAGGGAACTGTTAAGAACCTTCCTACAAGAGAAATGATTGACGTTCCTGTAAATGAGATGCTTATCGTCGAATTATATTCTAAATAAAACCTTATAAAAGATGCTTTAGGCAGCGTTATGCGCTGTCTAAGCGTATCTATATTGTTCGTAAAGGAGGGTATTTGCAATGTTTGATTTTGAAAGACCAAATATTGAGGTAGCAGAAATCTCTGAGGATGAAAAGTATGGCAGATTTGTCGTAGAACCTTTGGAAAGAGGTTACGGTATCACACTTGGTAATTCACTTAGAAGAATTATGCTCTCTTCACTTCCTGGTGCTGCTGTAAGCCAGGTCAAGATTGAAGGCGTGCTTCATGAGTTCAGTTCCATTGAAGGAGTCAAGGAGGATGTAACTGAAATTATCATGAACATCAAGAGCCTTGCAATTAGAAACAACAGCGATACAAACGAGCCCAAAACCGCATACATTGAGTATGAAGGGGAGGGAGTAGTCAAGGCTTCAGATATTCAGTGTGATCAGGATATTGAAATACTCAATCCTGAACTTACGATTGCGACTTTGAACGGCAAGAATACCAAGTTGTACATGGAACTTACAATCACAAAGGGAAGAGGTTATGTAAGCGCAGATAGGAATAAGAGCGATGAACTTCCAATTGGCGTGATTGCAATTGATTCTATCTATACACCTGTTGAGAGAGTTAATGTAACCGTTGAAAATACACGTGTCGGACAGATTACAGATTACGATAAACTGACGCTTGATGTTTATACAAACGGAACACTGGTACCTGATGAGGCGGTCAGCTTAGCTGCAAAAGTACTCAGCGAACATTTAGGTCTTTTCATCGACTTGTCTGAAAATGCCAAGACTGCAGAGGTCATGGTAGAAAAAGAAGAAGATGAAAAGGAAAAAGTGCTGGAAATGAGCATTGACGAGTTAGAGTTGTCAGTCCGTTCCTACAACTGCTTAAAGAGAGCCGGCATCAATACGGTTGAAGAATTAACAAACAAGACCTCAGAAGATATGATGAAGGTTCGTAACTTAGGCCGCAAGTCATTGGAAGAGGTTTTAGCTAAACTGAAAGAATTAGGATTACAGCTTAATCCAAGCGATGAAGTTTAATTCTGTTTTAATTTTTATTTATATGTGTTGTGATGCGCATAGCGGTAAATCCAAAGAGTTCGCGGTGCGTTCTCATAAATGGAATGTAACTGCATTCGGTAAGTAAGTCCAAAGAGCGTGGCCGGATGTACCATGAAGGGCTTTAGACCCATTGAGAAAGGAGCCAAAAAGATGGCAAAATACAGAAAACTGGGAAAAAGATCAGACCAGAGAAAAGCATTACTTAGAAATCAGGTAACAGGTCTTATTTATAAGGGCAAAATCGTTACCACACAGGCGAGAGCAAAGGAAGTTCAGAAGATCGTTGACGGACTTATCGCACTTGCTGTTAAAGAAAAAGACAATTACGAGACAGTTACCGTTTCCGCCAAGGTTCCTGTAAAGGACAAAGACGGAAAGAGAGTAAAAGAAGTGGTTGACGGAAAGAAAGTCACCAAATTTGAGACAGTTGATAAGGAAATCAAGAAGGATCTTCCTTCCAGACTGCACGCAAGACATCAGATGCTTAAGGTTTTATATCCTGTGACAGAAGTTCCTGCAACAAGAGCAGGAAGAAAGAAAGGCACAAAGGAAGTAGACCTTGTTGCCAAATTATTTGATGAATATGGTCCTAAATATGCAAGCCGTAACGGTGGTTACACAAGAATCATCAAGATTGGTCAGCGTAAGGGCGACGGCGCTATGGAAGTAGTGCTTGAGTTAGTTTAATCAATAAAGATAGGAACCCCGCATGAGAATGCGGGGTTTTTTATGCAATATTTACGACTTTCTGGAAGTGCTGGTAATCCTTGCAGGAATTCCAGTTTCCTCCCCAGGTAAAGCCGTGTTCTTTAAATAATTGGTAACAAAGATCGGATTCGTCGATTTTATAAGGAAAATCCTTGGAGCGGTCAGCATAGATTTCACTGCCTTTTGGTGAGATGTAAGTTTCACCGCTTCCGTCTTTGTTAAAGACAATATAAGGGTTATAAAAAGGATTTATATCAATGGCACAGCCAAGCGCATGCTTTGACAGACTGTCGGTGCCGTCAACCACCCGGTAATTAAAGCAGGAGGTATTATTATCCAGCATAGAAGCCGTGTCATCGCCTCCGTACTCATCAACCAGCCTTATCTTTTCAATCTGATACTCATTCAAATAGAGTTCATAAAAGATTTCCACCAGATCCTGAGCAATTCCCTTATTACAGATCATTTCACCAACCTGTACAGTTCCATCGAAATCATAGTACAGTACATTTAAGTAACGCAAATCATCATAAGACACTGCCAGAGCAGTACCATCAGGAACCACATTGGTTGCCTGCAGTGACAATGCAGGCGCAATCGCATCAGAAACTGGATAAGAGAGTCCGGTAATCCGTGCTGTGACGACATCCGTCAAAGGCTGATAAAAAAATCCCTCCTCGTAATGAACACTTTCATCCGACTCTTCCGCTAATGGTGAAAATTCAGGAACAGGTATAGCGGAAGGCGTTGGCGAAGGCGCCGGCTGCGGGGACGCTGTCGGCATATCTGCCAAAGAAGCAGAAGACCCATCAGTCTGTTCCGGCGCCGCATAAGCAAGTTCCGGATTCTGCTCAGCATACTCCGAAAGCGTTTCACCACTCGTAAGAACCCTGCCAAGCACAGAACAAGCTAAAATCATAAAAACCAGGAACAGTACTGGCTTTATCCATTTATCCATAATAAACTCCTTTGATGCTTAATTGGTTGATTTTCATAGAGTTGACAGTAGTCCGCACAGGGCAGGTAAATATACCAACGTCGTCGCGCTCCCGCTCCATAAAAACGTAGCAGTGCTAAGCTCAAAAAGACTTCGCTAAGCACTGACGTTTTTATAGGGACTCCTTATGGTATATTTACCTGTCCTGTGCTACGTTATCGGTTAGCCTGCAAAATAACGTAATGCTCGCTATTTTTCACTAGGTAGCCAATGCACAGCTCTGAGAGGATAAATAATCCATAAGGAGCCCTTACAAAAACACCAGCACTTGGCGAGGTTTCTCACGAGCCTAGTGTCTGCTGTGTTTTTGTAGAGCGGGAGCGCGGCGACGTTGGATTATTTATCCTCTCAGAGCGTCACTCTGGTCAACATATGAAAAATAATCTTAACTACTATTATTTATCATACGATAAAACACAATCTATTGCAAATGAAAACAATATCTTGTAAAATATAGGACGGGTCTTAGAATCTGTAAAAGGGATAAAAAAGGAAATAGTATGGGAATCATAGAAACCAAGGATTTGGTATTTGAATATATAAGACGAGATGAAGAGGGCAACGTGGAAGGAATTACCCGCGCGGTGGATGAGGTGACCCTTGATGTAAAGCAGGGGGACTTCGTTGCAATCCTGGGGCATAACGGTTCCGGGAAATCGACCCTCGCCAAGCATATCAATGCGATTCTTTATCCAACAGAAGGCACTGTGTGGGTAGATGGAAAGGACACTTCCGATGAGGCAAACTTATGGGATGTCAGGCAGAGGGCCGGTATGGTATTCCAAAATCCTGACAATCAGATCATAGGGCAGGTGGTGGAGGAAGATGTTGGGTTTGGACCGGAGAATCTTGGCGTCCCCACGGAGGAAATCTGGGAGAGGGTGAAGGAAAGTCTCAAGGCAGTGGGGATGTACGAGTTCCGTAAGCATTCGCCCAATAAGCTCTCCGGCGGGCAAAAGCAGAGAGTTTCTATTGCAGGTGTTATTGCCATGCATCCCAAATGTATTGTGCTGGACGAACCTACGGCAATGCTGGATCCTAATGGGCGAAAAGAGGTCATCCGTGCAGCAAGAGCCTTGAATGATGTGGAAGAAATCACGGTGATTTTAATTACACATTATATGGAAGAAATCATTCATGCAAACAAGGTTTTTGTCATGGACAAGGGGAAGGTTGCCATGGAGGGAACCCCCAGAGAAATATTCAGTCAGGTGGAGAAATTGAAATCGCTGCGGCTGGACGTTCCGCAGGTCACACTGCTTGCCCATGAACTGCGCAAAAGCGGTGTTGCCATTCCAAAGGGGATTCTGACCTGTGAGGAACTTGTGGCTGCATTAGGGCTTGACAGACAGCGGACGAAATAACAGAATGCTGTGAATACATGATATAGGGAATGAGGAAAAATGTCTATTATTTTGGATCATGTGAATTATATATATGAAGCGGGAACCGCCATGGAACATGCGGCGCTTAAGGATGTCAATCTCAGCATACCTGACGGACAGTTTATTGGACTGATTGGACATACCGGTTCCGGCAAATCGACATTGGTACAGCACCTGAATGGATTGCTGGCGCCTTCAAGCGGAAATGTGTATTATAATGGCGCTGATATTCACGACAGCGATTATAATAGGAAAGAACTGCGCAGCAAGGTGGGACTTGTTTTTCAATATCCGGAACATCAGCTGTTTGAGATCGATGTGTTTTCGGATGTGTGTTTTGGTCCGAAAAACCTGGGACTGGACAAGAAGGAAACAGAACTGCGGGCATACGCAGCATTAAAGCAGGTCGGTCTTGCGGATGAATATTTTTATCAATCTCCCTTTGACCTTTCCGGAGGACAAAAGCGGAGAGTAGCGATTGCAGGCGTGCTTGCCATGAAGCCGGAAGTGCTGATTTTAGATGAGCCCACAGCAGGTCTTGATCCCAAAGGGCGGGATGAGATTTTAGATCAGATTGCAAAGCTTCGGGAAGAGACAGGGATGACCGTTATTCTGGTTTCACACAGCATGGAAGATGTGGCAAAGTATGTGGACAGAATCATTGTAATGAATAAGGGACAGGTCATGTTTGACAATGAACCGAAAGAGGTGTTCCGTCACTATAAAGAACTGGAAGAAGTTGGTCTGGCAGCGCCGCAGGTAACTTATATCATGCAGGCGCTTAAAAAAAGCGGGTTGAATGTGGACACGGATATCACCACGATTGAGGAAGCGAAGACGGCAATCCTGCGTGCACTGAATCGATAGAACCGGAATAGAAAATCTTAAATGCTGGTGTGTAAAAATCAGGTAGTAGTTATTAAACAGTAAAGAAGTGAGGAAACATGTTAAGAGATATTACACTGGGACAATATTATCAGACAGATTCGCTCATACACAGACTGGACCCAAGAGTCAAGCTGGTGACTACCATCTTCTATATTATTTCCCTCTTTATCGTAGATAATTTTATTGGATATATTATAGCCGGGCTTTTTCTGGCATTGATTATCAAATTGTCAAAGGTGCCGGTTAAGTTCATGGTCAGAGGAATGAAATCGATCATATTCCTGCTGATCATAGCGGTAGTATTTAACTTATTCTTAACGCCGGGAGAAACTGCAGTGGCGTTTTGGAAGTTACGGATTACCTGGGAGGGAATCAGGCTGGCGGCATTTATGGCAATCCGCCTTGTCTTTCTGATTATGGGTTCGTCTGTGATGACTCTGACAACCACCCCCAATAATCTGACGGATGGCATGGAAAGTCTGCTTGGCCCTTTGAAAAAGCTTAAGGTTCCGGTACATGAGATTTCCATGATGATGTCCATTGCACTGCGCTTTATTCCTATTTTGCTGGAAGAAACAGATAAAATCATGAAAGCGCAGATTGCCAGAGGCGCTGATTTTGAGAGCGGGAATCTGATTAAGAAGGCAAAAAGTCTGGTGCCCTTATTGGTGCCGTTATTTATATCCGCCTTTAGACGCGCCAACGATTTGGCGATGGCAATGGAGGCAAGGTGCTATAGAGGCGGGGAACACCGCACGAAGATGAAACCGCTGGTTTATAAAAAAAGAGACTGGCTCGCGTATGGTGCGGTGGTATGTTATCTGGCACTTTGCGTGGTATTTGGAAAGATATTGCTATGAAAAGAGTGAAAATTGTAGTGGCTTATGATGGCACAGCCTATCATGGATGGCAGATTCAGCCGGGAGCGCCTACGATCGAGGGAGAACTGAATCGCGCACTGGGAGCGCTGCTGAAAGAAGAAATCCAGGTCATCGGAGCAAGCAGGACCGACTCCGGCGTCCATGCGCTTTGTAATGTAGCAGTGTTTGACACGGACACATGTATTCCGGCAGAGAAGATTGCTTATGCGTTGAACCAGAGACTGCCGGAAGATATCAGGATTCAGAAATCAGAGGAAGTAGCATCGGATTTTCATCCGAGGCATTGTGACAGCCGCAAGACCTATGAATATAGGATTTTGAACGCCCGTTTTCCGTTGCCAACCAAAAGACTGTATGCCCATTTTACTTATGTACCCCTTGACGTGGAAAGAATGAAGCAGGCGGCGCTTTATCTTATAGGTGAGCATGATTTTAAAAGCTTTTGTTCTGCAGCGGCGGTAGTTGAGTCTACCGTCAGAACCATTTATCAGTTGACGGTGGAAAGAGGGCAGGATGAAATTGTCATACGGGTATGCGGCAATGGCTTCCTTTATAATATGGTAAGAATCATAGCGGGAACACTGATGGAGGCTGGCCGCGGAAACATGGAACCGGAGCATGTGAAGGAGATTCTGGAGGCAAGAGATCGAAGGACGGCAGGTCCCACGGCACCTGCATGTGGGCTGACACTGATTAAATATGAATTTTTATAAATTTTTTGTTGACACGCACGGAGGCGTATAATATAATTATTCAATGTGGCAATGTTTGTTAATGCTTGACCTGATAAGCGTTTGACTGATGCAATCTATGTCGGAAGGCTTGTCACATCCCTAGGTCAGCATTATAAATAGAATGCCTGAAATGATTTGAAATAATCCCGGCGGCCCGGACATCCGCTTGGTGCATGGAGAGTCATCAGGGAAACTTATGTGTTGAGCAAGAATGGAGGATTATCATGAAAACATTTATGGCTAGTCCTGCTACAATCGAAAGAAAATGGTATGTAGTAGACGCTGCAAATATGACATTGGGACGTTTAGCTTCAGAAGTGGCTAAAGTTTTAAGAGGTAAGAACAAACCAATCTTTACACCTCACATGGATACAGGCGATTTTGTAATTATTGTAAATGCTGATAAAGTAAAAGTAACAGGCAGAAAGTTAGACCAGAAGATTTACTATCATCATTCAGATTACGTTGGCGGCATGAAAGAGACCACCTTACGTGAAATGATGGCTAAGAAGCCTGAGAAGGTAGTTGAGCTTGCTGTTAAGGGTATGCTTCCCAAGGGACCTTTAGGAAGACAGATGTACACAAAGCTTCATGTATATGCAGGACCTGAGCACCAGCATGCGGCTCAGAAACCCGAAGTATTAACATTTTAAGAGGGACTGAAAGGAGAAGATTAAAATGGCTAAATCAGCAAGATTCTACGGAACAGGTAGAAGGAAAAAATCAATTGCCAGAGTATATTTAACACCGGGCAAGGGTGATATCGTAATCAATAAAAGATCTATAGATGAATATTTTGGATTAGAGACTCTGAAAGTTATCGTTCGTCAGCCTATGGTTGCGACAGAAACCGTTGATAAGTATGATGTACTGGTAAACGTTCACGGCGGTGGTTACACAGGTCAGGCTGGTGCAATCAGACACGGCATTGCAAGAGCACTGCTTCAGGTAGATGCAGATTACAGACCGGTTCTCAAAAAAGCAGGTTTCTTAACAAGAGATCCTCGTATGAAAGAAAGAAAGAAATACGGTCTCAAAGCTGCACGTCGTGCACCGCAGTTTTCAAAGAGATAAGCAGTTATCTGCGAACAGAGAGATATGGAAACGCCATGGAATGCTTGCATTTCAGGGCGTTTTTATATCTCTCTGTTCATTGGAACGCAAGAATGACCGAGATGAAGCGAAGCGGAATCGAGGTTCTTCTTGCGTTTGCAGATAACGTCAGACAGTTCACCAAGAGATAAGCAGTTATCTGCGAACAAAGATGCATATAGAAAGCCCCAGAATGCTTGCATTCAAGGGGCTTTTGTTATGCTTATATATAAGGTTCGTGGATTGTCAAAAAGAAAGGTTTTATGAAAAAGTCTCTTGTATTCACTAAACATTTGGAGTATATTAAAAAAGAAATATTTGGATGCTAAAGTAATCTGCCCGCAGATTTGGATGTAGAGGCGAAGTGAATGATAAAAAAAGGACAAAAAAAGCAAAGATACTGGTTTAGTCTGGTGATAGTTATCTGTATGGGAATCATACTGTGGGGAGGGCTTTACTATGTTTCATCTTTGCGTACGAATTTGATGGAGCAGGCTGTTCATAACGTCTTAACTGTGACGATGCAACAGCAGCAGGCATTTGACAATTTTATTTCAGGAGATAAGGAGCGGCTCCATAGTTTTGCAAAGTATTTTGAGCAAAGTGATTCTAAGGACATTGAGTTTATTCGACAGTGGCTGAATGCATTCGATGAGGTGGATGCCGTTTACTCTGTCATCAATCTGGAGACAGGGCAGTTTTATAATAATAAATCATATCAAACGTATCGTATGGCAAAAGAGAAACTGATGTTTTATCAGGAATTTTCCGGAAGTGGTGCACGGGATCCATATACGGGGTTGTACACTGACGACATGATGTTTGGTTACTATGAATGTTTTACTTTTGCCGATGGCGTTCGCGGGTTGGTTCAGAAAAGCTATGGTTGCAGTAAGGTTTCAGAGGCTTTTTCGCTTTCCTTTTATAATGATCAGGGGTTTGCTTATGTGGTGAACCGTGAGGGGGATATTCTTTTAAGGTCTGTCGGCATGTTGGGGGATCGCTTCTACGATAATATTTTTGACATATTGGAAGGGCATAATGACGAGCAGACAAAGATTGATGATTTTATAGAGGCGCTGAATAATGAGGAGGCAGGCAGTATCATGTTTTCCGGGAACAGCGGAGAGTTTTTCTTTACCTATGCTCCGGTGGAAAATGCGGAGGAGTGGTATCTGGTTTCTATCGTGCCCAAAAGCGCGATTACAGCGGAGACAGATGATATCCTGCTGAATTCCCAGATGGCGGTTGGACTTCTTTTTGGCGTATTGATCATTTGTGGCGGATTTATCTTTTTAATCTGGCGTACTAACAGGGATATCAAGGAAAAAGATATGGAGATTGCGTATCAGGAGCAGCTTTTCGATATCTTTGCGACATACCTTGCAAATAATACGGACGACATATACATGATGATTGATGCAGCGGAGAAACAAGTAGAGTATATAAGTCCCAATGCAGAGAGGATTCTGGGCATCTCTGCACAAAATATAATCATTGACTCGAAGTTCTTTTCAGGAGCTGTATATTCATCTGGTGAAGCCTTTGACTTTGACGAACTGTACCGGTTGGAACCGGGTATGTCACTTAGACCGATGTCGGAAGAATGGTGCAATCCCAAGACCGACGAACATAAATATTTCAGAATTAGCGTTTATTGCACGCTGGTACAGAATGAATGCAAGATTATTATTTATATTTCTGACCGGACGAAGGAGCGCACCGTTCAGAATACGCTGACAGAGGCACTGCAGATTGCACAAGTGGCAAATGATGCCAAAAGTGCGTTCCTAAGCAGTGTCAGTCACGATATCCGCACCCCCATGAACGCAATCATTGGGTTTGGCATTTTGTTGCAGGATGAGGCGGAGAATCCTGCCCATGTACGGGAATATGCGCAGCGGATTGATGCTGCCAGCCAGCATTTGCTGGGATTGATAAATGACGTGCTGGATATGAATAAGATTGAGAGTGGGAGCGCGACACTGAATCTGTCAGAGATAAATCTTGCCGACATTGTCGACGAGATCAATGCGATTATCCGGCCGCAGGCGGGGGCGAAAAATCAGAACTTTGAAATATTTTCATCCTCTGTAGTTCATGAGCATCTGCAGGCGGATAAGCCGCGTATCAACCAGATTTTAATCAACCTATTGTCCAATGCCGTGAAGTATACGCCGGAAGGCGGGAATATCCAGATGCGGCTAGATGAACTGCCCCAGGTGGATGATAGCTACAGCCGCATCCGGTTTACGGTCAGCGACAATGGCATAGGAATGAGCGAAGAATACCTAAAGGTAATTTTTGATCCCTTTACCCGCGAAAATACGGAGATTATCCGCCAGATTCAGGGCACAGGTCTGGGAATGGCGATTACCAAGAGTCTAGTAGACTTGATGGGAGGAACAATTCAGGTACAGAGCAAGTCTGGCGAGGGCAGTGTGTTTACCGTGGAACTGGAACTATACATAAGCGAGAAGGAAGATGACCCTAAGTTCTGGATTAGACATGGAATCAATAAAATGCTCGTGGTGGACGATGACGAGGAGATTTGCCTCAACATTGTCAAAGCCATGGAGAAGACTGGTATTGTTTTGGATTATGTCATTGACGGTGAAAGTGCAGTTCAAATGATGTGTGCCGCCAGTGAGACAGGCTCCCCTTACAATCTGGTTCTTCTGGACTGGAAGATGCCGAATCTGGATGGTTTGGAAACTGCACGGCTGATTCGCATAAAATATTCAGAAAAGATTCCAATCTTGCTATTTTCTGCTTATGATTGGGGAGAAATCGAGAAGGAGGCTGCGGAAATCGGTGTGAATCATTTCATGCCCAAGCCTTTCTTTGTGACGACTTTCAAGGAAGTAATCCGACGGGTTATGGGCAGCCGGAAGAAGGTCAAGACGGAAAGCGGCAGCATAGTAGTAAAGGGGAAACACATTCTTGTTGTAGATGATATTGAGGCAAACCGGCTTGTCTTGACTAAGGTCCTTAGTTCAATGGGGGCAGTCTGCGATGTGGCATGTAATGGACAGGAAGCTTTGGATAAATTTATGGACTCTGCGCCAGATGATTTTGATTTGATTCTTATGGATGTACAGATGCCTGTTTTGGATGGATATGCAGCCACGAGAGCGATTCGCAGCAGCAATCATCCTTCGGCAAAAACACTGCCAATCATTGCAATGACGGCAAACGCTTTTGTGGATGATATTCGTAGAGCCCTTGAGTCAGGAATGGATGCGCATATTGCCAAGCCAGTCCGTCCAGATAAGATGAGTGACACTATACAGCAGGTATTTGACAAGCGGAAACAAGAAAAGATGAGTGAAGGAGAGGATAATTTTGAGTTTGTTTGAAGAACTAAAAACGCTAGGTGTAGATGTGGATGAGGGATTGGAGCGCGTGATGGATGATGAACCTCTATATGAAATGATGCTGGGTATGTTTATTGACACGGTGAACGATAATCCAATCGAAATGGCAGATTTTGATGCGGAAGGTCTTGATACGCTTATTGAGCGGGTACATATTTTAAAGGGGCTCACCGGCAATCTGGCTATGACTCCGCTTTTTGAGGGATACATGAAGATGTTGGATTTTTTGCGTACCAATCGGCCCAAAGAGGCTAAAGAGGAATATGAGCGGATATGCCCTACTCAGGCATCGATTATGGATTGCATTAAACGGAATATGAATATTTAGATAGAACAATGAAAAGATTGCCTTATAGAAAGGATGTTACTTGGATGGAAACAAAACCCAAATGCCTAACAAATAATGCGGTGGCTGATAGGATTCTGATTGTGGATGACGACCCTGTTAACCGCAAGATATTAGGAAAGTTGTTCTCAGCATTTTATACGGTCATAGAGGCGCAGGACGGACAGACGGGTCTGGAGCAGATCTTGCAAGCAGACAACCGACTATGTGCGATTCTTCTGGATGTAATGATGCCGGGGATGAACGGTATTGAGGTTCTAAGGCGTCTCAAAGAATTGGAACTGCTGGAAAAGATTCCGGTGTTCCTTATCACGGCGGACAGGAGTGCGGACGTGGTGAAGGAGGCATATGAACTGGGAGTTATGGATGTCATCAGTAAGCCTGTGGTGTCCTATATAGTAGTTAAGCGTGTGAGGGCTATTATTGAACTGTTCGAGGCGCGTAAACATCTGAGTATCGTGGTGGAAAACCAGAGTATTGCGCTGTTAGAGCAGGCGGAAAAGATTATCCAGCTCAATCAGGGAATGATTGAAGCTTTAGCGACTGCCATCGAGTTCCGGAATGAGGAGTCGGGCGGTCATGTACAGCGTATCAGCGAAATTACAAGGCTGATACTTGAGAATACCGTTTTTGGAGAAGGAATGGAAAAGAAAGAAATTGATAATATCGCCCTTGCAGCTGTCATGCATGATGTGGGGAAGATTACGATTCCGGATGCTGTGCTGACAAAACCCGGACCGCTTACCGCCAAGGAGTATGCGATTATGCAGAGTCATACTACAAAGGGCGTGGCGATTCTTGAGAGTATACCTCAGTTGCGCGGCAGTGAGATTTATGACTATGCATGTGATATTGCAAGGCACCATCATGAGCGTTGGGATGGCAGGGGATATCCGGATAGGCTGGCGGGAGAGGAAATTTCTCCATGGGCACAGGTGGTTTCACTGGCGGATGTCTACGATGCTTTGAACTGTAAACGGGTTTATAAACCTCCTTTTCCTAGAAAACAGGTGTTGGAGATGATTTGCACCGGACAATGCGGAGTCTTCAATCCGCGTTTGTTGGATAGCTTTTTGGCTGTGGAGGATAAGCTTTTTGAGTTGTATCAGGATCTTCCGGAAGCACAGTGTTCTTAAATGGGAGGAAATATCATGTATCATTGCCAGATTCGGTTTTATCTTATTGGCGGTCAAAACGGCATATTTGAATCCATAAAAGAGATTACGCCGCTGGAGCATTTTGTGCACACATTCTGGGAAAGCGATGAGGCGGAAGCAGAGACGGCAGCACAGGCAGATGTGCTGTTTGTCAATTTGCAGGGAGCGGATGCAGGGGAGATGCTGCGGACCCTTACCGCATACAAGAAAAAAGAGGCTGAACTGATTTTGCTTGCTGACAGGGAGCAGGTTATGGCATTGCCGGATGACCTGCCTGAAATTGAGGATATATGGATCATGCCTGTATCAGACAAGGAGCTCAGATTCCGCTTTCAGAAATGGCAGAAAGACTACAAACTCAGAATAGATTTCTGGCAGTCTGAGCAATTCAGGGAGATCAGTATGAACAGTTCTCCGAATTTAATCTGGTTCAAAGACAAAGATGGCGTTCATGAAATCGTAAACGAGAGTTTCTGTAAAGCGGTCAATAAAACAAGAGAGCAGGTGCAGGGGCAAAGGCACGCTTACATCTGGGATGTGGAGCAGGACAATCCGACATGCACTGAGTCGGAACGGGAAGTTATGCGAAAAAAAGAGACCTATGTGGGCAGAGAGTTTATCCATACGGGTGAGGGTAAAAGGACGCTGACTACCTATAAATCTCCGCTGTATGATTGTGACGGAAGTGTCATGGGAACTGTGGGTATTGCATTGGATGTGACTAGAGAGCAGGGGTACGAGCAGGAAATTGTTGAGAAAAACCGGACTCTGGAAATGCTTTTTTCTACACTGGACTGCGGTGTGATGTGCCATAGCATTGATGGAAGACGAATCGTTAGTGTTAATCAGGCTGCCCTCCGGCTTCTGGGCTATGAATCACAGGAGGAATTGATTGCGGATGGCTTTGCCTTGATTGCCAAGACTGTTGTGGATGAAGATAAGGAGAAGCTTCGGGAGTGCATCAGATCCTTGACAAAGATAGGGGACAGCGTTAATGTGGAGTACCGCGTGCGGCATGCGGATGGAAAGGAAATCCATATTTTAGGAAATATTAAGCTCATTGAGAAAAGCGGTAAACTGTATTATCAACGGTTTCTGCTAGATTTTACGGCACAAAAATTAAAGGATGAACAAAAGTGGGAAAAAAAGAATCAGGAAATTAAGTATCAAGAGCAGATGTTCGAGCTGTTCTCCACTTTTTTTGCAGATAATATAGATGATGTTTATATGATGCTTGATGAGGGAGGGGAAAAGGCTGAATTTGTCAGCCCCAATATTGAACGTGTGCTGGGCATCCCATGGAAGGCCATAATGGATGATGTGAATCAGATTGGTCATGCCAGATACATTACAGGAAGAGAACTCGGCAATGAAGGTCTGCTTGCACTGCAACCTGGAATGTATCTGGAGCCGATGGAGACCGAGCGGATTCACCGAAAGACCGGAGAGCGCAAATGGTTTCGAGAAAGCGTATATTGTGTGTTGGTGCAGGGGATTAAAAAGGTTGTTGTTTACATTTCAGACCGGACTAAGGAGAAACAAATTCAGAACACCCTTTCTGAGGCACTGAATATGGCTCAAATGGCAAATAAAGCGAAGAGTATCTTCTTAAGCAGCGTCAGTCATGACATTCGTACTCCAATGAATGCGATTATGGGATTTATCCCTCTTTTGCAGGAAGAGGCGGACAAGCCGGAACATGTGCGGGAGTATACGCAGAAGATATCTGCCGCCAGCCAGCATTTGCTGGGGCTGATTAACGATGTGCTGGACATGAATAAAATTGAAAGCGGCAGTGCGGTACTGAATATCTCGGAATTGAATCTGGCGGAGATTATTGATGAAGTGAATACGATTATCCGTCCTCAAGCCAATGCAAAAGAGCAGAAGTTTGAGATATCTACTGTGTCCCTGACCAACGAGCACCTGCTGGGAGATAAGCTGCGCATCAACCAAATTCTGATTAACATTTTATCAAATGCAGTGAAATATACACAAGATGGCGGTACAATTAAGATGTTGGTGGACGAACTTCCTCAGGTAGATGAAAGTTATAGCCGTATTCGGTTTACCATCAGCGACAATGGTCAGGGAATGAGTGAGGAATATCAGAAGATGATATTTGAGCCTTTCAGCCGTGAGCAGAATGATACAGTGAATGCGGCTCAGGGCACCGGTCTTGGCATGGCGATTACGAAGAGCCTGGTTGATATGATGAATGGGTCAATTAAGGTGGAGAGCAGACTGGGAGAGGGAAGTACCTTTATAGTGGAATTGGAGCTGCGTATTCAGAACAGGGAAGACGATCCCAGATTCTGGCGTAAGCATAAAGTAGCACGTATGATTGTTGCAGACGATGACGAGGATATTTGCTGTGATATTGTGAAAAAGATGACCGACACAGGCGTAGAAGTGCAGTATGCGACTAACGGTGTCCGGGCTATTGAAATGATCCGAAGTGCACGGGAAACAGGGAATCCTTATGATTTGATTTTGATGGATTGGAAAATGCCCGATTTGGACGGGATAACTACGGCCAGACGGCTTCGGGAAAATTATTTGGATAAAATACCGATTTTGCTGTTCACTGCCTATGACTGGGGAGAGATTGAACAGGAAGCGTTGGAGATTGGAATCGAACATTTTCTGCAGAAACCATTCTTTATGAGCAATTTTAAGGATGCAATCCAGAGAATGATGGGAACAGAACAAAAGAGTATTCCGGAGAGTAATGATAAGGATTTGGTCGCTGGAAAACATGTCCTTGTGGTAGACGATATAAATGTCAATCAGCTGGTATTGGTGAAACTTTTGGGTACACTGGGAGCAGAATGCGATGTTGTAGAGAATGGACAGAAAGCAGTGGAAACATTTGTTAATGCTCCGGCTGATAAGTATGATCTTATTTTGATGGATATACAGATGCCGGTCATGAATGGTTATGAAGCAACCAGGGCTATTCGTGCCAGTGAACATCCTTTCGCACAGACGATTCCAATCATTGCCATGTCTGCGAACGCTTTTGTGGACGACGTCCGGGAGGCGCTGGATGCCGGAATGGACGCTCATGTGTCCAAGCCTATTGTATTTGAACAGTTCAAGAAAACACTTCGGGAAGTGTTGGCGAAAAAGAGATAAAGAGGTTAAAACAGATTATATTTCCATTGGCAGGTACAAAAACAGGATGAAGCTTTGCTTCTCCTGTTTTATTTCTATACTCCCGTTATATTTATTTACGGTTTTTTGAATGCTTCTTAAGCCGATACCATGGTTTTTGGTATCTTTTTTCGTTGTTTTTGGAAGCTGCCCTTTTGATACAGAGGCGCCCGGGCAGGTGTTTTCAATTTTGACAGCAAGAATGCCTTTTCCCATCTTTGCTTCCAGATGTATTTTTCGCAGAGGTTCATCAAGTTTTATGCAATTTTCCACCGCATTGTCCAGTGCATTGGCAAAAATTGCACAGATATCGGCTTTTTCAAAGGGAAGTGCATGGGGAATATCTATCTTTACAGAAAAATGGATGCCCTTTTGCCGTATGAGATTTTCTTTCACAGTAAGTACAGCATTGATGGTCGGATCGCCGCACCAGGAAAGAGTCTGTACGAAAGCAGGATTATCCAGCATACCCATAATATAGTCATTTTTCTGTTGTTCCGGCAGTGCCAGCAGTGCCTGAAGATGGTTGGTCATGTCGTGCCGCAACCTTCGGACTTCAAACTGCTGTGCCTCCATGGCTTCATAGTAGCTTTGATTCTGGAGAGCAAGCGCGCTTTCCCATTCTAAACGCTGTTGCCTTTCGAGAACGCTCAGAGCGCGCAGAAGTCCTGCAAAAGACAGCATGACTACCAGAAATAAAGCCGCGTCCGCAATGACGGTTGCTCCAAGCGTCTGGCAGGGACTTCGAAGCAGGATCAGGGAAAGCATGATTCCTAACGGGGGGAGGGAGAGTGAAAGCATCAGCCGCCATAAAGGAACTGAAAGTTCGAAATTGGATTCTGTTTTTCGGAACCGGATGGATAGATATAAAAATACTGCAAAAATAAGCCGCCCAACCAGATACATATTATCATAAAAGGAATCGTGTTGGCTGTAATGAGCGGCGAATCCAATGCAGTTATCATATAAGCCGTTAAAGGCAAAAATCGTGCTGGCAAACATCAGCCCCAGCGTAACTTTTTTGAGCCCGGATCCTTCACAGGTCATCCACATGGCAAGCAGAAAAAATGCCATGGCGCAGGGCAGATTGAACCAGTCGCCAATATAAATGATGGTAAAGCTGGTTATCCAGCATCCAACAAACAGAAGCCCTCTGGACCACCATTTTTCTTTTATCCGTATCAGTCTGGATAAGGATAGATAAATAAAGACTGCCGCAATCAGACCTAGTGCGCCTGAAGGCAGTCCTTTTATATACTCCCAAATTCTCATAGTCCCTCTCCTTCCAGCATAGATTTGGCAAGTTTAACAGATGCCTCCTCTTTCAGCGCTCTGCTCATAGGAAGGCAGACTCCATCTATGGTGATGTTTTCGCCGCCGATGCGCATTACGTGCACCGGGTTTACCAGATAGCGTTGATGAATCCGCACAAAAGCGCCGCAGAGTTGTTCCGCTACTTCATCCAGTTTTCCATAAAAGGAGTAGGTATGGGCTTCCCCGCTGCTTGTACAGACCACATTTACTTTTCTTTTGTCACTGTAAAAATAGGAGATATCAGACAGGGGAAGGCGATAGGTCCCCTCCGGATTTTTAAAAGAAAAGGTTTTATCATGCCCGTCAGAGATCTGTTCCCGTACCCGCTTTAAAACGTCCAAGAGTCTTTCGGCGGTGGCAGGCTTTATGACGTAATCAAGGGCATTCACCTTATAACCATCGAACACATAATCTGTATATCCTGTCACGAACACAAGACATATTTCCTTGTTAAATTCCCGGATTTGTGCTGCGGCTTCCATTCCGTTCATCCCTTCCATCTCCACATCGAGAAAGAGCAGATCGATTTCCCCGGGATGTTTTTTCAGCCAGCGCACCGCACTTGCACCTGTGGAGAATTCATAAACAATCTGTTCTGATTCTTCCCGCAGAACTTTTTCCAGCCCGAAGCGCAGGGCATCACGTGCCTGTGTCTGATCATCACATATTCCGATACGAAGCATTTTTATCCCCCTAAATATCGCAGACCACGTCTGGCATACTGCGTTAATAAGAATATCTTACCATCATTTTCCCCTTCAAACAATCCTGCCCTTTCAGACAAAGAACTTTTCCCGTGCTAAAGATTACAAAATTCCTGCAAAACTTTCCATGTTTTGCAGCGACTTTCCAAAGATTACGTGAGGGCTGCTTAAAATGACATCCCGAATTTTGTGGATTTTATTTTCTGATATACTGACACTAAATTCATTGATAGAGAGGTGCGCTATGTTATATGTAAAAAATCTTCACAAATCTTATCAAAGCGGAAGTAAGTCTTATTCTGTACTTAAGGGAATTGACTTGTCCGTCGCAAATCAGGAATTTGTAGCAGTTATGGGACCTTCCGGGTCCGGCAAGAGCACGCTGCTCAACTGCATTTCCTGCTATATTCCCTTTGAACAGGGAACCATCACCTTAGGGGGAAAGGAGCTGAAAGGACTTGATGAAAATGCTCTGGCAAAGATACGTAATGAAAAACTTGGCTTTGTATTCCAGGATTTCATGCTTCTCGACGGATTGACGATAAGGGAGAATATTCTGGTTCCCAGAATCATTCAGGGTAAAGTGGACCGGGAAGCGGAAAAACTTGCGGATCAGTTATTGTCTCTTTTCGGAATTGACCATATTGCGGGAAAATATCCGGTAGATGTTTCCTGCGGAGAGAGACAGAGAACGGCGGTAGCCAGGAGCCTGATTAACCAGCCCCTTCTTATCCTTGCGGACGAGCCTACCGGTAATCTGGACAGCAAGTCCAGCCGGGCGGTCATTGAGTCTTTTGAAAGTGCCAGAAATAAATTGGGTGCTTCTATATTCATGGTGACACATGACAGCTTTGCCGCTTCTTTTTGTGACAGGGTCATTCTCCTTAAGGACGGCGTGGTCTATGACACGTTGAAGGCATCGCCGGGGCATAGGGAAGAAAAAAGAGTTAAGTTCCAGGATCGTCTGCTTGACGCTATCCGGAAAATGAGCAGTATGGATGTTGCATCAGATCAAGAGATTGCAGGAGGGATGTGAAATGATGACCTTGAAAAGTCTGGAGAAAAAACTACAAAAAGCGGACAGGAAGCAGGCAGGGCTTTATCTGTTCTGTAATTTTGTCTCTTTGTTATTAATCACTGCCTATTCTGCTATGATGTTTTCGCCTACCGTGCTTTTGGTGCTGCCGGAAGGGGGAGACAGTCGTAAACAGATGGTTGCTATTTTTGTGCTGGCATTATTTGGATGTGTGGTATTTACAATTTATGCTTCCGGGCTTTTCTTTAGGAAGAAGGCAAAACAGCTGGGAACACTTATGGCACTTGGCGCTTCTGGCCGCCGTCTTCTTCCCGGGCTGCTTCGGGAGGTGCTTTTCTTAAGCTCCGTATCTTCCTTTGCAGGCATTTTGGCAGGTTTTCCTTTTGTCTGGATTTTATGGAACGGCTTTCGCCTTTTCATTACGGACAGTACACAGATGGCACTGAGGCTTGATTTTAAATGTCTGTATTTGTCGGCGCTGCTTTTTTTAATTGTAGTGGCATTTTCTTGTGTGAACGCTTACCGGTATCTGAGACGGACAAATATTATGGAAGTAATGCATGAGGAGCACAGAAATGAGCCTGTGAGAGAGTTGGGAACCTGGTGTGGTCCGGTGGGAATTTTAATGGTATTTACAGGCTCTGTTTTAGGTTACACAGCCCCCATAGTTTATCAAGCGCTTTTCAGTGCTTACTCTCCCGAGTGGATCAATCTTTTCTATGCCCCGTGTTTTCTTGGTCTTTATATGATCATGCTTCATACGGTGGTGCATGGCTGGAACTTTCACAGAAAGCAGTCATACAAAAATCTGATTGCCAGAAGTATGATGAAGTTTCAGGGAAAGCAAACCGTAAATAATCTGCTTGTAAGCACGGTGCTGATTGCAGGAGGTGTCTTTGCTATTTTTTATCTTCCTATGATGGGGGTGGGAAGAATAATGGAAATCAAGGAGCGTCCTTATGATTTTTATTACCTTTACCGTGCGGATCAGACGGTTCCGGGAGAGAAAGAGGTCTCCGCTCTTGCTGCAAAGTACAATCTTAAAATTATGGACTTTAAAAATGTGCCCTATCTGTCGCTTGCAATGGGCGGCACTACAGAGGTAGAAGATGAAGGCAGGAACTTTCACTATGAGTATGTTCCTCTTTTGGAAGAGGGTAGATTTCTTTCTGAAGATTCTTATGAAATGCTTACCGGAGAAGAAATTTCAGTGGAACAGGGGAGTTACCTTGCTGTTTCCAATGCGGATGAGACAGGATTGTACTATTTAAATTCGGGTGCTGCTGATCTCACTAATATGGTTACTTTTGAAAGCCTTCCTGTAACCTTTGCGGGATATGTCCATTATGGTTTTCTGGTGGATCAGATAGGGTATTATGTGCTTAATAATACAGATTATGAAAGCATTGCACAGGGACTTACTCCCGATTGGATGGGCTGCACTGCATTCTTCAACATAGACGGAGAGGATAGCTATGCATTTGCGGAAGACTTCTTCTATACATTGGTTTCTGCTTTTGGTCCGGAGTGTGAGCTGCCAGTATATTATGACAGGGTGACAAAGTATTACAAAGAACAGCAGGGGGAGGTCTATTGGGGAGATACAGATAGAATGACAAAAATTAGTTTTTCAAGACCGGATGAAAGTGATTTTCGGATGTACTGGACTTATATGCCTAAAAGCCGGATGCTGGATCAGATGGATTTTCTAAGAACCTTTTCAGTGTATTTTATGATGTTTTTGTTCATCGCCATCATCTGTTCTCTGGCAGCAATGATTATCACTTATACGCGCTGTATGACCATTGCCCTCAACAACCGCTATGTCTTTGATGATTTAAAAAAACTTGGCGCTTCGCCGGCTTTCTTGATCAGAGAAATCAAGGGGCAGGCAGAACCGGTGTTCAAGATTCCTTCTATGGTGGGGATGAGTATTATGTATCTGCTTTATGCGCTGCTCATGTTTGGAAATGACGGAAAATGGACGGGCAGCGAGATTGGGGGAATGGCGGTGTGCTTCTTTATACTGATTGCACTTGCGGGAGTGTACTACCTAGTTTACCGCCATACAATAAAAAGTATGTGCAGACAATTGGAGGTGATAGAGTAAGGTTGAGATTGGACCCAATGTCATTTATAGAAGGGACCACAGCCGCTGGGCAGATATCCCGCTTCATCTGGCTGGACAAAAGTCTATGGCGAATCCTATGTACAGCGATAAGAAGGACTAAACAGCCCTTGTTCAGAAATTGGCACCGGACGCAAACGGCGTATTGACCCATCCATGGGTCAAGTTACGCCTTCGACGGACGTCCTGTCCGTCGATTGCTGGGCAATGGATGGGCTGTTAAGTCCTTCTAATCGCTTTCCATAAGGCTCCGCCATAGACTTTTGTCCAGCCAGATGAAGTGAGATATCTGCCCCGCAGCTGCGGTCCCTTCTATAAATGACATTGGGTCAGACCGTATTATGCAATTATGATACAAAAAGGATGCAATTATGATGCATGGAAGGAGTAGAATAGCAGTGTTATTTGATTTTGTGGCATTAAGATGGAGATTGTTATGAAAAGATTAAAGAGTTTCATCTTTTTAGGAGTGTTGTTGATCATGGGAGGTATAATCTGGGGAATGGCAGGTTTTAACCAGAATGAATCGGCAGTGGTTAAACAGGGAGAGTATTTCAGGAGTGCGGGTAGAATATGTGAAAGGACAGGCATACATAGTGTGTTGGCGTTAATGGAAGACACTATTGAAATCTATGAAAAACTGTTCCCGTATGCGCAGGAAGTGATTTTGCATCCGGCGGGGGATTATCCGGGATATACCACGGGAGAAGAAGCGTTTTCTTATTTTCAGGACAGGTATCCTGATATGTGTGGGATGATAAGTTATCCGTTGAGCGAATATAAATTTGGGGATTATAAGGAAGGTATATGTAATCAGGTTTTTTATGTGGTGGAAACGCCGGATGAGGTTCGAGGATTTTTCCTTTGGAAGGGATATTATTGCGAGGTCGCAAGTCAGAAGGAAGCAGATGAGAGTCCTAATTTGGACAGTGCTGTGAGACATAAGTTGGATTATGATTATGAACCTCTTTTTTTATGGCATCAGGAAACGGATGGGAATATCATGCTGCTGGATAACCTTAAAAGCAATTATTTTTATATCAGAGACTTGGGCGGGGGAGAAAAAATTCAGCTTCAGGCAAAAATAATAGGAAGGGGTGAACCAGGCGAGTCAACGCCTTATATTTATCAGGTAGAGATTTATGATGAAAAGGGAGAAGAACTTATACAAGAATTGCAGGTGACATCCACATATGGATATGAATCTCCGTTTGTATTTGAGGATTTCAATGCAGATGGTTATTTAGAACTTACGGTAAGATATTTTTATGGGGCGAACGGAGGCACTGCCAGTCATTATGTTTTTAGTCCTTCAAAAAGAGTGTTTGTGAAGCTGGACGAAGAATTGGATTATTATTGTACGTATAGTGTGGACGATGAGACGAGAAGACTGTATATGACGTCTCATGGTTCAGCAATCAGTGGATCCGCATTTACTTATCAGTGGGAAGGTGAGATGGATTATGAACTGATAAAGCTATTTAACCATATAGGTTCACCTGAGATGGGTGTGCAGGTGGAAATCGTCCGGTATGATCAAGGAAAGAGAGAAATGATTTGCGATTATAAGTATATGTATGAAGAATACAAAGAGCGGATTGATGATATCTGGAGGATCTATGATGAGGACTTTATCTGGGAGAAGGAAATAAGGGATAAGACCACCGGGAAAAAGTACATGCTTCGGTATATGGAAGTTTTTGATGAAGAAATGGCAGCGTACAATAAGGGAACTTATTATGAGGGATGGATCTATGTATTTGATGAAGATACTTATCTGGTTGGAGCGGGGCGGTCGGACTTTTGTGATCATTCCAGCGGTTTTATATGGAAGGATGCGGAGCAGGAGTTGATTATCCGTTATGGAGACAGCGGTTCATTGACGATACCGATGTCTGGGTTGATTCGCCGGGATTATCAGCCGGCAGAGGAGTAACGCGTAGTGCCATGTTTCCAGAAAATGAAGATTGTAGAAAATGAAAAATTATGATAGGATTCAAACAGGAACAATTACGGTAAAAGTTTGGTAGATTCTTCTGAAAATCTGCTTTTATTGCAGAATATACGATAGGAGAAATAAAAATGAGTGATTTCATGGAACTTGTTAAGCTATGCCAGGGGCACAGGGTTTATATACAGACGCATAACTTTCCAGACCCGGATGCCATTTCTTCCGCATATGGGTTGAAGAAACTGCTGGAAGCTTATGGTGTGGAGTCAAAACTTTGCTATGATGGCAGGATAGACAAGCTGAGCGCTTCAAAACTACTGGATGCATTTCAGATGCAGATATATCCATATGCAGATCTGCTTCAGGAGATGAAAGAGGATGACTATATCATATGTGTGGACACACAGAAGCACGGTGGGAATGTTACGGATTTTGTGGGAGATGAAGTGGCATGTATCGACCATCATCCTACCTTTGTTCCAATGGAGTATAAATATCAGGATATCCGGATTACCGGCGCCTGCGCTACATTGATTGCGGAATATTATGTTAAAATGGGGCATGAACCGGATCAAGATACAGCGACAGCATTGCTTTATGGTATAAAGATGGACACTCTGCAATTTTCACGAGGCGTGACAGAGCTGGATATTGAGATGTTCCGGTTTTTGTTTCCTTTCTGTGACCATGAGAAGCTGGCACGACTGGAACGCAATAATATGGAATTTGATGATTTGAGAGCATATGGTGCCGCTATCGAAAGCATTGAGCTGTACGACAAGACAGGTTTTTCCTGCATCCCGTTTTCCTGCCCGGATGCATTGATTGCAATTCTTGCGGACTTTATTCTGGCTTTGGTTGAAGTGGAAGTGGCAGTGGTGTTTTCTTATAGAGAGGATGGGATAAAGCTGTCGGTTCGCTCAGAGGACCCAAAGATTCATGCAGGCAACCTGCTTCATCAGGCATTGCTTGATTTGGGGAACGGAGGAGGACATGCTGCTATGGCAGGCGGGTTCATACGTCAGGATAAAGTGGCAGGGCTTGGGAATTATCCAAGGGATGCTATCAGGAACTTGTTTTTGAAGGCGATGGAGAGCCTTTAATCTTTACTCTGGAAATTTAAGGTAACGCCAATACAAAAAATGAGGACGAAAGAGAAGGCACATTATGATTAAAGTTCTAATATACTATCTATAGAAGATTGTATATTGGAGAAAATGAAAATGGAAGAAAGAGCAAATACTCTCATTAACACCTGCAGTTTTTCAGGGGTAAAGCCGATTATGGTGGATTTACCATACCCGCCGATTAAGGTTACTGGCAGGAATCAGGCATATGCAAATCTATTAAGCAATGACTACTGCGGTGCCGTGTCAGAGTTATCTGCAACAACTCAGTATATCAATAATGAAAGTCGTCTGTCATGTGATAGATGTGCGATGGCAAAGGCGCTCCTAGGAATTGCCATGGCAGAGATGATGCACTTGCAGAAATTGGGTGAACTGATTTATCTGCTGGGCGGAACGGTTGATTTCGCAGCAAGGCAGCAGAATGGAAGAGCGCGGATGTGGACACCGGAATATCTGACGATTCCTGAAAATACCAGAAAAATGCTGCTTGCAGATATAGAAGCGGAGAGGGCAGCAATCAATCAGTATCAGATGCATATGAATATGATCAATGATTCTTGTGTCAATGCAGTGCTTGGAAGAATCATAAAAGATGAAGAATATCATATTATGCTGCTTGAGATGATGATGGAAGAATTATAAGATAAGTCTGCTTCCGTAAAAGGAGAAGGCGGTATAAATTATAGATGATTGCGCAAAATACAAGTGATAAGAAAGGAAGGTATTTATGAGCAATCATTTAAAAGATCAGAGCAGCCCCTATCTGTTACAGCATGCTGAAAATCCTGTGGACTGGTATCCATGGGGAGAAGAAGCTTTTGAAAAGGCAAAGCGGGAAGATAAACCTGTTTTTTTGAGTATTGGATATAGTACCTGTCATTGGTGCCATGTGATGGAGCAGGAGAGTTTTGAAAATATGGAAATCGCAGATATCCTCAATCGCTACTTTGTGTCGGTCAAGGTGGACAGGGAGGAGCGTCCCGATATTGATAGTGTGTATATGTCCGTTTGTCAGGCTCTGACGGGAAATGGCGGATGGCCTATGAGTATTTTCATGACGCCGGAACAGAAGCCATTTTTTGCAGGAACTTATTTTCCGCCCATATCCAGCCGGGGCATGGCGGGGATGCATGATCTGCTGCTTGTGATTGCAGATAAATGGAAGAGGGATAAGGAGGAACTGCTGCAGTCCGCGGAACGCATCCTTGCACATATTAGTACGGAGGATGAAGGAGTTTGTGAACATATCGACAGCGGGATGCCGGAGAAGGCAGTAGGGATCTTTTCGGAAAACTTTGATAAAAAATATGGCGGATTCGGAAATGCACCGAAGTTTCCGACACCTCACAATCTACTGTTTTTAACCCTTTATGCACAGATAAATGATAAAAAGGATGTTTTTAAGCAGGTGGAGGTTACGCTTGAAAAGATGCGCAGAGGCGGGATTTTTGACCACATTGGTTTTGGATTTTCCAGATATTCCACAGATAAGTATTTTTTTCTCCCGCATTTTGAAAAAATGCTGTATGATAATGCACTGTTGATCATAGCATATTCGGCAGCTTATAAGGTTTCGGGGAATGAAATTTTTTTAGATACAGCGGAAAAGACTGCCGCCTATGTTTTCCGTGATCTGACTGACAGCGAGGGAGCGTTTTATTCTGCGCAGGACGCAGACAGTGAAGGGGAAGAAGGCAGATTTTATACGTGGAGATATGAGGAAGTGTGCAGGCTTTTGGGGGAAGAGAGGGGAAAGCGGCTTTGCCAACATTTCGGGATAACGCAGCGGGGAAATTTTGAAGGCAGGAATATTCCAAATCTCTTGAATGGAAATGAAATTCCGGATGACTTTGAAGGGGAAAAGGAGCTTATGTATGAGTATCGCAAATCTCATTTTAAGCTGCACTTGGACGATAAGATCCTGACCTCATGGAATGCGCTGATGATCTGGGCGTTATCGGTACTTTACCGCGTGACGGGGAAAGAAGAGTATCTTTTGGCGGCAAAGAGGGCACAGCAGTTTATTGAAAAGAGTCTTGCATATGGGAACACTCTTTATGTAAGTTTTAGAAATCATATACGTTTTGTTAAGGGATTTCTGGATGAATATGCTTATTATACAGCGGCGCTTATCAGTTTGTACGAGGCAACCGGAGAATCTGCCTATATAGAACGTGCACAGCAGATCTGTGAAGAGGCAAAGGAGCAGTTTGCCGATGAGAAGGGCAGCGGATATTTTCTATATGGGGAGGGAAACGACAGTCTGATTATAAAACCCAAGGAAACTTATGACGGTGCGCTTCCTAGTGGAAATTCTGTCATGGCATATTGTTTTGTCAGGCTTTTCCAGATTTTAGGGAATGAGGATTATGAGCATCTGGCAAAGGAACAGCTGGCTTTTTTATCCGGTGAGGCAAAAGCCTATCCCACAGGGCATGGGATGTTTCTGACTGCCCAGCTGTTTTACTTAAATCCCCCTGCTAAAATCACTGTGATTTTGGCAGCAGGAGAGGAGGAAGAAGAGGTCAGGAAAAAACTGCCCCTTTATGCAGATGTAAATCTTCTTGCGCATGAGACGGAAGAGTATAAACTACTAAACGGGAAAACAACTTATTATATCTGTAAGGACCACACTTGCCTTCCGCCTATAAATCAGGAACATTTTCCTGAAAAAGGAGTATTTTAAATAAAAAAAGGTAGTTTTATGGCATACACAGATTTTGTTCCAGTAATAGGTACGGTATTTAATATTGCAAGAGGAAATGACTGTTGCAGTCAAATGGTGTCTTTGCGTACGGATGATGGAATTGCGAACTTTGTAGTAAATGCACAGACACAGGTGATTGATGATATACAAATCCGGATGGGAATGCGTATAGCGGCATTCTATGATGCTTCCCTACCTATTCCTCTCATTTTTCCGCCTCAGTACCGTGCGCAGATCGTTACCGTGATTGGCAGGAACGAGCAGGTGATGCTGAATTATTTTGACCGGAATCTTCTGGCGGAAGATCGCTCACTGCAGTTAAATATTGCGGGAAATACCAACATTAGGACTGCGAACGGGCAACGGTTTAACTGTAATCCGGCGGATCAGACCCTGCTGGTTTATTATACAGCCACCACCAGAAGTATTCCTCCTCAGACAACACCTTCAAGAATCATTGTATTTTGTTAAGGATTTAATTCTTGACCAGCAACATAATAGCTATCATTGACAGAGAGAACCTTTTTCAATAAGATTCTCTCTGTTTATTTACAATAAGCTGGTGCGCGAAGCGTGGCGGCGTTTGTTTATAACTGCAGAACAGCATTGCAATATAAATTTTAGGTGTGGAATATCATAATTACTCACGGCAATAATTATGATAAAATAAACAGCAAGAAAAATGCATCAAACATGAAATATTTCTTGACCTTATACCAACTATAACCCATATACTCTACTCAAAAGAAGCAAGGAGGATATTGCAGTGAATATCAATGAACTGGAAAGCATGACGGGTATCAGCAAACAGAATATTCGCTTCTATGAAAAAAAGGGACTGGTCCATCCGGCAAGAAACGAAATGAACAATTATCGGGAGTATACACAGGAAGATGTGAAAATGCTTCAGATTATTAAGGTGTTGCGAAAGCTGGATATGCCGATAGAAGATATTCGGAAGATTATGGATGAAGAAACTCCTTTTGATCAGGCGATTCAAATGCATCTTGACAGTCTGCTGGAAAGGAAGAGTGAACTGGAGTCGTGTATCAGCATCTGTAGGGATTTGCGTCATGAAGAATTTAAAACGCTGGATGCAGACGCGGTGCTTCTTAAGATGGATGAGATGGAGAAGAAGAAGGGAGGAATTTTCATGACAATTTTAAATGATTATAAACAGGTGAAGAAAGAGGAAGCAATGCGGACCTTTACATTCAGACCGGATACCATGGTCATGAATCCCCGAGAATTTACAGACGCACTTCTGGCATATGCAGATGAGAATGAGGTGAATCTGGTAATCACAAAGGAAGGGATGTATCCTGTCTTTGAAATCGACGGCACAGAGTACACGGCGGAGCGCGTCATAGGGCGTTTTGGTGCGGTTATACATTGCACTATGACGCATCCCGAGATGGTGGAAGATGGCAGCATTTCACAGGGAAAGAGAAAAATTTACAGGTTTATTTCCGGCAGTATGCTTGCCATCATGCTGGTTCTGTTTATTGTACTTACCAGAGTTCCGACAGGTCAGAGCCTGTGGATGTGCCTTCTCACGGCGGTTATTCTGGTACCTGTTCTTGTATGGACTTTTCGCTATAAATAATGCGTAGCAGACTTTCATCGGAAATGGTGCAGCCGTGATTTCCAATCTCAATGGCTGGTTTGGTCTTTCCATGAAAATCGCTGCCGCAAGTGATGAAGAGCTGATATTGCTCTGCCGCAGTGCAAAATCCGGCAGCCTGATCAGGCAGATGATAGCTGGAGAACGCCTCAATTCCGTCAATTCCAAGGCGTATGATTTCCGGGAGAAGATGCCCTTTGCCCTTTAAATTGACACCCGGATGGGCAAGTACAGCAAAACCATGATTATTGTGGATTAAGTCAATGATTTCCTGCATTTGGGGATAGTGCATTGCGGCGTGGCAGGGCTTGCCCGGCGCATAAAAGTCCCAGTAAAAATTCACATAAGGATTATCTCCTCTTGCTCCGTCGCTGCGGTAGGGTGCAAGCAGGGGATGGTCTTTATATGCAGAATTGGTAAGCAGTGTTTCTGCAAACATTTCTCCGGTCCAGGTTTCAGACCAATAGGAATTTTTAGATAGATTCCACATATCATTTTCGGTCACATGAAAACCGAGCGCCTGTGTCTTTTCAAGCATCTTGAGAGATGCTTCAAAGCTTTGGGAGCGGATATTTTTTTCAATCATTTCAAAATCCGCACTGCGATAATCGATTCCATATCCTAATATATGAAAGCCATTGTTTTCATGAACGCAGTCAATCTCAATGCCTGGAATGTATGCAATTCCCTTTTTGTTTGCCAGATTTTCAGCTTCGAAATTAGCCCGCACACAATTGTGGTCGGTAATGGACATTCTTTTCATATTCAGTGCGGCGCATTTTTCTACCAGAACGGCAGGTGAAAACTCTCCATCTTCGCTATAGAAACTGTGCATATGTAAGTCGATCATAAAATCCCCCTATTTGTGCATTTTTTCAGTAACGCTTCGTGCATAATGAACATTAAAATCAAGATTAATAATAGGTATATCGGAAATAATGTAATGCTGATATGGTTTGCAATAAGACCGAACAGCGGAGGCATCAGGCAGGTGCCGATATAGGCAAAGGCCATTTGTACTCCGATGATGGCCTGGGATTTATCTGCGCCGAAATGTGCCGGTGTGGAGTGGATGATGCAGGGATAGATGGGTGCACATCCCAGACCGATCAAAACCAGACCGACAAAAGAAATCTCACTGCCCAAAGGCAGCAGCAAAACAAGGCAGCCTGCCAAAATAATACTTTGTCCTAAACGAACCATTTGTGTATCATTCAGCTTCATAGTGAGAAAGCCGCTTAAAGCCCTGCCAATCGTGATTCCAATAAAGAACCATCCGGCAAAGGAGGCAGCTGTCTCGGTAGGCAGATTTTTATGAAGGACAAGATAACTGCTGATCCATAAGCCGGCAGTCTGCTCCAGAGCACAGTAGCAGAAGAAAGTGATCATTACTTCCTTTGCACCGGGAATTTTCAGGATGGCGCCTAGGGAAAGCGGTTTGTCGGTATCTGAGGCATAATCTGTATCAGAAGCCTTAAGCGTGCGCTTCTGCCACAGCGGAAGGCTGAGCAGCAGAACGCAGGTCAGGACAATTTGCAAAATGGCAATATAGCGATAGCCCATATTCCATCCCTGCCCATTTGTCAGAGCAAATCCCATAATATATGGTCCAAGGGAAGCGCCGATTCCCCACATGCAGTGCAACCAGCTCATATGCCTGCTTGCATAGTGGAGCGCTACATAGTTATTTAGGGAAGCATCCACACTTCCTGCACCCAGACCGTAAGGAATCGCCCATATACATAGCAATAGGAAGGAGTGACTTAAGGAAAAGCCGAAAAGAGCAGCGGCTGTCATGAGTACACTGACGGCAGTAACCAGACCTGTCCCAAATTTTCTTGTCAGGCGGTCGCTCAGCAAACTGGAGATGATTGTTCCCAGAGCGATAATCATTGAAATGCCTCCGGCATAAGAAACGGAAACATTTAATTCCTGATACATGACGGGCCATGCCGAACCTAAAAGGGAGTCGGGCAGACCCAGACTGATAAATGCAAGATAGATAATTGCTAGTAATAACTGAAACACTTTATTTTCCTCCTTTGCGTATCATTCGCAAAACATGTGATGCTGCTATAAGAATACCGTCATATTAGTGCATCTCATTTGCTGAATAAGTCACTGTGTGTTCCAGTGCGGGCTAAGGTCAGAACTAATATATCATTTTCAACGCGGTAGATCAGCAGCCAATCCGGCTGAATATGACATTCCCTGTGTCCGATCCAATCGCCGGATAATGGATGATCTTTGTACTTTTCTGGCAGCGTTTCTCCACGCGACAGTGCCCGGATTATATCGTCCAGCAGTTCAATATTCAGATGACGTTTTAGTGCCAGCTTATAGTCCTTTTTAAACTGTGTTGTCCAAATAATATCGCGATTCATTGTTTTAACTCCCGTAGCGCTTCTTCTACATCAGAGTAGCGCTTTACGTTAGGATCATGTGCGATACGCTCTGCTTCCAACATGGCGGCAATTGTTTCTTTGTTGGGCTGTTCCAGTTTGACTTCAAAGGGAAAGCCGCCGACACGGAGGGACTGGCGCAGAAACACATTGATTGCGGTAGTAAGATTCATTCCCAATTCTCCGTAAAGTGTTTCGCACTGTTTTTTTATATCGCTGTCCATGCGGACGCTGAAATTGGTGGTATTTGCCATAGTGTCAACTCCTTTCGCATTTCATTGCACTTACAGTATATGCAATTTGCAATGCGAAATCAACTCAATAGCTGTAAAACTAATAAATTTTTAAAGATAAAGGATGATACTTTATGCAGAGACGAACTTGACAAACTTCTTTTTCCCAATTTTCAGCACATCACCACTGACGATAGAGGTATCCAGAGAGGTAATTTTCTCTCCGTTTAAGGAGATGCCGCCCTGGGTGAGCAGGCGGCGGAATTCATTGCTGCTTGCCGTAAAGCCGTTTTGCACAAGAAACGGAACTGCTTGCAGCAGACTGTCTTTTCTGGAGAGGATGGGAAGTGTGGGAACTTCTTCTGGTATTCCCTTATTGGTAAATGCCTGGTGAAAAAATTCTTCGGCGGCAGCGGTTTCGTCAGGGGTGTGGTATAAGGCGGTGATGGTGCGTGCCAGAAGCAGTTTGCAGTCTTTGGGATTGCAGCCGTTATCAAGGGAGGCTTTTATTTTATCCAGTTCATCCGGCAAAATGTCGGTTGCCAGTTCAAAGTATCTGATGATGAGAGAGTCAGGGACTTCCATGATTTTTTTGAACATGACATTTGCCTCTTCCTGTACGCCAATGTAATTTCCAAGGCTTTTGCTCATTTTCTCCATGCCGTCAAGTCCTTCTAATATGGGCATGAAGAGTGCTGCCTGGGGTTCTTGATTTAAGGATTTCTGAAGGGAGCGTCCCATTAGGATGTTGAAGGTCTGGTCGGTGCCGCCAAGTTCAATATCTGCTTTTATGGCAACGGAATCGTAAGCCTGCATGAGAGGGTAAAAGAATTCATGCAGACCGATAGGGATATTGTGGGAGTAGCGGTTCTGGAAATCATCCCGCTCCAGCATTCTGGCAACGGTAGTACTGGCGGCAAGTTTTAGTATTTCCTCCATATTTAAAAGTTCCAGCCATTCTCCGTTATAGCGGACTTCTGTTTTATCCTTGTCGAGCACGCGGAAAACCTGTTCCTGGTAGGTCTGTGCATTGATCAGAATTTCGCTGCCGGAAAGAGCTTTGCGTCCCTTTGATTTTCCGGTTGGGTCACCGATGCGTCCGGTAAAGTCGCCGATGATGATTACGATATGGTGTCCTAAATCCTGTAGTTGCTTCAATTTGCGAAGAACTACTGCGTGACCTAAGTGAATGTCCGGAGCGCTGGGATCGAGCCCCAGCTTGACGATGAGGGGCTTATCTGTTCGGATCGAGCGTTCTATTTTTGCTCTTAAATCTTCTTCTCCGATAAGCTGTGCGGCGCCCTTTAAGATAATGTGCATCTGACGGTTGACTTCCCGGCTTAAAATAGTTTCATTAGCTGTCATTTCATTTTTCCTCCTAAAAAAAACTCCCGTCCTTCAATAGGACGAGAGTCAAATCTCGTGATACCACCTAATGTTCATAAACAGCTCACGCTGCTTACCTTTTCGAGTACGACCCGTCTGGGCTTATACTCTAGCATGTTAACGGATGCAGGAACCGTCGCAGCCTACTAAATCACTGGATTATTTGGTGCGAAGCTCAAAGATGTATTCACATATAGCTTCTCATGCGCCTCTCATCAACCGGCTGCTTTCTGTATGTTTCACTTTATGCTACTTCTTCTTATCATTGCTTTTAAATTCAATCACTTGTATGAAATTAGTTGTAATTATAATCGACTGATGGATAGTTGTCAAATAAAAAATAAAAGTTTTGCAGATGGTCCCAAATTCCGAAAAGCTGCTTGCTTAAAATAATGAATCTTTTTGCCGTTTATTTATGAATTGAATCAAAGTATTTCCAGAATTGAATGGCAAATTTTATAAGCAATACAAGATATAGACCAAACATTATACCAAATATAACCATAAGAACGTGGTTTGCAGGCGTATCAATTTGGCTCCGCAAGAGAACCTCTGGAATAATAATCAAAAGGAAAATACATAAAAGAGGCAGCATTCGTTGTTTAAAAACTTGTTTCATCACATCCAGTCTGGAGGTGTCATCACAGAATATTTCTTCTTCTCCGTCCATATCAGAAGCTGCTTTGCGGAAATAACTGTACCCCACATAATTTTGCAGATATTCCCAGCCGCAATCGCGGAACATTTGAACGTATTCCTCTTTTTGTTTGACACTTTCAGGGTTATAGTCTAGCTGATAGATAACATCTTTAGGGTCGCATTTTTTAAAATGATACAAACCAATAAAATCCACTTTTACAAATTCCCAACCATTTTTATGCTGTTCCCTAAGATAAATCTCTTCTTTCTTCCACTCTGGAATTGTGAATAATTTTAATTCCGTTTTGGTATCCCTCATATTATTTTGCCTCCTGCATACTTTTGTATAACCGTTCAATTCGCTTCATTTCCAGGTCGAGCACCTGTGTTCCGAGTTCTGTAATGCAATATATTTTACGTTTTTCTTCTTCTCTGATAAATTTAATAAGACCGTCCTTTTCCATTTTAGACAAGCTTCCATATAATGTTCCGGGACTGATTTTTATTTCTCCATGTGTTAAACTTTCTGTTTTTTTAACAATGTTGTATCCGTGTGCCTCTTCTCTCAGGCACAGTAAAATGTAGAAACTTGTTTCAGTCATTGGTACATATACTTTTCTGATATGTCTATCCATTACGTTACCCCTACTCAGTACTGCGATATATCGAACTGCGATATAGTAAGCATAGCACTGCGATATATGCTTGTCAAGAGATTTATCAATTGATTAAAAAATTTGGGGTGATTGTGCTGCAAAATAGCCGTTGAGTTGGGAGAGTAATTTTAAGGCAATCTTAATAATAGTTTTGTGTTAGCAAAATAAGCGTATTTTATAAGAATTGGAAAAGAAAAAATAGTATAATGCCAATATAGATAAAATTATGGAGGAATATGATCCATGGAGGGCGAAAGAAAAACGCTAAGGCAACTTTTCATTCCAATCTGTCTGGAAGTTTTATTTCACATGTTGGCAGGCATGGTAGATACCATGATGCTGTCTTCGGTTGGAGATCAGGCGGTAGGTGCAGTGGGAACGGCAAATACATATATTGGAATCTTTATCATTATGTTTTCCATTATTTCATCCGGAATGATTGCCGTCATGACGCAATACATAGGTGCAGACCGAAAAGGGGTAGCATATCAGGCAAGACAGCTGGGACTGATGTTTAATGCGGTAATTGGTGCGATTTTATCTATCGTTTTATTCTGCTTTGCAGGAAAGGTGCTGGCGCTGGTAGGAGTGGCGAAGCAGTTACATGGCTATGCTGCCGTCTATCTGAGGATTGTCGGCGGATGCTGTATTTTAAATGCCTTGATTCCGATTTTTTCCAGCTATCTCAGAGCTTTTGGGCATACCAAAGAGCCATTGGCGGCGACAATGGCAGGAAATGTTATAAATTTGATTTTAAACTCTATTTTCTTATTTGGTTTTCATATGGGAGTAATGGGAGTGGCAATTGCCACAGTGATTTCGAGGATATTAAATCTTGCGCTTGTGGTAGCGGCATCCCGCCGGCTGGTGGATGCGTGGAAGGATCCGGAGCGTATTTCAAATAAAGTAGTTCTGAAACAAATTGTAAGTATTGGTTTACCTTCTGCGATGGAAACGGGATTATATAATTTTGCAATGATGTTGATTATCCGTTTTTTAAATCAGATGGATGCAGATGGTATCAACGTGACAGCGCGCTCTTATGCCACGCAGATATCCAATTTTGCCTATTGCGCCGGCGCAGCCCTTGCCCAGGCAAATGCAATTCTGACAGGGTGGAGGATTGGCGCCGGAGAATATGAAGAATGTGATAAAGGAACAAAGAAAGCGGCAGTAATTGGAATCATAGTGGCAATCGTTTTGGAAAGTTCATTTGCGCTCAGTTCAGGTTTGCTGATGCGGATTTTCACAGATGATCCAGTTATGATTACATTGGTTGGCAAACTTCTGGCAGTGGATATCTTCCTTGAAATTGGCAGGACAACAAATTTAGTCTTTGGCCATGCTCTAAAAACCAGCGGAGACGCTATATTTACAACGATAATTGGAGCAGTATTCATGTATCTGTGTGCAGTAGGAGGCACATGGTTTTTTGGAATGTATTTGGGAATGATGGTGGTAGGCGCTTATATTGGTCTGGCAATGGACGAATGTGTCAGGGCAGTATGCATGTTCCTGCGCTGGCTAAGCGGCAGGTGGAAGGAAAAGAGCCTGATTCGCAGTTAGGTGTCTGCATTTTTTACGAAAACAGGTATAGAAAATGAGACAGTCAGGGCATTCTAAGTGATATGGAAAAGAAAAAAATGCCCCATGAATTTGATTATTATGTGTTGCTGTTTTTTATTCTTGCCTTTGCCGGATGGCTCTGGGAAGTTATTTTGTACATTTTTACGGAACATGCTTTTATAAACAGAGGTGTATACAGAGGTCCCTATCTGCCCATTTATGGTGTCGGGGGGCTTTTGCTTTGCTTTTTATTCCGCGCATTTAGGAAAAAGCCGATGAGGGTGTTCTTCTTATCTACATTACTCTGCTCGGTTCTGGAATACCTGACCAGCTTTTTTCTGGAAAGACGTTTCGGAGTGAGATGGTGGGATTACAGCGAGCACTTTTTAAATATCAGCGGAAGAATCTGCCTGCTCGGGGCAGTGACCTTTGGACTTGGAGGAACTGCGCTGGTGTGCCTGTTTTTGCCCTTCTATGAAAAAATGTACCGCAGGATACCGAAAAAGTGGAGGGCGGCGCTGTGCCTGGTCTTTCTGCTTGTTCTTGTAATAGATGCGGCGTATTGTGCGACGCATCCTAATATGGGGGAGGGGATTTCTTCGCAGGTTACTTTTCACGGGGGGGAAGTTATAATAGTTGATTGTTAAAAACGCTGAATTTTAAAAAATACTTATCAACACCAAACAGGCTGTTTTTGAAAAAATGTGGATATCCATCCGCTTTCTTATTACGGCCTGTTTTTCTTTTCCAAATCCGGACTTGAAACAGGCATATTTCCTCAATTATGGGCTGACTGAACCTTTTTTACCCCCCAAAAAACGCATGGTGATTTTTACCAGTCTGCAAAGTTATCCACATTCGCTTTTTCTGTTGT
>CAYOED010000005.1:0-79855 GCA_964402925.1 uncultured Lachnospiraceae bacterium | reverse complement strand
CACCTATGAGAGCCACTGTTTTTCGACCTACACGAAAGGTCTGAAAGATTTGTTACAATGGCTTCTCGAAAGAAACTGCAAGGATGTCTGTATGGAATCCACTGGTAAATACTGGATCTCTGTTTACAACGTTTTAGAAGACGACTGTACGATTGTCCTTGCCCATCCTAAATATGTTAAGGCTATCCGTGGAAAGAAAACTGACAAGAAAGATGCCAAATGGATCGCTGACCTGTTCAAGCATGACCTTGTTGCCGCAAGCTGACATCCGCCAGCTCCGTGGCCTTATGCGTTACCGCTTCAAACTGACCTGCTTTAGATCAAGTGAAAAGAACCGTTTGCAGAACTGTCTCACGGTTTCCAATATCCAGTTGGGAAACGTTGTCTCGGACATCTTCGGCAAATCTGCACAGGCGATACTGGATAAGATTTTGGAAAATCCCGCAGATACTTCCTTTGACTTTGAACCACTTGTCTTCAAAAGTTTGAAAAAGAAGCTTCCACAACTCCGGGATGCCATCGACGGCTGTATCACACCAGAGCAGGCTGGCAAACTAAAAGTGATCAAAGGTCATTTTGAAGACCTTGAATCCCGGAAAGCAGAGCTTGAAGAACTCATTCTCGCGCTCGCCGATCCCTATCAGCGGGAACTTGCCATTCTTCAAACCGCTCCTGGCATCAGCAGCATTTTTACTGCCATCGGAATCATTTCCGAAATCGGCGCCAATATGGAGCCTTTTCCTTCGGCGAAACACCTATGCTCATGGGCTGGACTTACCCCAACCAACAACGAGAGTGCGGGGAAGAAAAAATCTGTCCGGGTCTCCAAAGCTGGATGCTACATCAAACCACTGCTTGTGCAGTGTGCCAATGCTGTTGTTACCAGCAAAAAGAATCCTGAGATTCGCAACCGTTATCTCCGTCTCAAAAAGCGTCGCGGCCACAAGAAAGCAATCATTGCCATAGCACGAATGCTTCTTACTGCATTATACCATATGTTGAAGAACGGAGAAAACTATAATGCGGAACTTTACAGGAAATCCGATCTGTCACCGGTTGACCGTGAGATTACGGTGGAGCAGGCTCTCATCATAGCAAGAAACCAAGGTTATAAAATCAAGTCAGCAACTGCATAACCTTAGCATTCTTCTCAATATTCAATTTTTAAAGCAGCCACCGAAAGATGGCTTGTTTGTTGTGTGCTTAAGGTAATGGATACACTCTACTTTTCATTTTCAATCTTAACCAATCTTAACCTTCATCAATTGATATTTTTGTTTCCACGTCCAAATTTGACCATTTGACGACAACCTAAGCCCATTTTACTTTTTTTTGATATAATAGTATGGTGTTAGTCAATATCTGTGTTGGTGAATCTACGTTGCGGTTTATGCAACCATTTGAGCCCCTATATTTATGAATATCTAAGGCTTACCAATATCTATATATGGTTTTATAAATGTTACCAACACACTTATTGACTAACACCAATAGTATTATATCACTCGTTAAAAGGAGGGCACATATGAAACTAAAAAAATCTTTAAAAAATTTTTTTATCCATCACATATCCCTTAGAGTTCTGTGTATGCTCGCATTTCTTGCTAATCTTTCGGCACAAATAGGAGCAGGTACCGCAAGTTCTTGGGGCAGATATCAACCGTTATTACCTAATGAGCTGAGCAGATAAAAATGTAGGGTGAAACAAAACTAAAGCTTGTTTCACCCACATTTTATTTCTACTCTTTCTCTCTTCTTCGCCTATATTCTGCACACAAAACAGAAAATCCTTCCAATGATATACCTGCTAAAATAAATCGTGCTCCTTCGCTCTTAAATAATAAAAATATCAAAGAAATTATGATTCCTATAAAATATACTATTCGTATAATTTTTTTCATTTTGTTTTTAAAATTTTCTCCGAAAGGCGCCTTCGGATTTTCAACTGGCGAAAATTTCAAAAAGGGATATGTGCTAATAAGCGTAGTACCTAGTAAAACTTCCACTGGTAGATATACTGCTCCCAAAACTGCAATCAAATATCCCCCTGTTGTCAAGGTCCAGCATCTGAAATGAGTATTACAATGATATCCTCCCCCAAAACTTTGCAGTGGGATAGAAACTAACAATAGTAAAATAATTTCCTTCACTCTGTTTATGATCACACTTATAAACAAGATAGATAATATATTTATAACTGATGAAAGCAATAACTCCAATCCATAAGCTATTACAGCACTCTGCTTTTCTTCTATTATTTTTTGATTAATCATTTTTAAAACACATAATCTCACCATTATTTCCATTACTTCTCCTCGTATTATATAATCCGTCTTACATTGATTCTTCAATTATAGCGTTTATTAATATAATCATACTATATAATCGCCAAAATTCCTATATTGAACGTAAATAGTCCATTTTTAGACGTAAACTGATTTATACCAATTTTCTATGTCAATAATAGTTCTAACAAGAAATCCTTAAATTCAAGCTGTAAATCAAGCAATGGCAAGCTTCCCTGCCTGGTAGATTGTCTGAAGTACTGCGTCTGAAAAATTGATGCTCAATGAGTACTTGGACATAGTTTTAATCTCCTTTAATTTCTTTTTTAGTACGGCAGAGTTTCGTATATGTCCATTGACGTATCTGGTTTGGTCTCCTTAAAAAAATATGGCTTAGTGTCGTATATAGTCATATTGACAGGATGTTTCTATGGGGAGTGGGCTTAACCTAAAGAGCAGGAAATATAAGAACGACGTAGCTATTGGACGTCGGCAAAGAAACGAATGTGATTGTCGGTAAGAGGCGGAATTTGCCTCAATGAATGAAATCTATATTTCTGCCATCAGAAGAATACTTTCCAACTGTTACTTTCTAGCATCATCTTTCAGCAAGTTACTGCGTTATCCCATTATTCTCTGTATTTTAAAGGTTTCGCAGAAATTGAGGACCAAAACTTAATACCTTATTCCATCCCTAAATACCGTCTCCTGTAGACTTATAATCTACTATATTATACACCCCTAAACAACTATAAATACAATATCGCTATAATCTGCATGTATATTTGATAATGCATAACTCACTTTCTCCCTTGCTCATTTCCGCTGATGCTCATGTTGAAATTTCCCATCGACCAAGTTTTATAGTATATCAACATAAATATGTTATAATTCTTAAGGAAAGTATCAGATTTTTGCGGTCAACATCCTCGTAGCGTAGGGAACACACCTCATCGATACGCAGACCAGAGGAATATATCAGTGCAGTCATGACCTTCTGCTTTAAGTCAGGCATGGTGGAGATAAAAGTCCATGTATCCTGTTTGGAGGGGACATAGGGAAGGTATTCATCAAACTTACGCATGGGGAGCTGTGTCTCATCCCAAGGCCTGTGGAGAACATAAAGGGTAAAAAAGCGGAGCTGTGAGATGGCACAGTTGACCGTCCTGTCGGAAAGGTCTCTGGATTTCTGCAGCCAGCGGATGTAATCACGCATTTCATCCCAGGAAACGTCTTCAGGGGATTTATAGAGAAAGTGGGAAAGATAATCGAGATAGGCACGGATATAGGTGCAGTAGTTTTTTAGTGTATGGTCAGTAAGACCGCGCAGGGAGACCATCTCTCGGAAAGTGTTCAGATAATTGTCCATAGTGGAACCTCCTTAGTGATTGAATGGTTGTAAGCAGTAACAGGAAGCAGCCGCTAAGGAGGAGGACGTGAAAAATAAAATATGTAGTTGTTGAGTTTAAAAATCCATGATAAAGTAAGCATAGCAGTTGATGGCATATGTTTATGTTAAGGTAGGGGTATCTCAACAATACAACATATATTCAAAAACTGCTTTTTTTTTAGAAGAAAAGCAAAAATAGTTGTATCTGAGGCTAGCTGTTGCGCTAGCGACTTGGTACAATATATTGTAAATAACATTCATGTAACAAACGGTGGTTTTTAATAAACGCACCAGTCAGTCGCACTAAGTTCGCTGCAATTTTTTGTCTGTCAGTTTTGGTGTGCGGCAGGATGGACAGACAAAAGCAGTATAACAGGTGGGAAAATGCGCATAATAATCTATGAAAACAATCCGGCAGAAGGAATGTTGTAAAGATGGAGGACGATGATGGATTATTTTAATGCATTCTGGGTAGGAGGGCTGATTTGCGCTCTGGTTCAGATTTTAATGGAAAAGACAAAGATGATGCCCGGCAGAATCATGGTGCTGTTGGTTTGTCTGGGTGCGATTATCGGTGTGTTTGGCTGGTATCAGACTTTTGTAGAGTTTGCGGGAGCAGGAGCATCTGTTCCCCTTCTTGGATTTGGTAATGTACTGATGAAAGGTGTCAAGGAAGCAGTAGACAAGGACGGATTTATGGGACTGTTTTCCGGCGGATTCAAGGCAGGTGCGGTGGGAACCTCGGCGGCCTTGATCTTCGGTTACCTTGCAAGCCTCATCTTCAATCCCAAAATGAAGAAGTAGGGGGAGGGCAAGCCTTATAGTGCGGTCTGGCATCCCTGACGCAGCCTCTGCCCTAGAGGGTAAGGGTTCAAACAGCAGTCCGGGTGCAGCGTTATTGAGATTCCGGTGGGGCAGCAGCCTCAGGGCAGTTATCCTCCTGCATCAAGTCTGGCAAAAAACTGTTTCGGAACCTATGTACAGTGGTAAGAAGGATTAAGCAGTCCTTATGCGGGACTGGCGCCGGACGCAACCGGCGTATTGACCCATCCATGGGTCAAATTACGCCTTCGTCGGACGTCCTGTCCGACGATTGCTGTGTATTTAAAGGGCTGCCAAATCCTTCTAACCACTTCCCATAAGGTTCCGGCACAGTTTTTTGCCAGACTTGATGCAGGAGAATAACTACCCTGAGGTTGCTGCCCCGCCGGAATCTCAATACCGCTGCGCCTGGACTGTTGTTTGAACCCTTACCCTCCAGGGCAGAGGCTGCGTCAGGACTGCCAGACCGCACTATAAGGCTTGCCGTTGATAGGATTCGAGGCTATGATTCTAATTCCAATTCAAATTCAGCGTTTTCTTCCGGCAGGGAGAGGGATGGTGGGATGATGAGGGGAAGAGGAGGCGGGGAAGCTGGGGTTAGGGGTTCAGGGCTATAGCGGAAAATCGGAAATTTCACTTACGGAATGGTACATACCCAGGGGAAAATCGCCATGGAGGGCGATTTTAGGAGCCATAAGGCAGGATGCCGTCTGGCTCCGCCCCGTCCGGTTTGAAACACCTATATCCATTCCGTTAGTGAAATCCGATTTGAAGATTAGACCTGAAACCCTAACCCCAGCTTCCCCGTCTCCTCTTCCCCTCATCATCCCACCATCCCTACCCCTCGTCAGAAGACAAACTAAATTACAACGTGATGAAATAATGTGCAGAGACATTCCCATTGTTTCTTTTTCGCCAGTGCGCTATACTATAGAAGGAAAAGGAGTGCATGTGTGATGATACAGGAAAGATTATGTAAACTAAGAAATAGTATGCAGGCGGCTGGGATGGACTGTTATTTGATTCCGACCTCGGATTATCATGACAGTGAGTATGTCAGCAGTTTTTTTATGGTGAGAAAATATTTCAGTGGATTTACCGGTTCAGCGGGAACCTTGGTGGTGACGAAGGATGAGGCGGCTCTTTTTACTGATGGGAGATATTTTATTCAAGCGGCAAAGGAACTTGCGGGTACGGAAATTAAGCTCATGAAAATGGGCGAGCCGGGAGTGCCTACCATAAGCCAGTATCTTGAAAAGGTACTGAAAGAGGGAGAGAATCTGGGATTTGACGGAAGAGTGGTCAAGGCAGACGATGCAAAGAATTATGAAGAAATCTTGAGCAAAAAGAATGGAAAGATAATCTGGGATAAGGATTTGGCGGAAGAAATCTGGGAGGATCGTCCGGCACTTTTGCACCATCCGGTATCTATTCTGGAAGAATGCTATAGCGGGGAAAGTGCATCTTCCAAAATAGAGCGTGTTCGGGAGAAAATGAAGGCGGAAGGCGCCGACGTGCATATTTTGACTTCGCTGGATGATATTGCATGGCTTCTTAATATCCGGGGAAATGATGTGGAAAGTTGTCCGGTAGTGCTGTCCTATGTTGTGGTTACTATGGATGAAGTGCTGCTTTTTGCAAAGGAAAAGAAGAAACAGGGAAGAAGTGAGGATGGCAGTGATGAAATCTGGACTAAGGAGCTTTGTCAATACCTTGAGGAAAACGGGATAGAACTTTGCTTTTACGAGGATTTCTATGCGTATGTTTCCCAGGTTCGTGGAAAGAAGGTCTTACTCTGCAAAGGGCGTGCAAATTGTAGGCTTTTAAAGGAACTTTGTGAAGATGTTATCGTTATTGACAGACCCAATCCTACAACGCTTATGAAGGCGGTCAAAAATCAGACAGAGATGGAAAATCTAAGAAAAGCACATTTGTGGGACGGAATAGCGGTCACTCATTTTATGTACTGGCTTAAAAAGAATGTGGGGAAGATACCTATGACAGAAGTGAGCGCTTCCGCATATCTGGAAGGGCTGCGGGAGACATATGAGCATTTTGTAGAACCCAGCTTTGGGACTATATGTGCCTATGGTGCAAATGGTGCGATAGCACATTACAGCGCAAAGGAGGACGCCTGCGAGGAAATCCGCCCGGAAGGAATGTTGCTGGTGGACAGCGGCGGACACTATCTGGAGGGCTCCACGGATATTACCAGGACTTTTGTTCTAGGGAGCATCTCAAAAGAGATGAAGGAGCATTTTACGCTGGTGCTCCGTGCGTTGCTGAACCTTAAAAATGCCAGATTTCTCCATGGATGCAGGGGAGTCAATCTGGATATTATGGCGAGACAGGTGTTATGGGAAAAGGGACTGGACTACAAACATGGAACAGGTCATGGTGTTGGTTATTTGCTCAGTGTGCATGAAGGTCCCAACAGCTTTAGATGGAAACTTCTTCCGGACTATCAAGACAATGCAGTTTTGGAGGAAGGTATGGTCACTACGGATGAACCGGGTATCTATATAGAAGGAAGTCATGGTATCAGGCTTGAAAACGAACTTCTCTGCAGAAAAGGCGAAGCAAATGAATACGGACAGTTTATGTATTTTGAGGATCTTACCTGCGTGCCCTTTGATCTTGACGGTGTGGAGGTTTCCCTTCTTACTGATGCGGATAGAAGAAATCTTAATGCTTACCACAAGGAAGTGTTTGAAAAATTAGAGCCTTATTTTGAAGGCGAAGAACTTGACTGGTTACGGGAAGCTACCAGAGAAATATAGAAAACGGGGAAGAAAAACACATGATACCGAAAGTAAATGCGGATAAAAAAGCAATTTTAAAAAATATCACCTGTTTTGCATTGGATATGGACGGAACAATCTATCTGGGGGAAAAGTGGATTGATGGAGCAAAGGATTTTTTGGAGGCTGTGGAGAAAGCCGGAAAAAGATATGTGTTCCTCACCAATAATTCTTCCAAAAATCCGCAGGCATACGTTGAAAAACTGAGGAGAATGGGACTTGATGTGGAGGAGTCCAGAATCGTGACATCCGGGCAGGCAACAATTGCTTATCTGAAGGAAAATTTTCCGGGAAAGAAGGTTTATCTGCTGGGCAATGAACTTCTGGAAGAGCAGTTCTTAAGGGAAGGAATTTTACTTGACGAGAAAACGCCGGAAGTGGTGGTGGTGGGCTTTGATACTTCCCTTACCTATGCTAAAATGTGCAGAGTATGTGATTTGGTAAGAGAGGGACTACCCTATATCTCCACGCATCCTGACTATAATTGTCCCACAGAAACCGGATTCATTCCTGATGCCGGAGCAATCCATGCGTTTATCCATGCATCAGCGTTCCGGTATCCGGATCATATCATCGGAAAACCCAATGGAGATATCATGGATTACCTTGCATCGCGGGAAGGAGTATTAAAGAGAGAGACCGCTATGGTGGGGGACCGGCTCTACACGGATGTGGCTGCCGGTGTCAATAATGGTTACACCGGGATTCTGGTATTAAGCGGAGAGGCATGCATGAAGGATGTGGAGACATCAGAGGTTATGCCGCATCTCATCTTTTCATCGGTTAAGGAGATGATTCCGTTTCTATAAAAAATAGTATATTGTCATGTTTGAATTAATTAAATCAGGATTTAACGAGGGAAGTATGAATATATATGATTTTTGGAAAGACATTTTGGGACAAAATGCGAATGCTATCAGAGGATATTTTGACAAGGATGCTTATATAAACTGGCATTGTACAAATGAGCATTTTAATGTAGATGAGTTTATTGTTGCTAATTGCGAATATCCCGGTGACTGGAATGGTGAGGTTGAAAGGGTTGAAAAAACAAATGATGTATTTATTACAGTAACCCATGTATATTCAAAAGACAAAACATTATCATTTCATGTGACATCTTTCATCAAAGTTGTTGGCGATAAAATTGTATCTGTTGACGAATATTGGGCTGATGATGGTGATGTGCCTAACTGGAGGTTGGCCAAAAATATTGGAAGGGCAATTAAATAAAATCAAGTTTTAACACCGTACATAATAGACAGGAAGCAGGCATAGAAAGGTTACATATGGGATTACAGTTTTATTTTGGGGGATCAGGCGCCGGGAAAAGCCGGCAGCTTCATGAAGACATTATAGCATGGGCGGGACGGGAACCGTCCCGTGATTTTTTATTTCTGGTACCGGATCAGTTTACCATGCAGACGCAGGTGGATCTGGTGGGGGCAAGCAGCTGCGGCGGTATTATGAATGTAGACGTGCTCAGCTTTGGACGTTTGGCACATCGCATTTTTGAGGAAACCGGATATGGGAGCAAACCGGTACTGGATGATACCGGAAAGAGTCTCGTGCTTCGAAAGAGCGCCGCGTCTTTAAAAGAGGAAATGCCTGTTATCGGGAAGAACTTAAATAAGATAGGTTATATTCACGAGGTGAAATCAGCTATCTCCGAATTCATGCAGTATGGTATCAGCAGCGCGCAGGTAGGAGAACTGGCTGAATTTGCCAAGGGAAGAGGGGCACTTTATAGCAAACTGAAAGATTTGGAAATCATTTACCGGGGGTTCACGGATTATATACAAGATCGTTTTATCACCACAGAAGAAACACTGGAGCTTTTGACGAGAGCGGTAGGAAAATCAAAGCTTATTTCGGGAAGCGTGATCATATTTGATGGATTTACAGGGTTTACACCTATTCAATACCGGCTGATTCAGGAACTTTTGACGCTGACGGAACGGGTTATTATTTCGATAACGATTGATATTCGTGAAAATCCTCTCAAAATAGGCGGAGAACAGGAATTGTTTTACTTAAGTAAGAAGACAGTTTGTGATTTATGTCGTCTGGCGGAGAAAGTACATGTTAAAAGAACGGATGATATTTATATTAAAAACGGACCTTTGGCAAGATTTAAGGACAACAAAGAACTGGCACATTTAGAGCAGAATCTTTTCCGGTATCCGGTAAGACCCTATGAGGGTACAGAATGTGAGAGCATTCACCTGATGGAGGCGCTGCATCCGGCGGATGAAGTGCGGAAGGTCAGTATATGCATTAAAAAGTTGGTGTTGGAGGAAGGGTACAGCTACAGAGATATTGCTGTGGTCACGGGAGATTTGGAAACTTACGCGGATTACTTTGAAAGGGAGGCGCTTGCCTATGATATTCCAGTCTTTCTGGACCGGACCAGAGGTCTTATGCTCAATCCTTTCATTGAATATATCAGAAGTGCGCTTAAGATCGTTCTCTTTGACTTTTCTTATGAGACGATTTTCCACTATCTGCGGTGCGGACTTACAGATTTTACGCCGGAGGAGATCGACCGGCTGGAAAATTATGTGCTTGCCCGTGGAATCAAGGGAAAGAAAAAATGGAGTCAGGCTTTTGTGCGGAAAATGGATGCAAAGGCATCTGCAAAGGAGCAGGAGCAGCTTCTTTTGCTGGAAGAATTGAATCAGATCAGGGAGCGGTTCATGGATCAGATTTCTCCCCTTCTCGAAAAAAAGGAGAATGCAGGCGAAATGGTAAGAATGCTCTATAATTTTATCGTAGCAGGGCGGATTCAGGAGAAACTGGCGGGATATGAGCAATACTTTAGGGAAAACAAGGAACCGGAGCGGGCAAGGGAATATGCCCAGATTTACCGGTTGGTAATGGAACTTTTAGAACAAATCATAGGGCTTCTCGAAGAGGAGGCTATGAGTCTTAAGGAATTTGCGGATATTCTTGATGCAGGCTTTGGAGAGATTGAGGTAGGTACCATTCCGGGAAGTGTGGACAGAGTGGTAGTGGGGGACATGGAAAGAAGCCGGCTGAAACAGGTGAAGATACTATTCTTTTTGGGGGTTAATGACGGAAATATCCCCAAAAGCGGTTCCAAAGGGGGGATTATTTCTGATATTGACAGAGAGTTTTTACAACAGTCCGGGTTTGAACTGGCACCCACCCCAAGACAGCAGATGTATATCCAGAGGCTCTATCTCTATGCCAATATGACGAAGCCCTCCGGCAGACTGTATCTGTCCTTTTGTCGGATGAATAGTCAGGGAAAAAGCATCCGCCCTTCCTATCTGGTGGAGCTGATAAAAAAGCTTTTTCCACAGATGAAAACAGAAAAAGCGGGTGTTAATTATGAGCCGTTTGAGCGGATGATAGGGAAGAAAGATGGACTGATGTATCTTTCTGAGGGGCTTCGTGATTATGCAGCAGGAAGAGAAGGACAGTTAGACGAGGAAGAGTTAAGCACTTTGTATTGTTTATACGAAGAGGATGGCTTTTACAAGGATTATTTGAGAAAACTGGAAGAGGCTGCATTTGCCGAGTATGTGCATAAACCTCTTGCAAAGGCAGTGGCGAAGGCTTTGTATGGCAGTATGCTGGAAAACAGTGTGAGCCGTCTGGAAAAATATGCCGCCTGTGCTTATTCACATTTCCTGCAATATGGTCTGATGCTGAAAGAACGAGAAGAATTCAGCTTTGAACAGGCAGATTTGGGGAATATATTTCATGGTGTCTTGGAAATATTTGCAGGAAAACTTGCAGAAAATAATCTGACCTGGTTTGACTTTCCGGAAGAGGAGGGAGACAGGCTCCTCAAAGAGGCATTAGAGGCATGTACCATGACCTATGGAGAGACGGTTCTGTATAGCAGTGCACGTTATGAATACATGATTGAGCGGATGTACAGGATTTTGAAGAGGACCGTGCGGACGTTAAAAGCCCAGCTGAAAGAGGGGGATTTCGTGCCGGACTCTTTTGAAATGTCTTTTTCGAAGGTGGAATCCCTTGAGGCGGTGAATATCTCTCTGTCTGATGCAGAGAGGATGAAGCTAAGGGGCAGGATTGACAGAATTGATACCTGCGAGGATGAGGATCACGTCTATGTAAAAGTAATCGACTACAAATCGGGAAACAGAAAATTTGATTTAGCGGCTTTGTATTATGGTCTGCAGCTACAGCTTGTGGTTTATATGAATGTTGCTTCAGAAATAACAAAAAAGAAACATCCCGACAAGGAAATTGTCCCGGCTGCTCTCCTTTATTATCATGTAAGCGATCCCATGGTAAAAGCGGAGGGGGAACTTACACCGGAAGAAATAAACAGAGAAATTTTAAAGGAATTGCGGACTGCCGGAGTAGTCAATGAGGATGAAAAGGTGATAAGTCTTCTGGATAAAAATTTTACGGATAAGTCCACGGTTGTTCCGGTAGAACGGAAAAAGGACGGCAGTTTTTCCCTGCGATCCAGCACCATAGCCAAAGAGGATTATGAAACGGTTTCCAAGTTCGTGAATCATAAAATAAGGCAATTCGGAAGGCAGATTCTGGATGGTAATATCGCGGTGAATCCCTGTGAACAGGGGGGGAGAGAGTCATGTACATACTGTGCATATAAGGGTATATGTGATTTTGAAGAGAAGATTCCGGGCTTTCATACCCGTATTTTATCCTCACCGCCGGAGGAAGAACTGCTGAAAAAAATGCAGGAAGAAATTCGTGAGGAAAATAATTTCCTGCAAACCGACGAAAAAGGAGAAGGTAAGGTATGGCAATGACATTTACGCCTGAACAGCAAAAGGTAATCGATTTAAGGAACAGAAATATTCTTGTTTCAGCAGCAGCCGGATCAGGAAAAACAGCTGTTTTGGTTGAACGTATTATTGGCATGATTACAGACAAAGACCATCCGGTGGATGTGGATCGCCTTCTGGTGGTGACCTTTACCAATGCGGCGGCGGCGGAGATGCGGGAGAGGATATCCCTAGCAATTGACAGGAAACTGGAGGAAGAGCCGGAAAGCATTCACCTGCAAAAGCAGGCGTCCCTTCTTCACAATGCGCAGATTACCACAATAGACAGCTTTTGCCTCTTTATTATAAGGAACAATTTCAATGATATTGGTCTTGATCCGGGCTTTAGGGTTGCTGATGAAGGGGAACTGCGGCTTTTAAAGCAGGATGTGATGACGGCGCTTCTAGAGGAGAAATATCAAGAGAAAGAACAGGCATTTACGGATTGTGTGGAATACTTTACAGGGGGAAGCAATGACAGGCTTTTGGAGGAATATATAGGAAAATTGTATGAGTTTTCTATGAGCTATCCCTGGCCAGAGGATTGGATCAGTGAATGCATGGAAGATTATAAAATATCAGATGTTACAGAATTGGAAAATACGAAGTGGTGCAGGTATCTGGTCACTTATATTCAAACAATTGTCGGCGAATGTGTGAATCACATGGACACAGCAATCCACATTGCGGAGAGACCGGACGGACCCTATATGTATGGAGAGATGCTGGAGGAAGAGAGGGAAATGCTTGCACGTCTTTCGTCTCTTACGAGCCTCCAGGCATACCATGAAGCTTTCGAGACTGTTTCTTTCGGCAGGCTCTCAACGAAAAAAGATCCTGCTGTTAATCCGTTGTGCAGGGAAAAGGTAAAAGAACTGAGAGGGGAAATCAAAAAGCAGTTGGAGAATGTGAAGACCTCTTTTTTGTTGCTGTCCCCAAAGCAGGTGGCGGAAAGGATGAAAAAGGCAGCGCCTAATGTGGAAGAGCTTCTTTTGCTGGTTCTTTCTTACAAGGAAAAGCTGGATGAGAGAAAACGCCGCGATAATATCATTGATTTTCATGATATGGAGCATTTTGCGCTGAATATTCTACTGAAAAAGGAGGAGCACGGAAGGCTGCTTCCCTCCCAGGCTGCGTTAGAGTACCGACAGTTTTTTGAAGAAATACTGATTGACGAGTATCAGGACAGTAATCTGGTGCAGGAACTTTTACTAAAGAGTATTTCGGGAGAGGAAGAGGGAAGGTTCAATCGGTTTATGGTCGGAGATGTAAAACAGAGCATCTATCGCTTCCGTTTGGCACGTCCCGAACTTTTTATGGAAAAATACGCATGTTATTCTAAAGAAGATGGGGAGCGTCAGCGTATCGATCTTCATAAAAACTTCCGAAGCCGTCCGCAGGTGCTTGACAGTGTGAACCGCTTGTTTGAACGGATTATGGGCAGAACGCTTGGCGGAGTGGAGTATGATGAGGAGGCAGCTCTTTATCCGGGCGCTTCTTATGAAGAGGAGGATACACAATCCTTTGATACAGAGTATCTGATTATTGGTAAAGATCAGGAATCGTCCCTTTCGGCAAGGGCACAGGAAGCATCTGTGATTGCAGGAAGAATTCGTGAAATGCACCAGAAGTTTCAGGTAACTGACAAAGAGACCGGGATGCTGCGACCTGTCAGATACAGTGATATGGTTATTCTGCTGAGAACAACCGCAGGGTGGGCGGATGAATTTAGGAGTGTATTGGAAAGAGAGGGGATTCCCGCTTATGTGGCTATGCGTACAGGTTACTTTCAGGCTGTAGAAATAAAAGTACTGATGCAATATTTGAATGTGATTGACAACCCTCTCCAGGATATTCCGCTTTACGGTACATTGAAATCTTTTTTTGGAGGTTTTACAGAGGAAGAAATCGGTTTAATTCGGTCGGCAGATAAAAATATTCCGCTTTATGATTGCCTGACTTCTTATGAAGGCAGTTTAAAAGAAAAAATACATTCTTTTTTGGAATGTCTTACTTATTATAGAAGAAAAACGTCTTATACGCCAATTCACAAACTGATACAGGAAATTCTTGAAGATACGGGATATCTGGATTATGTAACGGCTCGTCCCGGCGGGGAACAGCGCAGAGCTAATGTGGAAATGCTTCTGGTCAGGGCGGCGTCATTTGAGAACACTAGTTATTATGGATTGTTCCACTTCTTGCGCTATGTGGAGCAGCTTGAAAAGTACGAGGTAGACTACGGAGAAGCTGATGTACTGGATGAAAATGCAGATGTAGTGCGCATTATGAGTATTCATAAGAGTAAAGGTCTGGAATTCCCGGTTTGTTTCGTGGCAGGTCTTTCTAAAAAGTTCAATATGCAGGATATCAGCGGAAGGCTGATTGCGGACGTGGATATGGGGATTGGCGTGGATTACATTGATAGTGATCTGCGGCTTCAAAGCCACACGTTAAAGAAAAATGTGGTTGCGCTTAAAATGAAGATGGATGCCCTGGGCGAGGAAATGCGGGTTCTCTATGTTGCCATGACCAGAGCAAAGGAAAAGTTGATATTGACAGCTGCCGTACCTGACATAGATAAATTCCGGGAAGGAATGGAAAAGGAAAAAGAATTCCGCGCGAAGGGAAGCGAAGATAGGAAAATCCCTTTTTCTGTTCTTGCCGGTGCAGGGTGTTATCTTGACTTTGTGGTTCCCTGCCTTGAGGAGGCACAGTTGATTGGTCCGGAAGATTTGTTTTTAAAGGATGTGGAAGAAATTATCCGGCAAAGTGACCGAAAGAGACAACTGTTCCTAAAAATAGAGTCGGTTAAAAAGGAACATTCAGACAAAATGATTCAGTTGTCAGAGAGACTTTTAAGGAATTATCCCTACCAGTATTTGTCAAATCTTTTTGTAAAAACGACAGTGTCAGAATTAAAGAAAAAGGCGGTTCATGATTTACCAAATCAGTCAATGGACGGATTGGAAGCAGGTTCAAATAATGGGAGGAGTATGGAACAGGCATTTACAAGACAGCTGTTTGAGGAACAGGAGGTGGTTCCTTACATACCGTCCTTTATCAGCAGTAAAGAAGAGGTTTCCGGAACAGACAGGGGAAGTGCATATCATAAAGCTATGGAATTGCTCGATTTTAAGGCGGTTATGAGGTTTGAAGACAGGACGGAAAGGGAAGCGGAAATTAACCGTCAGCTGGATGAATTTGAACGGGAAGAGGTACTTGATGCCAGATGGCGCAAGAGCATCGCAACTTCTAAATTGGTGCTTTTTTTTGAAAGTACTTTGGCAGAACGTATGGCAAGGGCAGATTCAGAAGGAAAATTGAAAAGAGAGCAGCCCTTTGTAATGGGACTTCCGGCAAGCAGGCTGGGAGAAGAGTTCCCAGACAGCGAGCAGGTGCTGATACAGGGAATCATTGATGTGTTTTTTGAGGAAGACGGCGGAATTGTGGTGGCAGATTACAAAACGGATGTTATCAAAAGGGCGGAGGAACTTGTCTTAAGATATCAGACACAGCTTGACTATTACGAGGAAGCGCTCTCGCGTCTTACCGGCAAAAATGTGACGCAGAAAATCATTTATTCATTTGCACTTGGGAAGGAAATCCTTATAACGGATAGCGCCTCTTGACAAATGGAGTGAAGGAGTATATTGTTATTTTGAAATTGAATAAATTAATCGCTAGGGGAGCATGAGCTGAGATTGCATATACCTCAAGGAGGTGTATGCTGACCCTCATTACCTGAACCGGATAATACCGGCGTAGGGAAGCTGATTTTCATAATTGCCATGATATTTTCTTTTTGAGCGTTACACATTTTCTAGATATCATGATGCATTTATGAGAATTTGTATACTCCTCCTGTGATAAAAAGGAGGTTTTTTTATGTCTTATTTTGCAACACAGATTTTGGACGAAGAAGGTAATATTTCGTCGTATGCGTTGACCGGAGCGGGCTATGGAGTCTTGATTGCTGTGATGTTCGCGGTGCTTCTGCTGGGGTGTGTCATCAGCGGAAGCAAGGGGAAAAAGATTAGTACGAAGCAGCTGGTATTTTCAGCCATGGCAATGGCTCTCGGCATGGTGACCAGTATGATCAAGCTGATCGATATGCCTATGGGCGGTTCTGTCACCCTGTGCAGTATGCTGTTTATCTGTCTGATCGGATATATGTTCGGGCCTCGTACCGGGCTTATGGCAGCGATTGCGTACGGATTTTTGCAGCTGATCGTGGATCCGTATATCATCAGTATTCCGCAGATGCTTACAGATTATATCTTTGCCTTTGGAGCGCTGGGGCTTTCCGGTGTATTTGCGAATAAAAAGCGCGGGCTGATCTGGGGATATCTCCTGGGGGTTCTGGGAAGGTATTTCTTCGCCTTTTTGTCCGGAATGATTTTTTTCGGAAGTTATGCGGCTTATTATAATATGTCTGCCCCGATTTACTCCCTTACATACAATGGAGCATATCTGGGACTTGAAGCATTCGTCACGGTAGTGATCCTGTTGCTTCCGCCGGTTTCCGCGGGGCTTCTTAAGATAAAAAATATGGCGCAGCAGGATTTATAGGATTTACATGAATATTCTGTAACAATATTCTTTTGAAATTGGAAATACCACTTGTAAATTACCATGGCAAGTGGTATTCTTTTTATAAGTTTGTATAGTGTCCGGAAGCGTTACCGGGAATAAAAAAAGTGGGGGAAAAAGTATGAGAGCAAGCGGCATTTTATTACCGATATCCAGTATTCCGTCAGCATATGGAATCGGAACCTTTTCAAAAGAAGCATATGAATTTGTGGATTTCCTGAAAGCAGCAGGGCAGCGTTACTGGCAGATATTGCCATTAGGACCTACCGGCTATGGTGATTCCCCTTATCAATCCTTTTCTACTTTCGCAGGAAACCCTTATTACATAGACTTGGAAGAGTTGATTGAGGATGGTCTGCTTACCAGTAAGCAGTGCGAGAGTTGTGACTGGGGAGGAAGCGAGGGGTACGTTGATTACGAAAAAATTTATCTCTCACGTTCCAAGATGCTGAAAGAAGCATTTAAGAACAGCAGTATTAGGGATAATCAGGAATTTCAGGCTTTTGTAAAGGAAAATGAGTTCTGGCTTCTTGATTATGCGCTCTATATGGCAGTCAAGGATTCTTATCAGGGAAAAAGCTGGGCGGAATGGGAAGATGATATTCGCTTAAGGAAGGCCAGTGCCATCGCCAGATACAAGGAAGAACTGAAAGAAGAAATTCTATTTTATGAATATCAGCAGTATTTGTTTGCAACACAATGGACAAAGCTCAAGAAATATGCCAATGACAAGGGAGTCATGATCATTGGAGATATTCCTATTTATGTTGCTTTTGACAGTGCCGATGCATGGGCAAATCCGGAATTGTTCCAGTTTGATGAAAATTGTATGCCTACCGGTGTGGCAGGGTGTCCGCCCGATGCTTTTTCTGCAACGGGGCAGCTTTGGGGAAATCCGCTTTACCGCTGGGATTACCACAAAGAAACCGGATACGCATGGTGGATGCAGAGGATTGCATACTGCTACAAGCTTTATGATGTAATTCGTATCGATCATTTCAGAGGTTTTGATGAGTATTACAACATTCCGTTTGGAGATGAGACTGCTGAGTTCGGTAAATGGGAAAAAGGACCGGGCTATGACTTGTTTAAAGTTATGAAAGAAAAACTGGGCAATAAGTTCGTTATTGCGGAAGACTTGGGATTCCTTACTCCGTCAGTTATTAAACTGGTGAAGAAGACCGGTTATCCGGGAATGAAAATTCTGCAGTTTGCATTTGATTCCAGGGAGGAAAGTGATTATCTTCCCCACAATTATATTGCGAATTCGGTTGTCTATACGGGTACTCATGACAATGACACAACGGTTGGATGGTATCAGTCCACTAACCGTAAGGATCGCAGCTTTGCAAGAAAGTATCTGAATATCAAGGGAAGTAAAGAAGTAGAGTGGAATTTCATCCGCGCTGCTATTGCCAGCGTATCGGATACAGCCATTATTCCTATGCAGGATTATCTGGGACTTGGAGCGGAAGCCAGAATCAATGTTCCATCCACTTTGGGTACGAACTGGAAGTGGAGAATGGTAAAAGGACAATTAAATGATGAACTTGCAGAGAAGATATTTAAGATGTGCAAGTTGTATGGAAGAGTAAGATAGCATGACAGAACGCGTAAGAATGTACGCGCAGGAAAGTGCGCAGAAGCAAGGGGAACTTATTAGTGGATGAATTGACAATTAAAGACATAGCCAAAAAGTGCGGAGTAGGAATCAGCACGGTATCCAGAGCCATTAATAATCACCCTGACATTAGTCCGGAAACCAGACAAATGGTAATGGATGTCATTAAGGAGACGGGATTCATACCCAACAATAGTGCAAGAAATCTGAAACGTACAGATGCAAAGTGCATAGCAGTTCTGATTAAGGGAATAACCAATCCTTTTTTTAGCTTAGCAATACAGATTTTTGAAACGCAGATCCAGAAAAAGAAATATGCCATGGTTATACAGCATGTGGATGCATATGAAAATGAGGTGGATGTTGCGTTGCAATTAGTGAAGGAAAGAAGGCTCCGCGGTATTATCTTTCTGGGGGGAGCTTATCAGCATGACCCGGATCAGATTGCAAAACTAAAGGTTCCTTTTGTATTCTGCACAATAGGAACAGTGCAGGATACAGGAAAAAAAGTCTATTCTAATATCTCAGTGGATGACAGGATCGAGAGCCATAAAATGGTAGATTATCTGCTGGATTTAGGGCATAGAAGAATTGCAATTATCACAGAAGGCACGGAAGCAGAGTCGGTGGGGCAGCTTCGACTGGAAGGATATAAGGATGCTCTGACGGCACGAGGAATTGAAATAGATCCAAACCTGATTTATGAAGTAAAAGATCAGGAGGATCCATATTCCATGCAGAATGGATATGAACTGACGAAAAAGCTTCTGGATTCAGGAGTAGATTTCACAGCAGTTTTTGCCATTGCAGATTTTCTTGCGGTGGGGGTGTGCAGAGCGTTGCATGAGGCAGGAAAAAGAATTCCCGAAGATGTTTCGGTGGCAGGTTATGATGGTCTTGCCATAGGTGAATTTTACACGCCCAAGCTTACCACCATCAGGCAGCCCATGGAGGCTATGGCAGAAAAGACAGCCGGGCTTCTTTTAGATGTAATAGATGGTAAATGTAAGCATGAATATATCAGCTTTCCGGCAGAATTGGTGGAACGGGAATCTACCGGAAAGCCAAGAAATCAGGTTTAGCATTAAAAAATTTTGCGGGATAGATTCGAGTTATGATACTCGGGATTGTTCGTCACATCTTCTCCCAACCATGCAGGAGGGATAAAGGCACCAGCCATTTCTACATCAGGAAATTCCACTTCTGCTACGACGAGAGGGTCAAAAGGCGGCTCAAAGATATCTAATTCTATTTTTAGATTGACAGGTTCTTTGGGGAGATTATATCCATCAGCAAAAACGGGATTTTTAATAGGAATCAAAAACCGTTTTTTGGAAATGACGTTGCCGTCTGCTTTGGTAAGAAGATGTTCATAGGCAGCTTTGTTCAAGGGAAGATTGTATTCTTCCCTTGCCATAAGACCTTTTCCTTTATAAGTTAAATAATATTCATCATCCTGCCGGCGGATCCGCATGACCGGGTCGGTGCAAAGGTATGCCTGCTCAATGAAAAGACAGCGGTAGGAAGACAAATCGGCAGGTAATTCTTTAGTTTTAAATTTTCGTTCTATTTCCATATCAGTTTTCCTTTCTCTGTTTCCATGTTTAATAAATAATTAGTATTTTTTTCCAATATTATACCCTTCCTTAATAAAGTTTACAAATCGTTTATTGGTAATCTATTGTATTTAATGGTAAAATGTTTACAGAAAATGAATCAAAAAGGTGGGGTATGATATGAGTAAAGTATGTGTTTTTTTTGGTACAGGCTACGAGGAGATAGAGGCGCTTACCGTGGTGGATATTCTGCGAAGGCAGGGAATAGACACGGAAATGGTTTCGATTATGGGCGAAAAGACAGTGATGGGTTCTCATCAGATTCCCGTTGTGATGGACAGCCTGATTGAAGATGTGGATTTTAGCAAGGTGGATGTGCTTGTACTGCCCGGCGGGCTTGCAGGAACGAAAAATCTGGAAGCATGTACACTATTAATGGAACAGGTGGATGCCTTTGTATCAGCGGGGAAAACAGTGTGTGCAATCTGTGCAGCACCGTCCATACTGGGGCATCGCGGACTTCTGAAGGGCAAAAGGGCAATTGCCTATCCGGGGTTTGAAGACCAGCTTGAGGGAGCTTTGGTTACATATGAGCCTGCCGTACAGGATGGGAACATCATCACAGGCCGCGGCATGGGATGTTCCATTCCTTTTGCACTGAAGATAGTGGAACATCTGGCAGGCGCTCAGGCCAGTGATGAAATGGCAGAGAAAATTGTATACTTGAATAGGTAAGGAAAGAGAACAAATGAACATATTATTTTTTTTAACGCCCAAAAGTGAGGTGGCGTATGTTTACGATACTGACACAGTGCGCCAGGTTTTGGAGAAAATGGAAAATCACAGGTATTCGGCAATTCCGGTTATTGCAAAGAAGGATGGGCGGTACATAGGTACATTGACAGAAGGCGATTTGCTCTGGTACATAAAGGAGCAAGGAGACCTATCCGTGCGAAAGGCGGAGGAAACACCCATGACGTCAGTTGCGCGTAAACGTGATAACGAGCCGGTGGATGTGGATGTCAATATGGAAGATCTGCTAAATGTGGCAATGAATCAGAATTTTGTTCCGGTAATTGATGACAGGAAGCGGTTTATCGGACTTATCACCAGAAAGGATCTGATTCAATATTTGTGCAGAAAACTGGTAACGGTTCAGCTTGAGGCTGGCGGGATGAGTATCAGGTAAAGGGGGAGTAGCATGTTTAATCAATTGACACAAAAAGATATTGATGCAATGGAGGCCGAAATCGAAGAAAGAAAACTGGTGATACGCCCAAAACTTTTGGAATCTGTCAAAGAGGCCAGAGCACAGGGAGACTTAAGTGAAAACTTCGAATACTATGCCGCCAAAAGAGAAAAAAATAAAAATGAAAGCCGCATCCGCTTTTTAGAGCGTATGATCAAGACGGCAGAAGTGATACCGGATGATTCAAAGGAAGATGAAATTGGTATGAACAATACTGTGGAAGTAGAATTTGAGGAAGACGGCTCCGTTGAAACATACAAAATCGTGACAACCATGAGGGGGAATTCGCTGGAAGGTCTTGTCAGCGTGGAGTCTCCAATTGGAAAGGCCCTGATAGGACACAAGGTAGGCGACCGGGTTTTCGTACAGGTCAACGCCGATTATGGTTATTATCTGACTGTAAAGTCTATAGAAAACACCGAGGATGACGGAAGCGATAAGATACGAAGTTTTTAAATTTGTAAAATCTTTTTTAGCGGAAAAACTTACCATTATATTTTCATGAACACCGTAAATACTATGAACAAGATAAGTGATAAAGAAAACGCTTTGAACGGAGAAAATCTTCAGGATAAGCGGACACTTTAAACGCTTATCTTGAAGAAGACTGTAACAGGCAGTCAAAAATAATAACGGAGGTGAATGAAGATGGCAAGCAGCAAATCTAATAGAGTAGAAGTTCCTGAAGCTAAGGCAGCTATGGATCGTTTCAAAACAGAAGTTGCTTCTGAACTTGGTGTTAACTTAAAAGAAGGCTATAACGGCGATTTAACATCCAAGGAAGCCGGTTCCATCGGTGGTGAAATGGTTCGTAGAATGATCAAGAAGCAAGAAGAAATGATGAAATAACGTAACCAAAAAACAAAGAATGACCCGTCTGCATTAAGCAGGCGGGTTGTTTTTACATAAGAATGTCTTGGGGATAAATAAAAAGGAAAATAGGATTAATCATTACTGCTTTTCAAGTATTTCTGTAATGGCAGCCATATGATATATGCCAGTATGCTGCCTGTCAGGGCGGTGATCAGCTGGGTGATGGAGAAAGTGACCTTGGCAGTTGCCAGAACTGCAGGAAGGGCTTCGGGCTTGGGAAGCTTGGAAGCAATGTTGCTTCCAAATGTAGGAAGAAGAATCAGGACGATTATGATTCCCATAAAAGCAGCTTTTAAAACGGAACCAACGGCCAGTCCGGCAGGAAGTTTCCATTTTAGACTGATTTTATTCTGGAAGTACCATACGCAGACCGCCAGAATGACATTTCCTAAAATAACGGCTGGAAACATCAGGGGAATGGCAGCCATGATGGGCGAACCTGTAATAAAAAAAGCGGTAATGGGGGCAATGATGCTGATCAGAAGCCCGCTCCATAAGCCAACCGCCAATACGGCAATGATAATCGTCGTGTTTACGATAGGACCTGTAATATATACGGAAAAGTTCTTAAAAAATTGACTTGCAATACATATGGCAAGTAATAATGCTGTCTGAACCAGCTGTCTCGTTGATAATTTCATAATAGCTCCTCCTGTACATAAGTTGTTAAATTTTTATTACACGAGTATTAGTATAAGAAAGAAAACAGAAAAATGCAAGGAGATATATGAATGACTATATCTGTTTCATCATTTTTACATGAGGTATATTGGCTTCTATAAAAACGCCAGACACTTTTTCATATCCGCATTTTTCATAAAAATCAGAAACTTCATACTTTGCATCCATTTCAATTATTTTGATTCCTTGGGTTTTGCAATAATCTTCAATATATTCAATGACAATTTTTCCTAAACCTAGTCCTCTGTATTCTTTAAGAAAACAGAATCTTTGAATCTGTATGTTTCCATTTGCTGTGTATAGACACCTGACCGTTCCAATATCATCTTTTTGGTGTTTGACAAGGAAATGAGTACATGATTTATTCAGACAATCATATTGATCAACCTCAATTTTTTGGGGGACTCCTTTTTCGATAGTAAAAACCCTGTTGCGTATTTCTAAACATCGTTCAAGAGAGTCTGTGTCAAAGACTTTATAAATTTCTATATTTTCCATTTTTTATCAATCCTCCATCAAATTTATTGGCATATATAAATATAAACTGTATTTTTGCTTTTGAAAAAATGAAATAGTATAACACATTATAGCACAAACTTCTGGTTCGCTGGAATTGATTTTAAAGGGGAGAACGGATATACTGTAAGGGTGGGAAATGAAATCGGTTTGAGACAATGCAGAGGGAGAGGTAGGGATATGGCAAGGACAGTCAGTATCGGGAATCAGGATTTTGAGTCAATTCAAAAAGAAGGATATTTTTATATAGATAAGACAAACTTCATACGGGAATGGTGGGAAAGCGGAGATAGTGTAACGCTGATTACACGACCAAGGCGTTTTGGGAAGACACTGAACATGAGTATGTTGGAGAAATATTTTTCTGTCAGTTATGAAAACCGGGAAGATTTGTTCGAAGGACTATCTATATGGGAGCAGGAAAAGTACCGCAAACTACAGGGGACTTATCCTGTCCTTTTCTTAAGTTTTGCAGGGATTAAGGAGAACTCATATGCAGAAGCAAGAGAAAGTATCTGCCGAATCATAGAAGAACAGTATAATAAGCATGATTATCTGCTGAAAGGAGATTTGCTCAATGAAAAGGAGAAAGCATTTTATCAGAAGATTTCTGCGGATATGCCGGACAACATAGCAACAACATCTCTGCGGTCTTTGTCTGATTTTCTTGGCAGATATTATGGAAAAAGGGTCATCATTCTTCTGGATGAGTATGATACTCCCATGCAGGAAGCCTATGTGAATGGATATTGGAAAGAGGTTGTCTCTTTCACTAGGAGCCTGTTCAATTCAACCTTTAAGACGAATCCTTATCTGGAACGTGCCATTATGACAGGAATCACGAGGGTCAGCAAAGAATCAATTTTTTCAGATTTGAATAATTTAGAAGTAGTAACAACTACTTCTAATAAATACATGGACTGTTTTGGATTTACGGAAGAGGAAGTTTTTACGGCATTGGATGAATTTGGCTTATCAAGTCAAAAGCAGCAGATAAAGGATTGGTATGATGGATTTGTGTTCGGAACAAGAAAAGACATCTATAATCCATGGTCTATTATCAATTATTTGGATAAGAAGAAAGTAGATGCATATTGGGCAAATACTAGCTCCAATAGCCTTATAGGTAAGTTGGTACGGGAGGGCAGCAGAAAAGTCAAGGAAACCTTTGCAAGTCTGCTGCAGGGTGAGTCTATTTGTGCAGAAATAGATGAGCAGATAGTCTATGACATGCTAGACAGTGATGAACAGGCAGTTTGGAGTCTTCTGCTTGCCGGCGGTTACTTGAAGGTGAAAAAATATGAAGCGTATACTTCGGAATTTGGTGAATGGAAGCAGGACTATGAGTTGGAATTGACCAATTTTGAGGTAAAAGCAATGTTCCGGAGCATGGTGCGGAAGTGGTTCGGCAGTGTAAAAGATGATTATAATGATTTTGTTCGTGCACTGCTGCTGGATGATATAAAAGCAATGAATGTTTATATGAATAAGTTGACATCGGAAATGTTCAGTTACTTTGATACGGGAAAGAAACCTTCCAAGGAAGAGCCGGAACGGTTTTATCACGGTTTTGTGCTGGGATTGATGGTGGAACTGGTTGACAAGTATATCATTACTTCCAATCGGGAAAGTGGTTTTGGAAGGTATGATGTGATGCTGGAGCCTAGGAAACAGGAAAATAATGCCGTCATTTTGGAATTTAAGGTACAAGATACGGAGGAAAAGGAACTCTCCGATACAGTGCAGGATGCCCTGCAGCAGATAGAAAGGAAAGATTATCAGGCGAACCTTGTGGCAAAAGGTATTCCTAAAGAGCGGATTCGGAAGTACGGGTTTGCTTTCTGTGGGAAGAATGTGCTGATTGGCAGTTCGCTTGGAGATCGCATTTAAAGTTGGTTATAAGATAGACCTTCTATGATAAAAGTTAAATCATAGGAGGTCTGTTATTATGTCAAGAAAAAGAAATGAGTATACTACCATTCAGCAATGGGTCCGTCTGCATGACGCCAGATGGGGTTTTTCCAGTGATGTGCAGAGTATATATGGTATGATATACTAAAATCAAGCAGAAAAATTCTGGTAATTTTTTTCCTTATATGATATAATTGTAAAATGACTGTGAGTATGCCTGCAATTTGCCCGATATGCGGTGAGTTTAGATAAAGACACAGATTTATAAGGAGGATGTACTAGGATGAGCGTACAGGTAGAAAAATTAGAAAAAAGCATGGCGAAACTGACGATTGAGGTTTCCGCAGAAGAATTGGAAAAGGCATTGCAGAAGGCCTTTTTAAAGAACAAGGATAAAATCAGCATTCCGGGATTCAGAAAGGGCAAAGTTCCCCGTCAGATGGTGGAGAAAATGTATGGGCCGGAAATCTTCTATGAAGATGCTGCCAATGAGTTGATTCCCGATGCCTATGAGCAGGCAGTGGAAGAATGCGGAGAGGATATCGTATCTTCACCAACTATAGATGTGACTCAGATCAAGAAGGGCGAGCCCTTTATTTTTACAGCTGAGGTTGCTCTTAAACCGCCGGTAAAATTGGGAAAATACAAAGGCGTCAAGGTTGAAAAAGCAGATACAGAGGTGACAGATGAGGAAGTAGACGCACAGATTAATAGAGAAAGAGAAAACAATGCCAGAAACATTGAAGTTACAGACAGGGCAGTGAAAGACGGCGATATGACCGTGCTTGATTTTGAAGGTTTTGTTGATGGAACAGCCTTTGAAGGCGGCAAGGGTGAAAACTATCCTTTGACAATCGGATCCGGCGCGTTCATTCCGGGATTTGAGGAACAGCTGATCGGTGCTGAAATAGGTAAGGAAGTGGAAGTGAATGTTACCTTCCCTGAAGATTATCAGGCAGAGGAGTTAAAGGGAAAAGCAGCTGTATTTAAATGTACAATCAAAGAAATCAAGGAAAAGGAACTTCCTGAACTTGATGACGAATTTGCAAGCGAAGTTTCAGAATTTGATACTTTGGAAGAATACAAAGCAGATGTCAAGGCTAAACTGACAGAAGAGAAAGTAAAAGAAGCAAAGGACGCAAAAGAGGCAGCAGTCATTGAGGCGATTGTAAATGATTCCGAAATGGAAATCCCTGAGGCAATGCTCACCACACAGCAGAGGCAGATGGTTGATGAATTCGCACAGAGAATCCAGATGCAGGGCTTATCCCTCAATCAGTACTTCCAGTTCACAGGATCTAATTATGATAAGATGATCGAGCAGGTAAAGCCTCAGGCAGAGAAGAGAATCAAATCCAGACTGGTACTTGAAGAAATCGTAAAGGCAGAAAATATCGAAGCGTCTGAGGAAGATTTTGAAGAAGAAATAAAGGTTATGGCGGAAGCATATCAGATGGAAGCAGACAAAGTAAAAGAAATGCTTCCTGAAAAGAGCGTATCTCAGATCAAAGCAGATATTGCAGTAAGAAAAGCGGCTGAGTTCGCGGTAGAAAACGCAAAAGAAAAATAAAGAATCAGGTTTTGTAAGGCAGTAAGGAGGATGCAGTAATGAGTTTAGTACCTTATGTCATTGAACAGACGAGTAGGGGAGAGCGTTCCTACGATATTTATTCAAGACTTTTAAAAGAAAGAATCATATTTTTAGGTGAAGAAGTCAATGAAGTGACAGCAAGCCTTATCGTGGCACAGTTGTTGTTCCTGGAGGCAGAAGATCCGGAAAAGGATATCCAGTTCTACATTAACAGCCCCGGCGGGAGCGTAACTGCAGGTATGGCGATTTATGATACCATGCAGTATATTAAATGTGATGTGTCCACCAATTGTATCGGCATGGCAGCCAGCATGGGTGCATTCCTGCTGGCAGGAGGAGCGAAGGGCAAGAGACTTGCGCTTCCCAATGCTGAGGTCATGATTCATCAGCCTTTAGGCGGTGCACAGGGGCAGGCTACGGAAATTGAGATTGCCGCCAAACATATTCTGCAGACAAAGAAAAAATTAAACAAGATCTTGGCAGAAAACACCGGTAAGGATTATGAGGTGATTGCGGCAGACACAGAGAGAGACAATTGGATGACTGCCGAAGAAGCAAAGGAATATGGATTGATTGACAGAGTGCTTTATAAGCGTTCTGACAATTAGCAGATAAGAGGTAGGAAGATGGCAGGAAAAAGTTCTGACAATATCAGGTGTTCTTTTTGTAATAAGACACAGGATCAGGTAAGAAAAATGATAGCAGGCCCTGCAGGGGTGTATATCTGTGATGAATGCGTGGAAATATGTGCCGATATTGTGGAAGAAGAATATGAGGAAGAGGTTGAAGAGACAGAACTTGATATTAATCTGTTGAAACCAGTGGAAATCAAGGATTTTTTGGATGACTATGTGATTGGGCAGGAGGAAGCCAAAAAGGTTCTGGCGGTTGCCGTGTACAATCACTATAAAAGAGTCACCGCGCCCAAGGATATGGATGATGTGGAACTTCAGAAGAGCAATATCATCATGATTGGTCCTACCGGTTCGGGAAAGACTTATCTGGCGCAGACTCTGGCTAAGATTATCAATGTACCCTTTGCCATTGCAGACGCTACCACGCTGACAGAAGCCGGTTATGTGGGAGAGGATGTGGAGAACATTCTCCTTAAACTGATCCAATCGGCTGATTATGATGTGGAGCGTGCGCAATTAGGGATTATCTATATTGATGAGATTGATAAGATTACCAAGAAAAGCGAGAATGTTTCCATCACCAGAGATGTATCAGGAGAGGGTGTGCAGCAGGCGCTCCTTAAGATTATTGAGGGAACCACGGCAAGCGTGCCGCCACAGGGAGGCAGAAAGCATCCTCATCAGGAATTGATTCAGATTGATACTTCCAATATTTTGTTCATCTGCGGAGGAGCATTTGACGGTCTGGAGAAAATCGTTGAAAACAGGCTTAACCGCAATTCAATCGGTTTTGACGCGGAAATAGCAAGCAAAAGCAATCGTGAAATCAGTGAAATACTGAAAGAGGTCACACCTCAGGATCTGGTGAAGTTTGGTCTGATTCCTGAATTTGTGGGACGTGTGCCCATCAATGTATCATTGCAGGGACTGGATGAAAAGGCGCTTTACAGAATTCTGACGGAGCCTAGGAGTGCTCTGATCAAACAGTATCAGAAGCTTTTTGGATTTGATGATGTCAGACTCACTTTTGAAAAGGATGCAATAGAGACCATTGCTAAACAGGCATTTGAGAGAAAGACAGGAGCCAGGGGACTGCGCTCCATTATGGAAAAAGCAATGATGGATGTGATGTATCAGATTCCTTCAGATGAGACAATAGAAGAATGCGTTATCACAAAAGGAGCGGTAGAAGGTACCAGTGAACCTTTATTGATACATCGTGAAGTAATGCGTAAGGCCAGATAAAAAATGCCGCCAATTGGCGGCATTTTGTGTCTCAAAGACGCTTTAGGAAACAAGAGGATAAATGATGAGTGAAAGAAAAGAAGAAACAGGGCAGTTTCTCACTATGCCCATAATTCCTTTGCGCGGAATAACGATTCTGCCGAGTACAGTCATGCACTTTGATTTGAACAAGGAACAGTCTGTACAGGCATTGGAGTATGCGATGGCAAAAGGCGGGAAGATCTTTTTGTTAGCCCAGAGGGAGTCCGCAGTGAATGCACCTGAGGAAAAGCATCTTTACCGGGTGGGAACCATTGCAGTGATAAAGCAGATCACAAAGCTTCCAAATCAGATTGTAAGGGTATTGGTGGAAGGAATCGGACGCGGGATCCTGCGCAGAATCAATTTAGAAAATTCAAAATTTTTGGAAGCGGATCTTGAGGTGGCAAGTGAAGAGGATATTATGTCCCAGATAGGCAAAGTGGAGGAGGAGGCAATGCTCCGGCAGCTGAAAGAGCACTTTACGGTCTTTGCTGCACACTATCCGAAACTGGATAAAAATGCAGTGAACAGATATTCGCAGATCAAAGAGATTGGAACTCTGATCGATCAGATTGCGATGAATCTTCCCATGAGTTATGATAAAAAGCAGCAGATACTAGAGGCTGTTCCTATAAAAGACCGCTATAATATTCTATGCGAGCATTTACTGAATGAAATTGAAATTGCCAAGGCAAGGGAAGAACTGACTCATAGCATCAGAGAACGGGTGGATAAGAATCAAAGAACCTATCTTTTAAAAGAACAGCTTAATTACATTAAGCAGGAGTTGGGAGATGAAGGATCTTTTTCAGATACGGATCAATTTGAAGAGGCATTAGAGACACTTCAGGCATCTGAAGAAGTGAAATCAAAGATTAAGAAGGAAATCAAGCGTTTCAAAAACCTTTCGGGAAGCAGTTCAGAAAGTGCTGTAGAACGCGCTTATATCGAAACCCTTCTGGAACTGCCGTGGGACAAGGCATCCAAGGATAATGAAAGCATGAAGCGTGCCGAGGATACGTTAAAGAAGGATCACTACGGACTGGATCAGGTGAAAGAGCGTATTTTGGAATTTCTTGCGGTGAGGTGCCTTACCAGCAAGGGGGAAAGCCCCATTATCTGTTTGGTAGGCCCTCCGGGAACCGGAAAGACTTCTATTGCAAGAAGCGTGGCAAAGGCCCTTAATAAGAAGTATATCAGAATCTGTCTGGGCGGTGTCAGGGATGAAGCAGAAATCAGAGGTCACCGGAGAACCTATGTAGGTGCTATGCCGGGAAGGATTGCAGCAGGATTAAAGCAGGCAGGGGTAAAGAATCCGCTGATGTTGTTAGACGAAATCGATAAGGTGAGCAATGATTATAAGGGAGATACCTTTTCAGCGCTTTTGGAGGTGCTTGACGGAGAACAGAATGTAAGATTTAGGGATCATTATGTGGAGGTGCCGCTGGATTTGTCGGAGGTTCTGTTTATTGCAACAGCAAATACGACCCAGACGATTCCCAGACCTCTCCTGGACCGTATGGAGATCATTGAAGTAAACAGCTATACAGAGAATGAGAAGTTCCATATTGCCAAGGAACATCTGCTAAAAAAACAGTTGGAAAAGAATGGTCTTACAAAGCAGATGCTTTCTATTCAGGATGGAGCGCTCAAGAATATCATTACTTATTATACGAAAGAAGCCGGCGTCAGAGATTTGGAGCGCAAGATTGGGGAGATCTGCAGGAAAGCGGCAAAGGAAATATTGGACATAAGAGAAGCTGGAAATGAGCAGGAAAAGATTAAGGTGACTGCCTTAAATCTGGATAAATATCTGGGAAAAAGAAAGTATAGCCTTGATAAAGCAGATAAGGAACCGCAGGTTGGAATTGTGCGCGGACTTGCATGGACGAGTGTGGGAGGAGACACGTTGCAGATAGAAGTCAATGTGATGCCCGGCAAGGGAGATATTGAACTTACCGGACAGATGGGAGATGTGATGAAGGAATCTGCTCTGATTGGCATAAGCTATGTCCGGTCTATCGGTAAAGAGAATCATATTAAGGCAGATGTATTCAAGGAAAATGATTTTCATTTACATATCCCTGAGGGAGCCGTCCCGAAGGATGGACCTTCGGCAGGCGTTACCATGGCGACAGCCCTCTTCTCGGCAATCACGGGAAAGAAGGTGCGCAGCGATCTGGCGATGACCGGTGAGATCACGCTGCGGGGAAGGGTGCTTCCGGTAGGCGGTCTGAAAGAAAAGATACTGGCAGCTAAGATGGCTGGAATCAAGGAAGTTCTGGTACCTTTTGAAAATAAGAAGGATATCGAAGAAATCCCACAGGAAATTAAGGATGGACTTGTCATCACCCACATAAAGAATATGAAGGAAGTCTTAAAGTATGCGCTGCTGAAAGCGTGATGGAAAGGCATGGTATGAAATGGTAATAAAAAATGTAAATCTGGAGACTGTGTGCGGCGTTACGAGTAAACTGCCGGATAATGCATTTATGGAGGTGGCATTTGCGGGGAAAAGCAATGTAGGAAAGTCCTCTCTGATTAACGGACTTATGAACAGGAAGGCACTGGCAAGAACCAGTGCCCAGCCGGGTAAGACTCAGACCATCAATTTTTATAATATCAATGATCAGATATATTTTGTGGATCTGCCCGGTTATGGCTATGCCAAAGCGAGTGAGACAGAAAAAGCAAAGTGGGGAAAGATGATTGAAAATTATCTCCATAGTTCCAAACAGTTAAAAGCAGTTTTCCTCTTGATTGATATACGCCATGAGCCTTCAGGCAATGACAGGATGATGTATGACTGGATTTTGAAGCAAGGATTTGAACCGATTATTATTGCGACAAAGCTGGATAAAATCAATAGAAGTCAGATATCAAAACATATTAAGATGATTAGGGATGGTCTTAAGGTAGTAAAAAATACAATTGTGATTCCTTATTCAGCACAGACGAAACAGGGGAGAGAGGAAATCTATGAACTTCTGGATTCTTACCTGGAAAAAGAGGAAAATCCTGATGTTTCATAGTAGAAAGAGGCATATATGAATAACGGATGGAATAAAACAACCTATTTGAAAGTATTGGTTAATCTGGGCATTATGCTGGCGCTTTTGCTTTTATGTATTTTTATTGTTCCCAGAATCATCGTATTTTTCATGCCTTTTGTGGTGGGATGGATCATTGCCCTGATTGCAAATCCGCTGGTCAAGTTTTTTGAGAAGAAATTCAAGGTCAAAAGGAAAGCGGGAACTGCATTTGTTATCATTTTAGTAATTGCGCTGGTTATTGTGGCGGGATACTTTCTGGGCGTCAGACTGGTCGAAGAAATGACGGATTTTATCAGTGTGTTGCCGGAAATGTGGGAAAGCACGCAGGGGGATTTCGAGGAAATAGGACAGAAACTGGAATTGGCAAGCAGATATCTGCCTAAAGAAGTGCAGGCAACCTTCAAGAATATTTCTTCCAATGTGGAAGAATATCTGGGGGAACTTTTTGGGGGGCTGAGTGTGCCCACTATTGAAGCGCTTGGCCGCTTTGCCCAAAATCTCCCTTCCATCCTTATTGGAATTATTATGAGCGTTTTATCTGCCTACTTCTTTGTTGCAGAAAAGGATTATCTACCGGAGCTTATCGGGAAGGTCCTGCCGGAGTCCATTATTGAACGTTCCAATATGATTAAAAGAGGATTAAAACGTGCTGTTGGAGGTTACTTTAAGGCACAGCTTAAGATAGAATTGTGGATGTATCTCCTTCTGGGAATTGGTTTTACGATTTTGAAGGTCAGGTATGCTTTTTTGATTGCGATCGGAGTGGCATTCCTTGATTTCCTTCCGTTTTTTGGGACAGGAACAGTTTTAGTTCCCTGGGCAGTGATTAAATTCTTAAGCGCTGACTATAAGATGGTAATCGGGCTGCTTATCATCTGGGGAGTGGGACAGCTTGCAAGGCAGCTGATTCAGCCCAAGATCGTAGGTGAATCGATTGGACTTTCTCCGATACCGACCTTATTTTTATTGTTCATAGGTTTTAAAATCGGCGGTGTCGTGGGGATGATTATTGCAGTTCCGATTGGCATTATTGTTCTGACTATGTATGAAGAGGGCGTTTTTGACACAACCTTAAACAGCCTCAAGATTCTGTATGCCAGCCTCAGCAATTTCAGACACTTAAAGGAAGAAGATATGGTTGCTATACATATCTACAGAGAAGAGGAAAAAGCACGCATTGAAGAGAAGAAAAGGGCACAGAAAAATGTGGAAGAAAAGGTGAATGAAAAATGAGAGTAACGGTATACAATTGCAGGGAGTTTGATGAAAAAGAACTGTTTGAAAGATTCGGAAGAGAACTTAATATAGAGCTTGTGTTGTGTCCTGATGCGCCGGATCAGGAAAATGCAGCACTTGCAAAAGGAAGTGAATGTATTGATATTATTACATCAAAGATGACGGAGGAGTTGCTTAAGGTATTTGCGGATTACGGTGTAAGGTATGTGACTACAAGAACCATTGGTTATGATCATGTTGATGTGAAGGCGGCAAAAGCGCTGGGAATGACGGTCGCAAATGCGCCCTATGGTCCTTGCGGAGTGGCGGACTACGCAGTTATGCTCATTCTCATGACCATCCGCAAGATGAAACGGATTTTAGAGCGCACCAATATACAAGACTATACCCTGAAAGGGATTCAGGGGAGAGAATTGAAAGACCTGACAGTGGGAGTGATTGGCACGGGCAGGATTGGGAGGACGGTTCTAAAGGATTTGTCTGGCTTCGGCTGCCGGCTGATTGCTTATGATTTGTATGAAAATGAGGACGTAAAGGCGCAAGGAGTGCCTTACGTGACTTTAGAGGAAATGTGGCAGCAGGCGGATGTAATCACTCTTCATGCGCCGCTTACCGATGAAAATCATCATATGATTAACAAAGAAACGATTTCCAAGATGAAGGATGGCGTGATGATCGTAAATACTGCCAGAGGCGGACTGATCGATTCGGAAGCGCTGATTTCGGGCATTGAGAGCGGAAAAATCGGAGGTGCGGGGCTGGATGTAGTAGAAAATGAGTTTGGACTGTATTATTATGACCGCAAATCAGATATACTGAATAATAGGGAGTTGGCAATTTTAAGAGGATTCCCTAATGTGACGGTGAGTCATCATATGGCTTTTTATACGGATGAATGTGTGGAGACGGTGGTCAGAGATTCACTGCTTGGATGCAGATATTTTGTGGAAGGAAAAGAAAATCCCTGGGAGGTACGATAGTTGCGGAACTTTAAGATGACGCTGCAGTATGAAGGAAGCAGATATCAAGGCTGGCAGAAGCAGGAAAACGCAGATAATACTATTCAGGGAAAGTTAGAAACACTGCTTTTGCGGATGACGGGTGGAGGAATAGAAGTACAGGGGTCAGGCAGGACAGACGCAGGTGTACACGCTTTAGGGCAGGTGGCAAATTTCCATGCGGATACGGAAATGAGCGTTGAAGAAATCATGAAGTACATGAATGATTACCTGCCGGAGGATATTGCGGTGATTTCCCTGAAGGAAGTGTCGGAGAGGTTTCACAGCAGATTAAACGCCAGAGGAAAGACTTACTGCTATCGTGTGCTGAATACCCAGATACCCCATGTGTTCGATAGAAGATACGTTCATGTGGTGAATAGGGAGCTGGACATCGATGCTATGAAACGTGCAGCGGAGTATCTGGTCGGAACCCATGATTTTAAAGCATTTACTTCAAATAAGAGAGGCAGGAAATCGACTGTGCGGACAATTGAGTCAATCCGGATAGAAAAGGCGCAAAGTCTTTCCACGGGTTTGATAGGGGCGCAGGATGAAGTACGATTCTGGTACAGCGGTAATGGATTTCTCTACCATATGGTCAGAATCATGACAGGAACACTGTTAGAGGTGGGAATGCATAAGAGAAGACCCGAAGAAATTGCAGAAGTGCTTGCCTCAAGGTGCAGAGAAAATGCTGGAGAGCTTGTGCCTGCGAAGGGACTTACTTTGATGGAGGTTCGTTATTAGTGAAAGACAGACAATTTCATAAGAAATATGTCAGACTAATCTTTTTTATTTACTTGCTCATAGTGATCAAGGTGATCATTTTTAAGTACCCTCTGGAACAATTGAAAGAAATCGCATCTACATGGGAAAAGGGTGTGATTTTGGAGGGGCTGGATACGGCTAATTTCACGTTATTTAAGACCATACGCATGTATATAGATTATTCCTATATGCTCAACAGCTTTGAAAATCTGGTGGGAAATGTGGTGGTATTCATTCCCTTTGGGTTTTTGCTGCCATATGTTCTGAAATGGGGCAGAAACTTTTTGGTAATGTTGCTGAATGCATTTCTCCTTGTTCTTGGAATAGAGATTTTTCAGCTTTTCAGTGCGTTTGGGGCTTTTGACGTGGATGATATCCTTTTGAACTGTTTTGGGGCGGTGCTTGGATATATAGTGTATTTGATATATGAAGCTGTGAAAAAACGGCATAACAATAAAAAAAGGAGAGGTTGATATGGCAGATTTTTTTAAAGGATTAAAGGCGAATTACACAATTTCTGCGGTGGTTTGCGTGCTGCTCGGTCTGGTATTGGTCATCTGGCCTGGAGCGACAAGCCAGATTATCTGTATGCTGCTTGGAGGCGTTCTGCTTGCATACGGCGTTCTTCAAATTGCGATTTATCTGTTTAACAGGGAAAGAACGATTATTTTACAGGGAATGATGATTCTGGGTATTGTGTTTGCTGTGTTAGGACTTTGGATTTTATTGAAGCCGGAAATGATTATGATGGCAGTGCCGGTAATCGTGGGTGTTTTAATTGCAATACATGGTTTACATAATGTAGTGCAGGCGTTTGCCTTGAAAAAGGACGGTTACGAAAGCTGGTGGCTGGCATTTCTGCTGGGGCTTCTTACGCTGATTTTTGGAGGTGTGCTGATTTGCTATCCTTTTGAGGCAATTGAGCTGGTGGCAAGGATCATAGGGATTTTCCTTATTTATGACGGAGTGTCGGATATATGGATTCTTTCAAGGGTGTTTAAGGTAAGAAGGGATAAAGAGAGAATCATTGATGCTAAATTTGTGGATATTGAGGATGAAGACTAAGGACCAAGGCATGTATCCGAATGGACATGGGCATCATAATTAGTATAGGGGTATGAAAGGAGAGAGATATGGCAATTTATCATTTGAACAATGATGTAGTGGAGATTGAGATTCATTCAAAAGGGGCGGAATTAAAATCCCTTAAAAAGCGGAGTACAGGGACAGAATATCTGTGGAAGGCAGATCCGGCTTTCTGGGGAAGGACTTCGCCTGTACTGTTTCCCTTTGTTGGAGGGGTAAAAAACAAAGAGTACCGGACGAAGGAGCGGACCTATTCTATGGGACAGCATGGGTTTGCCAGAGATATGGAATTTGATCTTCTTTCGCAGACTGATGATGAGATTTGGTTTGTTCTGCAGGACAGTGAGGAATCAAGAGAGAAGTATCCCTATGAATTTGTGCTGAAGCTTGGCTATCGTCTAATGGAGGCAGGTGTAGAGGTATGTTGGCAGGTGGAAAATCCGGGCAGTGAAGAACTGCCCTTTTCTATTGGAGGTCATCCGGCATTCAATTGTCCCCTGGAGGAAGGTGAAAAGCAGACAGACTATTTTCTGCGCTTTGACACAGAAGAAAAGGTGGTGAGTACCAGAGTCAGCGAGAAGGGGCTGGCAACAGATGTAAAGGATGTCTATGCGTTAAAACAAGGATATCTTAAGGTCACAGAGAATCTGTTCGATTATGATGCGCTGGTAATCGAGCATGACCAGGCAAAGGAGGTATCATTATGCAGACCGGACAAGACGGCATACCTTACGGTCAGGATGGAGGTTCCCCTATTTGGAATCTGGTCTACGCCTAAAAAGAATGCGCCTTTTATCTGCATTGAACCTTGGTATGGGAGATGCGACCATGAGGAATTTTCAGGGGAATTAAAGGAACGTGAATGGGAAAATATACTCATGCCCGGAGAAACTTGGAATGCATCTTATCAGATTGAGATTTTATAAACTAAGCTAAGGGTAAGGAGTGGACGAAGAAGAGGTACAGATGGCGATGTAGTTCTGGTCTGAAAAGTATAAAGACTGCTATTAAAATGTGAAAGTCGTTTACAAAACGGGAAGGTCGGATTGTAAATGACTTTATTATGTTGATCTGCCGTTTATGCTGTAAATCTGCCACTCGTGCTTTGAGTCTTGTTCTCAAATTTGTATTATTTATAATAATCATGTTGCGGATTGAAAAGTAAGTATTATCCAGAATGGAAAAGATAAGTGTTAAAGGGAGGAACAGCATGGCTGCAAAAGAGGGAAGAATTATTCTTGCCAGAGAAGAAGACAGGGGGATGAAAGGACAGTGTTATCTTGTGCTGTTTAGTTTGAGCCTTGTGACGGGGCTCGTGGGAATACCGATAGGTGCCATATTGAGCGCTGTGATGCAGAGGGTGCTGCATGACAGTTCTGCATTGGTCGCGAATGGATTTTTTGCAATTCCCATTATTCTGGCAATGCTGATTGGGTTTTTATGGGGAAGAAAATCGCTTGATATGAAGAACCATACCGTATGCACAAAGTGCAAAAAGAAAATGCGTCCCATGACGGAGGAGGATGGGATTTTCCAGATTCCGGCGTCAGGAGATGAGACTTACAAAGAACCACTTCACTACCTTGCGGAAAATATGGTGAGAGTGCCGTTAGTCAGTGCCATTCCAAGTAGAAGGCGGGGATGCTATGTCTGCGGATACAGATGTGAGAACTGTGGAAACCGCATTGTCAGAATCAAGGATTTTCTTCCCAAAAGAGGATGCTGTAACGATAAGGAGACCTATTACTTTGATTTTTCGGAATTTGCACTTGCCCGTGGAGGAGAAGATTTCATAAATTGAATAGATGGGAGAACCAATGAGGAGGGGACATGAAAAGGATAAGAATTGATTTTGCCATAGCTTTGATTGTGGCATTCGGAATCGCATCACTTGTGGAATTGGGAACAGGAAAGGTAATTGACAGGCTGGAAGAAAAATCTAAAGAGACAGTGTATTCCGATACGAAAATCGGTGCGGCAGCAGGCAAGGGAACACCGGTAGTAGACAGTATTTCGGATATGATGGAGGAAGATTACTTTACCTTTCATTTAGAGGACAGAATGTCTAGTGATTCATTTTACTATAAAGGGGTTTATTATCATATCTATGAATTACCTTCCGGAGAATCAATATTGGTGGATGAATACTATCCTCATTCTCAATATGAGAGTGATGAGGACGATGCCTCCTTTTTCTCGGAGATTTATCATGTGTTGCCGGTAGGAAGAGTGGTCATGGGACAGTTAAGTGATGGACTGCTGGAGAGGGTGAAAGAAGAGGGATATACTCTGACGGACACCTCTTTTTATGTAGATATGCGGGGAGACTTTGAATATTTTTCAAGGGAGAAGTATGAAGATAAATCAATGTTGCTTTACTTTGGGGCTGGATTGGCGGCATTTTTCCTGATTCGCTATCTGATGATTGCAAGCGGTTTATTCCCACCGATTTTTCCGCTGCGCTTTTTGAAATCATGGAAGAGGTTTGTGAATTATTACGGCATCATATATTATGGCGATGAGGTGAAACAGATTACTGCACTGCGCAAGAAAGGGAAGATGGACGAAGCCGCGTATGAGTTTTCTAAAATGGTTGGAGTAGACGTAGAAGAGGCGCAGATGGCAATGCAGTTCTGGTCTGAAATTTATGGGGAAGGGATTTTGAAAGTTAAAAAAAGGCTATGATGAATTAATAAATAAAATTTTCAAAAGAAAATCATTCTTGACAAAGAACCAAATGGCTACTAAGATAAGAATAACTTCACAGATAAAGGTAATGAAAAAGAGGAGTACGCATATCCTGCCTGTCAGAGAAGAAACCCTGTGCGGAGACATAAGCGGCACAGTGCTGGAAGGTTTTAAGGAAAGGAATGCGGAAGGTAGCTTTGGAACCGGAAGGCCGAACAGAAGTAAGTCTTCACGCTTTATCCCCGTTAACGGATAGGATTTTGAAAGAAATCGCATAAGTGATAAACAAAGGTGGTACCGCGCAACTAAAAAGAAGATGCGCCCTTAGCAGATAAGTATAATCTGTTAAGGGCGCTTTTTTACATGACAAGCAAAGGAGAGTAATTATGAGCAAAGAACTTGCAAAGACCTATGATCCTAAAGGAATAGAGGACAGAATTTATGAGAAATGGCTGGAAAAGAAATATTTTCATGCCGAAGTAGACCATTCCAAGACGCCTTTTACCATTGTAATCCCCCCTCCAAATATCACAGGGCAGCTTCATATGGGACATGCACTGGATAATACCATGCAGGATATTCTTATCCGCTTTAAGAGGATGCAGGGATATAATGCACTATGGCAGCCGGGCACGGATCATGCCAGCATTGCAACTGAAGTTAAGATTATCGAAAAGCTGAAGGAAGAGGGTATCAGCAAGGAAGATCTTGGACGTGATGGCTTTCTGGCACGTGCATGGGACTGGAAAAAGGAATACGGAGGAAGAATCATCAGTCAGCTAAAGAAACTGGGCTCCTCCTGCGACTGGGACAGAGAGCGTTTTACCATGGATGAAGGCTGTAATAAGGCTGTAACGGAAGTATTCTGTAAGATGCATGAAAAGGGCTGGATTTATAAAGGGAGCCGCATCATCAACTGGTGTCCGGTCTGCAATACTTCCATATCGGATGCAGAGGTGGAATATGCGGAACAGGCAGGGCATTTCTGGCATATTAAGTATCCTGTCATTGAAGAGGACGGCAGTGTAAGCACCACACGATTCGTGGAATTTGCAACCACCAGACCGGAAACCATGCTGGGGGATACTGCGGTGGCGGTCAATCCTGAGGATGAGCGGTATAAGGATATCGTTGGCAAGAAACTGATGCTCCCTATTATCAACAGAGAAATCCCCGTGGTAGCAGATTCCTATGTGGACATGGAATTCGGTACCGGTGTAGTAAAGATCACACCCGCCCATGACCCTAACGATTTTGAGGTCGGCAAGCGCCATAATCTGCCGGAAATCAATATATTGAATGATGATGCCACCATCAATGAGAACGGCGGCAAGTTCTGCGGAATGGACCGCTATGCTGCAAGAGAAGCAATCGTAAAAGAACTGGATGGGATGGGGCTTTTAGTAAAGATTGAAGATTATTCCCATAATGTAGGAACTCATGATCGGTGTAAGACGACCATCGAGCCTATGATCAAGCAGCAGTGGTTTGTGAAGATGGAGGAACTGATCAAACCTGCTGTGGAAGCAGTGAAAAACGGTGATATACAGTTGATACCGAAACGTATGGAAAAGACCTATTTTAATTGGACGGACAATATCCGTGACTGGTGTATTTCCAGACAGCTCTGGTGGGGACACCGGATTCCGGCTTATTACTGTAATAAATGCGGAGAAGTTGTGGTAAGTGCCGCAGAGCCTTCTAAGTGTCCTAAGTGCGGATGCGATCATTTTACGCAGGATCCGGATACGCTGGATACATGGTTCTCTTCAGCACTTTGGCCTTTCTCAACTTTGGGATGGCCGCAGCAGACAGAAGACTTAAAGTATTTTTATCCTACAGATGTGCTGGTAACCGGGTATGATATTATTTTCTTCTGGGTAATCCGTATGATCTTTTCGGGTTATGAGCAGATGGGTGAGAAACCGTTTAAAACGGTATTGTTCCATGGTCTGGTAAGAGATTCACAGGGACGTAAGATGAGTAAATCCCTTGGAAATGGCATTGATCCTCTTGAAATCATCGATCAGTACGGCGCGGATGCACTGCGCCTTACGCTGATTACGGGAAATGCGCCCGGCAATGATATGCGCTTCTACTATGAAAGAGTGGAGGCAAGCAGAAATTTTGCAAATAAAATATGGAATGCTTCCCGCTTTATTATGATGAACATGCCGGAAGAAGCTTTAAAGGTGGAAAATCCTTCCTTAGAACCGGTTGACAAATGGATTCTGTCTAAACTGAATACGCTGATCAAAGACGTAACAGACAATATGGACAGTTTTGAACTTGGTATTGCGGTTCAGAAGGTTTATGACTTTATCTGGGATGAATTCTGCGACTGGTATATCGAGATGGTGAAACCCCGCCTCTATAATTCGGATGACCAGATGAGTAAGGATGCAGCCCTTTGGACGCTGAAAACAGCTCTGCTCTATGCGCTTAAATTGCTTCATCCATATATGCCTTTCATTACAGAGGAAATTTTCTGTACACTGCAGTCCGAAGAGGAATCTATCATGATTTCCAAGTGGCCCGAGTATCAGGCTGCATGGAATTTTGAAAAGGAAGAAAAGGATATTGAAATCATCAAGGAAGCGGTAAGGGGAATTAGGAATGTCCGCACGGAAATGAATGTTGCTCCCAGCAGAAAGGCACAGGTATTTGTGGTAAGTGAAGAGGAAGCGATCATCAATGCCTTTACAGAAGGCAGACTGTTTTTCGGTTCCCTTGCATATGCATCGGAAGTAACCATTCAGAAGGATAAGGCAGGTATCGCAGAGGATGCAGTATCGGTAGTGATTGCCAACGCAACTCTTTATATTCCTTTTGCGGAACTGGTTGATTTAAGTCAGGAAATTGAGCGTCTTAAAAAAGAGGAAAAAAGACTTGAGGGAGAACTTGCCCGGGTGAACGGTATGCTGAGTAATGAGAAGTTTGTATCCAAGGCACCGGAAGCAAAGATTTCTGAAGAGAGAGAAAAACGCACCAAGTATACGCAGATGATGGAACAGGTTAAAATGCGCCTTGCACAGCTGCAGAAATAAAAACAAACGCTGCCACGCTTCGCGAGACATTCTTATGTTAAATAGAAAAGAACCGTAATTTTTGATATGAGATTACGGTTCTTTTTTTTATGTTTGCAACAATGATAGTAATGATGTTACAATAATAGTGGCATTACAATGAGAATGATATTATAATAGTAATAGAATTACATTAGTAATATAATTACTATAATGAAATAAATTATGACAAGAAAAGAAGGGAGGGCATAAGATGGGCAGTAATACAGATTTTTTATCAGAAGATGAAATCGCGGAACTCCGGAAGGAAATGGAAGCGCTGATTATGGATGATGGAGGATCGTCAGCCAAAAGTGAGGAGCCGTTATCTGAGCCAATCCCGAAAGGTCAGATGCTGAGTGATATTATAGATGAAGCTAATTCCAAATCTCTTAGTATTGAGGAAAATGGTTCTTATGTAAAAATTGCAGAAGATGATATGAGCGCGTGGCTGTATTTGACTGTACCTGGAGAGGGAAAAGAAAAATATACCATGGAGGAAATCATGGATTTCCTTAAAAAGAATGGAATAATTACTGGGTATCATCACTCCAATCTGGTTGCAATGATCAAAAAAAAGGTATATGAGCGTGAAATCGTGGTGGCAAAGGGACAGCCGGCAATAGAGGGGAAGGATGGGTATTATGAGTATAAATTCGATCCTGATCAGCATAGGGCGCCTAAAGTCCTGCCTGACGGCAGTGTGGATTATACCAGCATGAGCGTACTTCAGAATGTTCGCAAAGACGAGGTGGTAGCGATTTATCATCACGCCGAGGCGGGAGAGAATGGATATGATGTAAGAGGAAGAGTCCTGCAGACAAGGAAGGTTAAGGAAGCTCCGCCTCTTCGGGGGCAGGTGGTCAGCAGCATGGATAACCCTGATGTCTACCTGGCACAGAAGGACGGAAAGATTGAATTCAAAAATGGCAAAATAGACATTCAGTCCATGCATGAAATCAATGGGGATGTCACATTGATAACCGGAAAGATTGAATTTTATGGAGATATTGTCATCAACGGCAACGTAGAAGCAGGCGTGGTGATACGAGCCGGAAGGAATATTGAAATTAAAGGAACGGTTGAAGCGGTTAATTTATTTGCAGGCGGAGATGTCGTTTTGACAAAAGGCATCCAAGGAGCCCAGAGGGCAAAGATTTCTGCAAGAGGTAATATTTTTGCTGATTTCATTGAGCATACGGTGGTTGTTGCCGGCGGCAATGTGCAGGCAAATACGATTCTAAATTCAAGAATATCATCTGATGGGCAGGTTATCCTTACAGGAAATAAAGGTGCCATCATTGGCGGATACACACATGCAATGATGGGGATATCAGCGACTGAAATCGGAAACCCGGCAGAGGTGAGAACCATGGTTCATGTAGGAAGTGAAAAAGAAGTCTACACGAGACTGCAGACCGTCAAAGCGACAGAGACGGAACAAAGCACAGAATTGCAGGAACTTTCAGAAAATCTTTCAGATCTTCTTTACAAAAAGAAGGTGGCAAACGGTAAAATTCCGGAAATAATGGAGAGCAGGATAAAGAATCTCGAGGCCAGAGCAAAAGCTTTGAAGAAAGAAATTGAGGAAAACCGGGTAGAACGGGAGAAATGTGAAGCGATTATAGCCAAAGGCAAGAAGTCGGAGATTGTGATAAATGGAAATGTTTACCGAGGTACAGTGGTATGCCTTGCTCAAATCCAGATGCCGATTGAAAGAAGTACCTGCTATATGAAGTATTATCAGGAAAGAGGCATGATTGAGAGCAGTGTTATTGCGTATTCTTAAGAAGCATTAACGCAGGCAGCTTTGTGATATGCATGGTATAAATATGAAAACATATGAGGAAATAGAGCAATATATTCTTGAAATCCCTAAGTTTGCCGGAAAGCATACCCTTAAGGATACGAAAGAATTGCTGGATCAGATTTCCGGCGGCAGAATTAAGAGCAAAATCATTCATGTTGCAGGCACAAACGGAAAAGGTTCCGTTTGTGCTTATTTGCGTTCTGTTTTGATGGAGAGCGGATACAGTGTGGGGATGTTTATCTCGCCTCATTTGGAGACTATGCGAGAGAGGATCAGCGTCAACAATGTGATGATTTCAAAAGAAGAGTTTGTAAGCAGTTTTGACAGGGTCATAGAAAAGATAGATGAAAAAAATCATCCCTCTTTTTTTGAGTTCCTTTTTCTGATGGCAATGGTGTATTTTCAGGAAAAGGAACCGGAATATATTATTTTGGAAACCGGTCTTGGAGGAAGACTGGATGCAACGAACTGCATTGAAAAGCCCGAGGTGTGTGTAATCACAGAAATTGGTTATGACCACATGCAATATCTGGGAAACAGCCTTGCGGAAATCGCTGCTGAGAAAGCCGGCATTATAAAGAAGGGTGTGCCGGTGGTCTTTATGGATAAAAGGGCGGAGAGCACAAAGGTTTTGACTGAATATGCTAAAAAAGCACAAAGTCCCGCGATTATAATCGGAAAAGACAATATTTTGAATGTGAATATAAACAATAAAAGCATTGATTTTTCGTGCCATACTGGTTATTATAATTATGTTAGCCTTTTGTTAAATACAGTTGCGCTGTATCAGACAGAAAATGCAGCGCTGGCAGTTGCGGCATTGGAAGCTTTAAAGGATTTAGGAATTACAGAAGATTCTATTAGGAAAGGCTTACGGTCTGCCCATTGGCCGGGCAGAATGGAAGAAGCCATTCCAGGGGTTTATCTGGATGGCGCACATAATGAAGATGGAATAGATGCATTTCTTGGCACAGTTGAAAGGGATAGATGTAAAGGAAAAAGGTTTTTACTGTTTGGGGTTGTCCGGGACAAGCGTTATGATGTCATAATCCGGAAGATTATAGAATCCGGGCTTTTTGATCAGGCAGCTGTAACTCTTTTAGAAACAGACAGAAGTGTATCCATAGAAAAACTGAAAACAATTTGGGGGCAATATACGGAAATGACTTGCAGTTTCCATATCGATGCCGCGGAGGCATATCGTAATCTTTTATCTTTGAAAAAGGATGAGGATGTGATTTATATTGCCGGTTCAATGTATTTGATAGGACAGATGAAGTCCCTGATGAGGAGAAAGCTAAAATGATTGATTTTGAAGAGGAATTAAAGAAATTTCATCCTAGTCTTGAAGTTGAAGATGCGGAAGAAGCTATATATAACCATGATTTGACAGATATGGCAGATATATTGATAAAGATGTTAGAAAAGGCAAAAACGGAAGAGGAGTGACGGCATGATTTGTTATAAATGTGGATGCCGTTTGTCAGAACACGATTTTTGTACGAGTTGTGGTACGGATGTGTCTCTTTATAAGAAAATTTTATCTTTGTCCAATCGTTTTTATAATGATGGACTGGAAAAAGCGACGGTAAGAGATTTATCCGGGGCAATTGTCAGCTTACGGCAAAGTTTAAAATTTAACAAAAATAATATTGATGCAAGAAATCTCTTAGGTCTTGTATATTTTGAAATGGGCGAAGTGGTTTCGGCGCTGGGCGAATGGGTCATCAGCAAAAATCTCCGGCCCCAAAAGAACATTGCAGATGATTATATTGACATGATCCAGACAAATCAGGCAAGGCTTGATGCAATTAATCAGACCATCAAAAAATATAATCAGGCATTGATTTACTGCTATCAAGACAGCCAGGATCTGGCTGTAATCCAGCTTAAGAAAGTGCTTTCCTATAATCCCAAGTATGTGAGAGCGCATCAGCTGCTTGCCCTTTTGTACATTGTTGCAGAGGAATGGGAAAAGGCGCATAGAGAATTGGAAAAATGCTGCAAAATCGATACGAATAATACGACAACGCTCCGTTATATGAAAGAAGTGGAGCATATGTTGATGCCGGAAGAAGCAGTTAAGAATACTTCCAAAAAGAAAATGCCCAGAGAAAATGTGGTGCGTTACCAAAGCGGCAACGAAACGATTATTCAGCCGATAAATATGAAGGAAACGAAGGGCATTTCCACTTTGCTGAATTTAGGGATTGGTGTAATCATCGGTGTTGCAATCGCATGTTTTCTAATCCTGCCGGGGCAGATTCGAAACGCGAAAGCGGATATCAACAAGGAACTGCGGGCAGTCAGTGAACAATCTGATGCCAAGACAGCAACCATTGATGAATTGGAACAGAAGGTGCAAAAGCTTACGGATGAAAATGCGCAGCTTGTGGAGGAGATTTCCTCTTATCAGGGAACAGACGGAACGCTAAAAGCAACGGATGGGCTTATGATGGCAGTTGGCGCATACTTGAAGGACCCCAATGATATACAAACGATTGCAGTTTACTTGGAGGCGCTAGACGAAGACGAGGACAGTAAGGACGGCGCTCAGGATAAGACAAACGCATTTACTGCGTTGTATGATGATTTTTTGGAGCTGGTAGGGGAGAAGCTGGTGGCTTATTACTATAATGCCGGATATGCAAGCTATCGTGCTGATGATTACGAAGCGGCGATACCAAATCTGGCAAGAGCATATCAATACGATAATACGAATGGCGATGCTTTGTATCATCTGGCAAACAGTTATCGGAGAAACGGTGATGATAATAAGGCTAAGGAACTTTATGCGGAGGTAATTGATAATTTTCCCGATACAGAGATAGCAAACCGATCAGAAACTTATCTGGCTGAAATCAACAATGCGGATTAACATTGTCAGAAAAATCAAATAACCAGTACACAAAAGAGAACAGACATGAGTTTGTTCTCTTTTTTGGTAACTGTTCAGTACCTTCACAGTTACAATGCAAAATCCATCCTAAATTGCCTACGGCAATGGGATTTTGCATGCCTGAATCATATTCTTACGGTCTCAGCAGTAAATGCTTCGACCTGTACTGAATAGTTACCTTTTTTGTTACAATAAGCTGACTCGCGAAGCGTGACAGCGTTTGTTAGGAAGGGGAAGCGATATGGAAGAAAATTTTAAGGTGATTGACAATTATTTGATGGTCAGGATGCCGCAGGAGGTGGATCATCACAAATCGGTTTACATAAGTAAGACAGCCGATGAATACATTATGAGGGAAGGAGTAGGGAATGTTGTCTTTGACTTTGAAGATACTCGTTTTATGGACAGCTCCGGAATAGGAATCATAATCGGAAGATATAAGAAAATATCATATTTTGGAGGAAAAGTGTTCGCAATTAATACGGACATGCGTATCAGAAGGACCTTGATGATTTGTGGTTTACATAAAGTTATTGAAATCATGGAATAAGGAGTGTTGAAAGGAAAAGAATATGGAAACAGGAAGTAATACCATTTTAAAAAATGAAATGCATCTTACATTTGATGCGGTTTCAGTGAATGAAGCTTTTGCCAGAATAGCAGTTGCGGCGTTTGTGGCACCTTTAAATCCCACAATTGAAGAAATATCGGATATTAAAACGGCGGTCTCAGAGGCTGTTACCAATGCTATTATTCATGGTTATGATGCAGAGTATGAAAGAGAAAACCAATCGGAGGAGAATCATCAGATTTATCTGCACTGCCTGATAGAAGAGGATGTTCTTCAGGTGGAGGTTAAAGATACGGGAAAGGGAATTGAAGATATTGAACAGGCAATGGAGCCCCTTTTTACGACGAAGCCGGAGATGGATAGATCAGGGATGGGATTTGCATTTATGGAAGCATTCATGGATGATCTGGAGGTGATATCCAGACCGGGGGAAGGCACGGTCGTGCAGATGAAGAAGAAACTGGGAATCACATCATGGATCAGGCAAGAGGAATAGCCTATGATAGAGAACGCGGTACTGATCGAGAGGGCACAAGCAGGAGAAAAGGAAGCGAGAGAAATACTGATAGAACAAAATCTGGGACTGGTGCGCCATATAGTGAAGCGTTTTGCAGGTAGAGGATATGATCCGGAGGATCTGTTTCAGATAGGTGTGATAGGGCTTATAAAGTCCATAGATAAATTCAATACAAGTTATGATGTTAAATTTTCCACGTATGCTGTTCCCTTGATAACCGGAGAAATCAAACGATTTATCAGGGATGATGGAATGGTAAAAGTATCCCGGACTTTAAAAGAAAATGGAATGCGGGTAAAATATGCCAGAGAAAGGCTTGGCAATCAGCTGAATCGTGAGCCGACTCTTGCAGAGGTGGCAGGGGAGGCAGCGCTTTCTGCGGAGGAAGTAGTACTTGCTATGGATGCAAATGTGCAGGTGGAATCAATCTATAAGTCGGTCTATCAAAATGACGGGAGTGAGATATTCATGGTGGATCAGCTTGCAGATGACAAGCAGAATGAACAGGAGACGGTTATAAACCATCTGGTCGTGCGGCAGTTGATAAGCGATTTAACTCAAAAGGAGCAGAAATTGATCCGGCTCAGGTATTATCAGGATAAAACACAGACAGAGGTTGCCAAAGCACTGGGAATCAGTCAGGTGCAGGTGAGCCGTCTGGAAAAGAAAATATTGCTGGGCATGCGGCAAAAGATGGCAGATGTACAGTAAGATTTATATGACAAAAACATTGTATTTGATTTTACCGGTTGACATAATTTGGGGAATATAGTAAGGTATATAACGTCAACTAATACCTTTAAACGAATATTTAGGAGTACAAATGAGCAAAAATAAAGGCATTTTTACGTTTATATTGTGTATCGCAATCTTCATGCAGTCAGGCTTTGGGGTATGGGCAACGGAGTCGGGATATAGTGGAGCAGAAGGCGTACAGGATAGCGGGCAGCCTTCGAAAGAAAATACAGATAAAGCGGATGGGAATGATATAGAGCAGGATTGGCAGGATCAGTTGTCTGAAAATACTTCTGAAAACACATCCGAAAGTCTGACGGACAATTCACAGGAAAGTCAACAGGGCACAGACGAAGATGAGACGGATGGGGAATTTGAGGAATATATAAAGGAAGCGCAAGATGCGCTTAGCAAAATTGCTGGGCAGGATCCTTTAATGGCGCTTATCTATCTTTGTGACTATTATGGTCTGAAAAAAGAGCCGGACATAAACAGTGAAGACTTAGTATGGTTACCTTCAGGAACAACCGTTCTGATCAATGGTGTGGCACTGGATCAGGACTATACCATCTGGTATAGAGTATCAGTTGAGCATAATGGAGATTCATACACAGGTTATGTTGATCGGAATTATCTTGCATATTCTAATGAGATATTTACTGCATGGGAAAATAATTATTTTGCCAAAATAGCTATGTTTGCCGCAGATTTGAACGGGTATCCGGATATAGAACAATTTCCCGCATCTTATAGGGACAAGCTGACACAGTTAAAGCAGATGCATCCAAACTGGACTTTTGTAAGACAGAATACAGGGCTTGATTGGCAAAAGGTGGTAGACAGCGAAAACTCTACAGGAAGAAGCCTGATCAACAGCGTGATGGGGGCAGCATATCGTAATGGGTATCACAGCCCGGGATGGTATTATGCATCGGAAGCAGCGGTCAAGTATTACCTTGATCCCAGAAATTTCCTGGATGAAACCAGAATTTTTCAGTTTGAGCAATTGACGTACAATCCATCTTATCATTCAAAAGCGGCTGTCCAGAATATATTGAATGGTACATTTATGAAAGGAGAACTGCCGGGAGCAGGAATGACGTACGCAGATGCGTTTTTCCAAGTGGGTGTTTCGCTCAAGGTGAGCCCTTTTCATTTGGCGTGTCGTGTCTATCAGGAACAAGGTGATGGAAAATCGGCATTGATTTCCGGAAATTATGATGCGGTTCCGGCATACAGAGGCTACTACAACTATTTTAATATCGGAGCTTCGGGAACTACCACAAAGCAGATTGTGGAGTCTGGACTTGCAAAAGCAGTCAAGGAAGGCTGGAGTTCTCCGTATGCATCTATAAAAGGCGGATCGGGGATTCTGTCCCAAAGCTACATTTTAAGGGGACAGGACACTTTGTATCTTCAGAAGTTCGATGTGGATGCAAGTGATGGTACTTTATATACCCATCAGTACATGCAGAATATCATGGCGCCATATACGGAATCCCAGATGGTAAAGACAGCATACAGTAAAATTAATTCGCTGGATAACTCATTTGTGTTCAAAATTCCGGTTTATGAGAATATGCCGGCAAGCGCATGCCCGATTCCGGCGCAGGTAACGCCTACGGCAAAACCGACAGCGACACCCACGGCGAAACCTACGCCAGTACCGACGGCAACGCCTACGTTGAAGCCGACGATGGTGCCGACAGCGCCTCCTACGGCAACCCCTACAATGAAGCCTACAGCAACCCCTACAATGAAGCCTACAGCAACCCCTACGATGAAGCCTACGGCAACCCCTGAGCTGGAGCCTGCAGCAACCCCTACAATGAAGCCTACGGCAACCCCTACAATAAAGCCTGAACCTACGGCAACCCCAGAAGCGAAGCCTACGGAAACACCGACAGTGAAACCTGCAGCAATAGAAGCTCCAACGGACAAGCCGGCAGCGACAGAAAGACCGTCGGCAACTCCAACGGATAAGCCGACAGCGCAGCCCACGGCACAGCCGACAGCGCAGCCCACGGCACAGCCGACAGCACAGCCCACGGCACAGCCGACAGCGCAGCCCACAGCACAGCCGACAGCGCAGCCCACGGCACAGCCGACAGTACAGCCCGTGTCACAGTCTACGGCGCAACCTTCGGTTGAACCTGCATTGCAGCTGGCAGAAACATCTTCGTTCCAGGAAAGTCAGCAGGAATCTGTTCAGGGAGAGGAGACAGGAATAACCTACGGCACAGATAATACGAAACCAGCAGAAAATACATCCTATCCGGTGAGCGCGCAGGAAAATACGAGTTCCACGGGCTTGACTATAGCAGCAGCTACCCCTAAGCCTCAGACGGCAGAGGAGGATACGGCAATTATGAAGGCAGGGCAGACGGGTATGGTTTATGCTGAAAGTCTGAGACAAATAAAAGAGCAGGGAATAAAAGTGATGGTTCAGATTAATGATCAGATTAACTGGATCATTGATGGAAGCACGATGGAAGATGAATTCTTGGAAGATATCGACATGGGAGTCAGACTTGGAACAAGTCAGATACCGAAAGAGATGTTGAATGCACTGGCTGAACATGAAAATTACATAGAAATGTCACTTGCTCATGAAGGCACATTTGGATTCACAGCACAACTGTCTGTGAAACTTGAAAAGGCACAGCCCGGACAGTATGCAAATCTGTTCTATTATAATGAAATGACAAATGCTTTTGAATTTATGTGTGCAACACAGGTGAGCAGTACAGGCAGGGCAAACTATGAATTCAGACATGCATCGGATTATGTTATCATCATCAGCGATGATATCAGAGATACGCTTCTGGATGAAAAGGCGAAAGAGATTATAAAGGCGCAGGCCTACATAAAGGCGGAAATGCCTACCAAGGAACCCGCAAAGGCAGCGGGTGTGATCGCTTTGATTATTCTTATCAGTGCAGGAATAGGAATCGGAATTTATCTTATCTTTAGAAAAATGTTGATGGAAGAGGATTAAGGAAACGGAGTATATGAACGCAAGTGACAGGGAAAGAGTGCTGTTATTTGGCTTTGAGGATGGACAGCAGATTAAGGCAGTACAGATGGTGCTTTATATTCTTCAGATTACAGGCAGATGTGTATCTAAGGAAGAATATGGTATACCGCTTAAAATGCTTGTGACGGATGAAAAGATTTCCAGTGCAGGTCCCGGCAGTATGCGGGATTTAGGCGGACAGATGATCGTATTTGCAGGATTAAGCGACGAGAAACTGGAAAAATTTCTGGCACTTCTCAGATCGAATCCGGCATGTGGAAAAATTCCATATAAAGCGATAATGACACCGATCAATCAGGAGTGGAATGCCTATACACTGTTTGGTGAATTGAAAAAGGAACATGCAGCGATGCATGCTAAGGCGGGAGACTGATAATATGAGAAAGCGGACAGGGCTCCTTATGGCACTGTGCATGCTGATGGTCATGCTTTTGTTTTCTTTCTGTGCGGACAAGACAGATTCTGCCATAAAGGAAATGCAGGCAGAATGGATGCAGGAAGAAACAGAGGATGTATCCGGCAGGATGGAGGTCCATTTCATTGATGTAGGACAGGGAGATGCCACTTTGATCATCTGTGATGGTCATGCCATGCTGTTTGATACGGGGGAGAATGATAAAAGCGTTCTTTTGCAGTTCTACCTGATGCGGCATGGGATCGACCATTTGGATTATGTGATTGGAAGCCATCCGGAAGCGGATCATATTGGAGGAATGGACGTCATTCTTTTAAAGTACGATTGCGATAAGGTGATACTGCCGGATGTTGCAGTGGATACGGCGACCTACAGAGACGTACTTGAAGCCATGGAGTATAAAAATTATGAAAGTACAGCTCCCCGGGTGGGAGAAACCTACCATTTGGGAGATGCTTTCTTTACAATTATTGCGCCTAATGAAGAGGACTATGGGAATAATATCAATAACTATTCTGTTGGAATCAGGCTGGTGCATGGAGAGAATGCTTTTATTTTTACAGGAGATGCGGAGATTCAGGCAGAGAAGGATATGCTGGGTAACGGTCTTCTTTTAGATGCGGACGTGTTAAAAGCGGGGCATCACGGAAGTCATGATGCGTCAAGCGCGGAATTTGTAGAAGCAGTGTCGCCGGAATATGCAGTGATAAGCTGTGGAAAAGAAAATGGTTATGGACATCCCCATAAAGAGACGATGACCATATTAGAGGATGCGGGAGCAGAAATTTTCCGTACGGACGAGATGGGGAGTATCATTGCCATATCTGATGGGATGGAACTGACGTGGAATACAGAAACAGAGTCAGCATGGCAGGACGATTACTATGTGGGAAATAAAAATAATAGGAAACTGCATCGTTCCACCTGCAATTCCCTTCCGAAAGAATGGAATCAGGTGATATTTGAATCAAAGGAGGAAGCGGTGAGGGCTGGATTTACAGGCTTTTGTTCCGGTTGCAAGCCGTAGAGGGCATTACAGCTTACAGGTGTTAGTTTTTACGGGAGAGCCATTAGTCCGCACAGGATAGGTAAATATTCCAACGTCGTCGCGCTCCCGGATCAGGCACCATCAGGGGCTTCATCCCGGCATGATAGGCAGAGCGGATTCCGTTTGGGGAATCTTCTACTGCGTAGCAGTCGCAGGGAGAAACACCCAGTAACTCACAGGATTTCAAATAGATTTCCGGGTGTGGTTTGCTGTGGGTAACCATGTCTCCGCCGACGATTACCTCAAAAGAATCAAGAAGCCCAATGCTTTCCATTTCACTGCGGACGATTTCCTCTCTGGTGGAGGAGGCAAGACCAATCTGAAAACCGTTTTTCTTAAGGAAGTCAAACAGTTCATAGACACCGGGCTTAACAGGAAGCCCGTTCTTTTCTATTTCTGCGTGATAGAGCTTAGAGCCCAGCGTCTGATACTTCTTGTAGGGGAAGTCTTTTCCATATACCTGATAAAAAATAGCTTCTGTTTCTGCTGTTGTAACGCCGATGCATCTCATCATGGTCTGTTCAATATCTGCAATCCCATCCTGCGCAGCAATCTTCTGCCATGCCTTCATGATTAGGGCTTCTGAGTCAATAAGAGTGCCATCCATATCAAAAACAACTGTCTTTATCATAACAATACCCATGCCTTTCCGATTTACGATAGATTATACAGCATATTGCAGAATAAGAAAACAATTCTCTGCTACAAAAACAATTCTGCCTGTAGTATAATAGTTACAGGTTAGAAACCGATGCTATTTATATAAGGGGTAGCACCGTCAGAGCAGTCATTCCCCTGCACCAGACTGACAAATATCTATGGCGGGGCCTTATGGGAAGTACTTAGAAAGACTTAACAGCCCTCTTATGACTCAGCAATCATCGGACAGGACGTCCGATGAAGGCGTAACTTGACCCATGGATGGGTCAATACGCCGTTTGCGTCCGGTGCCAATTTGTAAATAAGGGCTGTTTAGTCTTTCTTAGTGGTGTACATAGGCACCGACGTAGATATTTGTCAGTCTGGTGCAGGGGAATGACTGCTCTGACGGTGCTGCCCCTTATATAAATAGCATCGGTCTCCCGGCGTGAATGACGATGAAAGGAAGGATTAATATGTACAGAGAGGATTATCCTTATTTATATGAAACCCATATGCATACCAGTGAGAGCAGTGCTTGTGCACGGAATACGGGTGCGGAAATGGCGAAAGCAGCAAAGGAAGCCGGATATACGGGAGTGATCATCACCAATCATAATTGGTATGGGAATAATTGCATTGATTCATTTCTTCCGTGGGAAGAGTGGATAGAGCAATACTGCAAGGGTTATGAAAATGCAAGGCAGTGGGGAAATGAGAATGGTCTTGACGTGTTTTTCGGCTATGAAGCCGGTTACAACGGAACAGAATTTCTGGTCTATGGCGTGGACAAGGAATGGCTGATTACCCATCCTCAGATAAAAGATGCGTCTGTTGAGGAGCAGTATCAATTCATTCACAGCGCCGGGGGAATGGTCATTCATGCGCATCCTTTCAGGGAAGAGTATTATATCCCTGAAATTCGGCTTTTTCCGGAAGCGGTAGATGGGGTTGAAGGGTTGAATGCCGTTCATTCGTATTATGATCATTTTGTATATAATCAGAGGGCAATCGACTATGCCATGAAAAATAAGCTCCCGATGACTGCAGGGTCAGATGTGCATACCACCAGCATTTTGAACGGCGGAATGGCATTTAAGAGAAAACTGCGCTCCATAGAAGATTTCTGTCAGGCTGTATTAGGCGGGGAAGATTACTTGTTGACTGATGGAGACAAATGGTTCAATAAGATGGGAGAGCCGGTATGAAATTTCTGCATGTGGCTGACCTGCATCTGGGAAAAGTGGTGAATGACTTTTCAATGTTGGAGGATCAAAAGTTCATATTGGAACAGATTGGCGGTATGGCACAGGCAAATCAAGTGGATGCGTTGGTGATTGCCGGGGATATTTACGACAGAGCGATTCCGCCCGGAGAGGCGGTCACGTTGTTAGATTCTTTTTTAAATGAATTGACCGGTATGGGGATACAGGTAATCATGATCAGCGGAAACCATGACTCGCCGGAGCGTATCAGTTTTGGCGAAAACCTGCTTGGCAGGCAGGGGGTGCATATTTCCGGATTGCAGAAAGATAGGTTGACCAGAGTGGTCTTTGAAGAAAAAGCATGTGTGTCAGAATTTGTGCTCCTGCCTTTTGTAAAGCCTGCCCAGCTTGGTGTGCGGACCAGTAAGGAGGCAGTGGAACTTCTCCTTGATGGATATTGGCAGGAGGAAGATGAGAAGAAGCGCAAAAACAGGGTGCTGGTAACTCACTTTTTTGTGACGGATGGAGGAAAAGAACCGGAACTTTCGGACAGCGAGACCACCATCCATGTAGGCGGTCTGGACAATGTGGATGCATCTTTGTTCAAAGGGTTTGACTATGTGGCATTGGGGCACATCCATAAGCCCCAGCAGATTGGCAGCAGGCCAGTGTGGTATGCGGGTTCTCCTCTTAAATATTCCTTTGGGGAAACAAGCCAGACGAAAGAATCACTGCTGGTTTCATTTGGGGAGGCAGGGCTTGAGGAAGTAAGGGAGCTTCCGCTGCGGCCTCTGAGGGAGATGCGGAAGATTGAGGGAAGCCTGAAAGAAATATTGGATGATGCTATGGAGAATTCCATTGAGAAGAATGGGCAGAGTCAGGATTACATTCAGGCAGTGCTTACAGACGAAGGAGAGTTGATTGACCCGATCGGAACCATAAGGAGCGTATATCCCAATGTGATGCAGATCGTCAGAAAAGAGATAGAAATTGTTTCTGACAAGGATGTCATATCAAAGAATAGAAGCAGGATGCATGCAGGCCAGAAGGACGTGATTTCTTTATTTGAAGCATTTTACCAAGAAGTGAGACAGACACAGCTGTCAGAAGAAAGCAAAAATATAGTGACGGACATAGTCAAGGAATTGGAAGGAAAAGAATAAGAGATGAAGCCGGTCAAACTGACGTTATGTGGGTGGGGACCATACAAGGAAAAACAGGAAATAGATTTTACCGGGTTTAGCGAAAGAGGTCTTTTTCTGATTACGGGTCCTACCGGGGCGGGAAAGACAACTATTTTTGATGCCATTACCTATGCGCTCTACGGGAATATGAGCGGAGGGATGCGGGAAAAGAACAGTGTTCGCAGTGACTTTTCTAAGGCGGATACACCGACTTATGTGGAACTTCTTATGACCCATGCCGGAGAAAGCTATCAGATTTACAGAAACCCGGAATATATGCGTCCTAAAAAGCGCAGGGCACAGGGAAAAGATGGCAAGGAGCAGGATTTTTTTACGAAGGAGAAAGAGCGGGCTGTCTTTACGGGACCGGATGGAAAATCCATCGAAGGGAGCAGCGAAGTGACCCGCAAGGTGCAGGAACTTCTGAAATTGGATTATCGTCAGTTCAAGCAGTTATCGATGATTGCCCAGGGGGAATTTGCGAAGCTTCTCTCAGCGCCGCCTTCTGAAAAGACGAAAATCTTCCGGGAAATCTTCGGAACGGATCTGTATGAGAAAATAGCTGCTTCCCTGAAAGGAAAATCAGGCAGTGTCTATAGACAGATTATGGAATGCAGACACAAGATGGATGAAGATATCGATATCCTTTCGCGGGATGGAGACGTCATTGAGGATACAGGCAGCCATTACTATGAAGGGGTCATAGCGCAGCTGAAGAAAGAGGAAAAGCATCTTCGCCAAAAGTGCAAAGCAATTAGGGAGGCTTATGCCCAGAAAGATGAGCAGGTACAGATGCTTGCAGGCAGGATAGCGGAAAATGAAAGGATACAGAGTCTTTTTGACAAGCTTGAAAAAGAAAAGGCACGCCAGCAGTTTCTTCTCCAAAGAGCAGATGAAATGCAAGAGAAAGAGGAATTGCTTAAGCAGCAGGAAAGAGCGGCTTCCTTAAGAGCAGTTGAAATAAAACTGACGACACTTAAGGAACAGACTGCATCCTTAAAAGAGGAGATTCAGGCTTCGGAGGAAGAAATACAGGATTTAGAGCAGAAAAATGCAGCAGAGGAATCCTTCTTTGCAGTTCATGAAGAAATTGCTTCCGCCTATGAGGAGGAAGAGAAATGGCGGGAAGCAAACGGTCAGTTTGAGCGGGAAAACAAAAAGTATAAGGTTAGAAGTGAGGAACTGTGCAAACTGCAGAAAATCTATCTGGAGGCAGAGAAGGAAGAGGAAGAGGCGAAGGTTCTATATGAACAGACAGACAAAGCTTACCGTCATGGAATGGCAGGGATTTTGGCGGAAAGTCTGGAAGAAGGAGCGCCTTGTCCTGTATGCGGTTCTGTGCGTCATCCTTATCCGGCAGTAAGAGGTGACAGTCTTCCCACCAAAGAGCAGGTAAAAGATTTAAAGGAAGTCTATGAGAAAAAGCAAAAGAAGTGTGCTTTGCTTCATGGGCAGACCACGGCCTGTAAGGCGGAAAGTGAAGAACTTAAAAGACAGGTCAAAGAACGCGCAGAGTTGTGCAGTCTTTTGGAGGAAAAACGCAAAAAGAGAAAGGCGGTCATAGCCGATTATCTTGAGGACCATAGTGAGAAGGAATTTATGGAGCAGTTAAGGCAGTATCAACTTCGCACTGCGGTGCTTAAAGAAAAGAAAAAGATACAGGATAAACGAAAGGGTGAGGAAATCCTTTCAAGGGAAAAGATGGAAAAGCAGGCGGCTGAGTTTGAAAGGGGGTTGAATGAGGCAGGATTTTTATCCCAGGAAGAGTATTTGGAGATACGAAGGGATGAGAAAGAAATCGCAGCCCTTCGGGAAGAGATTGAATCCTATCGCAAGGATTGCCATCTGAACAGTGAAATGATAAGCCACCTTACAGAAGAAACCGGCAAGGCGGAGCCGGAGGATGCGCAGGAATTGAAAAGTAAATCAAAGCAGGCGGAAAAAGAAAGAAAGGAGCTCTTTGATGAGCAGCTTACGCTTGATAGCCGTCAGAAAAATGTGAAAAAGGGTTTGATCTCCCTGGAAGATAAAAATAAGCAGCTGGCGTCGCTGATGAAAAAATATAGCTTATTAAAGGATTTAGATGATGCTGCAAATGGGAATAATAAGAAGAGACTGGTCTTTGAGCAGTACGTGCTTGCAGCTTACTTTGAAGATATTCTGACAGCAGCCAATATCAGACTGCGTCTTTTAAGCAGCGGCAGATATGAACTGAAAAGAGTGGAGCAGATCAGCGACGGAAGAAGCAAAGATAATCTGGAGATTGAAGTTCTGGATTACTATACAGGAAAATATCGTTCTGTCAAGACACTTTCGGGAGGAGAAGCATTTAAGGCTTCTTTATCCTTGGCGCTTGGTATGAGCGATGTGGTACAGTCGGAAAGCGGAGGGCTTAAGGTGGAAGCGTTATTTATTGATGAAGGCTTCGGCAGTCTTGACGGTGAATCTCTGGAACAGGCATGCCTTACGCTGCAGACTCTGGTGGAAAAAGACCGTCTGATCGGTATCATTTCGCATGTGCCGGAGCTGGCGGAGAAGATTGGGAATCAGATTCAGATATGCAAAACAAATGCTGGAAGTGAGGCACTTGTTATGTTATCCTAGTATACATAGCGGTTATGGTATCGGTTCATTTTGAATGGAGGACAATATGGAAAATCAATATGATGTGATTATTATCGGCGCAGGTCCCGGGGGTATTTTCTGTGCCTATGAATTACTTGATAAAAAAGATGATCTGAAGGTGCTTATGGTGGAGAAGGGACGTTCCATCGAAAAGAGACAATGCCCTAAGCGTGTCACCAAGCAGTGCGTAGGCTGCAGCCCCTGTTCCATTACCACAGGTTTCGCGGGAGCAGGAGCCTTTTCCGACGGGAAGCTGTCTCTGTCTCCGGATGTAGGCGGAAATTTGCCCGCAATTTTAGGATATGAGAAAACGGAAGAACTGATCAAAGAGTCAGATGGAATCTATCTTAAGTTTGGTGCGGATACCAACGTTTATGGAGTAGACAAACAAGAAGAAATACGGGAAATTCGCAAAAAAGCAATCAACGCCAATTTAAAGCTGGTAGAATGCCCTATACGCCATCTGGGAACAGAGGAAGGATATAAGATTTACGAAAAGCTGCAGCACCATCTGGAGGAAAAGGGAGTGACCTTTAAGTTCAATACCATGGTGGAAGAAATTTTGGTGGAAGATGGGGCAGCCGTTGGAATGAGGACGAACAAGGAAGAGACTTTCTATGCGAAGGAAATTGTATCGGCAGTAGGACGCGAGGGGGCAGACTGGTTTAAGGACAAGTGCCAGGAAATCGGAATAGAAACTACACCGGGGACGGTGGATATCGGCGTCAGGGTAGAAGTGCGGGACGAAGTGATGCAATTCCTTAATGAGAACTTATACGAAGCAAAGTTGATTTATCATACCCCTACCTTTGATGATAAAGTAAGAACCTTTTGTACCAATCCTTCCGGCGAGGTGGCAACGGAGTATTATGAAGGCGGGCTGGCTGTGGTGAACGGTCATGCGTATAAATCAAAAGATTATAAAACCAATAACACCAATTTTGCCATTCTGGTCAGCAAGAATTTTACCAAGCCATTTAAGACGCCGATTGAGTACGGCAAGCATATTGCCCAGCTTTCCAACATGCTCTGCGGAGGAAAGATACTGGTGCAGACCTTCGGGGATTTCAGAAGAGGAAGAAGGACAACAGAGGAACGTCTTTATAGAAACAATATTATGCCCACCCTAAAGGATGCAGTGCCCGGCGATTTGTCACTGGTATTTCCTCACAGGATTATGGTGGATATAGAGGAGATGCTGCTGGCACTGGATAAGATCACTCCGGGAATTGCTGCGGCTGAAACTCTCCTTTATGGAGTGGAGGTGAAGTTCTATTCCAATAAGGTAATCGTAAACAAAGACTTTGAGACCAGCATAAAGGGACTTAGGGCGATTGGCGACGGAGCTGGAGTAACCAGAGGTCTTCAGCAGGCGTCCGCTAACGGCATCAGCGTTGCGAGGAGCATTTTAAGGACGATAGAGGCATGAAAACAGGAAACAGAGGAATGATGGGAAAGAGGATTTTTATTCTGCTGCTTTGCGGACTTTTTCTTTTTACGGCCGGAGGATGCCAAAAGAAAGATGCAGATACAAAGCTTGTACTGACCACAGGATTCAAAAAGAATGAGATTTTCAGGATAGAAACCGTGTCCTGTACGCTGCCGGAAATCATGGTGTACCTCACCAATACTCAGGATCAGTATGAAAGTGTTTATGGAAAAGAAATATGGAAAACAGATTTAAACGGCGTCACGCTTGAAGAAAATGTAAAAGAGACGGTTCTTGCCCAGCTTGCCCAGATCAAGACCATGAATCTTTTAGCGCAGCAGCATGGCGTGGCTTTGAGTGACGCGGAATTAAAGACGGTGAAAACTGCCGCCGCCGCATATTACAATTCTTTGAACCAGGCAGAACGCGAGTGTATGAATGTGACAGAGGATATCATTGAGAATCTATATGCGGAGTTTGCGCTGGCAAATAAGGTTTATGAGTACATTATTAAGGATATCAATCCGGAGATCAGTGATGATGAAGCCCGAACCATTACGGTAGAGCATATACTGATTGTGACTTATGCACTGGACGGCACGGGGAAAAAGATAGAATATACACAGAACGCAAGAGAAGAGGCAAGACAGCAGGCAGAGGACATCCTGAAATTGGCAAGGGAAGAAGACAGTGATTTTGAGGAACTGGTGCTTCAGTACAGCGAGGGGGATAAGGGAACCTTCTCCTTCGGCAAAGGGGAAACGGATCCTGCCTTTGAGGAAGCGGCGTTTAATTTAGGAACCGGGGAAATCAGTGATATTGTGGAAACGGAATATGGATACCACATCATCAAATGTATCAGTACCTTCAATAGGGAAGAGACAGATGCAAATAAAGTAAAGATTGTTGAAAAGAGGCGGGAAGAAGTATTTGGACAGGAGTATGATGCATTTGTTACTTCGCTTACAAGAACCTTAAACGAGGAACTTTGGGAAAACGTGACATTTATTGAAAATGATGAGGTCACGACCCGGGATTTTTTTGATATTTATAATCAATATTTTGGGTGAAAAGTGTAACCTATAGAACTGTTAATAAAAATTTTAGATTTATCTAAAGCCCTAAAATACAGCCTTTCAGAGGAATTATTAGCACTCGTGTGAAATGAGTGCTAATTTTATCTTGACTTTTAAAGAAAAGGGAATTACACTTAATTCTAGCTTTAGAAATACGGAAAATGAAGGAAAGAGTAAAAAGGAGTGATTTATCGTGGCAGAGAAACACGGAAGCTTATCAATCAACAGTGAAAACATATTCCCGATTATTAAGAAATGGTTATATTCAGACCATGACATCTTTTTCAGGGAATTGATATCCAATGGATGCGATGCCATAACCAAATTGAAAAAATTGGACATGATGGGAGAATATGCCCTTCCGCAGGAGTATAAAGGGAAAGTACAGGTGCTGGTAAACCCTGAGGAGAAGACCCTTAAATTCATCGATAATGGTATCGGTATGACAGCGGATGAGGTAGAAGAATACATCAATCAGATTGCCTTTTCCGGTGCAACGGATTTTATTGAAAAATACAAAGACAAAACCAATGAAGATCAGATCATCGGTCATTTTGGACTGGGATTTTATTCTGCATTCATGGTGGCAGATGAAGTGCATATCGACACCCTTTCCTGGCAGGAAGGGGCACAGCCTGTTCACTGGGAATGCGACGGCGGCACAGAATTTGATATGAAGCAGGGCGAAAGAGAAGAAGTCGGCACCACCATCACCTTGTTCTTAAATGAAGATGTACTGGAATTCTGCAACGAGTACAAGGCAAGAGAGGTCATCAAAAAATACTGCTCTTTCATGCCTGTTGAAATTTATCTTTCTAAAGAGAATACGAAAGAAACCCAGACTATTGATGCAGAGGAAAAGCTGGATACAGATACCGTAGTGGAGGAAATCAAGCCGGAGAAGGAAGAAGATAAATTACGGTATAAGATTATCAGACGTCCCGAGCTTTTAAATGAAACCATGCCTCTTTGGGCAAAGCATCCCAATGAGTGCACGAAAGAGGAGTACCTGGAATTTTACCGCAAGGTTTTCCAGGATTATAAGGAGCCGTTGTTCTGGATTCACCTGAATATGGACTATCCTTTCAACTTAAAGGGCATTTTGTATTTCCCTAAGATCAATATGGAATATGAGTCCATCGAAGGTGTGATCAAGCTGTACAACAATCAAGTGTTTATTGCGGATAACATCAAGGAAGTCATCCCCGAATTTCTTATGCTGTTAAAGGGTGTTATTGACTGTCCTGATCTGCCTCTTAACGTATCAAGAAGCGCTCTGCAGAATGATGGATTTGTAAAGAAGATTTCTGATTATATTACCAAGAAGGTGGCAGACAAGCTTTCCGGTATGTGTAAGACAGAAAAGGAAGAGTATGATAAATACTGGGATGATATCAGTCCTTTTATCAAATTCGGATGCCTTAAGGACGACAAGTTCTGCGAGAAGATGACAGACTACATTCTGTTCAAGAATCTGGACGGCGCCTACCTGACACTTCCCGAATGCCTGGAGGTTAATAAGACAGACCTTGAGGATGACGAAGAGGGGCAGGAGAAGGAACAGGAGCCTCAGGCTGCCGAGGTGGTTGATGCAGACGGTAATGTAGTAAGCACCGGAACAGATGAGGAATCAGGCGAAGAAGAGGAAGAAAAGAAAGAAAAGGTTATTTATTACGTGACCGACGAAAAACAGCAGGGACAGTACATCAGCATGTTCAAGGCTGCAAAGATGGATGCCGTTATTCTGACTCACAATATTGACCAGCCTTTCATTTCCCAGCTGGAAGCAAAAAATGAGGGCATCAAATTCCAGAGAATCGATGCAGATCTTACAGACACCTTCAAAGCAAAGACAAGCAAAAAGGCGGAAAAGGAACTGGAAGAGGCAGCAGATGCCATCGGCAAGGTGATGAAAAAGGTCCTGAAGAAGGATAAGATTACCATCAAGGTCGAAAAGCTGAAAAACAAAAAGATATCTTCCGTGATCACCCTTTCTGAGGAAAGCAGAAGAATGCAGGATATGATGAAAATGTACTCTATGCCGGGCATGGACATGGGCGGTTTTGGAAAGGAAGGGGAGACCCTGGTATTAAACGCAAACCATCCATTGGTACAGTACATTATGGAGCATACGGAAGGTGACAATGTCAATTTGATCTGCGAACAGCTGTATGATCTGGCACTTTTACAGCATGCACCGCTTGAACCGGAAGCAATGAGCAAGTTTGTGACAAGAAGCAATGATATTATGATGCTTCTGACGAAATAGGAAAAGAAGGCTCCGCCGCAGTGCGGAGTGCTGAAAAGAGTATGAACGATTTGAATGCCTCTGCATATGATATGATAAGTATATATGCAGAGGTATTTTATGCCCGAAAATATTTTAAAAAGCGCCCAGGTGGACAGCGCATACTCCGGTAAATTGCAGATCAATGTGACTTCTACATTAGGATTGATACCGGTACAGGATGCTATCGTGACAATTTCTTATACAGGCGTGCCGGATGTGACGATAGAGAAGGTCACTACCGATTCATCAGGACAGACACAGGAGATTGAACTGCCGGCGCCGCCTTTGGAATATAGCCTGACACCTGTAGAACAGCAGCCCTATTCAGAATATAACATCCAGATCGAGGCACCCGGCTATGAGCCGCTTATGATTTCAGGAACAGAAATCCTGCCGGACGTCACGGCTGTGCAGCCGGTCAGCCTGACTCCTTTGGAGACCACAGAAGAAACAGATGAAGTAATCGTGATACCGGATCACACGCTGTATGGGGATTATCCGCCTAAAATTCCTGAAGATGAGATCAAGCCTATGGATGAAAGCGGAGAAATCGTACTTAGCCGTGTAGTGATACCAGAGTATGTAGTCGTTCATGACGGTGTTCCTGACGATTCCACAGCTGCCAACTATTATGTCAAATACCGGGATTATATCAAAAACGTTGTTTCCTCAGAAATCTATGCCACCTGGCCAGAAAGTGCTATTTATGCAAATACCCTTGCAATCATGTCCTTTACCTTAAACAGGGTCTATACAGAGTGGTATCGCAACAAAGGCTACAACTTTACAATTACATCCTCTACAGCTTACGACCAGAAGTGGATTCACGGAAGAAACTTTTACGAAAATATAGACAGAATCGTAGACAGTGTCTTTGCCAACTACTTATCCAGACCAGGCGTGCGCCAGCCAATCTTTACATCCTACTGCGACGGCAGAAGAGTCACCTGCAACGGCTTAAGCCAGTGGGGCTCCAAATACCTCGGAGAAGAAGGCTATTCTGCAATTGACATCATCCACTATTATTATGGAAGCGATATGTATATCAACACAGCCCAGAGCGTTGCCGGCGTGCCCTCATCCTTCCCGGGCTATAACCTGAACATAGGCGCCTCCGGCGAGAAAGTAAGACAAATCCAGCAACAATTGAACCGCATAGCCCAAAACTACCCTGCAATCCCCACCGTCTCCGCAGATGGAATCTACGGACCGGCTACCGCCGAAGCAGTAAAAGCTTTCCAGAGAATTTTCAACCTCCCCCAGTCCGGAATCATAGATTATCCCACCTGGTACAGCATCTCCAACATCTACGTAGGCGTAAGCCGCATCTCCGAACCCGGCGGATGATTGTAACGGCATTTAAAGATACTATCCCCAAAAATGAAAGTGGAAGTACCGGATAGGAAACACCTGCACGGGATGGAGGGGAGCGCTGGGGGCAGATGGATAGATGGAAGGGCAGTGTTCCTCGAGGAACCCCTATAAAAACGCCAGTGCTTAGTGAGGTTCTTCCGAACTTAGCACTGCTGCGTTTTTATGGAGCGAGAGCGCGGTGACGAGAGGTACACTGCCCTTCCATCTATCCATCTGCCCCCAGCGCTCCCCTTCATCCTGTGAGCCTCATTCCAACCTTCCTCCGTTTTCTTTTTTCACCGCCTCTGTTGCGAAAAACAAGGGAATGATGGTATACTAATAATAAATATTACGGACGAGAAACATGCAACTGGAGGAATGGCAGCGTGCAGGATACAATAGAAAAAATCTTGGAAGGAAATTTTAATAGAGGGATTCGTTCTCTGGATTTTTCGGATCCTGTTATTGAACTTTCTCTGCATGAGGGAGAAAACTATGAAGGGAGTTTCACCATATTCGGTCCTGAAAACGAGGTGACGGAAGGAGTCGTATCTTCTACCAGATTACGTATGAAGTGTCTGGTAAACCGGTTTTCCGGTCCCAAGGAGGAAATCCTGTATTTTTTTGATGCTTCCGGCATGACAGAAGGGGACACCATAAAAGGAGAATTCCGCATTATTTCCAATCAGGGGGAATACTATGTCCCTTATGATGTAAAGATTGTTTCAAGGGCGCTTCGGTCAGAGCTTGGAAATATCAAAAATCTGTTTCATTTTGCCAATCTTGCCAGAACCAATTGGGAGGAAGCGGTAGGACTGTTTTACTCCGAGGAATTTGAACGTGTTTTTACCGGTGTGGACAGGCAGTATTACGGAATATACAAAGGACTTGCGGCAGGCAGCAGAAGAGAACAGAATGTGGAAGAGTTTCTGCTGGAAATCAAAAAGAAACAGAAGGTTCAGTTCTTGCTTGAGGAATCGGAAATCCGGATGGACAATCCGGTCAATATGGAAGAGGGACGGCTGATCATCAATCGGAATGGATGGGGATATTCAGAGCTCTTTGTAGAGAAAGAGGGAGATTTTCTTGTTTTGGAAAAGGAAGTGATCCGGGATGAGGACTTCCTAGGAAATTGTTACAGACTGCCTTTTTACATTTCGGAAGAACGACTTCATGAAGGCAGGAATTATGGCACCATTCATTTGTACAATCCTTATGTTTCTCTTACAGCACAGATTACGGTCATAAACAAATCAGTGACCACAAAGGTGCTGGGAATGCGCAGGCAGCGGAAGCATATGATCATGGAATTGATGCAGTATTATGAGGCATTTCGTACCAGAAAGATCAGCGCTGCTTCATGGATGAAAGAAACGGGAGAGCTGGTTGATAAATTAATCCAGATGGATGACCGGGATATGGCTGCCAAATTGTTTCAGGTACAGCTCCTGATTACGGAGGAGCGTTACAATGAGGCACAGTGGTTTCTGGAGCAGGTGTCGAAGGAATTGGAAGGTCATTTTGAACCGACTTTGTACTGCTATCATCTTTATCTGACAACCTTGCTTAACAGGCAGGAAGAGTATATAGATGAAGTGGCGGGGCAGGTGGAACGGATTTTTACACAGAATTCTGATAACTGGAAGATTGCATGGCTGCTTTTGTATCTGGCAGAGGACTACACGAGGAGCGCCTCCAGAAAGTGGATCATTTTAGAGGATCAGTGCATGCAGGGGTGTAAAAGTCCTGTTATCTACATAGAGGCATGGAATCTGATTCTGGCAAATCCTACACTCCTTATGAAGCTTGCTTCTTTTGAACTGCAGGTTCTGAATTATGCAGCCAAAAAGGAACTTTTGACACCGGGTGTGATTGAACAGGTGGTTTATCTGGCGGGAAAACAGAAAAATTACTCCGGAAGATTGTTTTTCATTTTAAAAAGCTGCTATAAAGCAGTGCCTACCGATGAAGTGCTTCAGGCAATATGTACCTTACTGATTAAGGGAAATGTGACGGAAGAATTCGCCTTCCCATGGTATGAAAAAGGCATCGAAAAAGAACTGAGAATCACAAGGCTTTATGAGTATTATATGATGTCTTTAAAGCTCACGCCGGAGAAAGAGATTCCTAAGATTGTATTGATGTATTTTGCATTTGACAGTAATCTGGATAGCCTGCATAATTCTTTTCTCTATGCTTATATTCATCGGAATAAAGCACAATATCCGGAACTATATGAGAGTTATCGGGAGCAGATAGAACGTTTTGTGGTGTTTCAGATTTTGAAAGGGAAAAATAATCAATATCTGGCATACCTATATAAAAATCTAATCACTCCGACGATGATTACGGAGGAAACTGCAAAGGGGCTTTCCACAGTGCTTTTTATGCATCAGCTTACGGTTATGCGCAGGGACATAAGAAAAGTGATTCTGGTGTATGAAAAGGAAAAGCAGGAAGTGGTATATCCCGTCACTGGCAGGGAGGTTTACATTCCTGTTTACGGCAGTGACTGTCAGCTGCTTTTGGAGGACATCAGAGGAAACCGGTATTGCAGAGGAGAAGAATATATCATGGAGCGGCTTCTTATGCCGGATAAAATCGCGTCTATGATTGCGCCTTATGTTGCGGACTGTATTCATTTTGATCTATGGATTTGTGAAAAAGGAAAAGAGATGGCCCAGATCAATGAAAACAATGTTGCCTATATGAAACGCATTACGCAGTCCGAGCAGGTGGTGGAGGCGGTTCAACGGGAAATCAGAATGAAGCTGATTCATTTCTACTATGATCAGGATTGGATGAAAGAATTGGACGATTATCTGAAGGAATTGTCTCCTGAACAGATTGAGGGTCATTGCTTCGCCCAGATTGTGCGCTTTATGGTTCTTAGAGGAATGTATGAGAAGGCCTACGACTGGATACAGCTTCGCGGCGGAGAAGGTATAGAAGCAAAGCTGATCGTGAGACTGTGCAGCAGGCTGCTGGCGCTTGAAGGGATGACAGAAGACGATACGATGACCATGCTGGTATCTATGGCATTTAAAGCCGGTAAATATGATGAAAATCTTCTTCGTTATCTGTGTACGTATTTCAGAGGAACCTGTAAGGAAATGCGGGATGTCTGGAAAGCTGCGGATGCCTTTGGAGTAGATACCTATGAACTCTGTGAGCGGATACTGATACAGATGCTTTACACAGGAGCCTTTGTGGGTGAAGGAGCGGAGATTTTCAGAAAATATATATCCGGGGGAGCAAAAACAGAGGTGGAACTGGCCTTTCTTGCCCAGAGTGCTTATGATTATTTTGTTCAGGATAAAGTGACCAGTGAATTTGTACTGGAAGATATGCAGAGAGTAATCAACAGGCAGGAGGAGATCCCGCTTGTATGTAAGCTTGCTTATACAAAGTATTATGCGGAGAACAAGAAACTGGTAGATGAACACATATCGCGCGCTCTGCTTGTATTTTTGCGGGAAATATTGATGCAGAATATTTATTTTCCTTATTTTAAAGAATATGCGGATAATATTACCTTCATGCGCCGGTTCATGGACAAGACTATGGTGGAATACCGCATCAAAGATGGAAACAAGGCGGTGATCCATTATCTGATGGAAAAAGAAGAAGGTACAGAAGGGGAATATGTGAAGGAAGAGATGAAGGATATGTTCGGCGGTGTATGCGTCAAGGAGTTTATCCTTTTCTTCGGTGAGCATTTGCAGTATTATATTACAGAAATAGAAAACGGAAAAGAATATCTGACAGAAAGCGGGACACTTAGTCGGAATGATACGGTAAGAGAGCAGCGTGAAAACAAGTATACGATGCTGAATGATATTGCAATAGGAAGAAATCTGCATGATTACGATACCATGGAGGATCTGCTGTACGAATATTTTGAGCAGGATCATATTGTAAAAGAGTTGTTCCATATGCTCTGATGTCAGGGGGAAGTTCAAGAAAAGCATCGCGGACATGGTCAGCAGTATGCAGGGGGTATAGAGATGTTTCAGGTTCAGAAAGACCAGACAGGAAAAAAGAATTATAAAAAAGTGGTCGTTGGCTATGATCTTGGGCGGAACTTTGCCCAGATCAGTTATTGCGGACTGGAAGAGACAGAGCCGGAGACGGTTTCTGCTGTGGCGGGTACGGAGCAATATAATATCCCGGCGCTTCTCTGTAAAAGGAGAGGTGTAGGGCAGTGGTATTATGGGAAAGAGGCTATTAAGTTTGCAAAAGAGGAAGAAGGCATTCTGGTGGAGGACCTGATTGCTCTGGTACAGCGCGGTGAGGATGTCATGGTGGAAGGGGAAGCTTATGATCCGGCAGCCCTTTTGACGTTGTTCGTGAAAAGAAGTCTTTCTCTTCTTAGCCTTCGCGTTCCTTTGAATCAGATAGAAGCATTTATGTTCACGGTAGAGGAACTCACGCCGCGGATGGTTGATGTGCTGGAAAAGGTGGCGGCAGGACTTAAGCTTAGCGCTTCGCATATCTGCTTCCAAAGCCATATGGAGAGTTTTTATGCCTATACCCTTCATCAGAACAGGGAGTTGTGGAAAAATGACGTTGTAATATATGAATATCATGAGACCCTTAAGAGTTTGTGCCTGGAGTGCAATTCCAGGACCACGCCTAAGGTGGTGTTCATTGAGCAGACAGATTATCCAGAGATGGGACGGAGAGTCTGGAGAGAAGACGAGGAAGCCAAAAAGCAGCAGATGGAGGAATTGGATCAGTTGTTTTTGGGCATTGCACAGGAAGACCTGAATGAGAAAATGGTTTCTACCGTATTTTTGCTGGGTGATGGATTTAAAGAGAACTGGGCAAAGGAGTCTTTAAAATTCCTGTGCAGGAACCGACGGGTCTTTCAGGGAAATAATCTGTACAGCAAAGGTGCATGTTATGGAATGATGGAACGTTTAAATCCCAGCATGGAGTGGAAAGAATATGTATATCTGGGAACTGATAAACTGAAATCCAACATAGGGATAAGAGCGTTGCGGCGGGGAGAAGATTCCTACTACGCTGTTTTGGATGCAGGAACCAATTGGTATGAGGCGGAGGCGGACTTTGATCTGATTCTGGAAAGCGGAAATACAGTGGATTTTGTGGTCACTCCGCTGACTGGCGGAAATGTGACGAACAGGATATTGACGCTGGAGGGGCTGCCGGAACGGCCTAAGAGAACAACCAGACTGAACGTGCACATTGAGATGACTGCCGTAGGTCAGGCAGCAATCACAATAGAAGATATGGGATTTGGAGAATTGTTTAAATCCAGCGGCAAAGCGTGGACTCAGACGATCATGATTTCATAAAGAATTTTTGGGAAAGGTTTAGGAAGTTTATGGGCAGAATTTTATTATGTACGGGGAAGTATGCCGAAAATCCATACTATCTTGAGAGTATATGTGCCAGTGTATATTGTGTTGAGGAACTTTGTTATCTTTTTGCCAGCAACCCTTTTATGATTAATCGAGATATCATGGACAAAGGGCTTGCGGAATGGCTGGACAAGGAATGCGGTCTTACAGAACTCAGTCATCAGCTGCTCAATTTATTTCATAAAGGCAGTCAGCCGGGAATCTTTGTCAGTGTCATTATGGATTATGTAAATTACTGCACGCCGGAGGAAAAGAAGAAGATAGAGGATGTGCTTCAAAGCAATGCGGGAATCAATGATTATGAAAGGCAAAAGAGACAGGCTGATTTCCTTCTGAAAAATGCAAGGCCCAGTCTGGCGTTAGAGGAGTACGATCGACTGCTTATGCAGCTGCCGGAAACGGAAAGTGCGTTAAAACCGCCTATCTGCCACAATATGGGAGTAGCTTATGCAAGTCTGTTCCAGTTTGAGATGGCAGCGCGGTACTTTAAAAAGGCATATCATATGACCGGCAACAACGAGTCGGGTGTGCAATACTTGACAGCCCAGAGGATGCATATGCCTGAGAGCGCTTATATTGCTTTTATTGCAGAGCATGGAGAATATCATAATCTGTCTTTGCAGGTGGAAAAGAAACTGGAGACAGCAAAAGGCGAGTTCGAAGCATCGGAGGAAAACAGAATGTTGTCTGCACTTAAGATTTATAAAGATGAGGGCAATGTTGCCTCTTATTATGAAGAAATCGATAAGATTATTTCCAGCAAAAAGAATGAGTACAGGGAGCTGGTCGGACAGTAAAACAAAAACAGATAGGAAAACAAGAAATATGGGTTTGATAAAGAAACTGCTGCAATGGAAAAAGAAACAGGAAGTGCCTGAATTTGAGATTGAGGATTGGAATGAGGTTGTCTATGACAGGGAAGATTATCAGATCAATGACAAGAACCAGCGTCAGGAATATGTGATAGGCTGTCTTGAGCAGATTGCAGAGGCATCAAGAGAGCTTGAAAATCTTCAATTTGAATATAACATGGTCACTGCCTATTTAAAGGATATGGAGGAAATTGAAGCTCTGCCGGAGGAAGAGATGGCGGAGCTTATGGAATGTGCCAAAAAGATCGATGCCCTGGAGCAGCAGCAATCCGGCTATAAAGAGAGAAAGAATCGGATGGGCGATGAAGCATATCATCAGATGGAGCGCCTGGAAGAGGAGATTCAGGAGAGTCTGGAGAAGCTGACTCAGGCAGAAGAATATCAGGATTTTATCAAGAGAGATCTGCGCAAGCTGGATGGAGAAAAGCATGCGTATCTTTTCAGGAGAAATGAGCTGCGCCGGATCATAGCTGATACGAGATCAATGACTGTTGTATGCACGGTTGCTGTGATTGCATGTATTTTGCTTTTGTTCATCCTGCAGTTTGGTTTTGATATGAATGCAAAGCTGGGATATCTGGCTGTGGCAGCAGTGGGGGCGATTGCTATCACGGCGATTTTTATCAAACACAATGATTCGGTGAGAGAACTGTCTCAGGTGGAAAATGGGATTAATCGTATTATAAGACTTCAGAACACGGTGAAAATACGGTATGTCAATAATACCCATCTGCTTGATTATCTCTACATGAAGTACAATGTATCCAGCGCCAGCGAACTTGGGAAAAGCTGGCAGCAGTACCAGCAGGAAAAGGCAGAGCGGCGTATTTATGAACAGGCGGAAAGACAGTTGGATCAGTGTCAGAAAGAGCTTTTGCATGTGCTTCGCCGCTATCAGATAAAGGACCCGATGATCTGGCTGCATCAGACAGAAGCGATTCTTGACAGAAAAGAGATGGTGGAAATCCGTCATAACCTTATAATCAGAAGGCAGTCCCTCAGAAGGCGTATGGATTATAATAAAGAAGTGATAGCGGGCAAAGCGCAGGCTGAGATAAAGGATCTTGCTGAAAGCTACCCGGAGTATGCCAAAGAAATATTAGATATTGTGGGGCAGTATGAAGAGGATTTTTCTTGACTTCTATTTGGGAGCATGATAGCATGATAAACGTATGAAAAACGCACTTTATTATGATAGCAAAGTGCAGTATCGTGTAAAGTGCTTTGTGACAAATGGAGGAGAGAATATGAAAAAATTTATCGCACTGTTTGCAGCAACAGCTATGACCATGGGATTGCTTTCCGGCTGCGGATCATCTTCGAAAGAGGCTGAGGAAACAGCACAGGAAACAGAGGCTGCAAATGAGACAGGAACAGAAGCAGAAACAGAACCAGAAGCAGATGGAATGACACAGGCAGACGACAAGATTGTTTTTACAGTCGGCTTTGATGCAGAATTTCCACCCTATGGCTACATGGATGATAATGGAGAGTATACAGGATTTGACCTTGAACTGGCAGCTGAGGTCTGTGAGCGCAGAGGATGGGAACTGGTAAAACAGCCCATTGACTGGGATTCAAAGGATATGGAGCTTTCTTCCGGTTCTATTAGCTGTATCTGGAATGGTTTTACGATGGATGGTCGTGAAGATGCGTACACATGGTCAGTGCCTTATGTGGATAACAGCCAGGTGTTCGTGGTTAAGGCAGATGCCGGGATTGCTTCTTTTGACGATCTTGCTGGCAAGCTTGTAGGTGTCCAGAAGGACTCTTCTGCATTGGCAGCCCTAGAGGGAGATGCAGCAGATCTTGCAGCGACCTTTGCAGAATTGACTCAATACGCTGACTATAATACAGGTTTTATGGATCTGGAAGCAGGTGCCATTGATGCTCTGGCGATTGATATAGGTGTTGCGGATTATCAGATCAAGTCCAGGGGAGATGGCTACATCATCATGGATGAAAGACTGGCAACAGAACAGTATGGTGTTGGATTCCTTCTTGGAAACGACGAGTTGAAGGATAAGGTTGAATCTACCCTGCTTGAGATGGCAGATGATGGCAAATTCATGGAAATAGCTGAAAAATACGGTCTGGAAGGCAGCGTATGTCTTGGTAAATAAAGTGATTTAGGGCAGAATTTATAACTATATGATACGCAAAGATGCGTCTCATCCGTTGTTTTTTCTGCCTTATTTTCCTTATAGGAAGTTAAAGCATTTTACTCCCGGACGGGATAATATCTGGTAGGAGAATAAGAACAAATGAGTGTAGGAACCATGTTAATGCAGCTGGGAAAGGGGATGTTATCTACAGCAGGAATATTTTTCCTGACCCTTCTTTTTTCACTGCCTCTTGGTCTGATTGTATGTTTTGGAAGAATGTCAAAGAATGGAATCCTGAGAGGGATTTCCAAATTATACATATCTATTATGCGGGGAACGCCATTGATGTTACAGCTTTTGGTAGTCTATTTTGCACCTTATTACTTGTTTGGTGCAAATCTGCGGGGGTATCGTTTCCCTGCGATTATTCTTGCTTTCAGTATCAATTATGCGGCCTATTTTGCTGAGATATACAGGGGCGGCATTGAATCCATTGCCGTTGGACAGTATGAGGCAGCTAAAGTGCTGGGGTATGATAAGGTACAGACCTTTTTCCTGATTATACTTCCTCAGGTCATTAAACGTATCATGCCGTCTATTACAAATGAAACAATCACACTGGTAAAGGATACCTCTCTGGCATTTGTGCTTGCCCAGGCAGAAATGTTTACCATTGCAAAACAGATTGCGGCAAAAGATACCAGTATGGTGCCGCTCATGATTGCCGGCCTGTTTTACTACATTTTTAATTTCCTGGTGGCATTTGCGATGGAACGGATTGAAAAAGCCTTGGACTATTACAAATAGGAGGTAGAAAAGGGATGGATGCTGAGATTTTATTGGAAATCAATCATATGAGCAAAGGGTTTGATGAACTTGATGTAATCAAAGATATCTCGTTCTCCGTGCGGAAGGGAGAGGTGGTATCCATCATAGGACCTTCAGGCTCAGGAAAGTCCACTCTGCTTAGATGTGCCACCATGCTTGAGAAGATGGACGGCGGAGAACTGATTTATCTCGGGGAAAAAGCAGCATGGGAAGAGGATGGTAGGTGCGTATATGCCAGAAAGCAGGAATTAAAGGAGATTGAAAAACATTTCGGTCTGGTGTTCCAGAACTTTAACTTGTTCCCTCATTACAGTGTTATGCGAAACATTATAGATGCGCCCATGAGGGTGGACAAGGTGCCCAAGAAGGAAGCAATCCAGCGGGCGGAAAAACTTTTGGATCAGCTGGGGCTTTCCGATAAAGCGGATGCGTATCCATACCAGCTTTCGGGAGGACAGCAGCAGAGGGTATCTATTGCAAGGGCGCTGGCTCTGCAGCCGAAAATTTTGTTTTTTGACGAACCTACCTCTGCCCTTGATCCGGAACTGACGGGGGAGGTATTAAAGGTTATCAAGCAGCTGGCAAAGGAACATATGACTATGATCATCGTGACTCATGAGATGCAGTTTGCCAGAGAACTGTCAGACAGGATTATTTTTATGGAGCAGGGAATCATTCAGGCCCAAGGGACGCCGGAGGAAATTTTTTCATCCGATAAGGAAAGAGTCAGAGAGTTTATAGGAAAATTTCAATCATAAAAACATGATATTGCCGCAAAGGCGGCGGAAATGGAGGAAACGATGGAAAAGAAAGAACAGCTTTATGAAGGAAAGGCAAAGAAAGTATTTGCAACCGAGGATCCCGATGTAGTAATCGTGGATTATAAGGATGACGCTACTGCATTCAACGGTGAAAAGAAGGGAACTATTGTAGGAAAAGGCGTGATCAACAACCGCATGACCAATCATGTGTTCAAGCTTCTGGAAAAAGAAGGGGTGCCTACACATTTGATCGAAGAGTTAAGCGATAGAGAAACAGCAGTTAAAAAGGTGGAAATCGTACCTCTTGAGGTGATTATCCGTAATGTGGCTGCCGGAAGCTTTTCAAAGCGCCTCGGCGTGCCGGAGGGAACGCCTTTTAAGGAGCCGACCATTGAATTCAGCTATAAGAATGATGAATTGGGCGATCCTTTAATCAACAGTTATTTTGCTGTTGCACTGGGGCTTGCCACATGGGAAGAGATTGAGGTAATTAAAAAATATGCATTCAAGGTGAATGAAGTCTTAAAGGCATATTTTCTTCAGGCGGATATCAAACTGATTGATTTTAAGATCGAGTTCGGCCGTTTCCATGGAGAAATCCTTCTGGCTGATGAGACCTCACCGGATACTTGCCGTCTCTGGGATGTAAATACGAATGAAAAGCTGGACAAGGACCGTTTCCGCAGAGATCTTGGAAACGTTGAGGAAGCTTATAACGAAGTGTTTAAGCGTTTGGGTCTGTAACAAGCGCTGCGAAAGTCGCAGGGGGAATATTCATGAAAAAAGAAGACAACATTGTAGAACTGGAAGTAGGATGTGAAGTGGAGAAGAGTCGGTGCTTATCATCAGATAAACTGGGTGAAGAATGCGGCGTTTTCGGTGTCTATGATTTTGACGGCACAGATGTGGCTTCCACTATATATTATGGTTTGTTTGCCCTGCAGCATAGAGGACAGGAAAGCTGCGGTATTGCAGTCAGCGATACCGCAGGTCCAAAGGGAAAAGTATTAAGTGCCAAAGATATGGGGCTTTTGAATGAAGCTTTTACCCCGGAAATTTTAGAAAGGCTTAAAGGAGATATTGGCGTGGGGCACGTCAGATATTCCACAGCAGGAAGTTCCACAAGGGAAAATGCACAGCCGTTGGTACTGAATTATGTAAAGGGAACGCTTGGACTTGCCCATAACGGAAATCTGATCAATGCGCCGGAACTTAGAAGAGAGCTGGAGTATACCGGAGCGATTTTCCAGACTACCATAGATTCGGAGGTTATCGCATATCACATTGCACGGGAGCGTCTGAACTCAAAGACGGTGGAAGAAGCAGTGGGACGTGCCATGCAGAAGATCAAGGGGGCATATTCTCTTATCGTCATGTCTCCCCGGAAATTGATTGGGGCAAGGGATCCTTTTGGATTCAGACCTCTTTGTATCGGAAAGAGAGATAACGCATATATTCTGGCATCTGAGACCTGTGCCCTCGATACTGTGGGCGCACAATTTATAAGAGATGTAGAGCCGGGAGAAATCGTTACAATTTCCCCGGAAAAGGGAATTGAGTCTGATAAGAGCATGTGTATTCCGAAAGAGCAGCATGCGAGATGTGTGTTTGAATATATTTATTTTGCAAGACCGGACAGTTATATTGATGGAATGAGTGTTTATAATTCCCGGATGCTTGCCGGAAAATTTCTGGCAATAGATTCGCCGGTTGAGGCTGACCTGGTGGTCGGTGTGCCGGAATCGGGCAACTGTGCGGCACTTGGCTATTCCTTACAGTCCGGCATCCCCTATGGACAGGCATTTGTCAAAAACAGCTATGTGGGCAGAACCTTTATAAAGCCAAAGCAGAAGAGCAGGGAAAGCAGCGTACAGGTAAAACTCAATGCCTTAAGGGAGGCAGTGGAGGGGAAGCGGATCATTATGATTGACGATTCCATTGTGCGCGGCACGACTTCAGACAGAATCGTACATATGCTCAGGGAGGCAGGCGCCAAGGAGGTACATATGAGAGTCAGTTCACCGCCTTTTTTATGGCCTTGTTATTTTGGGACAGATGTTCCTGCCAGAGAGCAGCTGATTGCGTATAATCGTTCTGTGGAGGAAATCTGCAGTATTATTGGAGCCGATTCACTTGGATATCTGCGGGAAGAGCGGCTGCATGAAATTGTGGAAAACAGAGGCATCTGTAAGGGATGCTTCAATGGGAAGTACCCGATGGAACCGCCAGCAGAGGATATCAGAGGCGAGTTCGATCACTGAAAAGGATGAGTAGGAGGATTGTGATGAGTACAGATAGATATGTAAGTCCCTTGTCTGAGCGGTATGCAAGCAAGGATATGCAGTATATCTTTTCACCTGACATGAAGTTCAGGACTTGGAGAAAATTATGGATCGCCCTGGCGGAAACAGAAATGGAACTTGGTCTTTCGCAGGACGGAAAACCTGTTATCACGCAGGAACAGATTGATGAATTGAGAAGATATGCGAACGATATCAATTACGATGTGGCAAAGGCAAGAGAAAAGGAAGTGCGTCATGATGTCATGAGCCATGTATATGCTTACGGAAAACAATGTCCTAAAGCGGCAGGCATTATCCATCTTGGCGCTACCAGCTGCTATGTGGGGGATAATACAGACATTATCGTGATGACGGAAGCACTCAGACTTGTAAAGCGGAAGCTGGTAAATGTGCTTTCTAAGCTGGCATCCTTTGCAGATAAATACAAGACCCAGCCCACGCTGGCATTTACACATTTTCAGCCTGCCCAGCCCACCACAGTAGGCAAGAGGGCGACGCTCTGGATGCAGGAGTTCATGCTTGATCTGGAAGATCTTGAGTATGTGCTTTCCGGTATGAAGCTTCTTGGATCAAAGGGGACTACCGGTACACAGGCATCCTTTCTGGAACTTTTTAATGGGGATCAGGCAACAATTGATAAAATCGACCCCATGATTGCAGAGAAAATGGGATTTAAAGAGTGCTATCCGGTTTCGGGACAGACTTATTCCCGTAAAGTGGACACCAGAGTCTTAAATGTACTGGCAGGTATTGCGGCAAGCGCCCATAAGATGTCCAATGATATCAGATTGCTGCAGCACTTGAAGGAAGTGGAAGAGCCGTTTGAAAAGAGTCAGATTGGTTCCTCAGCCATGGCTTATAAGAGAAATCCCATGCGGAGTGAAAGAATTGCCTCTCTTTCCAGATACGTGATGATCGATGCATTAAATCCTGCAATTACTTCTGCCACCCAGTGGTTTGAAAGAACGCTGGATGATTCTGCAAATAAGCGCCTTTCTATTCCGGAAGGATTTTTGGCAGTAGATGGTATTTTGGATCTTTGCCTGAACGTAGTGGACGGGCTTGTGGTTTATCCGAAGGTCATTGAAAAGCACATGATGAGTGAATTACCGTTTATGGCAACCGAAAATATCATGATGGATGCGGTAAAGATGGGCGGAAACAGGCAAGAACTCCACGAGAAGATAAGAGAACTTTCCATGGAAGCAGGAAAGAATGTGAAGGTGGAAGGAAAAGAAAATAATCTTCTTGAGTTGATTGCCGCGGATCCTGCTTTTAATATGACATTGGAAGATCTGCAAAAGACCATGGAGCCGTCAAGGTATGTGGGACGTGCCAAAGAGCAGGTAGAAAAGTTCCTTGCTCAGGTGATTCATCCTATTTTAGAAAGAAATAAGAGCCTGCTCGGCATAAAGGCGGAAATCAATGTTTAAGGAGGCATGACTTTTGGGCGGATTTTTTGGAGTAGCTTCAAAGAAAGACTGTGTATTTGATTTGTTTTTCGGTACCGATTATCATTCCCACCTAGGAACAAGAAGAGCGGGAATGGCTGTATATAGTAATGAAAATGGTTTTGACCGTGCAATCCACAATATTGAAAATGCACCTTTTCGTACCAAGTTCGATAAGGATGTAAATGAGATGCATGGAACTCTTGGAATCGGTTGTATTTCTGACTATGAGCCCCAGCCTCTTCTGGTGCGGTCTCATCATGGGACTTATGCCATCATGACAGTTGGAAAAATCAACAATATGGATGAAATTGTAAAGAAGATCTTTACCATGGGTCATACACATTTCCTGGAAATGAGCGGCGGTGATATCAATGCTACAGAACTGGTGGCGGCAATCATCAATCAGAAGGATAATCTGATTGAAGGTATTACCTACGCCCAGGAATTGATAGATGGTTCTATGACCCTTGCGCTGCTGACACCGAAAGGCATTTATGTGGCAAGAGATAAAATGGGAAGGACACCGGTTGCAATCGGAAAAAAGGAAGATGGGCATTGCATTTCGTTTGAGAATTTTGCTTATCTTAATTTGGGCTATGTAGAAGAGCGGGAATTGGGACCCGGCGAAATTGCCATTGTAACACCGGAGGAAGTAAGGACGCTGGTAAAGCCTGGGACGGATATGAAAATCTGTACTTTCTTGTGGGTATATTATGGTTATCCTTCCTCTTCCTATGAGGGCATCAGTGTAGAAAAGATGCGCTACAACTGCGGATCGCTCCTTGCCAAAAGGGATGATGTATCCCCCGACAATGTGGCGGGTGTGCCGGATTCGGGTATTGCTCATGCAATTGGATATTCTAATGAGTCAGGGATTCCTTTTTCCAGACCTTTTATAAAATATACGCCTACCTGGCCAAGGTCCTTTATGCCTACCATACAGAGCCAGAGAAATCTGATTGCCAAGATGAAGCTGATACCGGTCCATGACCTGATTCAGGATAAGAGCCTTCTGCTCATCGACGACTCTATCGTCCGGGGAACCCAGCTTCGGGAAACAACGGAATTTCTTTATCAGAGCGGTGCAAAGGAGGTCCACATAAGACCTGCCTGTCCGCCGCTTTTATACGGATGTAAGTATCTTAATTTCTCCCGTTCCACATCGGAGATGGATCTGATCACAAGAAGAATCATCAAGGAAATGGAAGGGGACGGAAAGAACGTGAACTTAAGCGCCTATTCAAACCCGGAGACACCGGAGTATCAGGAGATGATCAGGAGAATCGGCGTACAGCTTAACTTTACTTCCCTGAAATATCATCGGTTAGATGACATGATAGAATCAGTAGGAATCGACAGAACCAAACTCTGCACCTACTGCTGGGACGGAAAAGAGTAGGGGGAGGTCCGCTGCTGCCCGCAGAAAACGTCATTTCGCTTGACGGTTTTCGTATGGCAGCCCAGAAAGTATTTGAGTGAGCCAACCCAATTTATGGTTGCAAGTCTCGTCTACAAATCGGATTTCACTAACGGAATGGATATATGTAATTCAAACCGGACGGGTCGGAGCCAGACGGCATCCTGCCTTATGGCTCCTAAAATCGCCATCCATGGCGATTTTTCCCTGTCTGTGAACCATTCCGTAAGTGAAATTGCCGATTTTACGCCAGAGCCTTGCAGCCATAAATTGGGCAAGCTCACTCAAATACTTTCTGGGCTGCCATATGAAAACCGTCAAGCGAAATGACGTTTTCTGCGGGCAGCAGCGGACTTGAGAGATTCAAGGCTATATTATAAAACTATAAATTAAGCCTATATTGATAGAGAGGTCT
>CAYOED010000004.1:0-88611 GCA_964402925.1 uncultured Lachnospiraceae bacterium | reverse complement strand
TTTATGGAGCGGGAGCGCGACGACGTTGGTATATTTACCTGCCCTGTGCGGACTAATGGATGCAACAAAAAAGTGAAAATTCTTGTCACCAAAAGCCCTCTTTCTGCGTCTAATATATAGGACATGAAAGGGAGGCTGACTTTTTATGCAGGAACATTTGAATGAACCAAGTACCAATTATGTATGGATGATAGGATGTATCGCGGCGGTGGTTGTTATGGTGCTGATGCTTATAGCGGGCGGTATGGTCCGGGATTATGCAGAAAGCATTCCGGCAGTATATAGGAATGGAAGGCTTTATTTTACTGCAAATGGAGAAAATGTAGATATAACAGATAAAATTTCCAACACCAAAGCTTTTACTTATACTTATAGGGATGAGCGGGCAATCACCCATTATCTGCTTGTGGGCGGAAGCAGAGAACGTTATGGTTATGCTGAATTCATGCGGGAAGATTCGGGGTGCTGGATTGGTGAATATGTATATGGAAGTGCAATAGGGAAACAGGGGAGTCCGATCTGGCTTAAGAACGGGAAAAAAGAATTGGGGATTCCCTGGGTTTAGCCTTTTATATAAAAAGAAAGCGTCTTAAATGTCAGAAAGTATGTAACTGGCATTTAAGGCGTTTTTTGTGACGATACATCTAATAGATATGTCCTTGTATATGAAATCTCCCGAAGAGGAAATGGAGAAGTCATATTTGGGAAGGTGAGGAGAAGAAATATTTCCTGGAGGATGGATTTTATGATAAGGAGAAGCGGGTAAAAGTAAGAGAGCGGAATGATGGGAAAAACATGTCTTATAGAGATTTTTATGAGGAGATTTGCAGGGGGATAACGGATAAGCTGGAATATCTGAAAAATCTTGGCATTTCTGGAGTTAACTTTTCCCAGCGGTATAATGCAAACGCTTAAAGGTGACCGATTACTATTCCTGAATAAGACACATATGTCATACCATTTTCGCAAAACCATGATTTCACATGAAGTGTACCGCTCATAATTATATTATAATCTGGATCGGAATATGAATATTCAATAACAGTTGGAAACGTATAAACGTAATCACTATATGTAACCCAAACAGTCTTTTCTTTTGAAACGACTATTAGTGGCATGATACCAGTGTTATTTGTGTCAGAGGTATCCTCATAAATGGTATAATATACGCCCTCTTCTGTATATCCGTCTGATACAAATACTAAATCTTCACTATTAGGGTATTGGGCTGATGCTAAAACAGTACTTGTATTGCAGAACAATGTCGCAGATAAAATCAATAATAAAGAAAATAATTTTAGATGTTTTTTCGTATGATTCCCCTCTCAAAAATCAATAATAGATTAAATTCCCCTATAGAGATGTTATAATATATTTAAATGGATGTCAATTCTGGCAGGAAAAAAATTTCATTTTTTATATAGCTTGCAATATTTTGAGTTGTTTGTGGATGTTAGACATAGAAAGGGTGAATATCTAAATGAAAATAGAAAAAAGCAAAAATGATATAGAATCAACAGTGGAACAGTATTCTGCACTCATTTATAAAATTGCATTTTCTTACACGAAAAATTACGCAGTATCCGAGGATATTTTGCAGGACGTACTAATTACTTATATCACATCTTCCTATGAATACGCAAATAACGAGCATAAAAAAGCATGGATTATACGAGTAACCATTAATGAATGTAAAAAGTATTTCCGCAAATTAAAATACCGGACTATGTACGATGTGGTACCTGCAATATATGACATGGATTTGAAAGATAACTCTGATGTCACATATGCAGTGATGGAGTTGCCAGCGAAATATAGAATTGTAATACATTTATATTACTATGAACAACTCTCTGTGCATGAAATAAGCGATGCTTTAAAGATAAAAGAAAATACTGTGATGTCATTATTACATAGAGCAAGAAAGAAACTCAAAAAAATAATGGAGGAAGAATATGAACATGAATCGATACCACCAGTTTCTAAATGAACTGGAAATAAAACATTTTTCTGTAGACGAATTAGTGGAAGAATGTCAAAAAAGAAATCAGAAATTACAGAAAAAAAGGATTTTTTATTCTGCAGTATGCTTGATTTTTATTGGGGTTTTTGCTGTTAATCTTATTCGAATTGAGTCTCCGGTTACAATTACTGTTTATGCTGCGGAAGGAAATCATATTGATTTGTCGGATGAAGTAACATCTTCATACTTAGCGGCAGATGTGTCGTATATGGTTTCTTCTGTTGAAGAAGATTTTGAAGCTAACATTAATCTTTCGTTTTATTTTGATGGAAAGAATATTGATGTAATCACATTAACCTGTTCTGATACAGAAATAAGTAGGAAGAATTTAAAGAGTCAATCAGCATATTTTGTAGAAAATATACCTTTTGACTCAAACATGTATTTGCAAATGATGAAAGAATATGAATCGAAAGAGAACTTCCTTAACATAATCTCAAGCGAAAGTTTTTCTGTCATTACAATGTTGATTGGTAATTCTTATTCTATTCTTTATAACGAGCAGGATGCTCGGCAATACGGAATTGTCTTACATGCCTACAAAACAAAAAATGGTACTTATGCCATCACAGAAACCATTATTAATGTAGATATTTTGCTCGAAAATGGAAAAACCGTTCAACGAAGAATTAAAATTGATGCATGCGATGACATTCTAACACAAGGAATTGAAATAAGTCTGATAAAATAATATTTATCATTGAAAATGCTCGAAACCCAAAGAGGATACGGAGCGTTTAAAGACGGATGGGAGTTACCCCGGAGGCAAAATAGAGAAGGGCGAAACCCCATGGCAGGCACTTGTCGGCTTAAATGCCAGAAAGAAAATAACTGGCATTTAAGGCGCTTTTTGTAACCATACATCTGGAGAGGGTCCTAGAACCGGTGCCCACCGCCTCCGCCGCTGCGGTGACTGCTGCGGTGACTGCTGCCGCTGCTGCGGTGACTGCTGCCGCCGCTGCGGTGACTGCCTCCACCGCTGCTGGTACGGTAAGTTCTGACGCTGGTACGGTAACTGCGACCGCTGCTGCTGCGGTGACTACTTTCGCTGCTGCTTGATGGAGGACTGTAAACTTTGTCTTGTTTTGTTAGTATCCTCTGTGGATTGTTAAAGGCAAACTGGGTGGAAATGGAATTAAGTATTTCCCTGGAAGATGCCTTTGCCGAACCCGCTGTACGCATTGCCAGAAAATAATTGATGAGCGCGGCAAGAATCAAAGCGAGCAGGATATTACTGATGTACTTCATGGGCTGTGCAATCTTTTGACCGGCTAAAAGAGTGTGTATCTGCTCAAAAGCATCGGAAGCACAGCTGTAATAATTACCTTTGGAAGCATACCGGTATACATTGTCGGTAATGCTTTCCGCATAGGATTTAGTAACCGTCCTGTATATGGCGCCGTCACTGAAAAGATAGAGTTCCCTGTTATCCATATCAATCAGAAAAAGAGTACCGCTGCTTTGCCCATATAAATCGTGATAGAAATTCCTTGCATAGGAAGAAGCGGAATAGGAATTATAGGAAATTGTTTTGAAAACTGCATTTCCATAGGAAGTAATTACCTTCATTTCTTCTGCAAGCTGTGTTCTTTCTTCTGAATCGAGCAGCGCTGCCTCGTCTTCCAAAAGAACCTGATAGCCTGTTTCCGGATTTTCCCAGTAAATAGGATCAGACGCGGAAGAATCTGCATCAGATTCAGCATGTACTGTTAGTGAAAAAGAAAGACAGCCAATCAGTAAAAGTATTAGGACAATTGATTTCATCTTTTTATGTGTATAACACTTATGCACGGTTATCACCTTCCGTTCTGTCAAATTGAGGCAGTTTTCTGGCGGCAAGTATATTGTTTCTTTGATGACTTCATCTGGCAGTCACGCTAGAATCGATGACCACCGCCTCCGCCGCTGCTGTGACCGCCGCCACCGCCGCCGCTGTGTCCACCGCTGCTGCTGCTTGAGGGCGGGCTGTAAACTTTATCCTGTTTCGTCAGCCATTTTTGCGCATTCCTAAAGGAAAACTGGGTGGAAATGGAATTCAGTATCTCCTTGGAGGATGCCTTTGCCGAACCTGCTGTACGCATTGCCAGGAAGTAATTGATAAGTGTAGCAAGAATCAAAGCAAGCAGGACATTGCTAATGTACTTCATGGGCTGTGCAATCTTCTGACCGGCTAAGAGAGTGTTTATTTGTTCAAAAGCCTCGGAAGCACAGCGATAATAATTACCTTTGGAAGCATAACTATATACATTGTCTGTAATGCTTTCCGCATAGGATTTGGTGACCGTCCTATATATGGCGCCATCACTGAAAATATAAATTTCCCTATTATCCATATCAATCAGAAAAAGCGTACCGCTGTCGTAACCGAATAAATCGGAATAGAAATCTCTTGCATAAGAAGAGGCGGAATAGGAATTATAGGTGGTCGTTAGGAAAACTGCATTTCCGTAAGTAGTAATTCCCTGCATTTCTTCTGCCAGCTGCGCTCGTTCTCCCGAATCAAGCAGCGCTGCATCGTCTACCAAAAGTACCTGATAACCTGTTTCCGGGTTTTCCCAGATAATGGGTTCGGGTTCGTAAGAATCTGCATCAGATTCAGCACGTGCCGTCAGTGAAAAGGACAAACAGCTGATCAGTAAAAGTATAATAGCAATTGCGTTTCTTCTCATATATGTACAATGCTTATGCACGGTCATCCCCTCCCGTTCTGTCAAACTGAGGCAGCTTTCTGGTGGCAAGAATATTGTATTTCCGAATAATTGCTATTATGGTAAAAAGGATTCCAATAAAAGCAATAATCGTACCTCCATAGTACCAGAGATCCGCTACCGGGTTTATGATAAATATTAAAACGGCAATGATGACGGCAACAAGCGAGCCGATAGATCCGCCGCTGCGGGCAGCGGATGAGGTCTTTCCCTTCTGGGAAGAGTCTGTCTTTTCAGATTGCCGGAACAAATATCCGCGGTCATCCGTCCGTTGGTCTCTCTGATTGATTTTTCTGACCTCACTCATATGTATCACAAAAGTAAGAATTGCCAGAACAACAGATACGCCGAGGGTAAATGTTGGTTTAAATGTAAAGAAAAGGTTCAGCAGTAAAAAAATGGGAAGTGCGAGCAGCAGGGAGCCAAGAATATATTTTTTGGAATCCACTGGAATATCTGCCGCTATTTTTCCGGTCTGTCCGTTGACCGTAGCATAGGCGACGCGGTCGCCTTTACGATAGGACATGAACCAAACCGGGTAGAGCGTGCGCTCCGGAGCATCGCAGTGAGTATGGAGCAGGGTGTTCAAATAGGTATTGCTGTTCCCCGGGGATATGCTCAGATCCTTGAAATCCGGAAGGTTCTTTACTTTCTTGTAACTGGAATCATTGGCAATCTTAATGGCATCATCTTTATAAATATCACTTTCTACATCTGCGGTATCCGCGTAAAATCCGCTTAAAAAAGAAGGAGTGAATTGCTTGGTCTGCTTTACATCAAAAGGAGCAATCTGTTCACTGATTGTGTCAGAAAATGAGGAAGATGCATCATAGGACAGATCGCCATAGCAGGCATCAATATCACCGCTTAAGCCATAGTGGTCTGTATATTGATAATCCCCGCGTTGATAGGTCTTCTTTCCGGTCATATGGATATGACCTTTGTGTGAAATCGTATATGCCCAATAGGGGATATAGATGCCGCGGAAGCTGTCAATATACTTTTTATCCTTTAACTCATCCGGTGCAAAAATAGCACGCTTCATCTTTGCAAGATAGATTTCCTTACAGGCATCCTTGGTCTGCTGAAACGGTATGATATATGCTGGACGTTTTTCTTTGCTGATTCGGCTGTCAAGAATGGTGGAAGCACCGCAGAAACTGCAGAATTCTGCAACGGAAGTATCCGTGCTTAGAATTTCGCCGCCACATTGGGGACAGGTAAAAACAGTAACGTCAAAGGCATTGCTTTCCTCGGCGTCTTTGTCTTTGGTTACTTCGTAAGGGTCTTTCATAGTGAGACAGTAATCGCATTTGAGCTGCTGGGATGCAATGTCAAATTTCAGATTACCGCCGCAGTTTGGACATTCGTACAAGAAATTATCCTCCTTTGTCGTTTGATGATTTAATTGTACAGATGGGAAATGGAAAAGTAAAGAGTGTTTTGGTTGCGGGGGGAGCCATTAGTCCGCACAGGTCTGTGTGTAAAAGGTAACGTATTAATATGACATGCTGTTGTCAGGTTAAGGGGATTATAATAGAATAGAGGGATAGGAAAGGATGGGAAGAGGGAGATGCATTTTGTGGAGGCGAAGGGGATTTTGTCGGCGAAAAATGGGATGAACCTTTATCGGGGGTGCACGCATGGCTGTATTTATTGTGACAGCCGCAGCAGGTGTTATCAGATGGAGCATGATTTTGAGGATATAGAGGTAAAGCAGAATGCGCCGGAGCTGCTTGAAAGGGCGCTGCGTTCTAAGCGGAAGAGGTGTATGATTGGGACAGGCGCTATGTGCGATCCTTATATGCACTGTGAGGAAGAACTTCGGATGACACGGAAGTGTCTTGAGATTATTGAGCGATATGGATTCGGACTTGCCATCCAGACTAAGTCGGACAGGATTCTTAGGGATCTGGATCTTTTGAAGAGTATTAACCAGAAAGCAAAATGTGTGGTGCAGATGACATTGACTACTTATGATGAAGAATTGTGCAAAATATTAGAGCCCAATGTGTGTACCGCAAAGAGGCGTTTTGAGGTTCTTCAGATCTTCCGGGAAAATGGGATTCCTACCGTTGTGTGGATGTCTCCGTTTCTGCCCTTTATTAATGCTACAAGAGAGAATGTGGAAGGGATTCTGGATTATTGCATCCGGGCAGAGGTTTATGGGATTATATGCTTTGGCATTGGGATGACCCTCAGGGAGGGGAACCGGGAGTATTTTTATGCAAAATTGGATCAACATTTTCCGGGCGTGAAGGAAATGTATCAGCGAAGGTATGGGCATGCTTATGAGATTACCAGCAGTAAAAATGCAGAGCTGATGAAGCTGCTCCACGATACTTGCAGAAAGCACAAGATTGTAAGCAATATAGATGAGGTATTTGCTTATCTTTATAAGTTCCCGGAGGAGGATTATGAGCAGCTTAGTTTATTCTCATAATGCTCTCTTTTATATTCACTGGGAGAGATTCCGTATTTATCGATAAAAGAACGGGTGAAGTAGGAGTGATTGTTAAAGCCGGTGTTTTCCGCCACTTCGATGATTTTCTGAGCGCCGTCTGCAAGCAGACCGGCAGCCATTTCCAGACGGAAATCTTTTAAGTACTGTGCAAAGGTTCTGCCAGTCAATTCTTTAAACAATTTCATAAAATGACTTGCCGAAAAGCCGCAGATATCAGCGGCATTGGCAATGGAAATAGGTTTATCATAATTTGCCTGTACATAGGAGAGCAGTTTTTTCAGCTTATCATAAGTGCTCTGAAGGGAAAGTTCCCCTTCGCTGACCTGCACAGAATGCAGGTTCAGATAATGCATGATGGCTAGAAGATTGGATTTAATCATTAATGCATAGTCGCCCACGTCCTGCTTTCTGTTTTCAATCAGGTTGCAGACGTAGGGCAGCAAAAGAGTGTTGAACTGGCTGGAAGCAGGGAGGTAGGAGGTAATCGTTCTGGTGTGCTCATACAGGGGCTTAAAATATTTTTCATAGCAGCCGTCACCTGCAATGCCGCCAAGGAGTGAAAACTGAAATAAAATATTAAAATATTCCATATGCGTGTTCTCAAGCTGTTCGATAGAGTGGACCGTTTGAGGGAGTAAAATAATCATATCGCCGGATTCCAGAATGTGCTTGCTTGTCTGGACGGTTACGATTCCCCTGCCTGATTTTACATAGATGATTTCCATTTCGTCGTGCCAATGAAGAGGATAAGAGCGGATGTATTCGGGGATGATTCCGCGGTAAACGGTATAAGGAAAAGAAAGCTTTCCATGGGTTTTGGTTTCGTGCATGATGGGAGCAGTCATGGTTTTCTCCTGAAATTTATCATAATAGTTTTATGTTAGAAATGTGAGCGTATTATGTGAGAATTATATATAAAAAAATAATATAATGCAAGTATGCGGAATGGTTAGCTGTGTATACACGTAATGGATGGTTGATTTTTACACGTTGGTTGGAGTGACACTCTGAGAGGATAAATAATCCAACGTCGCCGCGCTTCCGCTCCGTAAAAAGCGTAGCAGGCACTAAGCTCGAAAAAACCGCATGCTTTTAAGCATGTGCTGAGTGCTGACGCTTTTTTAGGGGCTCCTTATGGATTATTTATCCTCTCAGAGCTGTGCATTGGCTACCTAATGAAAAATAATAAATATTTAGTTACATATACTTCGCAGGCTAGCCAGTAACGTAGCACAGGATAGGTAAATATTCCATAAGGAGTCCCTATAAAAACGTCAGCGCTTGACCACGCGCTTAAAAGTGCGGGTTCTTTCGAGTCTAGCATCTGTTACGTTTTTATGGAGCGGGAGCGCGACGACGGTGGAATATTTACCTATCCTGTGCGGACTAATGGATATTTCACGCAAAGTAACTAACAGCCCAGCATTGATTCTGGGTATACGAGGGAGGATTACAGATGAAGATGGATTGTATTATTCACAGAAGTGCATTTACGGATTGTTATGCGATGAATGAGGAAGAGGTTGTAGTTAATATCAGGACGGGGAAGGATATTACAGGGGTTAATGTGATTTATGAAGATCCGTATATATCCGGATGCTCAGGACAGAGTCCGTGGAAGGGGAAGCCTTTTAAAATGCGGATGGAAAGGGAACTGGAGTATGCATATATCTGGAGTGCAAGGCTTAGACCTGAATTTAAGAGGGTGCAGTATTACTTTGAAATCTGGGAAGGGGAGGAGAAGACATATTTTCTGGAGGATGGCTTTTATTCGGAAGAGCAGTTGGATACTCTGGGAAGAATGCGCCAGTATTTCAAATTCCCATGGCTGAACAGCGCAGATGTGTGCCGGCCTCCCTCATGGGTGGAGGATACAATCTGGTATCAGATTATGCCGGACAGATTTCGAAGAGGGGATAAGAAGGAGAAGCGGGTAAAAGTAAGAGGATGGAATGACAGGAAGAATATGTCCTATAGGGATTTTTACGGAGGAGATCTGCAGGGAATAACGGATAAGCTGGAATATTTGAAGGACCTTGGCATTTCCGGAATTTACTTTACCCCAATTTTTGAATCCAATAGCAATCATAAATATAATACTTTTGATTATAAAAAAATCGATCCGGATTTTGGGGATGAGGAAGATATGAAGGCGCTGATATGCAAAGCCCACGGGCTGGGTATAAAAGTCATGTTAGATGCGGTTTTTAATCACTGCGGGACAGAATTTTTTGCATGGAAGGATGTGCTTAAGAGGGGGAAGGAAAGCGCATACTTTGATTGGTTTTTTGTAAATAAGCCGCTTGCAGAAGGTGATTTTTCTAACACGAAGGATGGAAGATATTATTCCTTTGCATTTGAAGGCTATATGCCAAAACTCAATACCAATAATCCTGAGGTTATGGATTATTTTATTGGCATCTGTGAGTATTGGGTAGAAGAGTGGGGGATTGATGGAATTCGCTTTGATGTTGGAAATGAAATATCCCATGCGTTCATAAAGAGACTGCATTATGAATTGAAGCGGCTGAATCCGGAACTGTTTTTGCTGGGAGAAATCTGGCATGATTCAATCGGGTGGCTGCTTGGGGATGAGTATGACTCTGTGATGAATTATCCTTTTGTGGAAAGTCTGAATGATTTCTGGGTGGACAACGGTGAGGGCGGCAGCAGGGAGATGGACTCCAAAGGTTTGATGTATCGGATGAATCGCTGTTATTCCATGTATCAGGAGCAGACGAACCGGGTGTTGTTCAACTTTCTGGACAGTCATGATATTGGAAGGGCATACAGTCGATGCGGGAGTCTGGATCTTTTGATGCAGCAGCTTGTTATTCTGATGACAATGCCTGGAACCCCCTGTATTTACTACGGAACTGAAATTGCCATGTCGGGGGCGGATGGGCTTTACAATAGAAAGACTATGCCGTGGGATGAGATTGAAAGCGGGAAGTATGATAAAAGAATAGAAGAGGTGAAGAAAATCATTGCGCTTAGAAACGACTATCCTCCGATGAGGAGCAGTGAAATCATGTGGAAGCATGACCCGAATCAAAGGCGTATGATTCATTATGTTAAATCTGCAGCCGGCAGCAGATATGGGATAGAAGTGTATCTGAACGGGATGACGGAAGGTAAAGATGTGGAGAGCGATGGAGAGGTGCTTTATTCCAGAAATTATGTAAACGGATGTCTGCGTAAAAACGGTATTTTGATTTTAAAAAGGGAAAATCAGTGAGGGAGTGTTACGATGGAAGTGATGAAGGTAAATGGCAAGGAATATGAAATAAGGAAACTGTTGGGGCATGGAAAGGGCGGCTACTCTTATCTTGCCGTCCGAGGGGAAAAGGAATATGTGTTAAAGCAAATCCACCATGAGCCCTGTGATTATTACCAGTTCGGAAATAAGATGGAGGCTGAAAAGAGGGACTACGACAGGCTGAAAAAAACAGGGATACGAATGCCGGAAATGATTGATTTTGATGAAGATGCGGAAAGAATCGTAAAACAGTATATAGAGGGACCGACCATCTACGAACTGGTGCAGAAGGATCAGATGGAAGAGAAATTCTTTGCCCAGATAAAAGATATGTGCGGCAAGGTGTATCGGGCGGGGCTTAATATTGATTATTTTCCGACGAACTTTGTGGTGCAGGATGGAGAAATCTACTATGTGGATTATGAATGCAATGAATATATGAGGGAATGGGATTTTGAAAATTGGGGAGTGAAATATTGGACGAAGACGGATGAGTTCTTGAAGTATGTGGAGGAGCATGGATGAAAGAAATGTAAAACATATCAGCTTATAAAACCTAAACATTAAAATTTGTGGTATACTGTACGTGGGTTTCGTGAACGGTTCCCAGGTGAGGAATGAGTAAAATAAATGACATCAGGCGAGGAAATCATAATGGATTATTCAGCTATTCTTAAAAGGCAGGAATATAATTTCATAGATACGGATGAGCATTTAGGGAAGCATGTTATTTTATTGGGGCTTTCCGGCAGTTATTCTTATGGGACCAATAATGAAAACAGTGATATTGATTTAAGAGGAGTAACGCTGAACCGGAAATCCGATTTGATTGGAATGACAGAATTTGAGCAGTATGTGGATCAAAAAACGGATACGACAATTTACAGTTTTAATAAGATGATAAACCTTCTGATTAATTGCAACCCTAATACGTTAGAGTTGTTAGGGTTAAATCAGGAACATTATCTTTTTTTTAATGATATAGGCAGGGAGCTTCTTTCAAACAAAGGTTTATTTCTCTCCAAAAGAGCAATCCAGTCGTTTGGCGGATATGCCGATGCGCAGCTTCGAAGATTACAGAATGCTTTGGCAAGGGATGCTTATCCGCAAAGCGAAAGAGAACAACACATATTCAATTCCGTAAAAAATGCGATGTATGATTTAAAAAAGCGATATGAAAGATTGGAAAACGGTGCAATTCACATTTACATAGATCAATCGCAAAATCCTGAATTTGATACGGAAATATTCATGGATGTAAATCTTAGTCACTATCCGCTACGGGATTATAAAAACATCTGGAATGAGATGAACAACATTGTAAAAGATTATGACAAGCTGGGTAAGCGCAACAAAAAGAAGGATGATAATCACCTTAATAAACATGCAATGCATCTGGTGCGGCTTTTCATGATGGCAATTGATATTCTGGAGAAAGGGGAAATCAATACCTACAGGAGCAAAGAGCATGAACTGCTTTTGCGCATTCGGGGAGGGGAATATCAAAAAGAGGATGGCACATTTGATGAAGCGTTTTATGAAATTGTTTCGGATTATGAGAGAAAATTAGATTATGCAGCAGCACATACGCATCTTCCCGATGAACCGGATATGGAAAAGGTACAGGAGTTTGTCATGTCAGTAAATGAAAAGGTGGTCAGGGATGAAATATAAAGATTACAACGGACCTGTAGAAAAGTTAATAGGTATAAAATTAAATGAGATACAGCAGCAGGAAAACGTAAGGATTTTACATGCAGTTGAATCCGGCAGCAGGGCATGGGGCTTTGCTTCGCCTGATAGTGACTATGATGTGAGATTTGTATACATAAGACCAATGGAATATTATCTAGGCTTGCAAAAGAAGAAGGATTTTATTGATTGGGAGCTGGACGAAACATTAGACATCAATGGATGGGATATTTCAAAGGCATTACAGCATTTTCATAAATCAAATGCAACATTATTTGAATGGAGCAATTCGCCTGTTGTATACCAGACCACATCTGATTGGACAAAGGTAAAAGAGATTGCAGAAAAGTATTTTTCCTGCAAATCTGCCATGTATCATTATTATGGAACTGCCAATAAAAATTATCATGAGTATCTTTTGGACGATATGGTCAAATATAAGAAATATTTTTATGTCCTCCGTCCTATTTTGGCATGCAAATGGATAGAAAAGAGAAAGTGCCCGCCGCCGGTGCTTTTTGACCGATTGGTACAAGAAGTACTTGAGGAGAATATGAAGCCGATTGTCGATAGACTGCTGCAGGAAAAAACGCAAATGATCGAAGCGGAAAAAGGACCGAGAATCGGCGAACTTAACGCGTATATCTTAGAGAATCTGGCGGATTTTAAAGTGAAATCGGAAATGATGGAAGATGATGGGAATGGGGATTGGGAGGAAATAAATAAGTTGTTTTTGATGCTTTTGCAGGAATAGGGAGAATATATGGATGTATTAACGCCAGATCAACGACGTAAGAATATGAAAAATATCCGCAGCAAGGATACAAAAATCGAAATAATTTTGAGAAAAGCTTTGTGGAAAAAAGGATATCGATATAGGAAGAATTATAAACAACTTCCGGGGAGTCCGGACATTGTATTGACGCGATATAAAATTGCAATTTTTTGTGATGGAGAATTTTTTCACGGAAAAGATTGGGAGGTATTAAAACCAAGGTTAGAAAAAGGTAATAATAGTGAATATTGGATTGGAAAAATATCTTACAATAGAAAAAAGGATGATGAAACAAATAAAAGGTTGCTTTTTCAAGGATGGACCGTTATACGTTTTTGGGGTAATGATATCAAAAAGAATACAGATGAATGTGTGAGGGTAATAGAAGATGTAATATTTGATCTTACGATAGAAGATAATATGAACCGTGAAATATAGAATTGACAATAATCGAAAATATGTTCGAAAATAACTTGAAAATATTAGTTTGATGTGTTATATTATCTGGGAAGGAATTGGTACAACATATTGCCCAGGAGATGACGGAAATGAAACAAGTACATTTTAGAGTAGATGAATCTATGTATCAGCGTCTTGCTGATTATGCTGAAAGAACGAATCGTTCAATACAGGATTGCATGAAAGAAGCACTTGTAAATATCACAGAAAATGATAATAGTGCGGAGCAAGAGCCGAGATTCAGATTTATAGATTTATTTGCGGGCATTGGAGGAATGAGGCTGGCGTTTGAAAGCAATGGTGGGAAATGTGTGTTTTCATCTGAGTGGGATAAATATTGTCAGGAAACCTATTATTCAAATTTTGGAGAAATACCTGTTGGTGATATTAGAAGTGTAGAAGAAAAAAGTATTCCTGAGCATGATATACTCGTTGCGGGTTTTCCATGTCAGCCATTTTCAATAGCAGGTGTATCTAAGAAAAACAGCTTAGGGCGAGAAACTGGTTTTTTAGATAAAACACAGGGAACATTGTTTTTCGATGTTGTAAGGATAATTAATGAAAAGCGTCCTAAGGCTTTTTTGCTTGAAAATGTGAAAAATTTAAAAAGTCATGATAAAGGAAATACTTGGAAAGTAATAGAGTCAACGTTAAAAGAGTTGAATTATGAAATATTTTATGATGTTTTAGATGGGCAGGATTTTGTTCCACAGCATAGAGAAAGAATATTCATTGTCGGATTTGATAAAGAGAGGTATGGGAAAGATATTAAGTTTTCATATGATTTGAATAAGCCGAAAACGAAACCAGTTTTAAAAGATATTCTAATGAAAGATGTTGAACCGAAGTATACGCTATCTGATGGACTATGGGAATATTTACAAGAATATGCTGAAAAGCATAGGCAAAAGGGAAATGGATTTGGTTTTGGAATGCCTGAAAAGAATGGTATTACAAGAACATTGAGTGCACGATACTATAAGGATGGCTCCGAAATATTGATTCGACAAAGAGGAAAGAATCCAAGAAAATTGACACCGCGGGAATGTGCGAGACTTCAAGGATATCCTGAAAGCTTTAAAATTGTCGTGTCTGATACGCAAGCATATAAGCAATTCGGAAACTCTGTAGTGGTGCCTCTGATAACTCAGATAGCAAGTTGTATTATTTGTAAGATAGAACAACTTGAAGCAGGAAAAGTTGTCGTTATGGAAAGACAGGAAAGTGATATGTATGAATTAGCATATATGGCAAAGTAGGAGATAATGTTGATGGAAAGTGGATATCTTGCAAAGTATTTCAAAGGAGTTGCAAGTAAAAAGTTATCGCAGGTTGAAGCCGATATTTTGAAAAGTAATCAACATGAATATAATGGTGATAAAGGTTTAAAAAGACTACTTGGAATTGATGCAGGCAGAGTAATTTTTAACGCATTCTTTATGTATCTGAGTGATGAAGACATAGTAAATGCAGAAGGGAAAATGACTTGGTATGACGCCAGAGAGAACCACCCGGTAAGAACAGAATGGCGTCTCTATTTTCCTGCTAATGAGGTTACGGCTAGATCATCAACAGGAGATTCGTTATATCTGTGCAAAAAATCAGATAATACTCTGTTAGTAATAATTGCGCAAAACGAATCAACGTTTGATGGGCAGCTACGGTGGCTGTTTGATTTGGAAGAAAATGCAAATAGCGGATTTATAGTAAAGAATGATTTTTCATCTAATAAAAAGCAAATTGAATATATTGCAAGAATTATTTTGGAACAGATTGGCGTTGAATATGAAAGCGATGCCGGGAATGATTATTTAGAAGAAATGATTCGCAGATTTGAAGGGAAATTTCCCACGACAAAAGAGTTTTCTGCGTATGCAAGGGAGATTGTAAAAAATACGTCAGCTATTGAAGAGCCAGACATTGCTTTATTAAAATGGCTTAATCAGGAAGAAGCGCTATTTAGAACATTCGAAAAATATATTATTTCAGAAAGATTAAGAAAAGGCTTTATTAAAGATAATGAAGTGGACGTGGATGAATTTGTAGCGTTTTCTCTTTCTGTGCAGAACCGAAGAAAAAGCAGGGTGGGATTAGCCTTTGAAAACCATGTGGAATATCTTTTAATAGAAAACAATGTTCAGTATTCGAGAACGAAGGTCACTGAAAATAAGTCGAAACCAGATTTCATTTTTCCTTGCATAGAAGTATACAAGAATCAAAACTATCCAGCAGAATATTTAACTATGCTGGGAGTAAAGAGCACTTGTAAAGATCGGTGGAGACAGGTGTTGGCAGAAGCTGATAGGATCAAACGGAAACATTTACTCACATTAGAGGCTGCTATAAGTGTAAATCAGACAAATGAAATGAAAGCAAAAAATGTGCAGCTGGTGCTTCCTAAGGAAATACATAGCACTTATTTAAAGGAACAACAAGAAGAGTTGTATTCGGTAGAAGATTTTCTGGAGGAAGTTAAGGAAAAGCAGAAGTATTTATAGACAAGTAATAAGAAGTTGATAATTTATACTTTTCTTTTCGAAATTATGTTTCTGTTGAAACCAGTATATTGTTGAGGTAAATATGGTATCTGGGAAAAATAAACCCAAAGTAGTATATGAAGGAGCAAACTATTATTGGTATGTGATAGTCAATGAGCATAGTTATAGAGTGCATATTATATCGGATGACAAAAAAGTGCATTTAGAATACCCTTTCTTAGATACGGAAATCCCTGTTACACCACAAGATATTAGAAATCATTTGAAAGAATATTATGCTGATATCTCATAGGGAATATTTTTCAGAAAAGGAAGTTTATATTTGAAATAGAAAGAATTAGCTTTATAGTATAGGCAGGTGTAGCCTCTTTAATTACATCTGCCTATTTACATTCTGTTTGACAGCGTTAGTGATAAGTCGTTTTTGATATTTTCTTATCATTTTAAAAACAAGATTTATGTGGCTATATTGCAGATAAAGCTTTAAATACATCAATTAATTTTGCAACAGGAGATTAACATTTGTGTCCCAAATCCAAGAAAGAAAAACAATCAATGTAGCAGCCGCTATCATCAAAAATGAAAACCAAATTTTCGCCACCCAAAGAGGCTACGGAGCATTCAAAGACGGATGGGAGTTTCCCGGAGGAAAAATAGAGAAGGGAGAAACCCCCAAGCAGGCACTTGTCCGTGAAATCAGAGAAGAGTTGGACACAGAAATAGAGATAGGAGAGTTAGTGGATATTGTGGAATATGATTACCCGGACTTCCATTTGACGATGCACTGCTTTTTATGTACAGTGAAATCTGGTGATTTGGTGTTAAAGGAGCATGAAGCGGCAAAGTGGCTTACCAAAGAAACGCTGCACAGTGTAGACTGGCTTCCGGCAGATGAGGATTTAATAGATAAGATACACGATAAATTCATGTAAGAGGGAGATTTTCATGAGACCAGAAAGCAATGAAACCCCAAACACTATTTTAAATTTCAATGAGACTGTACAAAAATGGAATGGAAAAGACAATGTATATTTATTGGAGATAGTTCTTTTCGCGAAAGAGCATCAAGATATTAAGGCTGTGTTGATATACGCTAATAATGATATCAGTGATATAGTTATTGTTGTTGATGATACGACGAAAGATGCCGTACTCAGTTATAATGATTTTTTATTTGATATACGCGATAGTTATAGTGAAGTACATGATTTTATGATTGTAGACGAAGATATGCTTGAAGCAGTAAATGTTATGTACGAATCACAAAGATGGATATATCAAAGGGATATAACAAGTAAGTAACATATATATTTACCTAAGGACTGGAGGAAAACCATGGTAAAGATTATTTCAGACAGTACCTGCGACCTGTCAAAAGATTTATTGAAGCGATATGATATTTCGATTTTGCCGCTGCATATATTGCTGGGCGAAGAGGAATATCTGGATGGCGTTAATATTACGCCGCAGGAAATTTATAGCTGGTCAGACCAGAAAAAGACGACGCCCAAGACCTCAGCGCTCTCATTGGAGGATGCTATGGAGCTGATGAAACCTTATGTAGAAGAGGGAAGAGAGCTGGTCTGCTTTTCTATATCCGATGATATGTCTACATCCGGAAATGTGATGCGGCTGGCAGCAGAAGAACTACAGGCTGAAGGGCTTGTCTGGGTCATAAATTCCGAAAACCTTTCCACCGGCATTGGACTTCAGGTCATAGAAGCGGCAATTATGGCCAAGGAGGGAAAGGCTGCGGAGACAATTGTCCGTCATATAGAAAGCCTTAGACCTTTTGTGAGAGCAAGCTTTGTGGTAGATACGTTGACTTACCTTCATAGAGGCGGAAGATGCAGCGGGCTGGCGGCAATGGCGGGAGGCGCGTTAAAATTACATCCCAGAATTGTTGTCGAGGAAGGCAAAATGAAGCCGGGTAGGAAATACCGCGGCAGCATGAATAAAGTCATTATGTCTTATGTGACGGATATGGAAGAGAATTTAAAGCGTGCCAAAAAGGACAGAGTCTTTATCACGCATTCAGGCTGTGAAAAAGAACTGGTGGATGAAGTAAAGGCATATCTGCATTCGCTTGGACAGTTTGATGAAATTCTGGAAACGATAGCAGGAGGAGTTATTTCCAGTCACTGCGGTCCCGGGACGTTGGGCGTTTTATTTATTGAAGGACAATGAATTGTAGAAAATAACCCTTCTACTTGTTGAATTTAGACATACGTGTCCCCTTAAAAGTTGGTATAATAAAAGAAGTAGCGGATAATAGGAGAAGGGAACAAATTTGAAAATCCCTTCCATGCTACTTATTAATGCAGTGCTGTGGACACAGCCTGCGGTAGGAAGGGGAATACGAATGAAAAAACTGAAAAATTTTCTACTCCATGCTTTATCTATCTTTTTAATTATTTTGTCGCTGGGCGCTTTTTCTTTTTCTGCATTCTCAGGAATTTTGGTGCTCTTGTCGGGGATGCTGTGCAGTCCGATGCTGCGAAAAGTCATAGAAAAAAGGCTCGGCAAAAGGTTAAAGGGAATTGTGCTGTATGTAGGTGCAGCAGTGCTTTTTTTAGCAGGAATTATGAGTACACCGACTTCTGATTCGCCCGATTTAGGGAAAGAGGTGATTGCTGAGAGTACGGTTGACTTGTCGGAGGCGGAAGAGCTCATAGCATCGCCGACTCCGACACCTACATGGAAGCCCACGGCGTCTCCTACTTTGTTACCGACCACGGAGCCGACGGCATTACCTACTCAAACGCCTACCAAAGCGCCCATAGCAACACCTATGCTATCACCCACCAAGACACCTGCCAAGGAACCGACAGCAAAGCCTACTGATGAGCCCACAACAAAGCCCACTGATGAGCCCACGGCAGAGCCTACATTGGCGTCCACCACGGAGCCTTCTGCACTACCTACGCAGGCGCCCGTCGAACAGCCAGTGGAGCCCACGGTACAGAACCCAGCAGATTTGCAGACACAACCGGTGACGAATGATGCAGGTATTTCGGCGCAGCAGGAGCCTGCGGAAGCATCGCAAAGTGAAATTTCATCCGGAAGCACCACAGGTGTAACAGGGGGAAGTAATTTTGGAGATGCAATTGCCCAAGGAGGATATATAGGAAATAGAAATAATCATAAGCTGCACAGGTCTACATGCAAAACCTTGCCGAAAGAAAGCAATCAGGTATATTTTAGCACGAGAGAAGAGGCAGTGAATGCAGGCTATTCGGATCCCTGCAAAAATTGTAACCCGTGATGTGATAGAAATTCATGAGATGAGGAATCAGTGAGAATTTTAATTACAGGTGCAAAAGGATATTTAGGAAAAAGGTTGGTAAGCGCATATAAGGACAAGCATACAGTTTATGCAGCCTCACATGAAAACATGGATTTTACGGACGAACGTAAGATTCAGACGGTCTTTGCCGATTTTAGACCGGAAATCGTCCTTCACTGCGGTGCGATTTCTGATGTTGAAGCATGCAGTAGGGAGCCCCAGAAATCATTAAAGATAAATGTATTGGGCACCCAGAATATTGCAAGGGCGTGCCGGCAGTTTGGTGCAAAAATGATTTTTTGCAGTTCAGATCAGGTTTACATTGAACCTCTGACGGAAAAGAACAGGGCGGGATTTTATCTGCCGCACCGAGAAGAGGAAAGGCTGAATCCGCTACCGATTTATGGACAGCACAAACTATTGGCGGAACAGAGCAGCATGAATGAAAATCCTGATACAGTTATTTTGCGCCTTACCCTGTTATACGATGTGCCCGATGAAGCAGACAAAGAAAAAGGAAAAGGGATGTTTGCGGAAAATCTGAGAATAGCCATGGAGAATAACCTGCCTCAGCCGATCTACAAATATACCAGCCGGGACATAACGGATTGCAGGGAAGTTGTCTCGAATATGGAAAAGACATGGAACTTGCCGCCCGGCATCTACAACTTCGGAAGCTCAAACATCGATACTCTTTATGATACTGTCAGGAAAGTGTTTGCTCACTTTGGCAAGGAAGGATTTGTAAGCAGCAGGGAAGACGGAGATATGCGCAATCTGCTGATTGACACACAGAAAATAGAAAAAGCCGGAATTGTTTTTAGCGACACTGTATCAGGACTCTGCCGCTACATGAAGTCGGAGCCTAAATGAATGCGTAATGAAATAGAGAGACCTTCATCTGTTTTTTGGAGTAGATGGAGGTCTTTTTTGCATTTCAGGTCGTGCTTTTGGCAACATGCGTTTCGGTATCTTGCTGCCCCGACCAGGGTATGCTATGTTGTTGAAAAGAGGATGGAGGGATAATTTGAAAATATCAATTAATGTAGACGAAGCTGTAAAGGATATCGAAATTACAATTTCCTGCAACCGGCTGACACCGGAAATTGAAAAGATGCTGGCAACCCTTCGGATATTAGACAGGCAGTTGATGGCAACGAAAGGGGAAGAGACGTATCTTTTGGATGTATCAAAGGTAATTTATCTTGAATCGGTGGACAGAAAGACTTTTGTATACACAGGAGAAAATGTATATGAATCCAGCTTAAAGCTGTACGAACTGGAGCAGCAGCTTGATGAATGCGGATTTTTCAGGGCAAGCAAGTCCTGTCTGGTGCAGCTTAAATACATCAAATCTTTGAAGGCGGATATCAACAGGAGAATCCGGGTCACGCTGGAAAATGAGGAACAAATCATCGTTTCCAGGCAATATGCAGAAGAACTGAAAAAGAAGCTGGGGGTGAAGTAAATGGAAGAAAGAAAGACGATCATTGATTATATAGAGCAGGTGATGGAGATTTTTGGATTTTCCATTTTTATGCTTAACATTTTCTGTCTCTTATTCGGGGAGGATGCCAGAGATTTTTCGAGTATGTTTGTTATGGGAAAAGAAGGACTTCGTATCGCTACCATGATGCAGTTTTTATCCATGGCAGTATGGATTGTATTGTTCAGGTTCCTGTTTTTTACGGATGTGGTCATAAAGAACATGCGGGTGGTGTACAGAGCCTGTGGGATGATAACTTCCATATTGGTCATCATGGTAATTTATGTTTCGATTTTTCGATGGTTTCCGGCAAATGACTGGCTTCCGTGGGTAATGTTTTTTATCTGCTTTTTTATTAGCTTTGCTGTCAGCCTGGCAGTGACAGGCTTTAAAGAGAGGATGGAGAACAAACGGATGGAAGAGGCTTTGCAGAAACTTAAGAAAAAAGAACCGGCAGCAAAAAGCGAGTAGGCAGGGGGCTTGCAATGTAAAGACATGAAGGATTAGATAGCAATAATCAGTGAAAGGAAAAAGGAAGATGGAATATGCAATTGAAATGAATCATATTGTGCAGCGATTTGCAGAGAAAGAGGTCCTTAAGGGAATTGATTTAAAGATTCAAAGAGGCGAGATCTTTGGACTGCTGGGGCCTTCCGGTGCAGGGAAAACGACACTGATTAAAATCCTGACCGGGCAGCTTTGTCAGACGGAAGGAGAAGCAATGCTTTTAGGCAGTAATACGAGACATGCGCAGGATGTACACCGAAAACTTGGAATGATGATGGATAATTTCGGACTGTATGAACGGCTGTCCTGCTATGACAATTTAAAAGTGTTTGCCGGAATCTATAATGTCTCCGGGAAAAAGGTGGATGAAGCGCTTAAAAAAGTGGGGCTGCTTGGGGATAAAAAGAGTCCCGTCATGAAGCTGTCCAAGGGAATGCGCAGCAGATTGTCACTGGCAAGAGCAGTTATGGCGCAGCCGGAGGTGCTTTTCTTAGATGAGCCTACCAGTGGACTTGACCCGGCAACCGCGGCAGAAATTCATAAATTGATACAGGATGAACAAAGGAGAGGAGCAACCGTATTTTTGACTACCCACAATATGGAGGAAGCACATAAATTGTGCAATCATGTGGCGCTGCTTAATGAGGGGAAGATTGTGGAATACGGTGAGCCGGAGGAAGTATGCAGGAGATATAATCACCAGAACAAACTACATATACGCTTATATGACGGAAAGCAGATAGAGCTTCCCAATAATAAGATGGCCGCGGATCAGATAAGGGAATATCTGGAGGAAGAAATGGTGGAGACCATTCATTCTACGGAGCCCAGCTTAGAAACAGTATTCATGGAACTGACAGGAAGGAGTTTTGGATAAATAATGAGAAACGTAACAGTGATTTTTCAAAAACAGATAAAAGATACATTTAAAAATAAAGAAGTCCTTATCCAGTTTGTCATGTTTCCCATTATGGCACTTATAATGGAAAAGCTGGTTAAAGTGGAAGAATTGCCGCAGAATTATTTTGTAAATCTTTTTTCTTCCATGTATGTCGGGATGGCGCCACTTGTCAGTGTTGCGGCGGTGATTTCGGAGGAAAAAGAAAAGAATACGCTCAGGGTTCTGATGATGTCTGGAGTGAAGCCGTCAGAATATCTACTGGGCATAGGAATTTATATCTGGACGGTCTGCATGGCAGGCGCGTTGTTTCTTGGAATGACCGGAAGCTATAGAGGAAGTGAACTGGCAGTGTTCTTAGGAATCATGGCGGTGGGCATTTTAGCATCTATGCTGATAGGGGCGGCAATTGGAACATTGAGCCGGAATCAGATGATGGCAACTTCCCTGACAGTTCCTGTGATGCTGGTTTTTGCATTCTTGCCCATGATTGCTACCTTCAATGAAAATATTAAAAAAATTGCAAAGATTGCTTATTCGGAGCAGATTAACATTTTGATTGGGAAGATAGGAACATTCAGTGTCAGCTTCGAAAGTGTTCTTGTGATTGGCATGAATATGCTGATTGCTCTCCTGCTTTTCAGTTATGCGTATCGGAAATGCGGGTTAACAGAAGGCGATTGATGAATATATGGATAAATCTATCAGATAGATGATAAGTGTTATGATTTTTCCTTACCACAAAACCTTAACATTATACAGCGGTATTGTTCCGTCTTTTGTAATAAGTACCAAGTTTTCTGAAATAGCCTGTGAAATGATTAATCGGTCAAATGGGTCTCCATGAATTGTGGGAAGCCGCCCGATTTCGTCAAGATGGAACGGTTTTATAGAAAGAATTTCAAATTGCTCTTTTTCGCAAGTTTCAGCAATCTTGGAAATGGAACTTTTAATTGCCAGTTTCCCAATGCTTGACTTAATCGCGATTTCCCACATGGAAACAATGCTTACACTGATTTTTGCATTACTATGGTAAATTATGTCTGATGCTTTTTTTGAAAGTTTTTCACTATCATATAGGAAATATAATAGAGCATTTGTGTCCAATAGATACATTATATATACTCCTTAAAACATTCTGGTGTTTCGTCAAAATCCTCTGAAATAGAAATAAAATCATCCGCTAACGGATTTATTGATCTGTGAAATGTAATATTATTATTTATAGAATGATTTGTCTGTTCCTTTTTCGATGCGTATTTCAAAAATCTCATAAATTCAATTACCTGCTCTATCATATCTTCGGGAAGGTCTTTCGCTTCTCTGATTAACGTATCATATGCCATAAAAACACATCCTTTCATTTATATCAGTATTTATGAACTTAAAAAGTGATATGGAAATATTTTAACTGTACACAAAATATTTTTTCTGTCATTTTATAATTCTATGCAATTTCAATTAGAGTATAACAAACTAATACTCAAAAAACAATAAATTTGATATTCCAGGAAAGATTTCTTGGAATATCAAGTGTCTTTCTACGAATCTCACTTGTATCCATTTTGGAAAAGTGACAAAAGCGGTATTTGTACAATTTGTCATTTTTTTAAGTGTGTTAATATTGATAATGTGACAAATGCGTTGTATATTAAGGTAACAAAGTTATTTGCAAAATTGGGAATGGATATAGTAATTCCACAAGCAGTAATTGAGGAACTGGGATAAGAGAACATGAGTAGAATTTTACTTTTAGAAGATGATATAAGTCTTGCAGACGGTCTGTGTTATTCTCTGGAGAAAAATGAATATACGGTAGAAACGGCGGAAAGTGTGCGGGAGGCGAAGGAACTTTTGTTGCGGAGTCAATATGATTTGCTGCTTTTGGATGTGACGCTGCCCGACGGTACAGGTTTTGAGGTGTGCGAAACGGTGAGGGGGCAAGGGAATCAGGTCCCTATTATTTTTCTGACTGCTTCGGATGAGGAGATGAATGTGATCCGGGGGCTAGACAGCGGCGGTGATGATTATATAGGGAAACCGTTTAAGTTGGGAGAGTTGCTCTCCAGAATACGTGCATTGCTGCGCAGGGCAGGGGTAACACGGGAAGAAGATGTGCTGACCCGGCAGAGAAGTCTTGTCTGTGGGGATATTGAAATCGATCTTGCGGGGAGCTGGGTGTTTTTGCAGGGAAAAAAGCTGGAACTTACGCAGGTGGAGTACAGGCTGCTTTGTCTTCTGGTGCGGTCCTGCGGCAGAGTGGTCACTAGAGAAATTATTTTTGAGGAATTGTGGGACAACTCCGGTAATTTTGTGGATGATAACACGCTTTCCGTATATATCAGGCGGCTTCGGGAAAAGGTAGAAACAGACCCTTCCAGGCCGGAGCATTTAATCACAGCCAGAGGGTTTGGGTACTGTTGGCAGGAGGTACAGGTATGATGGGGTTTTTGAGGGATGAGGAGCAGAAAAGATTCTTTTATTGTCTGGCGGTCATACTGGCGGCGGCATCGGTTTTTGCCATGGCAATATGGGTTGTAAACGGATATCAAATCAAGCAAACTGCCTTGAAACATGATAGATGTGTCGTTTCTTCCCTTATAGAGCAGGGAGTAAGCGAGGCGGTAATCGCAAATGCTTTTGCAGAAGAAGAGATTACAGAAAAAGGAATTGATTTGCTTACGCGCATAGGAATCAGCGAGGAAACGGAAATATTTTTTATACCGGATATTTTTAGGATACAGAAGGGAACGGGGATACTGCTTGCCGGGCTCTTTTTATTTTTGTGGATTAGTATTCTGGCTCTGGCAGGCTCATTTCTTTCTGCAAGGGAAAGAATTTATTATCAGGCAATCAGGATCATAGAGCAGTTTATGCAAGGAGACTTTACGGAGCATCTTCCCCGGATGGATGAGGGCTGTCTTTACAGGCTTTTTGGGAAGATCGATGGTCTTGCCAATGCATTGGCCGCCGGAAATGAAGAGGCTGTACGGGCAAAGGATTTCTTAAAAGACACTATTTCTGATATTTCCCACCAGCTCAAAACACCGCTTTCTGCCCTTACTATGTATAATGAGATTATAGAGTCAGATGCGGAAAATAAAGAGGCTGTGCTTGCATTTTCAAAGAAAACTTCGACTGCCCTTGAGCGGGTGGAAGAACTGATTCAAGTCTTGCTCAAGGTTACAAGACTGGATGCCGGGGCAGTTGTTTTTGAAAAGCAAAGCTGGCTTTTGGCGGACGTGGTTTCCAGGGCAGTGTCGGAGCTTTGGGTGAGAGCGGAGGAAGAGGGGAAAGAAATTGTACTTACGGGTGAGGATGGAGCCTTTGTGAATTGTGATCTTCAGTGGACCAGTGAGGCAATGGGAAATCTGGTGAAAAATGCGTTGGACTATACGGAAAAGGGCGGACGGATCCTCGTGTCATGGGAACAGTTCCCGGAAATGACAAGGGTGTCATTTAAGGACAATGGAAAAGGAATTGATGAGAAAGACATTTACCATATTTTTAAGCGCTTTTATCGTACCTCGAAGGGAAAAGGAAGCGGAACCGGAATCGGTTTGGGACTTCCTTTGGCAAAGTCTATTGTAGAGGGACAAGGCGGAGTATTGTCGGTGCAAAGCAGAGCAGGGGAAGGAACTGTGTTCACGATGACGCTGCCGGCATGAGGAATCAAGAATATCTTACGAAATTGTAAGCTGCCTTTCACCTGCTTGTAAGATGAGCGCGCTATACTTATAGCCAACGGCAAATAATTTATGCTGTTTCCTATAAAAAATGCAAAACAGGAGGTGCCGGGGAACATGGAAGTATTGAAGGTGCAGAATTTAAGTAAGATTTATGGGCAGGGAGAAGGACAGGTGAAGGCGCTGCAGAATGTGAGTTTTTCCATGGAGAAGGGAGAGTTCGCTGCGGTGGTGGGCGAATCCGGCTCTGGAAAGAGCACACTGCTTAATTGTGTCGGAGGACTGGATACACCTACTTTGGGTAAGGTTCTTTTAGACGGAATGGATTTGTTTGCGCTTAATGAGAAAGAGAGGACGGTTTTCAGGAGGAGAAATATCGGTTTTATTTTTCAGGCATTTCATCTGATTGAAGAGCTTAATGTAGAGCAGAATATTGCATTTCCGCTATTGCTTGATCATCAGAGACCTGATAAGGGAAAAATAGAGGAATTGCTTGGGATGCTGGGGTTGAGCGAAAGAAGGAAGCATTTGCCAAGTCAGTTATCCGGCGGTCAGCAGCAGAGGGTGGCAATCGGAAGAGCGCTGATCATGCAGCCAATGCTGATTTTGGCGGATGAGCCTACCGGGAATCTGGATTCGAAAAGCAGCCGGGACGTTATGGACTTATTGATTAGGGCGGCGCGCCATTACAGGCAGACGATTTTGATGATCACTCATAACGACAATCTGGCATCGGATGCGGACAGGGTACTGCGTGTCACGGATGGCTGTCTTAAAGATATGGGAGGTAAGGCACATGAAAAATTATCTTGACCTTGTATCAATCTCCCAGAAGGTTCACAAAAGGCAGAGCCGTATGGTCCGGCTGTGTATTATTTTAAGCGTATTTCTGGTAACGGCGATTTTCGGAATGGCGGATATGGAGATACGCAGTCAGAACACACAGGCAAAAATAAACTATGGGGAGTGGCATGCGGGATTTCGCAGCATGAGTGATGAAGAGACTGCATTAATTAGTCAAAGACCCAAAGTACTTGCCTGTACCCGCTATAATACACTGAATTACAGGCTCAGTATGCATTATCAGGTGGAAGGCACAGAAACAGTCATTATAGGAATGGATGAAAGTGCGTTGAGGATTTTCCCCACGGCTCAGCTTGTGGAGGGTAGTTTCCCGACTGAGGAAGGTGATGCGGTAATAGATCAAAATATGAAAGACAGACTTTCCTTAAGTCTGGGAGATGAAATTTCGCTCATGGCGCCTGACGGTTCTCAAACGGTGTATCACATCACCGGATTTTTGGGTCAGATTCCTATGCTGGCACAGAAGGATGTTTATGGTCTGGTGCTGAAAACAGAGGATTTCAGGAAATTGTCGCTGACAGGGGCGGAGGATAATCATGATTCTTTTCTCTATGTAAAGTTTTCCCCGTGGTGCAACATCCAAAAGGAGATTAGCGAAATACAAAAGCAGTTTCAGATATCGGATGAAAGAATAGGTAAAAACGAATTACTGCTTGCCACTATGGGACAGAGTCAGGATGTAAGCATGATGGCAATTTATGGGGTTGCCCTGATTTTGGCATTTTTGGTTTCCGTTGCAGGGATATTGATGATAACCGGCAGTTTAAACAGCAACGTTGCGCAACGTACCGCGTTTTTTGGGATGCTCCGTTGTCTGGGGGCTTCTCCAAAGCAGGTGATCCGCTTTGTAAGAAGAGAAGCGTTGTGTTGGTGTAAATCAGCGGTACCGACCGGGGCTTTGCTTGGCACGGTGATTGTATGGATCCTTAGTGCATTGCTCAGAGTTTTAAGTCCAAGTTATTTTGGGGGGATGCCATACTTTGGAATCAGTTTTATTGGGCTGATTATGGGAAGTATGATCGGCGTTATTACTGTTTGCCTGGCAGCAGGCAGTCCGGCAAAAAAAGCTGCAGGGGTATCGCCCCTTATGGCTGTGTCTGGGAATGCTTCACAGCGGAGGCAGATTAAAAAAGCTGCCAATACACACTTTTACAGGATAGAAACTGCACTGGGCGTTCATCATGCGCTGGGCAGCCGAAAAAACTTTATTCTGATGAGCTGCTCTTTTGCATTTAGCATCATCCTTTTTTTGACTTTCTCGGTAGCGGTAGACTTTATGAAGCATGCCGTGAACCCGCTGAAACCCTCAGCACCGGATGTTTCTATTGTAAGTTCTGACAACACCTGTTCCATAGACAGAGGATTGACCAATGAACTGATGGCGATGGACGGTGTGAAACGTGCATACGGAAGAAGCTTTGCCTATGATGTGCCAATCCGGACACAGACTGATTCTAAACAGGCATGTTTGATATCCTACGAAACTTACCAGTTGGCATGGGCAAAGGATCTGCTGATAGAGGGTTCTTTTTCCGGGGTGAAGGAAGGGGAAGGTGTTCTGGCAGTTTACCATGGAGAAAATTCCCTGACGGTAGGTGAAAGTGTGGCGGTAAGCCAGGAAGAGGGAGAAGCGCAGCTGATTGTTTCAGGGATATTAAGTTATTGTCCGTTTGATTCATCTGATGGGGAGGAAATATTAATCTGTTCAGAGGAAACCTTTACAAATCTGACAGGAAAGAAAGATTATACCATTATTGACGTTCAGCTGACACGCAACGCCGGTGATGATATTGCGCAGAGAATCCGTGATATGGGAGGGGAAAATACGAATTTTTCCGACCGCCGTCTCAGCAATGAGGAGGTAAAAGGAGCCGTTTGGTCATTCAGGCTTTTTATCTATGGATTCCTTGGAGTGATATCCCTGATTTCTGCTTTTCACATCATGAACAGCATTGCCATGAGCGTTTCCGCCCGCCTCCGCCAATACGGCGCTATGCGAGCAGTGGGGATGGACAGTGTGCAGATGCTTAAAATGGTAGCGGCGGAAGCGATAACTTATGGAGCATGGGGTGTGCTGATTGGCTGCGGGGCAGGACTGCCTTTAAACAGGTTTTGCTTTGAAAAACTGGTCACGTTCAGATGGGGAACGGAATGGTATTTCCCGGTAATTCCCCTGTGCATAATTGTGGTTGTGGTGCTGGGTTCCCTAGTGCTTGCAATTTACAGTCCGGCAAAAAGGATTTGGAATATGTCCGTTGTGGATACAATCTCCGGCAGATAAGAAATAAGGATGAATTACATTGACCGGTATGGTATAATGTTCTTGCTGTTGAGAGTGACGAAGCAGAATTTTTCTGAGAATGAATGGAATGAGTAAAATGTTGTCTATAAATAAAGCAATAAAAAGAATAATCAGGATAATAATTATTTGTTTAGTTGCTGTGCCGGTGCTGATATTTAGTGGTGTTGCAATAGCTCATATGGTGGTTTTTTCAAGAGCAGATTATGATAAATATGATTCAGACCATAATCTTGTTTATGATGATATTGACAAGGACAAATATCCGCGTGAGCAGGTGATTGTGCAATCCGGGAAAAATGCTATTTCTTCATTTTTTTATGAGGTTGATGATGCGAAAGGATTGATAGTGGTGGCACCTGGACACAGAGATGCCAATGATATCAAACTTTATGAAATACGATATTTTATCGATGCCGGATACACGGTTGTATGTCTTGATTATACTGGTTGTTACACAAGCAGTGGCAACAGTATGAAAGGCTATACTCAGAGTGTCTACGACATTGATGCACTTCTTGATTACATTGAGACAGATGAAAGATTTGGGGACATGCCAATCTATCTTTTTGGTCATAGTATGGGAGCCTATGCAGTTTGTGCAGAGCTTCAGTATAAACATAACATTGCGAAGGTCGTTGCAGCGTCTGGTTTTGATACGCCCAAAGAGCAGTGGCAGTATTCGGTAAAACGCTACACGGGAATATTCTATCCGATTGTAAAACCGTTCAACTCCCTGTTCATCAATCTGAAATATGGTGATGACAAAGATTTGTCCGCTGTTGACGGAATTAATTCGGTGTCAATCCCTGTTTTGGTGATCAGTGCGGAAGAAGATTCATTTTATGGCGGAAAGAGTCCGATTTATGACAAGCAAATTGAAATTATTAATCCGAATTGCATATTTGTGCTTATGGATGAGGAAAATCACAACGGTCACTATAACTACTTTCTGACTGATGCTGCACTGGCGTATGCGGATCAAAATCCGGCGCCGCCCATTGATAAGGAATTGTATAGGGAACATGATGCGGATGTCATGAATATGATAATTGAGTTTTTTAGTAATTGAGAATACATGAGGTTTGAATCATTTCAGACGATAAATAGGAATTGGGCGGAGGAATTTATAACCTAAATTCTGCAAAAAATTATAACGAGCCAGTATTTACAAGGTTTTGAAGCATGTCTCGTTATAACCGAATTGTAACTATGCATTTTTGTATCCCAGTGTTTACAGAGGGGTGAATCCTTCGTTATAATTCGATGCAGAATTTAGGCTGTAATTGATTAATCTATTCTCTTGGCAATTTGAGAAGATTATCTGAAGGTGTATCATTAGGTTCTGAACGAACATACTTTTCTCCGTTAGAACTTAATGCCGGTACTAAATCAGGATAAGGATAAATGTTAACCTGAATGCTGTTTGGATGTTGTTTTACATAATCATAGATGGTGGCTTTGTAATAGTATCCGGGTTCGTTACATCCTTCAATATAGATTTGATCAATTTCTGTTGTTTTGGTTGAATTTGTACAACCGGGTTTCATTTTGATTTTTGCAGCTTTCATTTTTGCTTCTCCTTTTAAAATGATATTGTAATCTATGTGAACAATAATAGAGAAACCTAAACGAATGAATGTTCTGCTTGAGCATAGGAACTAATCTGTGGTACAATGCTTTTGGGAAAGTACATATGTACGCAGGAGACTGGCATTCTATTCGTTAGATGCTGGTTTCTTTTTTATTGGAATTTTTGTTCCTATGCCCAATATAACACCAGAAATAAGAAAAGTAAAGACGAATATTTGTCCCAATATTGACAAAAATGTCCCGAGTTGTTAAAGTATATATATAAAAGAAAATTAGGAGTGGATCATATGAAAAAGAAGAGCGTTATTAATTTAATTAAATATCATGCGGAGAATAATGATGCTGGTTTTCGAAGTGAAGCTTATGAAATTGCAAGATATTTTGATCAAGCAGGAGACTACCAGCTTGCCGAATATATTATGGCTTTGATGTCAAATGCCAATACATTTATTCCGCAAATGAGCGAGAATGAATCTGCTATGTTTGAGAAAGTTGAAAAGATAAGTGATCCTTTATGGTTGCCAGATGACATCACTCAGGATTTATTAGGAATTGTGCATGCAGTAGCGCATAATGCAGGAATAAATAAATTTTTATTCCAGGGAGCACCAGGAGCAGGTAAGACAGAGGCAGTTAAGCAGTTGGCGCGAATATTGGAAAGAGAAATATATATGGTTGATTTCTCAGCCATCATTGATAGCAAAATGGGTCAGACACAGAAGAATATGTCGGAACTATTTAAAGAAATAAATAATTTTGTTCATCCAGAAAAGGTAATAGTATTGTTTGATGAGATAGATGCCGTTGCCTTAGATAGAACAAATGCCAATGATTTGCGTGAGATGGGAAGAGTAACATCTTCATTGCTTAAGAGTATGGATCGTATGGATGAAAGAATAGTGTTGGTGGCAACTACAAATCTGTATGAACATTTTGATAAAGCATTGATTAGACGCTTCGATTCAGTTATTGATTTCAATAGATATTCTCAAAGCGATTTGATGGATATTTCGGAAGAGTATTTGAATAAGTTCCTAACTAAATTTAACTTGGCAAAGAAGGATATAAGATTATTTAGAAAAATAATGATGTTGCTTTCGGTATTACCGTATCCGGGAGATTTGAAAAATTTGATAAAAACGGCAGTTGCGTTTAGTAATCCAGATGATGAAATAGATTATTTTAGGAGATTGTATTATATGATTACAGGTGAAAAACCAGAAGATATTAAAAAACTGCAAGAACAGAATTTCACCATAAGAGAAATTGAAATTTTGAGTAAAATACCTAAGAGCAGTGTTGCCAGAGAATTAAAGGAGATGAGTGAAGATGAATAATATTTTGCAATTAAAGGGTCAATTTCAAAAGCGAAAAGCACCTAGTGGTTTTGGACCCACTAATTTGCCGAAAGGGAAAACTGTTAGTGCAGAGCATGTTTTGAAATTGAAAAATCAGTTACAAGATATTATTGTGTTTTGGAACCAAGAAAAAACGATTAATGGAGCTCTAATTAGTGTGCATTACAGAAAAGTTGTAGCAAAGAGTAACAGAATTCAATTTTTGTTGTCGGATGGCGGGAAACACCCAAACCAATCCGTACGAGGTTCAAAGTTCTCAGAGGGATATAATGATAAAAATGAATGGGTTCAAAAGCATGTATTCACCTATTTTCTATCTACAGACTCTTTGCAAAAATCAGTAGTGCTTTTGGATAAGTGTGCTGCTGCTATCCGGAATTTTTATAACGGGAATATTTCAAGTGATGATACAGAGCTTATAAATTCTGGTGTATATAATGACAGTATTATGAGTAAAAGTTCTTTCCTAAAAACACTTGTAGACTGTTTTTATGTGGAGAATTTTCGTATAGACCGTGACCCCAAAACTGCGAATGAACAGTCTATTGTAACTATATATAAAACAGGTGTCGACACAACAGAGTTGTTAAGTAGATTAGGCATAAATATGATTAATGCTAAAATGATAGATGAAACAACTTTGAGGATGGAAAAAGAAGAGATAGATATTTTATGTGATAAGGCGCCCTATTTGATTGCGATGAGTGTTAAGGATTTTGCTGAAATTGTCTATGATATTACTGATAGCGAGGAATATGAAGAGCAGGTCTTGATTAAAAAGCCAGAGAATGAACCGATTGTAGGTGTTATAGATACACAATTTGATAAGAGAGTATATTTCGGTGATTGGGTAGATTATCAAAAATGTATAAGTGGTGATATTGAATTACATACCAAGGATTTCTTCCATGGGACTGCGGTAACATCAATTATTGTCGATGGCCCAGCATTTAATCCGAGATTGCAGGATAATTGTGGTAATTTTAGAGTTCGCCATTTCGGAGTGGCTACGGCAGGTAGATTTAGTTCATTTGCAATATTAAAGCAAATTCGTGATATTGTTCGGAAGAATCGAGATATAAAAGTGTGGAATTTGTCATTGGGTTCTGCGATGGAAATTGATGCCAATTTTATATCGCCTGAAGCAGCTGAATTGGATAGAATTCAGTATGAGTATGATGTCATTTTTGTGGTTGCGGGTACAAACAAAAAGAAGAATTCAGAGGTTAATAAAATTGGTGCACCGGCGGATTCGCTGAATTCATTGGTTGTGAATGCTGTGGATTTTAGTGGCAAAACGGCATCCTATACTCGAAGAGGGCCGGTATTATCTTTCTTTTATAAACCGGATGTATGTTACTATGGTGGAGATGGACCAGATAAAATAGTGGTCTGTGAACCTTTAGGTAAAGCAACTGTAACAGGTACATCTTTTGCCGCACCTTGGATAACACGTAAAATGGCGTATCTTATACATGTTATGGGATTAAGTCGTGAAGTTGCAAAGGCTTTAATAATTGATTCGGCAGCAGGGTGGGACCGACAAGATACCATTAAGTATGAAAAAGGATATGGTATTGTGCCAAAAAGGATTGAGGATATTTTGTATTCTCGGGAAGATGAAATTAGATTTATTATGTCGGGAAGTATTGATGAGTATGAGGTATATACTTACAATATTCCGGTTCCACAAGATATGAATGCACATCCGTTCTTTGCAAAGGCAACGCTTACTTATTTTCCGCAAAGTGATCGTAATCAAGGTGTTGATTATACATCAACAGAGATGGATATTCATTTCGGAAGAATTGCGGAGCAGAAAGGCAAAGCAGTTATTAAGGCAATAGACTATAACAGACAAGCAGAAGAAGGACTTAATACAATCTACGAAGAAGACGCGCGTAAGTTGTATCGTAAGTGGGACAATGTCAAGCATATTAGTGAAGCATTGAAAGAAAATAGTCGACCTCGCAAGGCGTATCAATCGGGCATGTGGGGATTAAGTATTAAAACAAAGGAAAGACTTGATCCCAAAGCAGGTAGAGGTTTGCGGTTCGGAGTTGTAGTAACATTGCGAGAAATGAATGGCGAAAACAGAATAGATGATTTTATAAAGATGTGCATGATGCGAGGCTGGGTTGTTTCCAGACTTGATGTACATACACAGGTTGATGTTTATGTTAAAGCCGAGGAAGAAATCACGTTTGAATAGTTAAAATGCCAAAACAATAAAGCGTTAAGTTGTTTGCAATTAACAGACGAGAGGGGTGAAAAATAATGATTTATAATTGTGATTTGAGTTGTTACAAACATCTTCGTGAAAGAATGTATGAATTTCGCTTTAATATGTACCCGTTTGCATTTAATTATTATGGCAATAGGTTTTTGTTGCCGCTTATGTTATTACAGGAGAAGAGAGGTCTAAATGTCCTCAATATACACTCTTCCGTCTGTTTTTTATGAGGCGACAGAATTTAGATGACATATATGAACTTTATATGAATTCTAGAGGTATTTTGGAATTCAATCCTACTGAATTAAGAAATTACTTTGATATTAAATTTGATCCAAATGGCTGCGAATTTATGAATGCGCTTTGCCGCGCCTTAAGTACACAATGTCCGACGGATGTAGAACCTATCGAGAATGAAGAATTAGTTAGGGTCGAAAGGCATAGCTTGTGCAGAAAATTGGAGCTTGATCCTGAACACTGTTATCGGTTATCTATCATGCGCCTTCCGGAACCTAAAAAAAGAAATGCAAATAAATATCAGCTTGCATTAAAAGTTTTTCCTCATGCATCAAAACAGTATGAAGATGCAATGGATGTTACTTATTGTTTCACAGCTAATCAAGATGAAGAAGTGCCAGAGGATTTAGCAATAGAGCGTTTTATTCTGAATGAACAAAAACGAAAAAAATGAATCAGTGGAACATTAAAAAAGAGATGTGCGAGAAAGGGCGATAAGTGCGATTGGCAAAAGGAAAAGCTGATCTCTGTTAGAAATTCAAATATCCTATTATGCCGGATTACGAATTGGAGAGGTGGCAGGACTTTCTTGGAATGATGTTAATCTTGAGGGACAGCACCTGACAAACAGAAGAAGTCTGAACAGAAACACCCGTCCGTCGCACTGGCCATATCGTCTTTATGCGCTTCTTGATTATTATGGAAAATTGAGTATAATATAAGTGAGCAATTATCTTATAACTGGGCATTTGCACTTGCTAACAAGTGTTTTTTGGCTGATGAAGCTACCAGTGAAAGAGTAATTTGACCGACAAGGTCTCTCTGGTTCGCCAGAGTAGGGTACGGTTAGCACCGTACCCCTTTTTTCATATGTAAAACTAAGGGATAAATTATCAATTCAGACACAGACTGTAAAGAAAGGGAATATTTACCAGTTTGAATTTGGAAAAATTATAAACCCAAAATGTCATACGAGCATAGGGGCTTCTAGAACCGATTCTCCTGCCTAGGGTGGTGTCCGTTTCCTATAATCTTCGTCTTTACAAGAATAACTCGGGGCATCCTTCTTCGTGAATCTGCAGTACCCGTTGATTGCGGCTTCCGCGGAATTTTAAACTTATATCATACAAATCCTGATTGAATTCTCCGTCCACAAGGATATCGACATAGCTTAAAAACTCATCTGTCACCTCACAGCGTGCGCGCCCGTCCGGATCCAGCAAATCGGTCTCATAGGTATAACCGGTATAACACCAAATATCTTTTTGGGGAAACTGTTCCTTAAACTGGCGAAGCAGTGGAAGCAAAGCCCGCTGATTTGAAAGTTCCATGGGCTCCCCCCCTAAAAGTGACAGCCCCCTGATATACTTAGGTTCAACAGACTTTAAGATTTCCGCAATCGTATCCTCTGTAAAATCTTTTCCATAATTAAAATCCCAAGTAACCTCGTTAAAACATCCCTTGCAGCGATGCGTACACCCGGACACGAATAAACTAGTCCGCACCCCCAGCCCATTTGCAATATCATAATATTTTATATCTGAATACTTCATACATTCTCCTAAATTCAACGTCATTTAGATGCGGGGGAGCACCTTCAAGACAGTTATCCTCCCGCACCAGGAATTTATATTTGTAACAGCTCAGCCTTGACTCTGGGGATAGGGAGCGGCATCTGGCTTTATCAAATGAGGGGACGGGGGCTGCTTCTGGTTTCAGGGCTATGGCGTAAAATCGGCAATTTCACTTATGGAATGGTAAATACCCAGGGGAAAATCGCCATGGATGGCGATTTTAGGAGCCACAAGGCAGGATGCCGCCCGGCTCCGCCCCGTCCGCCTTAGAACACTTGCATCCATTCCATTAGTGAAATCCGATTTGAAGACCAGACCTGAAACCAGAAGCAGCCCCCGTCCCCTCATTTGATAAAGCCAGACGCCGCTCCCTATCCCCAGAGTCAAGGCTGAACGCTCCCCCTAAACTACAAGTGCATCACCCGCTCCTTGATTTCCTGTGTCCGTCCCTGATTCCAGAATTGGGTTCCAATATACCCGCAGGTCCGCCGTGCCACATTCATCTTATTCTGGTCCCGGTTTCCGCACTTAGGACATTCCCAGATCAGCTTATGGCTTTCATCTTCTATAATCTTAATTTCACCGTCATACCCGCATTCCTGACAATAGTCGCTCTTGGTATTGAGCTCCGCGTACATGATATGGTCATAAATGTGCTGCATGACAGCCAGCACAGCTTCGATATTGTTTTGCATATTAGGCACTTCCACGTAGCTGATGGCGCCTCCCGGTGAAAGTTCCTGGAACTGAGCTTCAAAGGTCAGCTTGTCGAAGGCATTGATAGGTTCCGTCACGTGAACATGATAACTGTTAGTGATGTAGTTTTTGTCCGTCACGTCGGCAATGATTCCAAAGCGTTTCTGCAGGCACTTGGAAAATTTGTAGGTGGTGGATTCCAAGGGAGTTCCGTAAAGGCTGAAGGCAATGTTGGTCTCAGTTTCCCATTTTTTGCAGGCAGCATTTAAATATCTCATGATTTCCAAAGCAAAAGGCGTCGCATCAGGGTCTGTATGGGATTTTCCGGTCATGTAGCGGACACACTCACAAAGCCCGGCATACCCCAAGGAGATGGTGGAGTAGCCGCCATAGAGGAGTTTATCGATGGTTTCACCTTTTTTTAACCGTGCCAATGCGCCGTTCTGCCATAGGATAGGAGCCACATCGGAAGGAGTTCCTTTCAGACGTTCGTGGCGGCACATCAAGGCGCGCCGGCACAAATCAAGGCGTTCATCCATAATCTTCCAGAATTTATTCAAATCGCCGCCGGAAGAGCAGGCTACATCCACCAGATTTAATGTAACCACGCCTTGGTTAAACCTTCCATAGAATTTGTATTGGTCGCTTTCATCTTTATAGACAGTCAGGAAGGAACGGCAGCCCATGCACGGATAGCAATTGCCGCCTTTTAATTTCTTGATGATTTTTTCGGAAATATAGTCGGGGACCAGACGTTTAGCGGTGCACTGTGCGGCAAGCCGGGTAAGTTCCCAATATTTGGAGCCTTCGGAAATGTTGTTTTCCTCCAGCACATAAATCAGCTTGGGAAAAGCAGGTGTGATATAGACACCTTGCTCATTCTTGACTCCCTGAATGCGTTGCATGAGCATTTCTTTTATAATCAGTGCCAGATCTTCTCTGGTCTGCCCCTCGGGGACCTCATTTAAGTACATAAATACAGTGACAAAGGGAGCCTGACCGTTGGTAGTCATCAGCGTGATGACCTGATACTGAATCATCTGGACTCCTTGCTTGATTTCTCTTGCCACGCGCATTTCAGCCATTTTTGCCACCAGTTCTTCCGGTGCTTCCATGTCTTGCGCTTCCAGTTCTTCCCGCACTTCCCTGCGGAATTTCTCGCGGCTTACCTGCACAAAAGGGGCAAGATGAGATAAAGTGATGCTCTGTCCGCCGTATTGAGAACTTGCAATCTGGGCGATTGCCTGAGTGGCAACATTGCATGCTGTTGAAAAACTGCGCGGTCTTTCAATCATGGTCTCGCTGATAATTGTGCCGTTCTGAAGCATATCCTCCAGATTCACTAGGCAGCAGTTGTGCATATGCTGGGCGAAGTAGTCGGCATCATGAAAGTGAATCAGCCCCTTTTCATGCGCCTCCACGATATCAAGCGGAAGAAGAAAACGACGGGTAATGTCCTTGCTCACTTCCCCTGCCATATAATCCCGCTGCACGCTGTTGACAATTGGATTTTTATTAGAATTCTCCTGCAATACCTCTTCATTATTGCACTCCAGCAAAGAAAGAATCTGCTCATCAGTAGAATTAGATTTCCGCACAAGTTCCCTTTTGTAACGGTAAGTAATATAATTAGAAGCCAGCTTGTAAGTCTGCTGCTTCATAATTTCCTCTTCCACCATATCCTGAATCTCTTCCACATTAGGACTGTGCTTCATCTTACTGCAAAGTTCCGTCACGCTCTCCACGACTCGCTTGATCTGCGCTTCCGAAAGCCGCTCACTTTCTTCCACACTGCCATTCGCTTTCCTCACAGCATCCTCTATTTTAACAGCATCAAAACGAACCTCCATGCCGCTTCTCTTAATAATCTTCATTCCTACCACTCCTATATCTTGTATATTGCACCCTGCTAAAATGGCACATATAGTATTATACCCCCCTCGCCCAAATAATCAAGTAGCCATGGTTACATATGCAAATAAAATAATTAATAAAATTTCCCTCCCTAATTTGTGCAACATTTCATAACACTCAAAACCGTTCTACCCAAAAAATCTTCTCAAATCTATAAGCATAAAAATAAAAAATTTTGGCAAGTGATTTTCTGAAAAAATAAACCCCGATATGATAAAAATAAAAAATTGAAAGAAGGGATATAAATGCTACGAATAGCAGTATGCGATGATGTTCCGATGTATGTGGAAATACTGGCAGAAGAGATTGGAGCATGGGCGGATCGGAGGCACTTTAATGTACAGCTTGAAAAGCTTGCAAGCGGAGAGGAGGTCTTGTTTGAGCAGGAGACGGCAGGCGATTTTACAGCCGTATTTATGGATATTGAGTTGGATGGGATAGATGGCATGGAAACGGCAATGAAGTTACGGGAGAGGAACAGAATGGTCAGCATTGTCTTTGTTTCCCAGTATGAACAGTATTTTAAACAGATGTTTCAAGTATATCCTTTCCAGTATATTGAAAAACCAGTATCCAGGCAGAAAGTCAGCGAGGTGCTGGATCAGATTGTGGAGGAGCACAGGCTTTTTTATGAGAGTTTTTTCTTTAAATATAATCGTAGAAGTTTCAATATTGCACTTGGAGAGGTACTCTACTTTGCCAGTGAAAAACGAGTGATCAAGATATTGATGGAAAAGAATAAACAATATGTTTTTTATGAAAAACTGGATGATCTTGAAAAGATGCTTGCCGATTACAATAATCGTTTTATTCGGATCCACAAGTCCTACTTGGTGAATGGGAGACAGATTGAGCAGTATCTTCCGGGACATGTTATGATGCGCAATGGGGATATGCTGCCCGTCAGCAGGGACAAAAAAGGTAGAATAATGGAATTTTATATGGACTTTCTTGCAGAGGAATGCTAAAAGTTACATTTATATGTGCTAATTATTACATTAACAGAAAAAATGACAAATTTCATTTATAATAGAAAAAGTGTTCAGAGCGCTCAAAAATAAATCTGCATTTCTTTGGAGGCAGGGTTCATCCCCTGCCACATGTCTGGGACAAAACAGGAACTATAGTTCTACATATGTTCGGTTTGTTCTGGTCTGATTTTAAAATAATTGCCAAAACTATAACTATATAAATATATTATTCTTTCACTTGATTTCACGATAAATCATATTTTTATAAAATATCTCTTGAGTTATATATTTGATTACGGGAGGAAACTGGTGAGCGTAAATTATATTGACCTGGGGGCAAGAATTAAAAGAAGAAGAGAAGAACTTAAAATGTCTCAGGCAGAATTGGCTTCGCAGGCAGATTTGTCTACTCAGCACATCAGCAATGTTGAAAATGCAAGGAGTAAGATTGGTCTGGACAAGCTGGTCACGATTTCTAATGTGCTCGACTGCTCGGTAGACGAACTTTTGTGCGGCAGCATGAAGTCCGGAAGCAGATCGGTCTATAGTAACGAAATTGCAGACATCATTGAGAACTTTTCCGATACAGAAATGCGGACTCTGCCGGAATTTCTCCGATATTACACTTATATTTATAAATTACTTAAACAGAATCTGGATGAGAATCGGGAGGAGTAGGAAAGACAGGTTCGAGAGAACTATTATTCCATTCACTGCCTATGGAAGGTGCTTTACAGGAGTAAAGCGAAGAATTACATTAAAAGTTACATTTAAAATAATTCTTCTACGACAAGGATAAGGGGCGAATGGGATGCTGAAGATAGCGATATGTGAAGATGAACGAAGGTATGCAGAGGATTTGGAATGGGGAATTAAGATCTGGGCAGTCAATGCGGGAATCAATGTCGGGATTAAAAAGTATAAAGACAGCACCCAACTCTTTGACGGCCTTGCTCGAGAAGGGATGTTTGACATCTTTTTCCTGGATATTGAAATTGATGAGATGAACGGTATTGAGATAGCGGAACTGGTGCGGGAGGAGGATGTACTTGCGACGATTATATTTGTTTCGCAGTATGAGGACTACTATAAAGAAGCCTACAATGTTCACCCTTTTCATTTTTTAAGCAAACCAATCAATCCCCAAAAGCTGGAAAAAACAATGGATGCATATATGGCTATGCGCGGGCGCGGCATCGAAACCTTTACATTCTATATTAAGAGGGTACGGTATAACGTCCGGGTTAATGAAATAATTTATTTTTTCAGTGAGAACCGTCATATAACGGTAGTGTGCGAAAATCAGAAATATACTTTTTATGGAAAGTTGGGAGTGGTAGAGAAAGAGATGGATGAGGGAAACAGCTGCTTTCTGCGTATCCATCAGTCTTATCTGGTAAACATGGATTATGTGAAGGAATTTCACTATAAAGAGCTGATCTTATTCAACGGGCAGTCATTGCGCATCAGCAAGGAAAACAGGAAGAAAATTCGGGAACTGCAGATGCTGCTTCTGGATGAAGAGTTTTAAAGTTACGAAAAGCAGTATCGCAGGTAAATCCGCGATATGCAGAGGAATAAATATGGAAGCACAGATTTTTGCATGGATGATGGATATTTTTTTGATATTCACATTACATATATTATCCAGGCAGATTTTGGGGGTAAAATATCAAAGCAGACTGCCTTTGGTTTTAGGATGGAATATCTGTTTTTTGTTATGGAATATAAGCAGCTATCTATCTACGGACAATACGTTAGTCAGTAGTATAAGTACCAGTGTGATTTACTTCCTGGTACTTTATTTTTTATATAGCGGAAATGTCAGAAATAAGCTGATTCTAACAAGCGTGGTGGTGATGCTGGGAATTGTTGCCGAGGGAATCGTAGCGTTTGTCCGGACGACATCCGGAACATTCAGTAATGAGCATTCGGCGCAGATAATCGTTCTTGGGGTGCTGCTGATTATTAACATTTTTACCTACTATATCTTTCAAAGGATTCAGAAGCACGCAGCGGAACGGGTGGAAAGTGAACTGCTGAAACAGCAGAATGAACTTCTTCGTCTGCGTTATGAGGAGTTTGAGAATCAATGGCTGAAATTGCGCAGGATGCGCCATGACATGGCAAACTGCTGTGCTCTGGAAATGAGCTATCTTGAAAAAGGACAATATGAGCAGCTGATGGAGCATTACCATGAAAAAATGGGACAAATCAAGCAACGGGGGGATGTGATTTACACAGGAAATATTGGGATTGACTCCATCTTAAACTATAAACTGAAAATTGCCAGAGAGTATGAAATTGAAGTGGATAGGAAAATCAGAATTGAAAGTGAGATTACAATCAGCAATATCGATTTGAATATTCTCATCGGCAATCTGTTTGACAATGCGATTGAAGCGGTCAAAGAGTTATCGCACGATAAGAGAAAAATACGTTTCTTTATAAGGACGAATGCGGCAAGGCTTCTCTTTACAATCTGCAATCCGTATGAAGGAGAGAATAAACGGGATAAAGCCGGCAATTTCCTGACCAGCAAAAAGGATGATTTTTATCACGGCCTGGGATTAAAGGAAGTGGAAGAAATTGTAAAAAAGTATGACGGTGAAATGAATATCAATGATGCAGACGGCGAATTTTCCGTCAAAGTTTTTCTTTACATCAATCAGTAGCATTAGGGTGTATTTTGCAGTTTTAGATTATAATTGCAATAGCAAATCGGTAGTTGTGGGAGGAGATAATAATGGAATACATATTTTCTGTAGAAGAAGCTACACAAAAATTATTTTTAAGTCTTTCTGAAGCAACAGGATGGAAATATTTGAAAAGTCAGCGTTGTCTTAAAAAGACTGTTAAAGATTTGGTTTTTGAGATAGACTTTTTCTCATCAAAATGGAATCTTTCACATCAGAGTGTTGAAGTAAACGCAGAATTTAGGCTATGGTGTAAAAACTATGGGAAACTGCCTGTAAATAATGTAATTGCATCAATATCATATCACCCGGAGTTGTGTCATTCTAATGGCGGCTACTGGTATGATATTTCTACAGAAGAAAAACTTCATTCCGCCTTTGAGGACCTAAACAGCAGAATACAAAATACAGCGGTCAGTCTATGTACACAATTTGAAAATGATTATCTTGCGGCGACCGAGAGCTTATTCAGAAAACATTTTGATGAATATAATGTGCATCTGGATTTTATAGCAGATAAGCTCGGCATATCAGTGATACGGGAAAAGGCTCAGGAAATATATGATAGCATTTCTGATGAAATGAGGCGGCAGGCATTAGAGTATAAAAACGGAGCGAGAAATAAAGCGTGGATGATAAACAGAGGCAATTTGAAATATGTGATTGATAACGATTTGATAAAAATGTAAATGTCTGTTTATGGAAATGTGGATAGAGAATATACAATTACTGGCAGAAAGGAGGATGATATAGATGGAGAATAGGATACTATACGAATGTCATTTTGAGTTTGACTCAATGATGTTGGTGCCGCTGGGGTTAATGATAGGTGTGCTGCTAATGCCTTATATAATAAAATGTGATAGTCAGAAGAGAGGGTGCTACGTAAATTTAAAGATTGTTAAAAAAATTTGTTACTGTATGGCTTTGTATGTGGTTTTGACTGAGATAATATCAATGTATATGTTGTTTGATATGTACAGGAAGACAGTTATGGCATATCGCGATGGTGACTATCAAATAGTAGAGGGATATGTGGAAAATTTTGATCCAATGCCATATGGAGGACATAAAGATGAAACATTTGATATTGAAGGTGTTAAATTCCAATATTCAGATTTTAGAATTATGTTTGGATATCATAATGCAAAATCCCATGAAGGCGTTATAAATGGAAATGGTCAATATCTAATCATTGGATATGTACGTTATAAGGGCGAAAATATTATTGTGTATATAGAGGAGGTTCCGGAAAAGAATTATATGAACTTAGAAATGAATTAGGGGTGCAGTAACGCATAGCTTTGGGATGTTGTTTCGAAGTTATGCGTTTTATGATGCAAAAATGATGCAAGCTTGTAGTAAAATGCAATTAAAGAGATTATGGTCGAACTGGAAAAAATAAGGGAATATGATGGCATATAGATTTCTAAATATGAATTTGACCTTACGTGTAAACAGAGCAATGTGTCAAGGAGGAGTTTAGTGAATAGAAAGGTTGCAGTAAGTTTGGTGGTTGTTTTGATTATCGTTGTGGTGATCATCACTCTAAGACCGTCACAACATAATACATACAGTTTTGAAACAGCGGAATCATATGATGAGAATTGTTCTGGCTCCTATAGGCTTGCGCCGGCAGAAGCATGGAAGCAATTTATTCTTAAAAGCATAGAGGACGCATGTGATAAAATTATTGCAGGCAAACGGGTTGAAATCATTGAAAAAAAGCCTGCTGGTGAAGAGAAACTTCTTTCCATAACACAAGCAGCTGCCGGGCAGCAATTGGAGGTTTATGTGTATGTGGATATGGATCATGATGGTCAGAAGGAGTTGATAGGCTCCTATCCTAACGAGAATAATGTGTATCAAACATGGTATTGCAGCAGTGATGGAGAGACCTGCAGCCTGATTCATCAAAATAATCAATCGTGGGATCATTGTAAAATAGAATTACTTGAGTTTGAGGATGAAACACATGTTGTAATAGATACCTTTGATTTGGCAGGTATATGGAAGAACTGTTCCGTTATAGCCCTTGAGGGCAAAGATATTTCTCTTTTAATTTCCAATGAACCGGGTTATATGTATATGAATGAATATGGCGATATTATTCTTGTTGAAGAAGCATATGACGGTATGTCAGATCCGAGGTTTGGATTGTACGGTCATACATGGGTAGATACATATCTGTACTTTGACGGAAAAACGTACAAAGAATATGGTGCGACCAAAATAACAGAAGCCGAGTACTTATCTTACGAGAATGCACAAGCAATAAAGGATGCAATTGAAAACGAATTAAGGCAGCCTGATACAACAGAACTGACATACACTTATTTTAGAAGGAAAAACAATGTTTTACATATTCAATGCAATGTGTATAGCGATTCGGAAACGATAACATATGGACATTATACGGTTAGGGTTGCCGGCAATACTTTGGATGAGCAGTTAGGGGAATACAATTTTGGTCATATAAAATCTCATTTTTCAAGCTTAGAAGTAACATATTAATGGCGGTGGCTGTTTCTATGATAGATTTTTTACAGTGTGAGTAGGATGGGGAAAGCATCAATGATAAATCGTGTAAAAAAAGGATTTTTGATAGGCATTGTAATATTGATTTTAACCGTTGTGAGTATTTTCGTGTATTGCTTATCGTATCGCAATTATTTTGATTCTATTTCTACAAAAGCAATGAACATGATAGAAATAAGAAGCGAGCAATATTTATTAGAAAGAAACAAAGAAGATGGAAGTTTCTGGTATCGGATAGAAGTTAATTATCCCCAGATAGCTAATGCATCAGAATCTTGCAGTATGGAAAAGATAAATATGCACTTAAGAGATGCAGCATTTTCTTTATATGAAAAAACTTATGAGGAAGCAATAGCGTACTTAAAGGAAAACACAGAATATGAAGCCTCAACAGAGATTAAATATGATATTTTGCAATTATCGGATGAGTATATAAGTCTGATTTTCAATGTTGTATCAGTTACTGGAGGCCCTTCATACATGCAGCATTATCTGATGACAATTAATGTAAGTGATGGCGAATATATATTATTAAAAGATTTAGAGAATAGTGATAAATTAATCAGTTTAGTTGAGTCAGGTACATTTGAAGTGCTTGAAGGAACATATAGTGAACTTCACGAGGACTATTTCCATGAGCCGGAGGCTATTAAGAGACTTGTAGAAATGTTAGAAAATGAATTGGAAAATCACACATTGAATGGCGGTTTTGATAGATACAGCAGTCAAAATATTGGAATGGATGAAGAGAATTTGTATTTTTATTTTCCTTTTGAAGAAGCATTTCATGGATATGTGATATTAAGAGTGCCGTGGGAAAATGAGAAGATGGATAATATCAGGAAATCAATGGATGAAGCAGTGTATGATAAGGTGATAGCTGATTATATCATTATAGAATTAAATGAAACGCGCCCAAATATAGTTTCGCATGCAGATTATGGAATAGGCATAGATTATGACTTTATTAATGAGAATCATGTGATTTTAGCGCACAATATCTGTGAATCGCCTAACTATGACTATGAGAATACACCTTTGGCAGAGTATTTGAGGGAAGATGTAGAAGATGATCGGGAAATGGAAAAGGCAGGTCTGGTTGCAACTTTGGAAATTGACTATTTTACATATGATTTTAATGCAGATGGTCTGGAGGATTATCTTGTATGCATGCATGGATTTCTTTGGGGAGGAAGTGGGGGAAATACTGTCAGGATATATATACAGGACAAAGATGGATCATTAAGACAAGTCCTGGACATTACAGTGCGGCTGCATGAGCCGAACATTCCAAATGAACATGATGCGATAGCAGTTTTGGATGAGATGACAGGAGGGTATTATGCAATTGTTCTTCCAGGGACGAATCGCATCTTAAGGTATGACGAGGATACAGGCGGATATGAGTTTCAAGAAGGTGAGTAACGGTGATCTTATGAAAAAGAAGTGGAAAAGGATTGGCAGTATTTTGTTTGTTGTGTTGGCGGTAGTGATGCTTATGGAAAAATGGAGCAGTCATTTGGAACGTGAAGACGAAATGACCGTTGAAATGTCAGAAAACGAGAAGGAAGACGCAGTCTGCTCACAGCTTCCTCCGTTAGTGAAGTTTGGACGGTATATTGAGCAAGTGTGCAGGGAAGGCAGGCGGGCAGAATTAGATCAATATGTGATTTCGGAGGAATTGAGTTTGGAGGAAACAGCTTTGCTGGCGGGCGAGGAGCCCATTATGAGATATATAAAGGGGTATGCAGAGGACTACTTTACTGTTCCGACTAATGGAGTCTGCATGATATCTGCTGATGTAAATAGTGATGGGATAGAAGACTTGATAGAATATGGTCCGGCAAATAGCAGAGCCATGTCGGGATGGCAAATAGCGAACAGGCTCGTGATTTATTTGGGAGCAGAAGATGGTGGATATGAATTAACTTATTTCCAGCCAGTGTTTGACACCAGAGTTGAATGGTCCGACATCATAGAAGTGCTCCAGTATGAAGGAGAAGCTTACCTTTTGTTCTGTGATCAGCAGGAACAGTATGCGATGACTGTATACTGGCTTTCAGAAGGTATCCCATGCGGCAGGCTCACGTTTGAATATCGATGTACTGATATGGGCATTGAAATCATAAAAAATGAAGGAGACATCGATGTTGATAAGTTGATGAACAGGGGAATGGATCTATATCATGTAATGAACAGATTCCACTGCAATTGCGGTGCGAGGGATGCGCGGCTTGAATATGGCAGTGCAGAAGTTGAAGTGGCGGATGAGAGGCAGACACAGGAACTATTAGACAGATATAGAAAAAAGAATATGGATGAACTGAATGAGCTCTCGAAAGAACTCCTGAAAGAATATGGGGAGGAGCTGTGGGAACTGTGTCTGCCTACTGGATATTCGGCAGACCTATTCGCAAGTGACATAGATAATGATGGAGTCAAAGAAGAATATGTGAAGTTCAATTTTCATGCATGGATAAGGGGAGCAGGCATGCCGAGTAGAGGTCTTTATAGATATTATGATATTCTTTTTGGGGAAGACGGGTGGAGATATAATGGCAGGCATGGGGGCAAGAGCAGACTGTTCTATTCTATGGAGACATCAGGTGAAGAGACCGATTTTATGAAGATGTGCGGTCTGGATATATGGGAAGGGGAGATGATACCCCGGAATTTCTTTGTAGAAGAAACACCGAAAGGGAATATCACCTATATTGTATATCAGGATATCAATGAATTTGAGCAGCAGATTGAAGGATATTTGATAAAAGAAGGCACCTATGAACATGTAGTCTCCATTAAATATACACCGGTTCTGGGATTTAACAGCCATTATGAATTCAAGGAAAGAGATAGGAGCGGGAGAGTGGACTATATCACGTGTCTGGCAGAAGACTGTAAAAGTGTAAACCTAAAGTGGATAGAGGAAAATGAACTGGAGGAACAGGTAAACCAGAATATCCGGAGCATAATCGGGGAGAAAATGGCGGATATAAACTGGGAAGAAAATCGTTTTTTTATCTTGGAGTATTATCCGGTAAAAGCTACTAATGAAGGCTTTATGATGGATTATTGTATTTTTTATAAAGTTCCATGGTACGATGATGTGTGGGAGGAGGAGCACACAAAAACATATAGTATGGAAGTGAATCTGATAACCGGTGAATGCAGGGAATTGGAAAGTGAAGAGAGGAGTGAAATGAACCAGGAGGATTGCAAACAGTGGTAGCCTGAGGAACTGAACAACATATTACTTTGCAGGCTAACCGATAACGTAGCACAGGACAGGTAAATATACTAAAAGGAGTCCCTATAAAAACGTCAGTGCTTAGCGAAGTTCTTTTGAGCTTAGCACTGCTACGTTTTTATGGAGCGGGAGCGCGACGACGTTGGTATATTTACCTGTCCTGTGCGGACTACCGGCTATTCTGCGAAAAGTAACGACGGCAGGGACTTTTGCGGTCCCCGCCTTTTTGTTTGTTGTGATATTTGTCTTTGTGTGATAGAATATAGGTTAACATAGACATATTATGGAAATGTGTGTTGAAACAAGAGGTAATGGAACATCATGAAATTACTCAGTGCAGTTGTGCCCTGTTACAATGAAGAAGAAAATGTGGCTGATTTTTATCAGGAGTTTATAAAGAATGAATCCTTTTTCCGGGAAAAGGAAGTGGAATTGGAGCTTTGGTATATAAATGACGGCTCCAAGGATCATACCGCCCGGGAGGTAAAGAAGCTGATAGAAAAGGACAAGCGTGTGCATTTGCTTTCTTTTTCCAGAAATTTCGGAAAGGAAGCTGCTCTCTATGCAGGTATGGAAAAGGCAAATGGTGATTTTGTAGTGTTTCTGGATGCCGATTTGCAGGATCCGCCATCGCTCCTGCCGGAAATGTACGGCTATCTGGAGCAGGGCTATGATTCTGTGGCGACAAGGCGCGTTACCCGTAAGGGAGAACCGCCTATACGTTCTCTTTTTGCAAGACTGTTCTATCGTCTCATGAAAAAATTCTCCAAAACCGAAATCATGGATGGCGCAAGGGATTATCGTCTGATGACCAGACAGGTAGTGGACGCTATTCTTTCCATGCCAGAGTACAACCGGTTCAGCAAAGGGATATTCGGCTGGGTGGGATTTGAGACCAAATGGCTGGAGTTTGAAAATATCGAGCGGAAGAAGGGAGAGACTAAGTGGTCCTTCTGGAAGCTGTTCATTTATTCGCTGGAAGGGATAACTGCGTTTTCCACAGCGCCGTTGGCGTTTGCCGCTTTTATGGGGGTGCTGTTCTGTGTGGCGGCGTTTGTGTTTATTATTTTTATTATTGTAAGGAAACTTTTATTTGGAGACCCCACTTCCGGCTGGCCCTCATTGGTATGTATTATTTCGCTGATCAGCGGAGTACAGCTCTTCTGTCTGGGAATTGTGGGACAATATCTTGCAAAAACGTATATGGAAGTGAAAAGAAGACCAATCTATCTTGTAAAAGAGGAAATTTAGATGGAAAATCAGGACAAGCTGGTCAGCATTATCGTTCCGGTCTATAATGCCGGTGCTTATATAGAAGAAACCATAGCCATGGTGCGTGCCCAGAGTTATAAGAATTGGGAATTGATTCTGGTGGACGACTGTTCACAAGATGACAGCAGGGTAAAGATTGAAGGCTGCATGGCAAAGGCGGACGGAAAAGTCAGGCTGATTGCAAAGTCTGTGAATGAAGGAGCGGCAAGGGCAAGAAATACCGGAATTGCACAGGCGAAAGGGAGATATATCGCATTTCTTGACGCAGATGATGTTTGGATGCCGGACAAGCTGGAAAAAGAACTGGCATTTATGGAAGAGAAGCAGGCAGCGTTTGTATTTACTGCCTATGAGTTCGGGGACGAAAATGCGAAAAGGACAGGAAAGGTAGTACATGTTCCGGAAGTCCTTGTTTATCGGCAGGCGCTTTCCAGAACCGTGATTTTTACCAGCACGGTTTTAATTGATACAGAAAAGACCGGCAGGGAATTGATTCAGATGCCGGATGTCAAAAGTGAAGATACAGCGACATGGTGGAAGATCCTGCGCAGCTTTAATGGCTATGGACTTGGCGAGGTATTGACCATTTACCGCAGACCGCCGAAATCCTTATCTTCCAATAAACTTGTGGCAGTCAGAAGAATCTGGAATCTGTATCGGAAGGAAGAAAAGCTTTCTTTGTGGTACAGTGTTTACAACCTGTTTTTCTGGGCACTGCGCGCTACGCTAAGAAGACTGTAGTTTGTATGCATGAGGTGTATAGGTGAAACGTTTGGAATCTCTGAAAAAAATAATCGTCTTATGGCTGAGTTATGTGATTCTGCTCGTGCAGACTGGAATTTACGCATATATCTGGCTGGAATATTATTATCCTATTCTCAATGACTTCAACCGGCGTCTGAAATATTATCGGAATGGTCATATTCTGATTGTTGCGATTTATTTTGTACTGCTGTTTTTCTTTACTAATACTTATGGCGGGCTGAAAATTGGTTATTTGAAATCTATGGATATCTTTTTATCCCAGATTTTTGCATTATTGTTTGTAAATGTAATTACATATTTCCAGCTGTCCCTGATGCACAACTGGCTGGTTCCGGCAGACTGGTTTGTGTGGGCAACGATTTTACAGATAATGATTGCAGCAGCGTGGTCTTGGATCTGCAACGCTATTTACCGGAGAGTATTTCCGCCCAGAGATATGCTGCTTGTGCATGGAGAGAGGGATATCAAGGATATTCTTTTAAAATTCGCGTCCAGGAAGGACAAATATAATATTGTAAAATGCATAGATATTAAAGAAGGGCTTATGAAGCTGGAAATGGAAATAAATAAAGGGTATGGAGCAGTGGTGTTGTGGGATATTCCCACTAAGGAGCGGAACCGGCTGATGAAATATTGTTACAGCAGGTCCATCCGGGTTTATCTGATGCCCAAGATACCGGATGTGCTGATTAAAGGTTCTGACCAGATGCATCTTTTTGACACGCCGATTTTTGTTACCAGAGAGTATGCACTGACGGTAGAACAGAGGTTGGCAAAGCGGATCATTGATATTGTGTGCGCGTTGCTTCTTCTGGTGATTGCATCGCCCTTTATGCTGATTACTGCAGTTTTAATTAAATGTTATGACGGCGGACCAGTGTTATATAAGCAGATCCGATGTACCATCGGCGGCAGGCAGTTTTCCATCATGAAATTCAGAAGCATGCGGGTGGACGCGGAAAAGGACGGTGTGGCAAGGCTGGCAGCCAAAAATGACAGCAGAATCACACCAGTCGGAAAATTCATCCGGGCGGTGCGGATTGATGAACTTCCCCAACTTTTCAATATCTTAAAGGGCGATATGTCCTTTATCGGTCCCAGACCGGAGAGACCGGAAATTATTGAGCAGTATGTGGAGGAAATGCCGGAATTTGTATTCCGGATGAAGGTAAAGGCAGGACTGGCAGGTTATGCGCAGGTCTATGGAAAGTACAACACCACACCCTATGACAAATTAAAGCTTGACTTATCCTATATTGAAAATTATTCTATATGGCTGGATTTGAAACTGATGCTTCTGACACTTAAGATTCTGATTAAACCGGAAAGTACAGAAGGGGTCGATAAGACGCAGGTAACAGCCATGAAGGCTATAGAAGCAGGAGAACCTTTAAACAATGAAAATGGAAAAGAATGAAGAATATTTAAACAGGGGAATGGACTTGAAGCGGCTGATGCTGTATCTGCAAAAGAGGATATGGCTGGCTGTGGTATTGACGGTTTTAGGGGCTACCTGCGGCGGAGTCATTTATCAGGTGGCGCGTTCTGTGAAGATGCCGGTGGAATATGAGGCAGTGTCAAAGCTGTATATCAGTTTCGGACATGATGAAAACGGCGAAGTATATCAATATTATAATGGATACACATGGAATGATTTGTTAGATACGGATCCGATTCTGGATCTTGTCATGCAGGAACTTCCCGGTTATGAGCGGGAGGAGGTCATGGAAGCAACGACTGCCGAAATCTTGTCGGATATAAGGCTTCTTACCGTTAGGGTGAGAGGGGAAGATGAAAAATACGTCCGCGAAATCAGGAGTGCGCTGGAAAGCGGATTGCGGGAATATGCCAGAGACAGCGAGGAACTGGATCAAATCAAAGTCCTCCGCTCTGGTGTGCCGGAGAGGGTATACTGGGATGATAGAACGACCTCAGCCTGTGTGGCAGGAGGGGTTCTGCTTGGTGTATTGTCGCTTATCGTTATTGGTTTTCACTATGTTCTGGACGAATCCATCTATGTGCAGGAAGATATCGAGAAAAGGTATCACTGCAGAGCCCTTGGAATCCTGACCCGGAATCAGAAGGGGCTGCAGCCGTATGCAAGGGAGTTGAAGGCAAACATCCATTATACATTGGGAGATAAGAGAACCTTTGCTATTTTGGATATGGCGGATCATGCGGATACCCGCAGGCTGGAGATCGAAAGACTCTTAGACAGAGAAGGGCTGGAGGCTTATAGCAGCAGCGGCTATGAGGAAGTCGGTCTTAACTGGAGCGTGCCGAAGGAAGAAGATGAATCCGGAAAAAGCAGTGAGTGGAATGTGCTTGCCTTCAACGCGAATGTTTTATCAGAAGATGAGTGCCGCCAGATCAGAGAAGCAGGCGGGGTAATGCTTTTGCTTCCGTTTGGAACAGACACGGGAAGAAAAACGGCGCGGATTTTAAGTTTCCTCAAAAATCAGGACTGTAAGGTGCTTGGTATGATCATTGCACAGGCTGATGAGGAATTTTTGAACCGCTACTATGCATAGAGGAGCGTTAGCATATAGGGAATGAGTGAGAAGAAGAAGCTGCAGGTACTTGCAGCAGCGGTAAAGCAGGAAGTGAATATGCTGGCGGAAAAGATGAATCTGGAGACGGATGCCATCATAGTGAATCAATGTGATTATTATGCTTATCAGGAATATCGGCATAAGGGCAGGTTGATTCGCTGTTTTTCCATGGCTGAGAGAGGCGTGGGACTAAGCCGGAATACGGCGCTTGCCCGTGCAGATTCAGAGTTATGCCTTTTTTCGGATGAGGATATTGTTTTTTATCCGGGATATGAGAAAATCGTGTGCCGGGCTTTTGAAAAAAACAAAGATGCGGATGTGATTACCTTTAATTTTAAGGTGGATCCGTCCCGGGCTACTTATTATAATCAGTCGGAAAAGAGGATACGTTGGTACAATTACGGCAGATATCCCACCTTTGCGGTGGCGGCGCGCACAGAAGCTCTGCGTCGGGCGAATGTAAGCTTTTCCCTTCTTTTCGGAGGGGGTGCTAGGTACAGCAACGGGGAGGACAGCCTGTTCTTACATGATTGTCTGAAAAAGGGACTTCATTTATATGCGCACACAGAGGAATTGGGCGAGGAGGTTTACCGGGAATCCACATGGTTCAAGGGTTATAACCAAAAGTTTTTTATAGACAGAGGCGTGCTGTACCATCATTTGTACGGCGTTCTGGCAAAGGTCTTTTCCCTGCGTTTTTTGTATGCACACAGAGGTGAGATGTTAAAAGAGATGTCCCTTGGGGAAGCGTACCGGCTGATGAAGCAGGGAATCAAAGAAGGAAAGAACAGAAACGGACTTACCAAAGGGGTATAAATATGGTTTTATATATTATGGTGGCGGTGCTGACAGTCCTGCTTGGACTGATGGTGGATAACCGCTGTAAAAAACAGCAGAATATCGTCAGCAGGCAGCAGATACTGAACGGACTTTGTCTGGTATCTGTTTTTCTGCTTTTGTTCGGCACAGCGGCATGCCGGCTGAATGTGGGCAATGATTATGCCAAATATGTAGAGTTCATGCATCTTATTAACTGTGATGCCTTTGTGCCCACAGAGTTTGGCTTTAACCTGGTGGTGAAGATCCTTTACGGCATCAGCGGTTTTGAGAATTATTTGCTGGTCTTTGCCTTTTTTGCTTTCTTTACGATTCTTCTGTTCTTGATTGCCATATATAGGCAGGCAGATTCCTTTGCGTTTAGTTTTTTCCTGTTCATGGCTTTTGGGTATTATTTTCAGTCTTTCAACACGGTGCGTTATTATCTTGCCCTTGCCATAGCAGTGATTGCCATTCCTTATGTACTTCGCAGGGAATGGGTCAAATTCCTTCTTCTGGTGCTGATTGGGGCAACGCTCCACAAGTCGGTTCTGGTAGTGATACCGCTATATGTTTTGGCATCTTTGTCTTGGAAAAAGTGGCAGCTTGCCATAGCGGCGGTGTTCTGTTCCACCTTCTTTTTCATGCAGGACTTTTATCTGAAAGCAGTTGTGTTTCTTTATCCGACCTATGAGGACACGGAATATCTGGAAGGGGGAACCAGCCTGGTAAATATTGCCCGCTGTCTGGCGGTGCTGGTGCTGGCTTTAATCTGTTATAAAAAGACGGTGAAGGACGACAGTCGGAATCGTTTTTACTTTTATTGCAACTTAGGAGCGCTGGTGATGTACGTGTGCTGTTCCTTTTTGCCAATCATATCCAGAATCGGGTATTATCTGACCATAACCCATATCTTTTTCCTGCCGGCGCTGCTTTCCGGCATAGAAAATGAAAAGGTGAGAAAATTCTTCACTGCAGGCGTGATTGGAGCGGCAATCTTGTATTTTGGAATTTTCATCTTGATGAAGGCAGGGAACGATGGATTGAGGATCTTGCCCTACGAGACCTTCCTGTTCCACGATATGGTGCCCATTCTCTCAGATGTGAATTGAGGCAGGGAGGAGAGCGATTATGAAGGAACCATTTTTTTCAATTATTGTGGTGTGTTTAAATCCCGGCGAAAAACTGCAAAGTACCCTTGAAAGTATTAAGAGTCAGACATTCCACGATTTTGAAGTGATCGTGAAGGATGGAGGCTCCGTGGATGGCTCATTGGCGGATGCAGAGGAACTGGCAAAAGCCTGGGAACTGGATGGGCGGAGGCTGCGGCTTGTCATAAAGAAGGATAAAGGAATTTATGATGCAATGAATCAGGCGGCGAAGGAAGCGGCGGGAAGATTTCTCTATTTCCTAAATTGCGGAGACTTATTCTATTCTGCGGATGTGCTTAAGAAGATGTGGAAGTTCATGAGTGCAGAAAAAGCGGAAAAAGGGATTTATTATGGAGATATTTATGAGAGAAAGACGGGTCAGAGGGCTCCTTCAAATCCTCATATAGATGCCTTTGCATGTTACCGGAATGTACCCTGCCATCAGGCATGCTTCTATTCCAGAGAGATTTTGGACAGGCATTGTTTTGACATAAGTTATCGTGTAAGAGCGGATTATGAGCAATTTTTGTGGTGTTTTCTTGACGATGATAATAAGGAAGAGTTTAATTTTGCTTATAATAATGAAGTGATTGTGGATTACGAGGGAGGCGGTTTTTCGGAGACAAAGGAAAACCGCAGGATTTCAGCGAAGGAGCATAAAGAGATTACGAAAAAGTACCTCTCCCGTGGGCAGCTTTTCCGGTTCCGCCTGATCATGTGGCTGACGCTGGCGCCCCTTAGGACGAAAATTGCAGAAAATGAAAAGACGGCGAAGCTATATAATTGTTTGAAGGAAGCTATATATGCCAGAAAAGGATAAAAATGAAAAGAGTTTTATGGATTTGTAATATCATGCTGCCTGCAATCGGGCAGGAACTGAATCTGCCTTACAGCAACCGGGAAGGATGGCTTTCCGGTATTTTTGAGAGGGTTCAGAAAAAGGAGGTCCCCTTTGTATTGGGAATCTGTTTTCCTCTAGGCAATGCGGTGGGAGTAAAGCGCCTTCAGGTCCAAAATGTGACCTGCTATGCCTTTGCAGAGGACCTGAACAGACCGGAGATTTATGATGCCCGGATGGAGGGAGATTTCAAACAGATCATAGAGGATTTCGAACCGGATCTGATTCATGTTTTTGGAACAGAGTTTCCGCATACACTGGCGGCGGTGCGGGCTTTTAACCGCCCTGATAAAGTGCTGATTGGAATTCAGGGACTTTGCAGTGAGATTGCCAAAGTCTATATGGCGGGACTGCCCGAGCAAGTGCAAAAGGATATAACTTTCCGGGATTTCATCCGCCGGGATTCCATACGCCAGCAGCAGGAGAAATTTACCCGCCGGGGTGAAAATGAGATCAAGGCACTTAAGGGCTGTAGAAATATTACCGGCAGAACCCGTTTCGACCAAGAAGGAACCGTCAAAATCAACCCGGATGCCCGCTACTATCCCATGAACGAAACCATGCGTTCAGAATTCTACACGGGAAAATGGACGATGGAAGACTGCCAGAAGCACAGCATCTTTCTGGGACAAGGAGACTATCCCCTAAAGGGAATGCACTTTGCATTGGAAGCCCTGGCACTCCTTACCCCCAAATACCCTGACATCAAGTTATATGTATCAGGAAACAGTATCTTAAAACATGACACACTAAAAGAAAAACTAAAACTTCCTGCCTACGGAAAATACCTGCTTTCCCTGATAAAAAAGCACCGCTTAGAAGATAAAGTAATTCTATTGGGAAAACTGAATGCCCGGGAAATGAAACAGCAGTTCCTAAACAGCAGCGTCTTCATTTGCCCCTCGGTATTGGAAAATTCCCCCAACACCGTAGCAGAAGCCCAGCTCCTAGGCATCCCCGTCGTAGCATCCAGGACAGGAGGCATCCCCGATATGATTACCCATGGAAAAGACGGCCTCCTATTTCCCATCGGCGATGCCGCTCAAATGGCTAAGCAGATAGAATCTCTATGGGACCGAACCAAAGATGAAAACGGTCTCTGCCTCGCCGAGCGAATCTCCGAAGGTGCCAGAAGAAGAGCCCGTATAGCCCACGACGGAGAAGCAAATTACCTAAGACTGCTGGAAATATACGAAGCAATAGAGTAAATAGCATTGACATAAAGTAGCGAGGGTACAAATATGACCATAACCTTCATATCCAACTACATCAACCACCACCAAATCCCATTCTCCAACGCCTGTTACACCCTTCTGGGCGAAGGTTACCACTTTGTCCAGACGCAGCCCATGGAGCAGGAGCGTTTATCTATGGGTTGGAACACAGAAGGAGAGGGGCTCCCTTATGTGTGCCGCCTATACGAGGAAGAAGAGCAGGCTCTTCAATTGATTATGGAAAGTGATGTACTGCTGGCAGGGTGGAGTAATCGGGAAGACCTGGTTCAGAAGCGTCTGAACGCTGGCAAGCTGACCATACGGATCAGCGAGCGTCTATATAGGGAAGGACAGTGGAAAGCAATTTCACCTAACGGACTCATGCATAAATTTAAAGAGCACACCAGATATCGGAAGAGTCCGGCATATCTTTTGTGTGCTGGTGCCTATGTGCCTTCCGATTTCCACATCATACATGCTTACCCGGAGAAAATGTTCAAGTGGGGATATTTTCCGGAAACCAGATCATACGCGGAAGATGAGTATGAGCAGATGAAGCCGGAGAATGGAAAGACAGTGGATATCATCTGGGCAGGACGCTTTATACCGCTGAAACACCCGGAATATATGATCCGTCTTGCAAAGTCGCTTAAGACGAAGAAAGGCGGAAAAGAGGAAGTGCGCATCCACATGGTGGGCGGCGGCGAGATGGAGGAAGAACTGAAGGCACTTGCCATGGAATACGGCGTGGAGGAAATGATTACTTTTTACGGATTCAGGACGCCGGATCAGGTGCGCAGCATCATGGAAAAAAGCCATATTCACATTTTTACCAGCAATCATTTAGAAGGCTGGGGGGCGGTGGTAAACGAGGCGATGAACAGCGGCTGTGCTGTGGTCGCCAATGTACAGGCAGGGGCAGTACCTTATTTGATACAACACGGGAAAAATGGAATGGTCTATCCTGACGGCAGCTATGAAAAGATGGAGGAAGCAGTGTGCTATCTGCTGGAACACCCCGAAGAAAGAAGAAAGATGGGAAGGGAAGCTTACCGGACCATCACCTCTAAGTGGAATGCACAGCATGCGGCGAAGGAACTGCTTCGTATGATAGAAGGATTAAGAGAAGGCAAGATAGAACCGGCAAAGGAGGGCCCTTTAAGCCCGGCGCCGGTCATATCTCCGGGGAAAATGTACGACTGGATGATGAAAGGAGAAGGAAGATAATGGAACAGCCACAAAGACCTGCGTTGATTAGTGTTATTGTACCGGTTTATAATACCTATGATTTACTTTCCAGATGCGTGAATTCAATACGCAGACAGACCTATCGGAATCTGGAGATTATATTGGTGGACGATGGCTCCACGGACAACAGCGGCGCTCTTGCAGAAAAGATGGCGATGGAGGATAAAAGAGTACGGGTCTTCCACAAGGAAAATGGAGGTTCTTCCTCTGCAAGAAATCTGGGAATAGAGAAAGCGCGGGGAGACTTTATTGGATTTGTAGACAGTGACGACTACATAGAGCCTGAAATGTATGAAAGACTTCTTGCGGTGGCGATAGAAGAAAACCTCCTTATGGTGCAGATATCCCGGGATGAGATTGACGAGCAGGGGAACCGGATGCCTGACGTATGTGTTCCGCCCGAGCAGCCGGAACTTTGGGAATGCGAAAATTTCATGCGGGAACTTTTACTTCACAGGGGGGACTGTTCCTTCTGTACAAAGCTGCTTCATGCCTCCTTATTGAAAGAAGAGCGCTTCCCGGAGGGAGAGCTGAACGAGGATTTTTATCTTCTGGTCAGACTTCTTCCCAAAATACCGGCGGTAGCAATTTTGCCGGAGCAGGAATATCATGTTTTTTACAGATATGGCAGCAACACCAGGACCCGAAATCAGGATGAATTCCCCCAGGTTTTTACAGATATTGTGAAAAATGCAGACAGGGTCTATGAAATCGTAGGCAGGGAATATCCGGCGCTTTTGCCGGAAGCAATGCGGTTTGGGTTGTTTCAGCGTTTAGATTATATGTTACATATTCCCATTTCGCTTATGAATAAGGAAAATGAATTTTACTGTCAGGTGAAGAATTACCTGAAAAAACACAGAAAGGACGTTCTTCATTCTGAGTACCTTACCAGAAGAAACAAGGTGTATCTTCTGCTTCTTGGTACGGCACCCAGGTTTGTGCGGAGAGTCCATAAGATTTTAAAAGGAAAAAATTGAGGATAAGAATGAAAAAGAAGATAAATTATAGTTTTATAGGGATCATGGCAGCCATGCTTTTGCTACAGTTGCTTGTACTTCTTTATTTCGGAAACAGAAAAGCGGGATTCCATGAAGATGAGATGTACACATATTATTCCAGCAACAAGACGGCAGGACTGTTCGTAAATGACAGGCAGTGGATGGAGCGGGATCAGCTTCGAAATGATTTTGTAGTACTTCCGGGAGAAGGATTCCGTTATACTGTGGTAAAACAGATGCAGTCTTGGGATGTACATCCGCCTCTTTATTACTATATTTTTCACACGGCATGTTCTCTGTTTCCCGGGGCTTTCAGCAAATGGCTGGGAATCGGGGTAAATATGATTGCCTATGTATTCTCTTATCTGTTGCTGGCTTATGCGGCATATACTGCGGCAACGCAGAAAGGCAAAAGCAGGGAGAAAAGCCAGAGCAGCGCAGCGAGGGACGCGGCAGACACGGAGAGAGAAAAGAGAAGAGGAGAAGCGCTCTCGTTCCTCACCTGTCTTTCGTGGGGCTTTAGCAGTGCGGTTATTTCGGGCGTAATGTTCATCAGAATGTACCAGTGGCTGACTTTGTTTATCCTTCTTTGCCTTATGTTGCACCTGCGTGCAGTGAAAACACAGGACTTCAGGATAAGAACCTTTCTCCTCCCACTGGCAATTACTGTATTTTTTGGATTTCTGACCCAATATTACTATATTATTTTCCATTTCTTCCTAGGGCTTGGATTCTGCCTGTTTCTCTTAAGGAGCAGGAAGATAAAGGAAATGTTTGCTTACGCAGCCGCCTGCGCAGCAGGACTTCTGGGCGCTGTCTGCTATTATCCTTCAAGTCTGTCCCATATATTCAGAGGCTATCGAGGGACAGAGGCTGTCAGCGAATTTGGAGATGTGTCTAACACATGGGGAAGACTGCGCTTTTTTTACGGATTATTTGATGACTATGTGATGAACGACACTCTAAGCTGGTGGCTTCTTGCCATCTGTCTTTTGGCAGTGACGACGGGATATCTGCGGAAAAAAGGAAAAATCCAGATTGACTTTTGGAGTCCTTCCATAGGGCTGATTCTTTTTGCATCCGTTGGATACTTTTTTACCATATCCAAAACCGCCCTTCTTCTGGGAGAAACCTCCAATCGATACCAGCTCCCCATTTACGGGCTTTTGCTGTTCCTTATTCTCTACAGTGCATGGACCCTTCTTTCAGAACTGACGGCGCCTGTTGCCCAAAGGATAGGACAGCAGAAAAGTTATTGGATTATGACCGCAGCATTTGCCCTGCTGCTGGCACTGACGAATTTCATCTCCGCTAGAAATGATAAAGTTTTTTTCCTTTACGAAGAAGAAAAAGAAATCATGGAATTTGTACAATCCCATAAAGACGACGCTGTAGTTGTACTTTATAATGAAGCTTCCCCAGATAACATCTGGCGCTTGTCCGATGAACTGATGCAATACGAAAAGACCTATCTGGCAAGCCAGGCAGACACCGCCCAGTTCACCGACCAGACGATTACAACATCCCCAACCCTGCTCGTCTACGCCGCAGACCGCGAAAACCAAGAGGAAGCCTTAGACAATCTCCTAAAATCAAATCAAAACCTTAATTCTTATCAAATAGTCGCCCAGAAGGGGCTGTGGACGTTATACTTATTTGAATGAACATACTTGCATAACTCTGCTGGTGCCATTCGCGTAGCAATAGAGGAAAGCATACAGGAAGGGCAGGGGAAGCAGCACGGAGGGCATGGCATTTGGAGCGTACAGCGCTGCCGGAGCAGATATCCCGCGTGCCGGACCAGGCAATTATCTATGACGGAGCCTTATGGGAAGCGATTAGAATGACTTAACAGCCCTTTCGACCTCCCAGCAATCGGCGGACAGGACGTCCGCCGAAGGCATAACTTGCCCCATGGATGGGGCAATATGCCGTTTGCGTCCGGTGCCAATTCCTAAATAAGGGCTGTTTAGTCTTTCTTATCGCTGTACATAGGATCCGTCATAGATAATTGCCTGGTCTGGCACGCGGGATATCTGCTCCGGCAGCGCTGTCTGTTCCAAATGCCATGCCCTCCGTGCTGCTTCCCCTGCCCTTCCTGTATGCCCCCGTTCTCTATAAAAATCCCTCATGCAACTAAAAATATACAAGGAAAAACTCAAACGCAACATAGAATTGATTGAGGTTGCCCTCGTGCAACTGTAAACTAAAACCCATAAAACACAAAAACACAGTGAAACGAGGAGGAATTAATATGAGCTTTGCAGAAAATTTACAGTATTTAAGGAAACAGAAGAATATCACTCAGGAGCAGCTTGCAGAACAATTAGAGGTCTCCAGGCAATCGGTTTCTAAATGGGAGTCAGGACAAAGCTATCCTGAGATGGAAAAGCTGTTGCAGATATGCGGTATGTTCCAATGCAATCTGGATACAATGATGCAGGGAGATATCAGCAAAGAGTTTGCGGAGGATGTGCATGGCTATGATCAGTTCAAGAACCAGTTTTCCGGATGGATATCGGCAGGAGTAGGGCTGATTCTGTTTGGTATCAGCGCTATGTTGATACTGACCGGTATGGGAATCGATGAGGTGGTGAGCGAGGCAGTGTTCTTTGGCTTTATGATTATTGCAGTCTTGATTTTTATTGTTATGGGGATGCAGAATGAGAGGTTTAGCAAAAAGCATGCTCAGATTGAAGATTTTTATACAGAAGATGAAAAAGAAAATGCCTACAGAAAGTTTACAGTAAGAATTGCGGTGGGTGTAGGAATGATTTTGATAGGGCTTCTTCTTATGATAGTCATGGATGGCAGATTGGAACATGTGCTGGAAAGTCATGGAATGGAAAGTGCGGCACAAGCGGAGGGATTGGTATATGGCGTTTTTATGCTGGTGGTCACAGCTGCAGTTACCATTCTTGTTTACGGAGGTATGCAGAAGAGCAAGTATGATATTGAACAGTATAATAAGGAAACAAATCCATCTCCTGAAAAGAGAAAGACAGATGCACTGATTTCGAAGATATGCGGCTGTATCATGCTTCTTGCAACCATTGTCTTTTTAGTGTGGAGTTTCACTACAGCTGCATGGAATATAACTTGGATTGTTTATGCAATAGCCGGTATCTTATGTGGCATTGTAAAGGTTGCGTTGTCAAAAGAAGGTTCCTGATTTTTGATTTTGGTTTTTGCATCTGGTTTGCTGGCTGTTTTTGAATTTTTTATAAAATGTTTCACGTTGCGTTGACGTTGTTAACACAAATGGATATACTATAAGTGAAACCGCAAGGGAGGTAAATCACATGGCAAAAACCGCAAATATTAATGTCCGCATCGATCCAGAAACAAAATCAAGCGCAGAAAAATTATTTTCCAGTTTTGGAATCACGATTACAGATGCAATCAACATTTTCCTCCGCAAATCCATTATGGAGGGAGGTCTGCCTTTTGAGATGAAGCAGCCCCGATATAATGCAGAAACAGAAACTGCTATGAAAGAGACCAGAGCCATTATGGATGGGCAGGTACAAGCGAAGCGTTATTCTAGTGCACATGCTCTTTTTGAAGAATTGGATGCAGAAAAGGGCGGTGAGTGATGTTAGAATTAGTAACTACCGGGCAATTCCGTAAGGACTATAAGCGTGTAAAGAAGAGGGGTTATGACATAGGACTGTTGGAAGAAGTCATTGATTTGCTCCTGAAAGAGCAGCCACTTGATGAACGATACCGGGACCATGGGCTGATTGGAAATTATGAAGGATTTCGTGAATGTCATATTTTGCCAGATTGGCTTCTGATTTATGCTAAGGATAAAGAACAATTGATATTGACGGCTTCACGGACCGGAACGCATGCAGACTTGTTCGCAAGGTAGCGTCTCTTATTTTAGCTGTTTTTTAGATATTGTATTAAAAAATTTGCTGTAATCCCTGATTTATGGTATGATGTTCGGAAAGGGTGGAAACAGTGATATTTAGGGGATTCGCACAGGGCATTCACCCTGCAAATCACAAAATCAGTGGAGGAATTTTCATGTTGTTGGATAATAAAACGATTCTTATAACCGGTGGAACTGGTTCTTTCGGCAAATGTTTTACAAAATATGTACTTACAAATTATGACCCGAAGAAGATCATTATCTATTCCAGAGACGAGTTCAAGCAGTTCATGATGGAGAACGAGTTTAAGGAATATAAGGACAAACTCAGATTTTTTATCGGTGATGTGAGAGATAAAGAAAGATTAAGAAGAGCTTTTGAGGGAGTAGATTATGTCATTCATGCGGCGGCATTGAAACAGGTGCCGGCTTGTGAGTACAATCCCAATGAGGCAATCAAGACCAATATTCACGGCGCTCAGAACGTGATTGACGCAGCGCTGGATACAGGTGTGAAGAAAGTGGTGGCGCTTTCCACAGATAAGGCGGTAAATCCGGTCAATCTTTACGGCGGCACAAAACTGGTATCGGATAAATTGTTCATTGCAGCCAATGCATATGCGGGTGCCAAGGACATCAATTTCTCCATCGTCCGTTACGGTAATGTGGCAGGGAGCCGGGGGTCTATTATTCCCGTGTTCCAGAACATCATCAAAAATGGCGGGACAGAACTTCCGATTACAGATTACCGTATGACCCGTTTCTGGATCAGCCTGACCCAGGGTGTGGAACTGGTTATCAAGGCGCTGGAAGAGGCAACAGGAGGAGAGACCTTTATCAGCAAGATACCTTCCTTTAAGGTGACGGATTTGGCGCAGGCGATGCTGCCCGGATGTAAGATGCCGGAAATAGGCATCCGTCCCGGTGAAAAGCTGCATGAAATCATGGTGACAGTGGAAGATTCCGCGACTACTTACGAATATGACAAGCATTTTATCGTATATCCGCAGGTGGTGTGGAATGATAAGCAAAAGATCAACTTAAGCGGTAACAAGGTTGAAGACGGATTTTCTTACAGTTCCGGCAACAACAAAGAATGGCTCAGTGTGGAGGACATCAGGGAGCTGCTTAAGAATGTTGAACTTGAGAAATAAAAAGCCGTGCTTTGGTGAGGCTTGATAGTAACGAAATGACAGGTTACTGTATATAGTGAAGTAAAGAGAAAATAAGGTGTGCCGGGACTCCCGGTACACCTTTTCTGAATGTTGTCCTTAAAGGGACAGCATGTAACAGAGCGTATCTTTAGGAGGCAATATGGATATCAGAATATCAGAACAGTACATAAGGCAGGCGATGGAACTGCACAAGGAAAATCCGACAGTAGATGCACATCTGGATCTGGCAGGCGAAATTCTTTTAAGGAATCAGGCAGGGGAAAGAGATATTGTAAAGCGTTATTACCTGCCTCACTTTCAAACGGCGGGGATAAGGCTCGTGGTTTCTTCTGTTTATGTGGAAAACGGAAATCTGGAACGGGGATGGGAGAATGCGCTTCGGCAGATTGGGGCGCTGACGGAGGATGTAAAGGAATTAAAGGAAGTCTTGCTGGTTAGGAGCGGAGAGGACATAGCAAGAGCGCTGGAGGAAAAGAAGATCGGTATACTGCTTTACATGGAAGGGCTGGACTGTATAGGCGAGGAACTTGAAAAAATAGATGAATTGTATCGTCTGGGTGTGAGAGGGGCATCCCTTACATGGAGCAGAGCAAATGCGCTGGCAGTGGGATGCTGCAAGGCATTGGAACACAGACAAATACCTGGAGGATTGACGAGGGCAGGAAAGGAAGCAGTGAGGAAACTGGAGGAATTGTCTATGTTCCTTGACGTGAGTCATTTGAATGATGAGGGATTTAAGGATGTGTGCCGGACGGCGCGCAGAAGTTTTATTGCAACCCACTCCGGCAGCCGGCATGTTTATGACAGTTTTCGTAATCTGACCGATGAGCAGATGGACGCCCTTGCACGGCAGGGAGGAATCATGGGCATGAACGGATGCAAGTATATTGCAGGTTCCCTTGACGGCAATCATCTGGAAATGCTCTGCCGGCACATAGAGTATGAAGTAGAAAGAGTAGGAGCAGAGCATGTGGGATATGGATTTGATCTGTGCGATTCCTACGACCAGGCAAGAGCTGCGCTGAAAGGCGAATGCTATACGGACAGGGATGACTGCCTTCTGCATCATGGGCAGGTACCGCTGGTAAGTGCTGCCCTGCTTCAGAGGGGGATGGACATTGAGGATGTTAAGCGCATTATGGGAGGAAACTTTATCCGATATTTTATTAATATTCTGACAAAAGGATGAAAGAAGGGAAGAAATTTTCTCCCTTCTTTCATCCATAGGAATTTCTCTTTTTATTTCTTGTTTATGGGAATCCATACTTCACTCTGATAATCAGCATCTGTCATGTTTCCTGAATTAGAGTACCATTCAATATTATATTTGCCTGCCAATTCATATTCTGCGTTTCCCGGAAGCCACTCTTTCCAAATCTGCGCATTAACCGTCTGAATTGCGTCAGGCATTGCGCCCACACATTTAAATTTTGCCCATTCTGAATCAGGTAAATCATATATTTCCAGTCCGGGAGGAATCTCTCCTCCCATATACCTTCCGGCAATCATGTAGAGAAATTTTCCGTCTTTGCCGATATCATCAATGCATACACCAAATTCACCAATACGATTGTCATATACGGCTTGCTCAATTTCATTTGCGGGTGTATTTTCTGTGAAAAGACCCTGACTGTACTTTTCGTAAATTTCATCCCAGAACTTGGGAATTTCCTCTTGGGAGTTCTCAAAGGAAAACTCCTTTGAAAAACCAATAATTCTAAAACCTGCCATTTTCTCAACTGTAAAATCCATTTTTTCTCCTCCTTGAATTACAATACTTATTCTTAGTGGGTGAAAGGGTTTCATGAGGTGCCGGTTTTTACGAACCTCGGATGGGGTGGCGCCATGAAAACGAGTGAATGCTTTCGTAAAGCTTTCAGGAGTTTCATATCCGTATTTATATGCGATATCGATGATTTTCTCTTTGCTCTCTGCAAGCTCTAGCGCCGAGTGATAGAGTCTTCGGTTTCTGATATATTCACTAATAGAATATCCGGTCATGATTTGAAATCCTCTTTGCAGATACATGGGGGAAATATGAACATAATCAGCGACTTCTTTCGGGTCTTGGATATCAAGCAGATGATTCTCTATGTAGTTTATCGCACTCTTAATGCAAATGATCCATTCCATCGTGATTTTCCTTTCGCTTCATGTTACAGTGTAATTTTAGCAGGTGTATGGCATCTGTTCCTGACATTTTTGAGAACGATTTGCTTAAAATTGATAAATATTCCCACGATATTATCTGCCAAAGAACAGTTTTTGAGAAAGAAGGATTGTCAAGAAAACTGATTGCAGATGATGAACACATTTACATATATGATTTTTGCACACTTTATGTGTTAAATAAAAAGAGTTATGAGCTGCTTGGCAAATGGCGGTTGGGCCATGATTTAAGTTCCGATATATGCGGGATAGCAGTTGACGATGACGCTGTTTATTGTTCTATCCGAAATGGCAAAATCATTACCCTTGACAAGCAATCATATCAGATGAGAGAGTTTTTTATTTCCGGAAGCAGTATGTGGAGCATAAAAACCTGTAATCAATATTTGCTAGCCGGAACAGTGGACGGAAAATTGCTGTTGTTGGATAAATCTACTCTTTCCATTGAAAAAAATCTTAATTTGGGGAAGAAAAACATCGGTAGTCTGCATATCGCTGGAGGAACTCTATATGCCGCGAGTCACGATGGAAAACTATTCAAAATTAGTATGGAAAGTTTTGAAGCTAAGGTTTCAGCGAAAAATGCACATAAGAAAATGTTTGATTGCGCAGGGATATGTGGGGATATGTTGGTAACAGTTTCGTACCCTTGCTCAGAGATTGCCCTTTGGAATAAGGATACATTAGAGAAAATAAAAGTGATTCATACTCCGCTGAAGTTATCAGGGTGTACACATATCGAAAATAATTTTATGTATATCTCTTCGCGGAATATCTTAGGAATTAATCGGATTCAGCTAAACCAAGCGGATAATTCCCAGTTTATGGAGTAACACGATTGATAATCCCGGGGAAAGATTTATAAAAATTCGCCAGCCTCGAATTTGGATGCATCGGGAACACAAAAGCAAATTGGGAAAATATTAAAAGTATTTTAGTTAGCTTACACAAACCGCATAGGTTATGTTATAATTTTTTATGTGTTTGCAATTAAAATCAGAAGAGTTTGTAAAGTCAAAGGCGAGAGGGAAAATGAACAAAGGAAAACAAAGAATTGGAATATGCGTTATGACAGCAATGACGCTTGTTGTTATCTTTATATCAGTCTTTAAGCTGGATGCAAGGGCAGGATTTGGCGATTTTAATGATTATAGTGATTCCGGCAGTGATTACAGCAGCGACAGCAGTGATTGGGACAGCGATTGGGATAGCGATTGGGACAGTGAATGGGAGGTTGATGTTCATGGGGACGGATTTACTGTCAGCACACATCACAATGGTAATGTGGGTACGATTTTTATTGTTTCGGAAGTTATTTTCTTTGCGTTTGGCATTTTGATGATTTTTATACGGATTTTGGCTGTGAAGCACAGACCCCGGCAGTCGTCCACTGTGGGCAGATCCCAAAAGACCTTGCCGGATCGTACGGATGAAATCAGCAGAATCATTCAGGAAAGAGATGCATTTTTTACGGCGCCGGATTTTCTTTCTTTTGCAAGGCAGGTATACATGGATATTCAATCAGCCTGGGAGAAGCGTGACCTTGGTCCTGTAAGAGGTGTGCTGCATCAGAATCTGTACCAGCAGACGAACCGCCAGATTCAGGAAAAGATTGAGGAGGGCATTGTAAACCATCTTGAAAGAATCAGTATCAATACAGCATATCTGACCTCCTACAGAAGGGATAGAGAGTACGAATATCTTACGATTTACCTAGCGGCGAGCATGATCGATTATCAGGTCAAGGAAGCTACCGGAGAGATTATCTTGGGTGATAAGACGACCAGATGGAATCTACGGTATAAGATGACCTTTATGCGTTCTACGGACGCTAAGTCCAGAAGTGCTAAAGAAGCAGACAGAGGCTTTGTATGCCCTAACTGCGGTGCACCGCTTAAAGGCACGTCCTTTGGAGAATGCGAATACTGCGGAAGCGTTGTCACAACAGGCGCATATGACTGGGTATTATCCAGCTTTGGCGTGGTAAAAAATGACACGGTTGATGAAGGAATTAAAGTGAATTAAGGCATAGACAAAGAAGGGGTGTGGAATTCACCCCTTCTTGATTTGAAATGTATCTTCGAGAAGCAGCCAGTTGGGGCGGAAAAATCGCATAATCTGCCAATAGCCCATACCGCGCAGAGAGTAGATTGGCAGGAGTGAAAATTTTTCACGATAGCTTCTCACGTCCTCAAACCATACTTCATGAAGCAGTCCGTCCTTCTCATATTGAAAATGAGGGGACATGGCGGTTTCATCAAATTGAATGGCGACGCCTGCGTCTATGGCAATCTGAACAGCTTCCAGATTACCGATGGTCTGTGCTTTGGAAGTACCCCTTACATAAGGCAGGGTCCAATCATAGCCATAGTTGGGAATGCCAAGATCGATTTTGGATGGATTAATGCGGGTGACGGCATAATCGACGACTTCCCGGACTTTATTGATGGGCGCGACAGCCATGGGCGGCCCGTATGTGTAACCCCATTCGTACGTCATAAGCAGCACACTGTCTGCCGCCTCGCCGAGCAGCCTATAATCCTTTCCGGCATAGAGCAGCCCGCTCTGTGTATCGGAAGTTTTAGGGGCAAGGGCGACTGATACGTGATATCCATAGGGAGCAAGATAATCTCTAGTATCTGCCACAAAGTCGGCGAAAGGAATCCGGTCTTCGGGCAGAATGTATTCAAAGTCGATATCGACTCCCTGAAATCCTTTTTCTGAAAGGGTGGAAAGAAGATTGGAGAGGAGATTGCTTTTTACTTCTTCGTTATTTACCAGAGTGGAAATCAGTAAATTGTTAAAATTGCCGTCGGGTCCGAAGGGAGTGAGGGTAAGGAACGGACGTACACCTTCCATAAGGGCAGAACGGATCATAAAAGTGTCGTCAACTTCCGGAGGAACCAGTTCCCCTTCTGTCGTAAAACCATAAGAAAATACAGACAGCGAAGTAAGGTATGGCAGAGTATCGTCAAGGACATCCTGTCTGATAAAGGGATAAGCATACCCGTTGACATAAGCTGAATAGGAACGGGGTGAGGTGTTTCCTACAGATAAAAGCAATGCCTGACCAATGGCAAGCGCATAAGGATAGAACAGTTGATTATTAAAGATAATGGATGCTGCCGAAATTCCAAAATTGTCTGCTATGGAATCTACGGTATCACCTTCTTTTACCACATATATTTCCATATAAAATCCTGCTGTATTTTTATTTATTATATGCAAAAAAATATTATTTGATTTTGAATGTTACAGAATCAGGCAGCACATGTTGCTGTTGCATATTATTCAAAAAAATTATTTTGGTAATAACAAGATAGAACAATATTCTTTATCATATTGATTTTACAGATAGACTATGTTATTTTTTTAGAAGGGGAGATTTCCCTCCCCTTGCACCTATCGGATGCTCTCTATAATCATTTTAATTACTGCTATGAGAGCTCCGATTTCCAAGGCAAGTTGCGTAAGTGCTCGAACCACTTTAATCAGCTTGCCTAATTTTTTGTCCATCTGCATTCTTCATTTCCTTTCTTGATGACATTAATATACACTAAAAGAGGTGTGCTTCAATATATAACATATACAAATATTGGGTGTATAAATTGTGCAAATATACACTGGCAATTGGTGTATATATGATATGCTTATTCCAAGGGAAGGAGTGACGTTATGTCTATACAATATAAAATGGATGTGCTGTCAAAACTAAAAGAAAAGGGATATTCCACATACCGGTTGAGAAAAGAAAAAATCTTCGGAGAAGCTACCATACAGAAAATCAGAATGGGAGAACTTGTTTCGTGGGATAATATGTCAACCATGGGCCAGTTATTGAAGTGTCAGCCGGGAGATATTGTGGAGTATGTAGATTCTTTTTAGTAATCCACAATTTGTTCGCTGTATATTGATTATGGTTCGTTTATAAATATGGTTTTTGGTAGAAAAATGTCTTTTTTTGCTGTCATTAATGTTGTATAATGATATAAAAGAAAAAAGAGGGAATTTTATGAAGCTGCTTAAGACCAGTGATGAACTGATAGAGCATATGAAGGTTAAGGGGATAAAATTTGGTATAGTAAAGGAAGAAGACGCAAAAATATTCCTTCAAAATAATAATTATTATATGAAGCTAGCTTCTTACAGGGCAAATTATGAAAAACGTAAAAGTAATGGCGAGTACATAAATCTTGATTTTGCCTACTTGAAAGAGTTGTCAACAATTGATATGCATTTAAGATACTTAATATTGCAAATGTGTCTTGATGTTGAGCACGCCCTAAAAACCAGATTGTTAAAAGATATAGAGGATAATACAGAAGAAGATGGTTATGATATTATAAGAAGATTTATTGCTAAATACGAGAGAAGCTGTCAAAATATACAGAAGCATAAATCTAGTGAATATTGTAGGGAATTAATAGAGAAATATTATCCATATTTTCCAGCGTGGGTATTTGTAGAATTAATATCTTTTGGGGATATGGTTAAGCTATATGAGTATTATATTGAAAGATATCCGACTCGCTTGAAAGATAGTGAATTATTATATTCTATTAGAGATCTGAGAAATGCAGCAGCCCATAGCAATTGTTTAATAAATAAGCTGCAAAAAGGAACAAATAAACCGTCAGTAAAGATTATAAAATTTGTTTCAAACATAGATGGAATTGGAGAATCTATGAGAAGAAATAAATTGAGCAATAAATTTTTATGCGATTTCATTACGTTACTTTATGTTTATAAAGAATTTATCTATTCAGATGTTGTAAAAGAGAGACGGTTTAGGGAACTTCAAGATTTCGTGGACGAACGTGCAATAAGGAATAAAGATTTTTTTAGCAAAAATGAATGCATAAAAACAGCATATTTATTTGTTAAAAAAATTGTTGACTACATGAACCAAATGTGTTAGAATAAAAACACGATTAAAAAATTGATTTTTGTAGGGAATGGGTTTTACTCGTTCCCGATTTTTTGTTTTGAAGCAGGGGAAAATAACGCTGCACTTTACGGAAGTGAGAGCGTTATTTTTTATGCCTTAAAACATACCAATAAGAAATAAGCCTAGAAGCATGCATCATAGATAAAAATATTTCACAAATATGCAGTTTGGTATAGATGGTGAAACCGTGGTATTACTATGTTGTCATACCCAATCCGGCAACGGAAAGAGGGTGTGTCGAATGATAGAAGCTTTTATTTTTTCCATAAGGGCAGCATATGTTGCGGTTGCATAATATGCAAAATAAATTTATAATTAAAATAATAGCAGACGTAGAAATGACAGGCTGCTCATGACAGTAAGCGAAACAGTAGAAAGTTTACGAGGTATGACATATGGAAAAAAATGAATATGAAGAGCGCATCAGAGAACTGGAGAATCAAGTTAAACGAATGAAGGAACGTTACCAGATATTGGAGGAGACGACCTCAGCGCTGCTTTTTGAATATAAACCAAGTAAAGACATGATGATATTCAATTATAATTTCCCCGATAACAAAAGCAGAAATGTAATTGAAAATTATCATCAATATGTAAAGGTCTCTCCATTGGTACATCCTGATCATCTGAAAAAGTTTATGGATGCACTGGATGAAGCGTCAACTATACCGATGCGCGGAGAAATTGAATATCTGAGTAAGGTTTCGAGCGAGGAGTTTCAATGGCACAAGACTTACTATTCCAGCGTTGCAAATAAAGAGGGAGAAGTCTCAAGTGTGTTTGGCAGAATTCAGAATGTACATGAGGCAGCGTCTGAAATACATGAAATGATGCACAGGGTTGAGACCGATTTTCTGACAGGACTGTATAATAAGAAAGCGGCAACGGATAAAATAACTAAATGGCTTAAAGATAACCCCACCGGAGAGGCGGAAATGATTATGCTTGATCTGGATGAGTTTAAGGGAATCAATGATGCTTACGGTCATGCGTTTGGGGATGAAATATTAAAAGAAACAGCACGGATAATAGAAGCGAGTTTTTCGGAGGATGACATTCTTTCCCGTTTTGGAGGGGATGAATTCATTATATTTGTGAAGAATAAACCGCTTAGAAGCGTAGAGCGTATGGTCGATCATCTGATGCAGACGTTGACAAAGGAAATAACCAGCATGGAGCAGCCTTTGCACTGCAGTGTGGGGATAGCCATGCGGGCATTAAAATATGATGACTATGAAGCATTGTTCAACCGGGCGGATAACGCTATGTACATGGCAAAGCAGGCAGGAAAAAATTGTTATTTTGTAGACAAGAGATAGCCGAGGCGGATGTCTGGTTTACACTATGCAGCAAGGCATTGGGGTTGTGTGAAAAATAATGCTGCATGTAAGCAGCGGAATGGAGAGAGTATGGATTATAAACAGGCGCTTGAAAAGCTCACTGCAGCAGGGCAGGAGCATGCAATGCAGTACTACGAGGAGTTGACGAAGGAGCAGCAGGAACTTCTGCTTGCTCAGATTGATGCTACAGATTTTACGGTCATTTCCTCCTTAAAGGACAGAAAGGAAGAAAATGTCAGAGGCAGGATTACCCCGTTAGCAGCAATGCAGAGGGCTCAGATCTGCGAGAGAGAAGAAGAATTTCATGCAACCGGACTTGACGCCATTAAGAAAGGAAAAGTAGGTGCTGTACTCCTTGCCGGCGGTATGGGAACCAGACTGGGATCAGACAACCCTAAGGGAATGTACAATATCGGACTGACCAAAACGGTATATATTTTCCAGCGGCTCATTGAAAATCTGATGGATGTCGTAAAGGAAGCGGATGCATGGGTTCCGCTTTATGTGATGACCAGCGATAAAAACCACGAGGCAACTGTAGAGTTTCTCAGGGAACATGATTTCTTTGGCTATCGGGAAGAGTATGTCACCTTTTTCATGCAGGAGATGGCGCCGGCATGTGATTACCAGGGAAAGGTCTATCTGGAAGAAAAATGGAAGATTTCCACATCCCCCAATGGAAATGGCGGCTGGTATTCTTCCATGTATAAGTGGGGCGTTGCAAAGAAGGCAATGGAAGATGGAGTGGAATGGCTGAACGTTTTTGCCGTGGACAATGTACTGCAGCGGATAGCCGATCCTTGTTTCGTCGGAGCAGTGATTTCTAATCAGTGCGCGGCAGGAGCCAAGGTAGTGCGTAAGTGTGCCCCGGATGAGAAGATAGGCGTAATGTGTCTAGAAGACGGAAGACCTTCTATCGTGGAATATTATGAACTGACGGAAGAACTGATGAATGCGAAGGACGAAAACGGAGATCCTGCATATTATTTCGGTGTGATTCTGAATTATTTATTCCGCGTAGCCGATCTTGAAAAGATTCGTGAAAAGAATCTGCCGCTTCATATTGTGGAAAAGAAAATTCCATATCTGGATGCTGAGGGCAGAAAAGTAAAACCGGAAGCGCCCAACGGATATAAGTTTGAACAGCTTGTGCTTGATATGATTTATGAACTGGACAGTTGTCTTCCCTTTGAGGTTGTGAGAAATAAGGAATTTGCACCGATTAAAAATGCAACAGGGATAGATTCCGTGGAGAGTGCAAGAGAACTTTGCAAAGAAAATGGTATAGAATTGTGATGATGAACTGCCATGGATAAGCAGAGACACGATTTAACATTTTGACTGTTTTGAATAACATTCCCATCTTGTCTGCCGTGCCCAAATGCGTATACAATAGGTGCAGGATGAAACATGGTTCTATTGCCGTAGGCAATTCAGGATGGATTTTGCATTGTAACTGTGAAGGCACTGAACGATTACAGAGAAAGAAATTTTGAAGGAGGTAATAAGATGGCAGTACTAGTTACAGGCGGTGCAGGCTATATTGGCAGCCATACCGTGGTAGAATTACAAAATGCAGGGTATGATGTGGTAGTAGCGGATAATTTGAGCAATTCCAGCGAAAAGAGTTTGAAGCGGGTTGAAAAGCTTACCGGCAGACCGGTTCCTTTTTACAAAGCAGATATTCTTGACAGGGAAGCTTTGAATGCCATATTTGAGAAGGAAAAGATTGATTCCTGTATTCATTTTGCAGGGTTAAAGGCGGTTGGCGAATCGGTACAAAAGCCATGGGAATATTATGAAAACAATATTGCCGGTACGCTGACGTTGGTAGACGTTATGAGGACGCATGGAGTTAAGAATATTATCTTCTCTTCTTCCGCGACTGTTTATGGCGATCCCGCCATCATTCCGATTACTGAAGAGTGTCCGAAAGGACAGTGCACCAATCCTTACGGATGGACCAAGTCCATGCTGGAACAGATCTTGATGGATATACAGAAGGCGGATCCTGAATGGAATGTCATCCTTCTCCGCTACTTTAATCCCATCGGTGCACATAAGAGCGGAACCATCGGTGAAAATCCCAATGGCATTCCCAATAATCTGATGCCCTATATCACACAGGTTGCAGTTGGTAAGCTGAAAGAGTTAGGGGTATTTGGAAACGATTATGATACTCCGGACGGAACCGGTGTCAGGGATTATATTCATGTAGTGGATTTGGCGGCAGGGCACGTGAAGGCGCTTAAGAAGATTGAAGAAAAAGCAGGTCTTTGCATTTATAACCTGGGAACAGGCACCGGATACAGCGTTTTGGATATTGTAAAGAATTTTGAAGCCGCTACCGGAGTTAAGATTCCTTATGTGATTAAGGACAGACGTCCAGGCGATATTGCCACATGTTATTCTGATGCATCTAAGGCAAAGAAAGAACTGGGATGGGAAGCACAGCATGGAATTAAGGAGATGTGTGCAGACTCATGGAGATGGCAGAGTAATAACCCCAATGGGTATGAAGAATAAAACCATATCGTATACCGACCTCCAAAAGTCAGATCATAAATCTAACGATTGGAGGTCGGTGTTTTTCAGGCTACATATAAATACATAAATATGAAATGGCAGATGCTTCCGCCCATAACGAATAGGTGGAAAATTTCGTGGGAACCGAAAAATTCATGTTTCCCGTTAAAGACCGGGAGCTTTAGGGCATAAATCACACCGCCGATGGTGTAAATGATGCCGCCGGCCAAGAGCCAGCCAAATGCAGCGTGGGGCAATACATTCCATAAAGGACCGAACACGCCAAGGCAGACCCAGCCCATGGCAATGTAAATAATGGAAGAAAACCATTTCGGGCAGGTAATCCAGCAGGCTTTCAGCGTCATGCCAAGCAGTGCGATTCCCCAGACGACTGCAAGCAGGGTATAACCTACTTTTCCGCCCAGAACAATCAGGCAGACCGGAGTGTAGGAACCAGCGATCAGCACAAAGATCATCATATGGTCCAGCTTCCTGAAAATGCGGAGCGCTCTTTCACCAATATTCAGCGAATGGTAAGTAGCGCTGGCTCCATATAATAAGATCATGCTGAGACAGAAAATGCTGAGTGCAAGCAGGCTCTTTCCACCGGAAAAGAGAGCGGATTTTATTAAAAGGGGAGTTGCGGCAAAAACCGCCATTATCATACCAATGAAGTGAGTAATGGCACTTCCGGGTTCACGTATTGTAATTTGCATTATAATTCCTCCTTTTACATTACAAAATGCGACATGTAGTTTTTAAAACCGTGTTTGATATAATGTAATACTACTACATATTATTACTGGTGTCAAACAAAAATATCCGGACTTCTTATTTATTAGAAACCTTCTCATAAATAAAAAGTCCGGACATATACTTGAATGAATTAATGTTTTATTCTTCGGCTTCGTGGCTGTAATGGATCAGTCTTCCTCAATCACATGAATTTCAAGATAATCGAAATCAATATTTTCAATGAAATTATCCTGTGTAAATCTGACTTTGTCGTGGCGCTTGAATTCCTGGATGGTAGCATCCAGCCAGATGGGCTTGCCCAGATCAAATTGATAACAGGTTTCATCGATTGCGTGAAATACTTTATGCGTACGGGTGTCCGTGCTGTCATCACAGATTACGGTGTCCTTCAGCATACGATTATCCTTAAAAATCTTTGCCCATAAACGAAACATGATTATCCTCACCTTTACATGATTACTGGTTGATGTAAGACCTCCGACTATACAAGGGAGCATCTTGGCATTTACTTTCAGCTCATTATAACAGAGGTAATGAAACTTCTCAACATCATTATTATTCACAATAAAAATAAAAAAATAATAAATTTTTTGTGAAAAATGTACATTGTTTTATAGAAATATGGTAGAATAATAATAAGGTCATAAAGGAAGACAAATTCGAAAGGCATGCGGCGGACCGAAGAAGAAATACATAAGTAAGGCGGTAACAAAATGGAATTACGAGCGGGGCGGGATAGCGATATTGACAGTTGGAAAGAAGTTATACTGATTTACAATTCTGCGCTGAAGCAGATTTCAACGAAACTGGAAATATTGAATGATGAGTTTCAACATGTACACAGATACAATCCAATTGAACACATTAAATCCAGAATAAAGACATCAGAGAGCATTGTCAAGAAATTGAAAAAACATGGTTATGAATCAACCATCCAAAATATGATCGAGCATGTAAATGATATTGCAGGGATCCGTGTCATATGTTCTTTTACATCCGATATTTACCGGATAGCAGAAATGATTACCAATCAAAGTGACATTAAGGTAATTTCCGTAAAGGACTATCTTGTGAATCCCAAGAGCAGCGGTTATAAGAGTTACCACATGCTGGTTACGGTGCCGGTGTACTTATCTGACAGGATAGTAGACACCAAGGTCGAGATACAGATCCGCACCGTTGCCATGGATTTCTGGGCAAGTCTGGAGCATAAGATTCATTATAAATTTGAAGGAAATGCGCCGGAGCGCATAAGGAGTGAACTGGTAGATTGCGCAAGAATGGTAGCAGAACTGGACGCAAAGATGCTTACCTTAAATGAAGAGGTTTTGAACCTCAGTAATAAAGCATATGAATAATCAGCAGAGCATCGGCACAGCTTTTTCCATGGTATATTGGGCTGCAGATGCTCTGTATTATGTCTTGGCATTATGTTTGAAGGAGAATTACTGTTTTAAAATGAGGAGTGCCCAGACACATCGCTGCGCCTGGGCTATTATGAAAAAATTTATCTATTTGTGTAATGAAAATGCGTTGTTTAACTGTTTGTTTGATTTATATATAATATACCTCACAAATATGAATAAACTATGAACACAGTATGAAATTACCGTTAATTATTACAATGAATAAGAAGAAGTGCTGAAAAAAGTGTGCAAAATGCACAAAAAAGAAAAGGAAAATTAGAATGAACTGATAGAACAACAGGAGTTTGTTGTAAAAAATCCGTAAAAGTGATAAGATAAAGGATATATCAGTATACACCCGGAGGAAGAGTAATGGACAATTTTATGGATAAGGTGGCGGAGAAGCTGAATTCACAGGAACTCATCAGGGCAAATGCAGCAGCAGATGCGGCAGCGCTTGAAAATCTGGAAAAGCAGCTGGCGCTGTTTAAGGATCAGATGGAAAAATATGATGACTGCCTGCAGGAAATGCGTAAGCTGAATCTGAAAAATATAGAGAGCGCGCAGGGCGTGCAGGAACTGGCTGTTACAGCGAATGAAAAGTTAGGACAGTCACTGGGAGAAGTGGAGGCAGCATCCGTATCCAGGATTAAGGAAACTTCAGACCTTTCAATTGCAGGCATCAATAAGACGCTAAATGAAAGCCTTGCAAAGATTGCTCAGATCAAAGAAAATGCTGACAATCTTGAGCGGATTACCGAGGACATGTCCGGGCTGCAGACAAAGATTGAGGAACGCTTCCGCAATATGGAAGACTTTTTGCATATAGATAATATCAAAGTTTATCGGAACGTACAGGCAGCAATGATGGAAGAATTGGAGAAACAGGCAACAGTACTTAAGGAAGAACAGGATAAACTTGCTAAGAGCAACAAAATCATACTTCCGTTTGTCATTGTTTCAATGATGATGACGATAGCGAATCTGGCAGTCACGATTGCCAGGATTTTAGGATTATTTTAGAGGTATACTATGGGAAAACAAAGATGGAAACCGGGCAATATGCTATATCCGGTGCCGGCAGTGCTGATTACGGTTGCTGACGGAAAGGGGAATCCGAATATTTTTACAGTTGCCTGGACAGGAACGGTATGCAGCGACCCGCCGATGGTATCTATATCGGTGCGTCCGGAGAGATATTCCCATCACATGATAGAAGAAACCGGGGAATTCGTCATTAATCTGACTACCAGAGAGTTGGCGTTTGCCACGGATTACTGCGGTGTAAAAAGCGGAAGAGACACGGATAAGATTAAGGATATGAATCTGACACTTTGTACGGCAGAAGAGGTAAAAGCGCCGCTTCTTAAAGAGAGTCCGGTCAATATTGAATGCCGTGTGAAACAGACTCTGCGCTTGGGAACCCACGATATGTATTTGGCGGAAGTGGTGGCAGTGCATGCCGAAGAAGCGTATATGGATGAAAAAGGACGTTTTGTATTAGAAAAAGCGAATCCTCTTGCTTATTCCCACGGAAGCTATTTTACGCTGGGAGAAAAGCTGGGAACTTTCGGCTACAGTGTCAAGAAGCATAAGTCATAAATCAGTTGTCTTTGGAATCTGTCAGGAAACTGCCCCGCATAACAGCAAGGTCTCCGTATTTCTGACGGATTCTATCCAGACTTTTATCAAGCGCAGCCAATTTTTCCCGGGAAGGGGAAGCGAGGCTGTGCTTTTGCGTGATATCAGCAGCAGGCGAGATGGAGCCGGTCTGGGGCAGATCAAACAAAGAAAGTTGGATAGGCTCCGCCTCATCGATGAGTTTGGAGGAGCGTACGCCCAGCAGCCGTATGGGAGAACCGTTCCACAATTCGTCAAACAGCCTGCATACCGCCTGATAAATAAGCTGGGAAGTATTGGTGGGAGAGGGCAGCATCATTTGGTGGGAAACAGTCTGAAAACTGCTGTATTTGATTTCCACGCTGATCATTCCTGCCAGCTGACCGGACTTCCGAAGACGGACGGATACGCTGTCTGAGAGAGACAGCAGAGATAAGCACGCTTCTTCGCGGTCTGACACATCTTTGGGCAGAGTGGTGGAGTTACCGATTCCTTTCGCCTGCACAGGGGTAGAGATGACAGCGGAATCATCGATGCCGTTGGCATATTCCCAGAGGAGGAGCCCATGACTTTTTAGATGGGAAATAAGGATTTCCTTATCTGACTTTGCCAGATCTCCGATAGACTGTATCTCCAGTTTTTTTAGGGCCTGGGTGCTGGAATTGCCGCACATATATAAGGAAGAAACAGGCAGAGGCCACATTTTCTTTTCGATTTCCCAACTGTATAGGGTATGGACCATATCAGGCTTTTGAAAATCTGAAGCCATTTTGGCCAATACTTTCTTGTCTGAAATACCGATGTTTACGGTAAAGCCGAAACGTTCTCTAATCTGGTTCCGGATAAGGTGCGCGGCTTCCTTGGGAGAAGAGAACTGATTCTTTATGGGAGTGAAGTCCATAAAACATTCATCCACACTGAGCTGCTCGATTTCAGGGCATATATCGGACAGATAGTGCATGAGTTCCCGGCTTTTCTGGTGATAAAGTGTGTGGTCCGGACGCTCGATGATGAGGTTGGGGCATTTGCGCATGGCATTTACGATAGGCTCGCCTGTGATAATGCCATATTTTTTTGCTGGGATGGATTTAGCAAGAACCACGCCGTGGCGCCGCTCTATATCACCGCCAATAATGGAAGGAACATCGCGCAGATCAGTGTTCCTGCCTTCTGAAAGGTATTTTAAGGCGCTCCAGCTTAGATAGGCTGAATTGACATCGATATGAAAGATGATTTTTCCCACTGGCAGTTCCCTCCCGGATTCAAAATGAGTTGCTTTTCATTTATTTTATCAGAATATTTGGAAATAACATACCCTTTACAACTAAAATGATAACTGTTAGAATAAATCTGGATAACTATTCAGTACAGGTCGGTTTTTAATATTTTAGCAGATAGTCTGTTTTGGAGTTAATATAGATGAAACGAATTACAAGTCATTATAAAAGAGTAAACATAAGAGGAATCATAATTGCAGTACTGGCAATTTTTGTCAGTATATTTTTTCTGCCTTCTTTTGTACCCTTTGAAAAAACGGGTAATAATATCTTTACAGTGATTTTGAACAATCAAGAGATTGGTGTGGTTTCTGCGCCGGAGGAAGCGGAAAGGTATGTTGTGGAGGCGAGAAGACAGCTGGCATCGGGCAGTGAAGAACTGGTACTGGTGGAAAGCGACCTGGAAATTGTTGGAAGAGAGGTGCTTTTTGGAAAGATAGATGATCCGGACCAGATTACGGAGAAGATGCTGCAGGTTCTCTCTTCTGACGTAGTGGAAACCTTGCACAGATCCTATGTTGTCAAAATCAATGAATATATGGTAAATCTTTCCAGCCAGAATGCGGTTTATGAACTTTTACAGGCAGCGCTTGATAAATATGACAGTGAAGGGAGATATCAGGTTGATCTGCTTCTTGACCCTTCCAGAGAATTGTCGGTTCTCACCACTTCCATCAGGACAGAGGAAGAGGTCGTGGAGGAAGCTAAGGAGGTTGTTCATCTTGAGGCAGGCATCCATGCGGATTTGACTGAGGTTTTTGAAGAAGTGGAGCCTACAGGAGAAAAGGATTTTGAGGATTATGACTTGGGGCTTATTTCTATGGAATATGGGGATACAGTTGAAGTAGTGGAGGCCTATCTTAAAGAAGATGAACTGACAGAACTTAACACGGCGATTCGGGAAGTGACCCAGGATGAAGAAAAGAGCGATGTATATGAGGTGGTGTCTGGCGATACCCTTTCTGAGATTGCCATAAAAACCAACATCCCTATGGACAAGCTGATTGAGATGAATGATTCCCTGGAGGATGAGAAATCTATGATCAGGGCAGGGGATGAACTGATTATCACAGTGCCGGAACCGAAGCTGGCAGTGGTACGTCAGGAGGAAATGTATTACGAAGAAGATTATGAGGAAGATGTCATCTATATAGACAATGATGACTGGTATACTACGGAAACAAAAACGTTGCAGGAACCTTCTGCCGGCCATAGAAAGGTAATTGCAGTGGTTACTTTCGAGAATGATAAGGAAACAGCAACGGAAATCATCAAGGAAGAGGTTACTTATGAGGCTGTTCCCAAGATTGTTGAAAGGGGAACCAAGATTCCTCCTACCTATATCAAACCGATTTCCGGCGGGCGTTTATCATCCGGCTTTGGACGCCGAAGCAGACCTACAAAAGGTGCCAGCACATATCATAAAGGTGTCGACTGGGCTACACCCACGGGAACTGCGGTATTTGCATCCTGCGGCGGTACGGTGGTAAAAGCCGGATGGGGAAGCGGATATGGATATGTGGTCTATATCAATCATCCGGACGGAAGACAGACAAGATATGGGCATCTTAGCAAGGTATTGGTATCTGCCGGACAGACTGTTTCACAGGGGCAAAAGATCGCTCTCAGCGGAAATACAGGTGTCAGTACGGGTCCTCATCTGCACTTTGAGATACTGATCAATGGGTCACAGGTGAACCCCCTTCAATATCTGAACTGATGTTTGATGTTTACAAATACTTACAATATGTTATAATGTACGATAGCGAGAAGAGATTACTTGATATGTAATATGATAAATATGTGTTTAGAAAATTCGATTTTAATTATATAGAGGTATACTATGGAACAGTATGCAATAAAAGGCGGTAATCCGCTGGTGGGAGAAGTGGAGATAGGCGGAGCCAAGAATGCAGCGCTTGGTATTCTGGCGGCTTCCATTATGACGGATGAAAGCGTATTGATAGAGAACGTACCGGATGTTCGGGATACGAATGTAATGATGCAGGCCATTGAGAGTATTGGCGGAATCGTTGAGCACATCGACAGACACACGGTGAGAATATCCGGAAAATCCATTATGGATTTGGTCATTGAGGACGATTTTATTAAGAAGATACGTGCTTCTTACTATTTACTGGGCGCCCTGCTCGGAAAATACAAGAAAGCACAGGTAACATTACCGGGAGGCTGTAATATAGGGCTTCGCCCGATTGACCAGCATATTAAAGGCTTTCGTGCATTAGGTGCAGATGTAAGAATTGAACATGGTCTTATTATAGCTGAGGCAGAAAAACTCCGCGGCAGTCATATTTATATGGATGTGGTGACGGTAGGAGCTACCATTGATGTGATGATGGCAGCAGTCATGGCAGAGGGGCAGACCATCATTGAAAATGCGGCAAAAGAACCTCATGTGGTGGATGTGGCAAACTTTCTAAACAGCATGGGTGCTGTGATTAAAGGCGCAGGTACGGATGTGATCAGAATAAAAGGAGTGCCTAAGCTTCACGGAACAGAGTATACAATTATACCTGATCAGATTGAAGCAGGGACGTTTATGTTTGCGGCGGCAGTGACGAAAGGTGATGTGACGGTCAAGAATGTGATTCCAAAGCATTTAGAGTCCATCAGTGCCAAACTCACTGAGATTGGCTGTGAGGTGGAGGAGTCGGACGATGCCGTAAGAGTGGTAGCTGCAAAGCCGTTATCCCATACCCATGTTAAGACCCTTCCCTACCCGGGATTCCCGACGGACATGCAGCCCCAGATTACCGTGGCGCTGGGATTGTCGAGGGGAACCAGTATCGTTACGGAGAGTATATTTGAAAACCGTTTCAAATATGTAGATGAACTTACAAGAATGGGCGCAAGCATCAAGGTGGAAGGCAATACGGCAATCATTGACGGCGTGCCGAAGTATACGGGTGCAAGTATCAGCGCACCTGATCTGCGTGCAGGCGCAGCCTTGGTAATTGCAGGACTTTCGGCAGAAGGCACGACGGTGATTGATGATATTAAGTTCATTGAAAGAGGTTATGAAGATTTTCATATCAAATTGAAAAATCTCGGTGCACAGATAGAAAAAGTAAATTCTGAAAGGGAACTGCAGAAGTTCCGCTTGAAGACAGGTTGAGACAGGTTTATTCCAACTAAAATATCATATCAACTATAAAATAAAAGCTCTGGTTTATACCAGAGCTTCTATTACTATATCTGGGTGAATACTTAGATCAAGGAATCCATGTTCTGTCTGAACGGTGGGAGCGGAAAGTTTTTCTCTGTGAACAAAGACGATCTTTCCGATAAGTCCGTTGCTTAGACGAACACTATTAAGAAGGTAAGTATTGACTACATTTTCAAGGAAAGTCATAATGAGACCGACATCATACCGCTGGAGTCCCTCGCTTTCAAAAAGTGCGATTGCCTTGAATGGGCATAAAGGACCGCGGTAAATCCGGGCACTGGTCATGGCATCATATACATCCGCTATGGCTACCATTTTTGCGTAGATACCTACCTTTTCACCACGCAAACCATAAGGATAACCGGTTCCGTCACATCTCTCGTGGTGCATCAGCACAGCGTCTAAAACGGCTGGGTCAAGTGAGGAGTTCTGCAGAATGCGGTATCCTTCCTGAGGGTGCTTCTTGACGATGTCATACTCGTCAGTGGTAAGCTTGCCGGGTTTTTTGATGATTGTGTCGGGAATCTGCGTCTTGCCGATGTCGTGAAGCAGTCCGCTCATGGTAGCCAGCCGAATTTCTTCTTCACTCATGCGCATCCACCTTGCAAAAACATTGCATATAAGAGCCACATTCATGCAGTGGGCATAGGTGGCGTCATCATATTCCCGCATATTATGCAGGATATCGAACAAATCCGTGGTAGTGCCTAATTCCAGAATATTTAACGTGTGATCCATAAGTTCATCTACGTCCAGCGGAGCGCCTTTGTCAACCACGTCATTCATTACTGATTTGAAGTTATCAACATCAGCTTCGAAGTCTTTACGGAATTGGATAAATTCCGGGCTTTTCTGGAGGCGCTCGGCATAGGAGGATTCAACGGGAACACTAGCAGGTGCTTCCTCGGCACTGTCCTCTACCTTTATATAGAAGATGGAATAATAGGCAAGCTTCGTGATTGTTCGGTCGTTTAGGATCAGCCCTTTGGGTAAAATAAGCTGGTTGTTGTGAGAATAAACGTCCTCGGCGGTAATCATGCCGGGAATAAGTTCAGAAGTCTTGATTCGTCTCATGTGCATCCCCCCAATGTCAGTCGTTTGAAAAATATATTACATAAATTTATTATAATAATGTTAGAAAATAATGTCAATGAAACAAAAGTCCCGAAGAAGAGTTAAAAGAAATGCGTTGACAAAACAGTGTACATGGTGTACCCTATTCCTAGATATGAAAATTCAATATTGTGAAGAATCTCTTATTCAGAGTGGTGGAGGTACATAGGACCTGTGAAGCCACGGCAACCCCAAGTGTGGAAGGTGCCTACCTGAGCGAATAAGCAGCCAAATGGCAAATCGAACAATAAGAGGATTTGATTATCGCAAGTCGGATCCGCTTATAGTTTATAAGTGGATTTTTTATTTCAACAAAACAGGAGGAAAAGAAAATGGAAAAACGTTTATTTACTTCAGAATCTGTAACCGAAGGACATCCCGACAAAGTTTGTGATGCCATATCTGATGCGATTCTGGATGCATGCATGGAAAAAGACCCGATGAGCCGCGTAGCGTGTGAGACTGCTACCTGTACAGGATTTGTGCTTGTGACAGGAGAGATTACCACTAATGCTTATGTGGATATTCAGAAGATCGTGCGTGAAACAGTTAAGGAAATCGGTTATACCAAATCCGAATATGGATTTGACGGCAATACCTGTGCAGTACTGGTTGCTATTGATGAACAGTCCGCAGATATCGCTATGGGTGTAGACAAGGCTCTGGAAGCTAAGGAAAACAAAATGTCAGATGCTGAGATTGAAGCCATCGGCGCAGGCGATCAGGGTATGATGTTCGGTTATGCAACCAACGAGACAGAGGAATATATGCCTTATTCTATCGCCCTTGCCCACAAATTGGCGCTTCAGCTTACTAAGGTTCGTAAGGATGGAACCCTTCCTTATTTAAGACCCGACGGTAAGAGCCAGGTGTCTGTAGAGTATGATGAGGCTGGTAAGCCGGTTCGTTTGGAAGCAGTCGTTCTTTCTACCCAGCATGATGCTGATGTGACGCAGGAACAGATTCACGAAGATATCAAGAAATATGTATTTGACCCTATCCTTCCCAAGGAATTGCTGGATGAAGACACCAAGTATTTCATCAATCCTACAGGTCGTTTCGTAATCGGAGGACCTCATGGTGATGCCGGTCTTACAGGACGTAAAATCATTGTAGACACTTACGGCGGTTATGCACGTCACGGCGGCGGCGCTTTCTCCGGTAAGGACTGCACCAAGGTAGACAGAAGTGCAGCTTATGCAGCACGTTATGTTGCAAAGAATATTGTAGGAGCAGGTCTGGCTGATAAGTGTGAAATCCAGTTGTCTTATGCAATCGGCGTAGCACAGCCTACTTCTATTATGGTAGATACTTTCGGCACAGGAAAGATTTCCGATGAAAAACTGGTGAATGTGATAAGAGAAAACTTTGACTTACGTCCTGCCGGAATCATCAAGATGTTGGATTTACGTCGTCCGATCTACAAGCAGACAGCTGCTTACGGTCACTTCGGACGCAACGATCTGGATCTGCCTTGGGAGAAGCTGGATAAGGTGGATGCGCTTAAGAAATATTTATAAATAATGTTTGATTAGATAAGGGGCTGCTTCGGCAGCCTCTTTAAATGTTAAAGAACAGGTATCGTTTGAACAAATGAACGAAAAGAGCAGCTTTTATCTGCGAAGGGCTATTGACATATGGTGCCTACGGGTGTAAACTAAAAATGTCTACACAAGTAGACTTGAATGTATGTGAATGGACGAACAAGGAGGAGACAGATGAATAAGAAAGTAACAGTTTCCGATGCGGAACTTGAAATTCTGGAGGTTTTATGGTCGGCGGGCGAGGCGCTAAATTCTGCTGAAATTCGTGCCCGGCTCAGTAAAAGCTGGGAGAGGACTACGGTTCTCACATTAATTCAAAGACTCTTAAAAAAAGGTGTGATCAATCAGGAAAAGAGGGACGTATACTATTATGCGCCCTGCATCAGGCGTGAGGAGTATGTCAAGGAAGAAACAAAGAATTTCGTGGATAAGTTTTTCAAGGGCAGTTCCCGGAATCTGGCAGCGGCACTGGTGAACAGTGAGGCTTTGACGAAAGAGGATCTTGAGGAACTCCGTAATTATTTTAATCAGAATTGTTAGCCGGTATCAGGCAGATTGGAGCATGAGCATGAAACAGATTTTTTTATGTGTTCTTTCATTGTCCCTGTCAGGCGCTTTGACTGGGGCAGTGATTTTAATGATACGTCCCTTTACCAGAAAGTTCTTTTCTAAAAGGTGGAACTACTATATCTGGCTGCTGTTGGTGGCAAGACTGTTGATTCCGATTCATGTGGATATGGGTTTTTCAAGTTTTCTTACATCCGGTCTGACACAGGAGCAGGAAAAGAAGACGCAGGATGATATGCAGGAGGTTGCAGATGCCGTACCTTTGGCGGAAGGTCTGCAAGGGGCGGAACCGGTTGTGGAAATTTCGGAGTCTGGCTCCCAGCAGGAAGAGCGTCTGGAAAGGACGGTTCCTCCGCTGATGGACTGGGGGATTGCGGCAGGGACGGTTTGGATTTTAGGAGCCGCTATCAGTTTCTTTATAAAAATCAGGAATTACAGGCGTTTTACGGTCGATATCAGAAAGGAATGTAAACCGGTTTCTGATCAGCGTGTGTATGCGGCAGCGGAGAATCTCTGTACTATGCTTCATATAGATGATAAACCCCAGTTCTATGAAAGCAAGGCAGTTTCGGGACCAATTACGATAGGAGTGCGGAGAACAGCAATCGTACTTCCCTTGGATAGGGGAAATTTAGAGCAGCTCCCGCTTATACTCCATCATGAGTTGGTTCATGTGAAGAGAAGAGATTTATGGTATAAATGGATGTATCAGATTTTGCTTTGCATTCACTGGTTCAATCCCGTCCTTTATCTGATTGGCAGGAAATTGAATATTGACTGCGAACTTGCCTGCGACGAGGCTGTACTTGGAGTGCTGACGCAGGAAGGAAAAAGAGCTTACGGAAATGTTCTTTTGGACGCGGCACAGCGAAATATCAGTGCAGGCAGGAATATCCCTTCGGTGACATTACTTGAACGCAAAGAAGACCTAAAGGATCGTCTGAAAGGAATTCTTCAATATAAGAAGAAAAGCGGCATGAAGGTATTGCTTTCCTGTTGCACAGCGGTGGTCTTGCTGTTTCTGTCAGCATGTGGAAGTATACAGCTTTACCCGGATGCAATTGAAGATGATGCAAATGAGGAAGAGAGGTCCTATTTCTGGGATGGAGTGGAGGAATGGATGAGCTCAGGAATGGATAGCTTTCTGGACGGCATACCTTCGAGTGATCATAATGGGAAAGCATGGCAGGTGTATGATGACGATGAGCTGATTGCGGGGGAGGATATCTGCGATCGGTGGAACATGTATAATTATGCAGGCGGAAAAAGGATAGAATGTCGGGGGATGTTTCTAAATGGTGCCGCCACGGTTCTGGTCGTCAATACTGCCAAGGATATGGACATTGAGGTGGATTCGGCTTTTGAGGTACTGGATGGAAGATTCAAGCTGGTTTATGTTGACCCGGAAGGCGAGGTAACGGTTATCAATGATGCAGGTCAGAAAAGTTCTACTCCAATCACTATGAAGACAGGAAGAAATGTAATTAAACTGGTGGGGCAGGGAGGAAAGATAGAATACCTGAAGGTCAACTATTCCGGTCTGCGGGAGAAAGAACTTGAAGGCATATATTATTCTGAGGAAGATGAAAAAACTGCTTATGTAAAAGCGGATATACAGGCAGGAATCGCGGACAAGGATACAATCATGGAGTACCTATATTACCTGGATGCTGAAGACATCAGCCAGGCACTTGCAGTACTTTTAAAAAACGGAGAGGAATTAAGTCCAGATGAACTTTGTGATCTGATTATCTATTCCGATTCGAAATTATCCGGCAGATACTTGGTGGAAGCGGTAAGAAATGGAGAAATCGAACCGTTAAGTGAAACGGCAATATCTGAAATCAAATACTATCTGGAAGAAGAAAGCCTTTCGGGACTGCTTGAAGAAATGAACGGCAACCTGACCTTTGACCTGTTATACGACTGTGCGCCCTACCTGAATAGCAGCAGTCTTGAAAAAATTACAAGACAATATCTGGAGACAGGAGGAGAGTTCACGGAATTCCAGTGGGATAAACTATCGGTTTATCTGAAGGAAGATGCAATCGAAAATCTAAAGCCTCTGAAACCGCTGAAGACCATTTAGTGTTTTATCGTTATTTTTCATGGGGTGGTCAGAGTGACGCTCTGAGAGGATAAATAATCCAACGTCGCCGCGCTCCCGCTCCGCAAAAAGCGTAGCAGACGCTAGACTCGAAAAAACCTCGTCAAGCGCTGACGCTTTT
>CAYOED010000003.1:0-120036 GCA_964402925.1 uncultured Lachnospiraceae bacterium | reverse complement strand
CAGTAACGTAGCACAGGAGCGGTATATATTCCATAAGGAGTCCCTATAAAAACGTCAGCGCTTGACGAGGTTTTTTCGAGTCTAGCGTCTGTTACGTTTTTATGGAGCGGGAGCGCGACGACGTTGGAATATATACCGCTCCTGTGCGGACTAATGGCTACCCCATAAAAAGTAATCAATTTTTTGGCATATATATCCGATGTTGCCGCACCCATTGACAGAAGAGTACAAATTGTATAGAATTAAGTACAACATTTTTGAAGAAAAGCCGCATTTATGCGGCTTTCAGCATGTCATAAGTGATTTATACCCCAATTTTTACCCCAATAAAAGCTTTAATTATAAAAAATGTTATTAAAAGTATCTGTCAATCTCCATATCAAGTATAGTTTCATAGAATTTTTCATGTACTTTATCAATAGCGGAATACCGTAATTTGTTTTCTTCTCTGTCAATTGCTTCTAAATTTGCTTCATCTTTTGCGCTCCATTCCAAAAAGACTTTCTTTCTTAAATCCCATTCTTTAACCTTATCATTCCATTCTTTCTCCGACAGTTCGTGTTTAAGACGCAGTTTTTCTTTTTCTTCTGGTGTGAATTGGGAATCAATTAAAACGTCTATTGAATCAAAAATGATTCTGTTAAGTGTATCAGTAAGTAAAAAGCTAATGTAACCAAGTTCGTTACAGTTAAATGATCTGTAGTTTTTGATAATTTTTTCTATAGCATATTTTAAGGAGAGAAAATTTTTATGTTCTAAAATCGTTGAAATGAGTCGACCTAAACTTTTTTCAGGTGAACAACCAAGCTTATCACAAGCAATATCAGTGAGCCCATACGATTCAAACATATTTTTATGTTCTGATTTTATGTTGTTAGTAGCGCCTAGAATAAAATCGTAAGGCAACATAAAGTATCTGGCTAATGAATCTAAAAACTCAATATCTGGTGTTCGCTCGCCTTTTTCATAGTAACTAATAGCACCGCGAGAAACTTTGAGTTCTTCGGCAAGTTGCGCCTGCGTTAATCCGGCGGTATCTCTTAATTCTTTTAATCTTTTAGCAAATTGTTCTGTTGCAAAACCCATAAAAACACGCTCCCTTTTTAAAGTGATGCACAAATTTGTTGAAAATGAACCACATGTGCACAAATATGTTGAAATATCAAAAATGTTGATTTATGATCGTAGTGTAACATACGTGAGCATAATAGTAAAGACAAAGCATGAAAAGGAGAATTTGGACATGAGAAAAACGAAAACAGCGGAAACCAATAATAAAGTTTCAGTTAATGCAGAGACGCTTTCTAAAATTTTAGACTGTGGAAGACCTACAGCAATGAAGATAGGAGAGGCAGCAGGCGCAAGGTTCCAGATAGGAAAGAGGGTTCTTTATAAGATGGACAAGATAGAAAAATATCTTGATGGGATTGCAGAGCAGGAAGCAGAAAAAAATGGTGTTATGTAGGAGGGTTCAGGATGGCAAATAAAAGAATGTTCAGTCTTGATGTGGTGGGAACGGATAAATTTTTAGATTTACCTGCTTCAGCGCAATGCTTATATTTTCATCTTGGAATGTATGCAGATGATGATGGGTTTGTATCATCCCCCAGGAAGGTCATTAAAATAACACCGTCAACGAATGGAGATTTAAAGGTGCTTGTGGAAAATGGCTATGTTATTCCATTTGAAAACGGAATTGTCGTAATAAGACATTGGCGACAAAACAACTACCTACGGCGTGACAGATATACCAAGACAAAGTATACAAAAGAAATCGATTCATTGTCATTAGAAAATGGTGTATACAATACTGGTGTACCATGTGGTATACCAACGGTTGACACAGATAAGATTAGATTAGATAAGAATAGAATAGATAAGAATAGTATAAATACTATTAGCTCAGAGCTAGAAGCTCATGAGCCGGAATGCAGTGGAATCCTGCTGCCCCTTATAGATAAAACAGATTATGATGTACCCCTGTCAAAGATAGAAGGATGGGAAAAGGCTTATCCGGCAGTAGATATCAAGCAGGAGCTCCATAAGATGGCGGCATGGCTTGAAAGCAACCCCCAGAGGAAAAAGACTAGGCGGGGGATAGATAGATTTATTAATGCATGGCTTTCAAAGGAGCAGGACAGGGGCGGCGTATACAGGAATGCCCAGAGGCAGCAGGCGCCTAAAGCCGGCGATTGCAAATTACAACCAGAGTATCAAGAAATGTATGACAAGCATTTGGGAAATATGCAGTCAAGCCCGGATGACCCATTTCAGTAAGGAGGAGGTTCAATGTCAGGATATAGGAGCCGCGCTGATGAGTTCAGCTTGGAAAGGAAAGAGGGAAAGGAACTGGCAGTATTCAGAGTGTATCAGAAAGGGGAACTTAATTTTCAATCAAGGGTGATGGATCCAGATCAGATAAGTAAAAGACGTGCTTATATGCGCAAAATACTACTTGCGTTTCCGAAATGGGCAAACCTGTCAAATGATGAGCTTGACCGGATTAGGCTGGAAAGTGTTTTAGATGGGTATATAGTCGAGGATGCTTCCGGATGCGAAACCTTCTTAAAGCAAAATCAGATTACAGATGGTGAGGCTGAATTTAGAAAGCTGCGTTCAATGATGCCCTTTACATTTTTAGATTGTACCGCTAAAGATTTTCAATGGGGAATATATGAAGCAGACACGTCAAATAGCAAGAAACTGATAAATACATATGTCACAAGCTATGAACGGTTCAAAGATAATGGAATGGGATTATACATATATTCCAGTACCAAAGGAAGTGGCAAGACAATGCTTGCCTGTTGCCTGCTCAATGAAATAGCAAGAAGATATGCAGGCAGTGTGAAGTTTACCAACATCCTTGAATTCATTGAAATGACAAAGAAAGGGTTCAATGATAAGGACGAGGAAGCAAATGCAATCTATCAAGCCGGGTTGCTGGTCATGGATGACATTGGCATCCAGATGTCAAAAGAATGGATAGATACAGTTCTTTACCGTCTGGTTAATTACAGATACACAAATCATCTGCCAACAATCTACACCAGCAATATTCCTATAAAGCATTTGAGGATGGATGACCGGATAGTAGACAGGATAGACAGCACCACTTACCCGGTACAGCTGCCAGAAGAGTCCATACGGAACAATATCATGCAGCAGAAAAAAGATAAGCTGTTGCAGGAGATACAGTCTTCTTCATAGCGGTGATGGTGTTGCTTTTATGGTATATTAAATTCCGTATATAAAAAAAGGTACTGTGAGACAAAAGATTCTAATGCGGGGCTGCCGACGCCCATGAACTGTCTAGATATGCGAAATTTTTTTGGCGATTGCGTGCGCCTAGGAGAGGGGAAACGGTATATAAATATGGAAAAAGATGAAAAAATGATAACATCTGAGGAGCTTGCAAAGATACTCGGAATCAGCAAGAGAACCGTGCAAACACTGGCACAGCAGGGTGTTATAACCTGTCAGAAAACAGGCAATAAGAACAGGTATGACATATACATAGCAGTGAAAGAGTATATTGACTATTGCGCGCAAAAGACCACTCGAACTTTTGCGTCACTTGAGGAGATGAAACTAAGTGAAGAAATCCGGCTGAAACAGACAAAAGCAGATATGGCGGAACTGGAACTGGAGGAGATAAAAGGAAATCTACATTCAGCAGAGGACGTGGAGGCGGTGACGACAGACCTTGTCTTGTGCATAAGGTCGGCACTTCTCGCATTACCAGGTATGCTTGCTGTAGACGTGGCAGAAGCAACCAGCGCTGCCGAAGCGTCGGAAATCATCAAAAAAACTGTGTACAGCATATTAGAGGAGCTGGCTAATTATGAATATAATCCGGAGGAATATAAACGAAGGGTAAGAGAAAAGCAGGGATGGAAGGACAGCGGAGAAGACAATGGGGACGATTGAAAGGACTTGCGGCAGAAACAAGATTCACCGGAGCAAAACAGAAAGAAGCGGTTTCGTTAGCACGGGGAATATTTTCCCTCTGGTAAATCGCTAAAATTTTAGCGTAATCATTTTAACAATATAAGATTGAATAGTTGCGACGTCGCAACAGAAAGGAGAGCAGAATGAGTCTTTCAAGAATCGAGAGGGCAGATAGATGCCTTAAGAACTAATATTTGTCCAAAAATCCCATAAATTATCAGGGAAATTGCAATTAAAATTCATTTAGGGTACAAAGTATCACCTAAAGGGTAAAAATGCGAAATTAGCCCTTGTATTGCTGCAATAATCAAGGAGCAAATATAAGAAATGTGTGTCGTCGGACAAATAATGAAAATAGCCGCCACTACCGCGAATAGTGACGGCTGACCCTGTAAAGGGTTTTTGTTGAACTTGTTCCAGGATAGTTGCTTTTGCGACGTACCCTTGTGTATCTGAAATATAGCATATCTGGCAGCAGGACGCAAGAGTCAAAGTCGCCTATGGTGTCATGCTTACTGCAGCTTTTCCTTACCGGTAGGTGGGAAACACACATGTAATGAACATACGTTCTCGAGCCTTATTGACAGTTAATAATTAAACAAGCGTTCAGATATACCCCTTTTACAATATGCATAGTTGATCTAAAAGCAGATTATCCAAATGTGAAGGCAAGAGGACAAATGCCCTGCTGCCGGACAGATTATACAGATATTGCCTTTTCTGATAGAGGAGCATGGCAGCAGGCATATACCATTGCACAGCAGTGAAGGTTGCACCGGTGCAACTCCTAAGTACGTCTTGCGGCAGCAGGCGTATATAGGGGAATCATGGAAAAGAAAAGAGCCGCCCCATGACAGGGCAGCTCATGATATATACTGTGTGTCAGCAGTAACATGACCGTTAGATATCCAGTGATACAAGGCAGATAGAAAAGCCGGGGTAAATACCTGAGGGGATTTCATCAGCAAAGGTGTATTCGTTCATGTCGTTGTTAGGGAAATTGTAGACCATGACCCGGTTTTTATCTGGATCCACAATCCAGTATTCACGGACACCCGAAGTTCTGTACTTAAACAGCTTGATCATATAATCAATATGCCTGCTGCCGGGGGAAACAACTTCAATGATCCAGTCCGGTGCGCCGGTGCATCCCTTATCTGACAGCTTGCCAGAGGCGCATACAACGCTTATATCTGGTTCGACATAGTTCTTATCGTCTGCATTCAGAAAGACCGCAAATGGGGCTACGTAGGGCTTGCAGGAGCCATGATTAGACTTGATGTACTCGCGGATGGTTCCGAAGAGTTCACCCACAATAGCCTGATGCTTCCTGCTTGGCGGCGCCATATAGTAAATGTTTCCGTCAAACAGCTCTGCCCGTTCTCCTTCTGGAAGAGCATAAATATCGTCGATGGTATAGGTTCTTTCCTGTGGTAGTGCCATAGGTTCACATCCTTTCTGTGTGGGGATAAGTTATAGTGTTGCCGGTGTAGATGGATATATCCCAAAAGGGCTGAAATAAAGCGGTTATTATATGAAATGGCATATGCCTGCTGCCGCTTTGATTTCATTACTTTACATATCAAGGAAATCGGAAGTAGATCCTATTTCTTTTGGTTATCGCTAGTTGGTTTTATCAGATACATATTCCATTAAGTCCCCAGGCTGGCAATTGAAGGTTTCGCATAGTCTGGATATGGTTTTGCTATCAAGTCCTCCGGTCCCGTTTTTTAATGCTGTTAAAGTACCTTGACCAATTAGTTTTTCTTTACGAATTTTGTATGTTGTCCAGCCGTTTTCTTCTAGCAGTTGAAATAATTTTTTATAGCTGATTGACATATTATTAAACTCCTTTCTGGTGAATGGTGTAAAGATATTGCACTTTATCCACTGTAGCCAATATAACATGAAATGTACACAAAATCAAGTGTAGAAAATAAATAAATTCAAACACTTAACTTTGTGCATAATTCGAATAGAATAAACACTTAACTTTGTGTATAATGAGTGTATCAAATGAAGGAGGTACACCAAATGAAGCAGATAACCAAGATAAGAAAAGCGGTTTGTGCCATGGCGAACAGATTAAGAAAATCCGGTTATACCTTATCAGAGGCTTTCAGGAAAGCATGGAAGAGCATCAGACGGTCAATAACCCTCCGGGCGGCAGTCCCCAGGTTTTAAAGACCATTTTAGGACACTCCAGCCTGTCTATGACAATGGATCTGTACTCACATGTACTGCCGAATACAAAGCAGAAGGAAATGGACAGCATTAATATAGCCCTGTAGGCAGCAGGCGTGTTGTTGTACCGCTCAAACCTAACGGTGTTTTTGCTTCCAGTAATGCAGGCAGGGTAAAGAGGAATTAAAAAAGTGTTTAAGAAAGTTAAAAGCTGATGCAAAAAGTCATTTTGACTAGCTGCAGCAGCTTTTTATTTATATCATTGTGCCAGAAAAGCACGTATGTGAAGTCGCGAAATTGAAATAGTGCTTAAATTAGGATGCTAAGAAATGCTAAGGTGAAAATATACGCTGCTCCATAGATTGTCCGTATACGGTCTTACGCCTGCTGCCGTACCCCAATTTATACCCCAATCCATACCCCAATTTGCATTCAAAAATTGGGGTACAAGACAAAACAAGATAAAATGTTTTCAGAGGTAAAATGTCCTCAATCCCAGTGTTTATGCGGAATAAAAAAGAAAAGACAATCCTTCACAGGCATTGACAGAAGCGCGCCCATTGTATAGAATTAAGTACAATCTATGTATTATGTATACACCAGAACTCGAGGAGGTGTTTATGGATCAGATTACGCGGAAAGCATATGCAAAAATTAATCTGGGTCTGGATGTAATCAGAAGGCGTCCTGACGGATATCATGAAGTGAAGATGATCATGCAGACAGTTGGGATTTATGATGTTCTGACATTCAGAAAAAAAGAGCAATTGGAGGGTTCACCTCAGATAACGATTGCGTTAGAATTAAAAGAGGCGCAGGGGGTGGCATTTTCTAAAGAGGAACTTCCTTGTGATAAAAGCAACTTGATTTATAAAGCTGCGGCATTGATTATGGAAACTTATGATATTAAGGAGGGAGTGGAGATTACCCTTCAGAAGAATATCCCCATAGCGGCAGGTATGGCGGGCGGCAGCACGGATGCGGCAGCTGTGTTTCACGGGCTGAATGAATTGTTTTCATTATCCATGAACCTTGAGGATATGAAAAAGCTGGGGGTAAAGATAGGCGCTGATGTGCCTTACTGCATCATGGGAGGCACCGCGCTGTCGGAGGGGATAGGAGAGATACTCACACCTCTTCCGGCACCTCCGAAGGCGTATTTGCTGATTGCCAAACCGGATATCAATGTTTCAACGAAGTTTGTATACGAAAATCTTCATGCGGATACACTACAGTTTCATCCGGACATTGACGGCATGGCGGAGGCTTTAAAGGCGGGTAGTCTTACAGGAATCACGGACCGAATGAGCAATGTGCTCGAGACGGTAACAGTGAAGGAATATCCGGTCATAAACCAAATCAAAGAAGAAATGCTAAAAAGCGGCGCCCGGAACGCGCTTATGAGCGGCAGCGGTCCTACCGTATTTGGAGTTTATGAGAACGAAGAAGCAGCGAAAAAGGCATACGAAGCAGTAAAAGAGCTGGGACTTGCCGGGCAGATTTTTGTGACTGATTTCGTGATGCCCTAGATAGTTAAGGAGAGTGATACCGGAAATGGAGGGAAAAATGGAAGAGCAATTTCAAGTAGATATGAATGAATTTCTGCCCCTTCGCGATGTAGTTTTTAATACCCTTCGAAAAGCAATCCTTACCGGAAAGTTAAAGCCCGGGGAGCGTCTTATGGAGGTACATCTGGCAAATCAATTGGGGGTCAGCAGAACGCCTATACGGGAGGCAATCAGAAAGCTGGAACTTGAAGGGCTGGTCATTATGATTCCAAGGCGGGGCGCCGAGGTGGCAAGGATCACGGAAAAAAGTTTAAAGGATGTTCTGGAGGTAAGAAGGGCGCTGGATGCGCTGAGTGTAGAACTTGCCTGCGACAGGATCACGGAAGAAGATATTGAGCGTTTGTTAAAAGCCTGTCAGGATTTTGAGCAGGCGGCAAGGGGAAACGATGCGGCGGTAATTGCAAAGGCGGATGTGGATCTCCATGATATTATCGTGGAAGCTACCGGAAACCAGCGTCTGCAGCAACTGGTGAATAATCTGTCTGAACAGATGTATCGCTACCGCTTTGTTTACATCAAGGAAGAAAGCCAGCATGACATGCTGGTGGCTGAACACAGAGAAATCTATGAGAGTATTGCCAGCCGGGATAAGGAGCGGGCAGCAATAGCAGCCAGGATTCATATTGACAATCAGGAAAAGTCCATTATCAATCAGATACGTTTGGAAAATGAAAGCAGATTGAATAAACGGCACTAAAGTGGAAACACTCTTATCAGGAAGCAAACCGTTGCGACAGCGGTTTGCGGAAGGATGAGGGTAGAGAATGAAAAAAATATATGAGATAGCATTGATATTGATAGGAACTATAGGCTGGTGGGGATTTGCATATCCTGATATGTGCCTCACGGAAGATGTGTATGAACAGGAATATGAGGAAGAGCAGGAGAAGTCTATGGATTCGGAATTAGTCAACCTAAAGCGGGCGCCTGCGAGGGCGGAAATGTCTTCCGCGGATGCGGCGGAAGATGTGAAGACGGAGCAGTCAGGCTGGAAGATTGGCAATATTCGTATAAAAAGCCGGCTTGTGGAATATTTATATCAGGAAAGATAAAGAACAAGAGCAGAAAAGAGATAACGATTATGATAAATAAGAATGCGCCCATCGGCGTCTTTGATTCCGGAGTGGGAGGGCTTACGGTCGTAAGGGAAATCATGCGGCAGATTCCGAATGAAAAGATTGTTTATTTCGGCGATACTGCCAGAGTGCCTTATGGCAGTAAATCCAAAGAGACGGTTACCAGATATGCAAGACAGATTGTCCGCTTTTTGCAGACACAGGATGTAAAGGCAATTGTAGCGGCATGTAATACGGCGAGCGCGTATGCGCTGGATGAAATAGAAAAAGAAGCCGACATCCCTATGATCGGAGTGGTAAAGCCGGGAACCAAAGCGGCAGCAGAGGCAACTTCAAATGGGAAGATTGGTGTAATTGGTACGGAAGGCACAATCGGCAGCGGCATCTATTCCAGATACATAAAAGAAATTAATCATGACGTCAGTGTCATCGGTAAGGCCTGTCCGCTGTTTGTCCCGCTTGTGGAGGAAGGTCTTTGGCAGGATCCGGTAACGGATGAAATTGCCAAGCGGTATCTGACGGAACTGATTGATATCGGCATTGATACACTGATATTGGGCTGCACCCATTATCCGCTGATCCGTTCCACGGTAGGGCGTATCATGGGGGAGGGCGTACAATTAGTCAATCCTGCGTATGAAACAGCCCGGGAATTAAAAGAATTACTTGAAGCAGAGCACATCCTAAATGATGAGGAGGCAAAGCTGGGGGATAACCGGTATCGCTTTTTTGTAAGTGACGCGGCAGAGAAGTTCAAACACTTTGCAAATTCTATCATCAAATATGGTATTCTATCTGCTAAAGTAATTCAGATAGAAGAGTATTAATTAGCTGGAGGAATAGAAACAAATATGACAAAAGAGATACTTTTGTCCCTCAAGGGACTGCAGATGGAGAACAGAGAAGACGCCCAGGCAATGGAGACAATAACGCCGGCAGATTATTATCAAAGAAATGGCAGCCATTACGTTATTTATGAAGAGATAATGGAGGGATTTACGGCAGCTACCAGAAACAGAATCAAGTTTAATGACTCTTGCCTGGAGGTTTCCAAGAAAGGGAGCGTAAACGTACAGATGTTGTTTGAAGAGAATAAAAAGAATATGACCAGCTATATGACACCCTATGGCAATATTCTGATTGGAATCGATACGGAATCTATTTCCGTTGAAGAAAGGGAAAATCAGATCCATGTGGAGGTGGAGTACACGTTGGAAGCCAATTACCAGCATCTTGCTGACTGCAGGATTGAGATGGAATTGAGACCCCGGGAAGAAGGAATAGAGTTGTTGTAAGAACATTGCGGTCCGCAAGCTGTCAGCCCGGATATAGTTTAAAAAAGGATGCCTCGTGAGTCTTGGCATCCTTTCTATGTGCGGTATTTTATTTGATAGGCTTTGCGCCTGCCTTTTCCTGGGCTTTTTCAAGGGTACGCTTGAAGAAACTTTTCTTTTTGACGGGAGCGGCGGGCGCCTTTCCGTGAAGACCTTTGACATCTGTTATGTAGATGCCGCTGACCACTGCTTTTACTTCCTTTTTGACAGGAACGGAATCAAAGATTTTTTCCTCACAGACAAGGGACATGATCTGTGGTCCCACCTTTGCTTTTACAATGGGAAGCTTCGTGCCGCGCATGAGCTTGGGCGTCTGGTCAATCACCATTTGGGGAAGACCGGATTCCTTTATCTTCATACGTTTCTTGTCTATAATCAGCATGGACACGGTCTGCTTCATCGCATCAATTTGTGCCTGTTGCTCAGACTGACGCTTCTGTGCCTTTTTCCCGAGGAAGTATAATACGACCAGGGCAATTATCAAAACTGCCAAAATGATTAATAATATAATGCCTAATTTGCTCACGATAACCTCCTTGCCGTGGAATATTTCAAAATAAATCCGGCGGCGATATGAAAATTATTTTATCATTTTTAGGGAAAATAGGCAAGTGGTTTCATTGAACTTAAAAGAGGATTGGTGTATAATTACAAATTAGAGTTAGATTTGATACTTAAGTACTTTCACTTGCCGCCATTTTATGGTATAAAAGTAGAGTACCCACCAAACGTCCGCGTGTGACCTTGAAGCGGCTCCGGTTGGACTAAGGGAATACAAAAGGAGATTGATAAGTGCTATGAAGAAAAAAATTTTAGCAATAATAACAACTATTGTGATCACGGGAATGATGGCAGGGTGCGGAAATAGTGAGACAATCGAACCGGATCAGAGCGAAAGCGGGCAGGAGCAGGATGCGGCCTCGACTGACGAAAATGTAAATGATGGGGAGACAAATACGGATGACCTGGCATACCTTACAGACTTTAATGCGGGGGATTATGTGACCCTTGGGCAGTACAAAGGAGTAGAAGTAGAAATTGAAGCGCCGAAGGTAACAGAGGAGTCTGTGGACGAGTATCTGGAGTATGTTTTATCCACTCATGCAGAATCTGTACCTGTGACAGACCGCAGTGCCCAGAGGGGAGATATTGTCAACATTGATTTTGAAGGGAAATTGGACGGCGTGGCATTTGAGGGCGGCAGCGCCCAGGGATTTGACCTGACAATCGGGGCAGGAGGATTTATTGACGGTTTTGAGGATGGAATAATCGGCATGGAAATCGGAGAAACGAGAGATGTTGATATGAAATTCCCTGACCCTTATGACAATAATCCGGATTTAGCGGGCAAAGACGTGGTTTTCACATTTACGTTGAACAGCATTAGTGAACAGATTATTCCTGAACTGACGGATGAATTTGTAAAGAGCCTTGAAATGGAAGACTGTACTACGGCTGAAGACTATAGAAGGTTTATCCATGATGGATTGGCGGAACAGGCACAGGCGGCCTTTGAGGAAGAAAAGACCAGCGCAGTTGTCGCGATTGTGGAGGAGAACACCACCTTTGGGGCAGCACCTGACGGTATGACGAGGCGTATGAATGAAATGTTGATTGATTCGGCATCTTCGTATGCTCAGATGTATGGAATGAGTACCGGAGAATATGTGGCTGCCGTATATGGCGGCACGGCTGATACGTACGAGGATGTGCTCTTAGAAGAGGCAGAAATGATGGCATTGCGGTATCTTATGATAGGAGCCATTGCCGAAGCAGAAGACATTAGCGTAACGGATGAAGAACTGGAGCAGATTCTGGCAGATGAGGCGGCGCAGTTTGGATATGAAGATGTAGAAGAATATAAAGAAGAAATGGATGTAGAAGCTTACAGGGAGTATCTGCTGGTTCAGAAAGTGATTGAATTTTTGGCGGACAATGCTGTCGCAAAGGACCCGGTACTAGATTGACAGGATGCCGCAGTTCGTACGGCGCATCGGAACTTAAGCTACAGGTTACAGGTGTAAATCAAGAAGATGCATAAGAAGAGTAAAAATGGAATCAGATTCCGGACAGTTATTTTGTCATGCATAATGATGTTTTTAGTGGTAGAACCGGTGAGGGCTACCACTATTTCCGATTTAGAAAAACAGAAGCAGGAATTGGAAGAGCAGAAAAAAGAAGCAGATGAAAAGAAAAGAGAAGAACAGCAGAGATATAACGAGGCTTCCGGAAAAGTAAATTCAATCCAGTCCGACGTGGATGAAGTGGCGGAAGAAATTGATGAGATTGATGCCGCCCTTGTGGAGACCCTTGCCAGTATTGAATTGATTGAAGAAGATATTGAGGAAAAGGAAGACCAGATAGAAGAAACCACTAAGGAACTTGAAGCAGCCGTAGCTATAGAGCAGGATCAGTATGAGTCGATGAAGCTGCGGATCAAATTCATGTATGAGAAGGGAGATTCTACTTATTTACAGATTCTGCTTGAAAGCCAGAATTTCAGTGATATGGTGAATAAGGTAGAGTATGTGGAGAAACTTTATGAGTATGATCGAAAGCTGCTCCTAGATTATCAGGCGGCGAGGGAAGCGGTGGAGGCGCTCAAAGAGAAGCTTGAGGAAGAAATGGCTGAGTTGGAAGCGCAGGAACATGAGTTGAAAGAGGAACAGGAAAGTCTGGAGATTATTCTGGCAGAGAAGCAGGAGGCCTATGATAATTACGAGGTCCAACTGGCACAGGCGAAACAGGAGGCAGCAGTATACAAAGCAAATATTAAGAAGCAGAATGATGAAATCAAAAGGCTTGAGCAGGAAGCGTCAAAGAAGCAGTCTGAAATTGAAGCGGCAAAACAGGCGGAAGAGGAAGCAAGAAGAGCGCAGGAGCTTGCCTTGCAGAATGAAGCAGCGCAGAGTTCTTCAAACAGTTCCTCCGGATCATCTTCTGGCTCATCTTCCGGATCATCCTCTGGTAGCAGCTCTTCGGGAGGAAATTATGCATCTGCTTCCAGTTATTCCGGAACAGGAAGCAAGGGACAGCAGATTGCCAATTATGCCTGCCAGTTTATTGGAAATCCCTATGTACCGGGAGGTACCAGTCTGACGGAAGGAGCAGATTGTTCAGGGTTTGTATGGAGAGTATATAAGGACTTTGGGTATAATGTACCAAGAACCTCTTATTCTCTTAGAAGCACCGGAACAGGGGTTTCTTATTCAGAAGCCCAGCCCGGCGATATCATGTGCTATGCAGGTCATGTAGGGATTTACATCGGCAATGGTCAGATTGTACATGCCAGTACGCAGAAATCGGGAATCAAGATTACCCATGCCACATATAAAGAAATCTTGTCGGTGAGAAGAATTGTATAACAACAATTCAAAAAAATGATAGCTGTGAGGGTATTGAACAGTTACGAAAAATGAATCAAGGGAGAGAAATATGTCAGATTTTGATGAAAGAGATCATGGTGAAGATAAAGAGGAACTGGATAAGATAGACGGGCAGAAGAAAGAAGCGGATCAGCATAAGGCAGAGCCTACAGATAAAAAGGAAAGTGAATATGAGGATGTCTGCTTTATCTGCCGCCGTCCTGAAAGCAAGACGGGGAAGATGTTCAAGCTGCCCAACAATATTACGGTATGTAACGACTGTATGCACAAAACGATGGATACGGTAAGTCAGTTTGATTATCAGGGAATGCTGAATAACCCTGCTTTTATGGATGACCTCAACAAAAACATGAGCGGTAAGGGATATCCGAATATCCGTTTTGTAAATATTACAGATCTGCAGGGTGAGGGAGGAATCCCAAATAAACAGAGGGTAAAGAAGAAAAAGCCCAAAACAGGAGAGGAACCTGTCCTGGATATCAAGAATATTCCGCCTCCACATAAGATTAAGGCACAGCTGGACGACTACGTCATTGGTCAGGAACATGCAAAGAAAGTGATTTCTGTAGCGGTATACAATCACTATAAGAGAGTTGCTACCGGCACCATGGATGATATAGAAATAGAAAAGTCCAATATGCTGATGATTGGACCTACCGGGTGCGGAAAGACCTATCTGGTAAAGACTCTTGCCAGACTTTTAGACGTACCCCTTGCTATTGCTGATGCAACTTCCCTGACGGAAGCCGGGTACATCGGCGATGACATTGAGAGCGTCATCTCCAAACTGCTTGCCGCTGCAGATAATGACACGGAAAAGGCGGAAAGAGGAATCATATTTATCGATGAAATAGATAAAATCGCCAAGAAGAAAAACACAACCAGCAGAGATGTCAGCGGCGAGAGCGTTCAGCAGGGACTGCTGCGCCTTTTAGAGGGAGCCGATGTGGAAGTGCCGGTGGGCGCGAACAGTAAGAATGCCATGGTGCCCCTTACGACGATCAATACCAGGAATATTCTCTTTATCTGCGGCGGCGCATTCCCGGATCTGGAGGAAATCATCAAGCAGAGATTAAAGAAACAGACTTCCATCGGCTTTAATGCAGAACTTAAGGATAAATTTGATAAAGAAAAGAATATTTTAAGCCAGGTCACAGTGGAAGATTTAAAGAAATTCGGCATGATACCGGAGTTCTTAGGACGTCTGCCTGTGATCTATACACTGGCTGCGCTGGATAAGCCTATGCTTGTAAAGATTCTAAAAGAGCCCAAAAATGCAATTTTAAAGCAGTACCAAAAGCTTCTGGAGCTGGATGAGGTAAAATTGGAATTTGATGACGGCGCACTGGAGGCTATTGCTGAAAAGGCAATGGAAAAAGATACCGGGGCGAGGGCGCTTCGTGCGATCATCGAGGAGTTCATGCTGGACATCATGTATGAGATTCCCAAAGACGACAATATCGGACGTGTCATCATAACCAGGGAATATATTGAAGGCACTGGAGGTCCGGTGATCGATATCCGCAGTGTGAGCGGGGAAAACCCGGACCACTTAAAGGTGATAGAGGATAAGGCGGAGAGATAGAATCATAAAAGGATAGAGAGCTGTCATATATTAAGAAAAACGGCAATGAGACGTTCAATGACAGATCAGGAAAAGATTTTATCAAATGATTACTATGATTTGATTACGGATTATGTTCTGCCGGAAGATATAAGGGCGAGAGCGGGAGATTATGTCTATCAGCCTATAAGCGGAGAGATAGGGGTAACCTATATGAATCGGGCGAATATACCGCTGCCGATGAGCGTGAGTAATTTTACTTATTCGGTTATTCCGAAATTGTATGGCTTGATGCAGACACCGCAGGAAACCTTTGATCCTACGGCACTGCTCCGCAGCGGAATCACTCAGGTGCAGAGGGATGCGCTGAACCTTACAGGCAGGGGAGTGGTCATAGGCTTTTTGGACACAGGTATCCGGTATGATGAGGATGTTTTCCGTAATCCGGACGGAAGTACCCGTATTCTGGGGATATGGGATCAGACCATACAGACGGGGGAACCGCCGGCAGGCATATTATACGGTACAGAATATAAAAAAGAGATGATTGACTTGGCCTTGCAGAGTGAGAACCCAAGGGCAATAGTTCCCAGCTATGATGAAAACGGTCATGGGACTGCAATCGCCAGTGTGGCAGCAGGAAGTGTGCTGCGAAGCGGGCTTGCCTTTACCGGTGCGGCGCCGGAAGCGCATATTGTCATGGTGAAGCTGAAACAGGCAAAACAGCATTTGAGAGAATTTTATCTGATACCAGACGATACGCCTGCTTATGCGGAAAGCGACATACTGGTAGCCCTCCGCTATCTGGAAAGCTATGCGATTTCCTTAACAAGACCTCTGGTAATCTGCTTTGGGCTTGGAACCAATATGGGAGACCACGAAGGGATTTCCATTATGGCGGATTATTTAAACCAGATTGCCACCAGGCGAAGCCGGGCGGTTGTGGTGTGCGGCGGAAACGAAGGTAATAGTGCGCATCACTACTTAGGAACAGCAACAGAGGGGCTTTCGGAAACCACTGACAATGTGGAAGTCAGAGTGGAAGAAGGTACAAGAGGTTTTACGGCGGAACTGTGGGGATGTGTCCCGGCTCAACATGCCATCGCCATCAGAACACCGGGAGGCGAAACTACTCCAAAAGTGGATTTCAGAGAGCAGAACAGCCGGGAATTTGAATTTGTGTTTACCAGAACCAAAATCCAGGTCGATCATGTTCTGGTGGAACCGGGATCAGGTGAAGAACTTATTTTTTTCAGGTTCATTGCCCCTTCCCCGGGGGTATGGACGATACAGGTTACTATCAGCGGGAATGGAAGCGGAAGTACTTTTCATATATGGCTTCCGCTGACAGAATTTCTGCAGAGCGATACTTATTTCCTGCGGCCTTCTCCTTACACGACTTTGACAGAACCCTCCAACGTGAGGGAAGTGATTACAACCACCACTTATAATGATAAAAACGGAAGCTTCTGGTCCGAGTCGGGAAGAGGCTATACCAGAACAGGGCGGATTAAACCGGATATCTGCAGTCCCGGCGTCGATATCAGTACTGCCGTTGGACGACGGACCGGTTCCAGCATGGCGGTGGCATTAGCAGCCGGGGCATCGGCACTGTTTTTGCAATGGGCAGTTGTGGAAGCGAACCGTCCCAGAGTGGAAAGCCGGGAATTGAAAAACTACCTGATCCGGGGAGCCGAAAGATCGGCGGGAGAGGAATACCCAAACAGAGAATCGGGTTACGGCAAGCTGGATATCGCAGGAACCTTTGAGGTGCTGGCGGGAGTATAACCGTTAATTAGTAGTTAAAGGCAGTCTGGTGACGGGCTGTCTTTTTTTACATAAAGAGAACTTTAAGGTGTATAATGGTAATAGCAAAGTGCTATGGGAAAGGAGACTGTACATGCAATATCTGGCAGTCATATTAGGAATTTTTGGTTTGGAATTCAAATTGAAAAATAAGATAGAAGAATCCCAGACAGAGGGACAGACGGAAAATAAATGCGGTGGTTTTCTGCTCATTAGAAAGTATCATAACCGCGGGGCATTTTTAAATACAGGGCAGAACAGACCGAAACTCATCACGGCGGTATCGGTCCTGCTGACGGCGGTTCTTACCGCTTTTTATATTCTGACCCTTGGGATGGCAGGAAAGCGGCTCCTGAAATGGGGGCTTACACTACTGCTGGGAGGGGCATACAGCAATACATATGACCGGTTGGTGCGCAAATATGTGGTGGATTATGTCAGCTTTAATCTGCCCTTCGGACTTAGGAAAGTTATCTTTAATATAGGGGATTTCTGCATTATGATAGGGGCTTTTTTAAGCGCAATTGGATATAGCAAATAGAATTTGGCGAAAAAATCTTTTTTATTGACTTGACAAAATCCTCACAGTGTATTATTGTATCAATGGAATAGTACAAAGAAAGGAGGATGCATATGGCATGGAATTTAGATTCTGACCGTCCGATTTATACTCAGATTCTGGAAGAGATACAGCTTCGGGTCATTACCGGACAATATAAACCGGGAACGAAGATTCCCAGTGTGAGGGAACTTGCGGCAGAGGCTGGGGTCAATCCCAACACAATGCAGAAAGCGTTGGTTGAATTGGAGAGAGATGGACTGGTGATGGCACAGCGGACAAGCGGGCGGGTCGTGACGGAGGATATGAAAATGATTGAAGAGACTCGGAATAAAATTGCAAGGGATCAGATAAATGATTTTATTGATAAAATGTTGAAATTAGGTTTTCAAAAAGAGGAAATTATCACACTGATCAGGCGGACTAAGGGGGGAGAGGCATGAACGAATTAGTACAGATAAACAATCTTACCAAGGTTTATGAAAAGCAAAAGTTAGCCTTGGATCATATGAACCTTACCATACCCAGGGGAAGAATTATTGGGCTTCTTGGACCGAATGGAAGCGGAAAAACTACATTGATCAAGTTGATCAGCGGACTATTGGTGGCGACGGAAGGGGAAGTACTTGTCAATGGAAGCAGACCCGGGCCGGAGACGAAAGCGGTTGTTTCTTATCTGCCTGAAAGAACTTATTTTCAGGGCGGCATGAAGGTAAAAGAACTGATTGCATATTTTGCTGACTTTTATAAGGATTTCCGTCCGGAGAGAGCAAGACAGATGTTGGCAAATTTGAACATTGATGAAAATGCCCGCCTGAAAACGCTTTCCAAGGGAACGAAAGAAAAAGTACAGCTTATCATGGTCATGAGCAGAGATGCCCAGCTTTATATTCTGGATGAACCTATTGCAGGAGTGGATCCGGCAGCAAGAGATTATATTTTAAAGACGATTATCAGTAACTATAATGAGAACGCTACCGTCCTGATTTCAACGCACTTGATTTCTGACATCGAAAAAGTATTGGACGAAGTTGTTTTTATCCGTAACGGAAGAGTGGTCTTGCAGGATACGGTGGAGAATATCAGGGAGCGCAGAGGAAAATCTGTGGATTCTTATTTCAGGGAGGTGTTTGCATGTTAGGAAAGTTGTTAAAGCATGAATGGAAGGCTGTCTGGAAAGTTCCCACGTTTTTGATTGGTATTCTTATGCTTACGGCAGTACTGGCGGGACTTACTTTTGCACTGCCGATATGGGACAGTGAGTGGATAGGACTTCCTCTTTCAGGAATGATGATGATTCTTTTGTTTTATTTTGCCATGATTGCTACCGGTCTCGGTATTACGATTTATTTTGCGGTGCGATATTACAAGAATATGTATACAGATGAAGGCTACCTGACCCATACCCTGCCGGTCAGCGCCCGTCAGCTTTTACTTAATAAAGTGATTACCATGAGCGCATGGAGCCTGATTGGCGGTCTGGCAGTGATTGTCAGCATCATCCTTTTTGGAGAGGTTACATTCCTATCATTGGCTTCGAAGGACAGTACTTTTGCCAGAAAACTTGCGGAGACATTTGCGGAACTCCCAAGAGTCATGGCAAAAATCTGGTATACTCCGGAATTAAAAGGAATCAATTTATTTTTCGCAAGCGTCGTGTGCCTGGTGCTGACGAGTGCATTCAGCGGAACAATGATGGTCGTTGGTTCTATCAATCTGGGGCAGATGGTGCGAAAGCACAGGATATTGGGAGCAGTCGGCGCATATTTTGCAATTAACTTTGCTATGCAGTGTCTCACTACCCTTATTATCATGCCTGTGATGATAATAAGGATAGACAGTATGTATATGGAATCATCACCGTTTCCGGTTTTGACACCAATGTATTTTGTTATGGCAGCTGTGTCTCTGGCGGTAGCCATAGGATTATACTTTGTGAGCGAATACCTGCTTCGCAGGCAGCTGGAATTAGAGTAACATAAACATGTGTATTGCACACATATGCGCGGCAGCACAGCGTATATGTGTGCAATGCTGCGTATACATGAGAAAATGCGATGAATAACGGAGGAAACAAGATGGTAAACGAGCAGGAAATCAGACAGGAAATGTGTGAGATTGGAAGAAGAGTCTACGAAAGAGGAATGGTGGCTGCCAATGACGGTAATTTTTCTGTAAAATTAAATAACAACGAATTCCTATGCACACCTACAGGAGTGAGTAAAGGATTTATGACCCCGGAATATATCTGCAGAATAGATGCAGAAGGCAGACTTCTTGAAGCAAACGGAGATTTCAAGCCATCCTCTGAGATGAAGATGCACCTTCGGGTTTATAAGGAACGTCCCGATGTGCAGGCTGTGGTCCATGCTCATCCGCCTTATGCAACTACCTTTGCGGCAGCAGGGATCCCGTTAGAGAAACCGGTTCTGTCAGAAGCAATTCTGACCCTTGGCAAAGTGCCGGTGGCAAGATATGGAACACCTTCCACCCGGGAAGTGCCTGATGCGGTTGCGGAATTTCTGCCTTATTATGACGCCATGCTGCTGGCGAACCACGGAGCCCTGACTTATGGAGATTCTTTGATGAATGCTTACCATAAGATGGAATCCGTGGAGTTTTATGCAAGAATCCTTTATCAGACTCATATGCTGGGCGGCGTCCGGGAGCTTTCACCGGAGCAGGTGGGAGATATTTACGAAATCAGGAGAAAGTCAGGAATGACAGGGAAACATCCTGCACTGTTCTTTGATAAAATTTCTGGCATTAAATAGCTTGAATCTGACTTTCGTCAATGCCGGATGATTGAAGACTTTTGGCGGAATTCCGGGTTAAATGAAAAATCTGAGAATGATTGAGAGTTTGGTGATTTAATGATAAAATACTAGCATATGCTGATGTGTTTTAGCGATATGAGTGAAAGGAAAATGGTAGCATATGAGACGATATTTCAATACGGAAGGGCAATGCGAACCGGAAGAACATTATATGATACGGCTTGATGACAGATTGGAGAAAATCAAGCGGCTTTTCATTGATAGGGGAAAGTATTTTGTTATTAATAAGGGGAGACAGTACGGAAAGACTACAACTTTGCGAGCATTGCTAAAGTATTTAAAATCGGATTATATTGCTCTTTTTATAGATTTTCAGGGAGCAGGAACGGCAGAATTTGAAAATGAAGCGGCATTTTCTACAGCTTTTGCCAAAATGTTTATGAAAGCATTTTGTAAAGCGGGCGTAGACCATGAAGACGAATTGGTAAAACCGCTTGCTGGTTTTGTTAAGGAAACTGAAAATGTTACTTTGATGGAATTATTCAATCTACTGAGTAATTTGTGTGCGGCAGCAGGAAAACCGATTGTGTTAATGATTGACGAAGTGGATAATGCAGGTAATAATCAAGTATTTATAGATTTTCTGGCATTACTTCGAAGCTATTATATAGTAAGAGAAGATACTCCCATTTTCCATTCGGTAATTCTTGCGGGAGTATATGACATCAAAAATCTGAAACTGAAGATACGTCCTGATTCAGAACACCAGTATAATAGTCCATGGAATATCGCCGCAAGATTTAATATAGATATGAATTTTTCGATTGATCAAATTGCGGATATGCTTGGAGAATATGAAGCAGACAACCGGACAGGTATGGATGTGGAGGCAGCTGCACAGGAGATATATCAGTATACTTCGGGTTATCCATATCTTGTTTCAGCGATATGCAAATATCTTGATGAAGAAATTCCAGGGGAAAAAGGCTTTGAGGATATTGCAGATGTATGGACCGGTAAAGGAATCTCAGAAGCAGTTAAAATTCTGTTAAATGAGAGTGCCCCGCTGTTTGGCAGTATGATGAGGCATATCAACGAATATCCGGATTTAAAAAAGATGTTGTATGCAATGCTGTTTCAGGGGGAGCGGGTAGCATATAATCCGGATAATAAGACAATAGAACTGGCACGTATGTTTGGATATATTGTCAATAATAACGGGCGTGTACAGGTAGCAAATCGTATTTTTGAGACACGATTATACAATCTCTTTCTGTCAGAAGAAGAACTTTCAAGTGCGATGAGCAGGGCGGCAAAGCAGGATGAAAGTCAGTTTGTTCTTAACGGCAGGCTTAATATGGATAAGGTACTCGAAAAGTTCGTAGAGTACTTTAATGATATCTATGGTGAAAATGATGAGAAATTCATTGAAACCCATGGACGCAAATTTTTCCTGTTATATCTGAAACCAATCATAAACGGCACGGGGAATTACTATATTGAGGCGCAGACAAGGGATGCGAGGCGAACAGATGTCATTGTGGATTATATGGGCGAGCAGTTCGTTATAGAACTTAAAATATGGCGCGGTAATGAGTATCATGAAAGAGGAGAAAAGCAGCTTTTGGAGTATCTTGAGTACTATCATTTGGATAAAGGATATATGCTTAGTTTTAATTTCAATCAAAAAAAAGAAACTGGCACAAAGAGCATAGAGCTGGAGGGCAGGACAATTATAGAAGCCGTTGTTTGATGGGGCATTAAAAGCGGGAAGCTGTGATATAACAACAATCTAACAAAGAAATCAAAAGGAATATGAGGAGATCTGTTATGTCAAAAACCATAGGTATAGGATATCAAGATTTTGAACAGTTGATTCAGAATGACTATTTTTATATAGATAAAACCGGATTTATAAAAGAATGGTGGGAATCCGGGGACTGTGTTACCTTGATTACCCGGCCGCGGCGTTTCGGAAAGACATTGACCATGAGCATGGTGGAGCATTTTTTTTCGATAAATCATACAAAACGGGGAGACTTATTTGAAGGACTCGCCGTTTGGCAGGAAGAGAAATATCGTGCCATGCAGGGAACATACCCTGTCATAAGCTTGTCTTTTGCAGCAGTAAAAGAGAATAGTTACCAGCAGACAAAGCAGAGAATGTGTCAACTGATTACAGAGTTGTATGATAAAAATCATTTTTTGCTGGACACGAATTTATTGACGGATAAAGAAAAAGAATATTTTTCAAGTGTTTCCGAAAATATGTCGGAAGTTACGGCAACAATTTCAATTTATAAATTATCCGATTTCCTTACCAGATATTATAAAAAGAAGGTCATTATTCTTTTGGATGAATATGACACCCCTATGCAGGAAGCGTATGTGGATGGGTATTGGAATGAGATGGCAGCATTCACCAGAAGTCTTTTTAATGCAACATTTAAGTCTAATTCCTATCTTGAACGCGGAATTATGACAGGAATTACGCGAATCAGTAAGGAGTCTGTTTTTTCTGATTTGAATAATCTGGAGGTAGTAACAACTACTTCCGATAAGTATGCAGATTATTTTGGGTTTACAGAAAAAGAAGTTTTCTATGCATTGGATGAAAGGGGATTATCCGACAGGAAACAGGAAGTAAAGGATTGGTATGATGGATTTACCTTTGGGAGCAAGACGGATATTTACAATCCATGGTCGATTATTAACTACTTGGATAAGAAGCAGTTAGGTACATATTGGGCAAACACCAGCTCAAATAGTCTGGCGGGTAAACTGATAAAAGAAGGCAGCCCGGATGTGAAGATGGTTATGGAAGAACTGCTAAAAGGCGGAATATTCCATACGATTATTGATGAACAGATTGTCTTTAATCAGCTGAATCGTAGAAAAGGTGCAGTTTGGAGTTTGTTTTTGGCAAGCGGATATTTAAAAGTTGAGCATTTTGAAATCAATGAGAAGAGCGGTAAGCCGGAATACGATTTAAAATTGACAAACATGGAAGTGCGGCTTATGTTTGAGCAAATGATAGATGATTGGTTTGCAGAATGTGCATCACATTATAATAATTTTATTCAGGCATTGCTGGCAGGAGATGTTAAGGCGATGAACAGCTATATGAATAAAGTAGCGCTTGCCACATTCAGTTATTTTGACACAGGAAAAGCACCTTCAGAGAGCGAACCCGAAAAGTTTTATCATGGTTTTGTGCTTGGACTCATGGTAGATTTATCAGAGAGGTACAGTGTTACATCAAATCGGGAAAGCGGATTTGGAAGATACGATGTAATGCTTGAGCCGCGCAGCAGTAAGGATGATGCCATTATTTTAGAGTTCAAGGTGCATGATCCGGAGGAGGAGAAGACGCTGCAGGATACTGTAAAGGCTGCGCTGCAGCAAATTGAGGATAAGCGGTATGCAGCAGCACTGGAAGCAAAAGGTATCGCTTTAGAAAGAATACGGCGGTATGGCTTTGCGTTTGAGGGAAAAAAGGTTTTGATTGGAGATAAATAATGGGACAGGTTTAAAGCTATATAGAAGCACTGAAAGGAAGCCGGTAGCGCTTGCGACGTCAGAACTGCTTCCGCCAAAGATAAAGAAACCGCCGCCTTCGACCGTGGGTTCATTAGGATTCCTATGGGATGGCATTTTTCGCTATGCTTTTGGAAAGACTTGACGAATTAGCCAGATCTTCAGCATGCATGAAAAAAATGACATAATGATTGAAAGGTTGTTGGTTTAATGATAAAATATAAGCAAAGCATCAGATTTCTATAGCGATAATTTGCCGTGGGCAAAATCGTGTCTGAAAATGTCTATTTCACTATTCTTGAAATCCTGCTTTAAAAATCCAAAAACATAAATACAGCAGGAAATGTAAGAAAAGCTGGAGTAGATACTGGAATCAATGCGTGAGCAATCTTGTAGAATACAAAAGCAATGATACATTTTCCTGCACAAAGGAGGGACTGTATCGATACACTTTTGAAGGCACCTGCAGAGAATGTCCAAAGTTAAGACTTGAGGATGGAGCAACAAAAATCTTTATTAATACCAAAGGAACCAATAAGGAAGGATTTTCACAGGAATTTCTGGATTTTATGGAGTACATCACTTCATCGACAGATGCGGTGGCAGACAGAACGGCGAGTGATAAGATAAAACTTATCCATGAAAATGTCAAAAAAATCAGAGCCTCGGAAAAAATGGGAGTGAAGTATATGCAGTTGTGGGAAGAAAAAGCGCTTATTAAAGAAGAGGGAAGACGTGAGGGAAAAAAGGTGGGCAAAGCAGAGACACTTGTAAAAAGTGTGGAGGCGGCTATGAAGAATTTTGGCATAGACTTGCAAAGAGCCTGTGAAGGAATTGGAACAACGGTGGAAGAGTATCACAGGGCGAAGGAAGGTATAGCAGTGAAAGCAGAATGACGAAGAAAAATATAAATACAATCTCTTATAGTATTTTTTGACCTCCATTACACCGTCATGTTAAAATAAAATGTACAATAAAAATGGCTTTTTCACAATAAAATCGTACAAAATATACAAAACAAAGATGATAGGGTGATAGTGATGGGTGAGTTAAATTGCGGTTTAGTATTTGCTAACGAGAAATGCGCCGGATGTAACCGGTGTATTTCTGTTTGTCCGGTATTTCAGGCAAATAGAGCTGTTGATGAGGATGGCAAGAACAAAGTGATTGTAGATGGGGATGCCTGTGTGCACTGTGGCGCCTGCTTTTATCGCCAATTATCCAAAGCAATATGAACAGGTTCTGATAGAGTATGGGCTTAAAGACTGGTGAGATAGAATTTCTGGTAGAGAAGATTGTTGATCAGATGGGGGATGTAATGAAAGAGTAATCGTACATGCCGGCATAATTATATAAAATATGTCCTTAAGACCAGATGAGGAATTATTAAGCTGCATAGGATTAGCGGGGAAGAAGCGTTATTCTTCCTCGTTTTATTTTGAAATGACATTGGAGTCGGAACAGTAATAGAGTTCCTTGAGAAGCCATAAACAGAAGACCAATATCATGATTGAGAGTTTAGGGATTTAATGATAAAATACTAGCATATGCTGATATGTTTTAGCGATATGATTGAAAGGAATATGAGGAGGTATGCTATGTCAAAACCCGTAGGTATAGGGTATCAAGACTTTGGACAATTAATTCAGAACGATTGTTTTTATATTGACAAAACCGGATTTATTAAGGAGTGGTGGGAGCGTTTGGATGCAGTAACATTAATCACACGACCGCGACGTTTTGGCAAGACATTGACCATGAGTATGACGGAGCAGTTTTTTTCTACCAAATATGCAGGGCATGGAGACATATTCAAGGGACTTTCCATATGGCAGGAAGAAAAATATCGTTTATTGCAGGGAACATGTCCGGTTATCAGTTTTTCTTTTGCTAATGTGAAAGAATCGGATTACACTGCCGCCAGAAAAAAGATTTGTCAGATGCTTGCAGACCTTTATACTGATAATTCATTTTTGCTTGATAGTAATGCATTGCAAGAAGGGGATAAGGAATTCTTTCGGCGCATTTCAGTGGATATGGATGATGTAGATGCAGCATTAGCAATTCATCATCTTTCAAAATATCTGAACCTTCATTATGGGAAAAAAGTCATAATTCTGTTGGATGAATATGACACACCAATGCAGGAAGCGTATGTGAATGGATACTGGGAGAAGATGGTAGTATTTACCAGAAGCTTGTTTAATGCGGCGTTTAAGACCAATCCATGGCTGGAGCGTGCAATCATGACCGGCATCACCAGAGTCAGTAAGGAGTCCGTTTTTTCGGATTTGAATAACCTTGAGGTGGTGACAACTACTTCAGACAAATATGCGGATTGTTTTGGATTTACAGAGGCGGAAGTATTCCACGCATTAGATGATAGAGGTTTAGCCGACCGAAAACAGGAGGTAAAAGATTGGTATGACGGATTTACCTTTGGCAGTGTAACTGATATCTATAATCCATGGTCCATAATTCATTATCTGGATAAGAAACAGCTGGGCATATACTGGGCCAATACCAGCTCTAACAGTCTGATTGGAAAGCTTATTAAGGAGGGTAATTCTGATGTAAAGATAGTTATGGAAGACCTGTTAAAAGGCGAAACATTTCATACTAAAATAGACGAGCAGATTGTTTTCAGTCAGTTGAATCATAGAAACAGTGCGATCTGGAGTTTGCTTTTGGCAAGTGGATATTTAAAAGTCGGGCATTTTGAGATAAATGAGAAGAGCGGTAAGCCGGAATACGATTTAAAACTGACAAATGTGGAAGTACGTCTGATGTTTGAACAGATGATTGAAGAATGGTTTTCAGAATACGTACCTGAGTATAATGCATTTATAAAAGCCATGCTGCAAGATGACAGAAAAGCAATGAATATCTATATGAACAGAGTTGCACTTACAACGTTTGGCTTTTTTGATACAGGAAAAAGACCGTCAGCGGATGCCGAACCCGAGCGTTTCTATCATGGGTTTGTGTTAGGGCTGATGGTGAATTTGGCGGACAGATATGTCATTACTTCAAACAGGGAAAGCGGATTTGGAAGATATGATGTGATGCTTGAGCCGCGCAGCAGAGAGGATGATGCCATCATTTTAGAGTTCAAGGTGCATGATCCGGGGGATGAGAAGACGTTGCAGGATACTGTAAAGGCTGCGCTGCAGCAAATCGAGGATAAGCGGTATGCAGCAGCACTGGAAGCAAAAGGTATCGCTTTAGATAGAATACGGCGGTATGGCTTTGCGTTTGAGGGAAAAAAGGTTTTGATTGGAGATAAGTAATGGGATAGGTTTAAAGTTATATAGAAGCACTGAAAGGAAAGCCGAAGAAAGGCAAAGTACAAGCCTAAGCTGGCCATTTGTGTTTATCACAAAGCGGAGAATATCTGGGAACTGCCGGGGCTGATTTTGAAGATGAGACAGGATTATAAGCTGTATTTTCGGCACTATTCAGATAACAGTACAGAAACCATATTGTATGCATTATAATCATACAACATAAATTAAAATAATAATTGAAGAACGTTGATTTTATAGGGAAATTGATATAATGATTGAAAGGTTATTGATTTAATGATAAAATATAAGCAAAGCACCAGATTTCTATAGCGATGATTTGCCGTGGGCATAATCGTGTCTGAAAATATCTATTTCACTATTCTTGAAATCCTGCTTTAAAAATCCAAAAACATAAATACAGCAGGAAATGTAAGAAAAGCTGGAGTAGATACTGAAATCAATGCGTGAGTAATCTTGTAGAATACAATAGCAATGATACATTTTCCTGCACAAAGGAGGAAAATGTATGGTAAATAATGTAATAACGAAGCTGGCGGAACTGAACCTTGAGGACAGATTTCTGTTTGATGAAACAATGGAGAACAAGGAAGCCTATCAGGCAGCGGTGAGCATCTTGTTGGAACGGGAGATAGAATTGCTTGAAAAGCCGGAGACAGAAAAGGAACTCAGGGTATCGCCGGAATTGCGGCAGGTACGGTTGGATGTAGTGAGCATGGATCTGCAAAAGAAAGTGTACCACACCGAGATGCAGAAAAGTGACACGGGCAACCTGAAAAAGAGAAGCAGATACTACCAGGCACAGATGGATGTGTCCCTGCTTGAGCCTGGGTGTGTAAATTTCAACCTGCTCAATGACAGCTGCTTTATCCTGATAGCGCCCTTTGATCTGTTTGGCGAGGGGCTGTATCGGTATACTTTTGAAGGTACCTGCAGGGAATGTCCCAAGTTAAGGATTGAGGATGGAGCAACGAGAATTTTTATTAACACAAAAGGAACCAATAAGGAAGAATTTTCACAGGAATTTCTGGATTTCATGGAATATATCGCTTCATCGACAGATGCAGTGGCGGAGCGGACGGCAAGCAGCAGGATAAAACTAATCCATGAAAATGTCAAAAAAATCAGATCCTCGGAAAAAATGGGAGTGAAGTATATGCAGCTGTGGGAAGAAAAAGCGCTTATAAGAGAAGAAGGAAGAAGCGAGGGAAGAAAAGAAGGCAGAAAAGAAGGCAGAAAAGAAGGCAGAAGCGAGGGAAGAATCGAAGGAATAAAGGCGGGTAAAGCAGAAATGCTTGTGAATAGTGTGGAAGCCGCCATGAAGAATTTTGAAATAGATTTGCAAAGGGCCTGTGAAGGAATTGGAACAACGGTGGAAGAGTATCACAGGGCGAAGGGAGACAAAAATCCGGGCAGCGTTCTTTGACATATTTGGCGAGGTCGTATTGTTATACTTTTGAAAGCGCTTGCAAGGATAAATTCTTATGCCTGTTTCATGCAAAAAATGTAATTGAGGAAAATCCATGTAAAGTTATTTACCCAATCTGCCGATAATAAAGACATGGTAAAAATATTGTGCGCAGTAGAATGACAAGGAAGGTCGGGTTAATTATCATGGAGGATAAGAAGCAAGGATAAAAGTTGATGTTTACAGGAAGTATGACGTCAGTTTTATCCTTATTTTTGTTGTGCTAAATGGAGCAAAAGGTGGAGGAGCATAGGCAGAGCAAAGGATTCTTTGTAAGCGATAGTCGGATATGGGTAAGAAAATCTTATTAACCGGCGGCACCGGTTTCGTCGGAAGAAATGTAAAAGAATATTTGGAACAAAAAGATTACATGGTGTATGCACCTTCCAGCCGTCAATTGGACTGCCTTGATGAAAATGCAGTGAAAGAGCATCTTCGGCTGAACTATTATGACATTATCCTGCATTTTGCAGTTTATGGGGACGGAATAGATAAGACGAAGGATGGAAAGAAAGTACTGGAATACAATTTAAGGATATTCACTAATTTTGCTAAGTGCTCTGATTTATTTGGAAAGATGATCTATACCGGATCGGGAGCAGAATACGACAAACGTTATCCGATTCATATGGTAAAAGAGGAAGACTTGGCGGAACGTATGATTCCGACAGACCAATACGGGCTCATGAAGTATGTTGCCAATCAGATGATTGAGAAAAGCGATAATATCTTTAATTTGCGGCTTTTTGGTATTTTTGGGAAATATGAATATTGGAAAACGAAATTTATTTCCAACTTGTGCTGTAAATCATTAAAAGGTCTTCCGTTGTCTATTAGAAAAAATTGTTATTTTGATTATATATGGATAGATGATTTCTGCAAGATGCTAGAGAAATTCATGCAGCTTGAGAAACCGCAATATCATACTTACAATGCCGTGCGGGGAGAGCGTATTGATCTGCTTAGCCTTGCGGAAATTGTAAATGAAATAGCAGATACGAAACAGGAGATTATTGTCTGTCAGGAAGGTTATGCAAATGAGTATACGGCAAACAATGATCGGATTTGCAAGGAACTGCCGGATTTAAGATTTACGGATATGAAGGAAGCGGTCAGTACATTATATGCATGGTATAGGCTGCATCAAGATGAAATAGATGTTTATTCACTGATTTATGGGTAGAGATATGTTGCTTGAAGACTTATTAGTTGAAGAAAATCTGAATATCAGGGCTGCAATAGAGCGGCTTGAGAAGATTAGGTGCAAGGTGGTTTATGTGATTAGTAAAGGTAAGCTGATTGCATCTGTTTCCGATGGTGATGTGCGGCGTTACACGCTTTCAAAAGGCGATGTGGATTTGCCAATCAAGCACATTGCAAATTATAAACCGACCTTTTTGCTGCGTTATGAGAAGGAAAAATTAGATGAAATTTTTGGAAAGACAGAGGTATATTCAGTTCCTGTCGTAAATTATAATCAGGAAGTAGTGGAAGTTATTTTTAGAGACGGACGCCGGATCAAACGGGAATATTCATTGAATTGTCCTGTGGTGATGATGGCGGGCGGTAAAGGAACCAGACTGTATCCATACACACAGATTCTTCCCAAAGCCTTGATCCCCATTGGAGAGATTCCTATTTCGGAAAGAATCATGTTCAATTTTGCCAGCTACGGCTGCAGGCGCTTTTTTATGATTGTAAATCACAAGAAGAATATGATACAGGCGTATTTTGATGGCTTTGCAAGCAAATATGATATCACATACATTGAAGAGGACAAGCCGCTTGGTACGGGCGGCGGTCTATATTTATTAGAGGACGACATTAAACAGGATTTTTTTCTTGTCAACTGTGATATTATTGTAGATGCAGATTATAATGAAATTTATATGCGTCATAAGAAAGAAGGAAATTATATTACAATCGTTGCAGCAAAATACCGGCATACAGTTCCTTATGGAGTTATCAGTTGCGATGGGGATAAGAATTATTTAAATATCGAGGAGAAACCGAAGCTGGATTATCTGATTAATACGGGAATGTATGTTGTCGATAAGGAACTGTTGCATACAATGCCCCATAATCAGGAGATAGCATTTCCGGATTTAATAGATGCGGCAAAGCAAAGCGGGAAAAAGATTGGCGTGTATGTGGTGGAAGAATCTGCTTATATGGATATGGGGCAGATGGAAGAAATGGAGAAGATGAAAAAGAAATTAAACGTATAGGATGGATGAGAGATGGTCAAGCGTGTAGCAGATATTATTATGGACACTTTGTTGGAATATGGAATCACAGACTGCTTTGCTGTAGTGGGCGGCGGCGCTATGCATTTAGATAATGCGTTGTTAGTCTGTGAGAAGATGAATAAATATTTTAACCATCACGAACAGGCATGTGCTATGGCGGCAGATGCTTATGCGAGGCTTAGCGGAAAGATGGCAGCGGTTTGTGTGACCTCTGGTCCCGGTGCGACCAACACACTGACGGGGGTGATGGGTGCGTGGCAAGATAGTCTTCCCATGATTGTACTTTCCGGTCAGGTACGGTATGAGATTTCAGTTCCGAAGTCCGGTTTAAAGCTCCGGTATCGCGGCATTCAGGAATTTGAGATTGTGCCCACTGTGAAGAATATGACGAAATATGCGGTTATGATTACGGATCCGCTGGCGATAAAAAGAGAATTAGTAAAGGCAATCCATATTGCGATGGAAGGCAGAAGGGGCCCCGTGTGGTTAGACATACCACAGGATATCCAGAATGCCAGAGTGGAAGAAGCGGATTTGTATCAAGAGGAAGAACAGACCAGAGCGATTCCGGATTTGAAAGACGAGGATATTTCAGAGACCATCGACTTATTGCGAAAAGCGAACAGACCATGTATTTTGGCAGGTTCCGGCATCATAAGCAGTCACAATAGGGATAATTTTGAAAAGTTAGTAGATAAAATGGGGATTCCGGTCATTGGCGGAAGTTGGGTTGCTGATAATTTATATACAGACCACCCGCTATACTTTGGAAATTCCGGCAATGTGGGACCAAGGACAGGAAACTTTATATTACAAAATGCAGATGTCATATTGACTCTTGGCAACAGTCTTGGATTCAGGCAGACAGGGTTTAATCTGGAAGGCTTTGCACCGAATGCCAAGATTGTCATGGTGGATGTTGATGCCGAAGAGAGTAAGAAACCGGGGCTGAATATATATAAGTTTGTCCATGCAGATTTAAAGGATATGATTGCAGGAATGCTCGAAACTGATTGCAGAATACAGGTACCGGCGGAATGGATGGATTACTGCAAAATGCTCAAAGAGAGGTTTACACCCTTTGAAGCTGTCAACGATATCGAGATGGAAGAAAGAGTGTGCTCTTATTATTTCTGGAAAGTGTTTCAGAAATATGAAGAGGCAGACAGCATTCTTGCGTTAGGTAATAATACCGCTAATACGGCGAAACTTCAAATAGGCGTAAAGTGTGCACAGCAGAGAACGCTGACTAATTATACCTGTGGTTCCATGGGATATGACCTGCCGGCAGCCATCGGAGCTACAGTGGCATCTGGTAAGAAAGTTTATTGCATTACCGGCGATGGAAGTATTATGATGAATCTGCAGGAATTGCAGACGGTCGTTCAGAATGATTTGCCGATTAATCTGGTCGTGTTTTCTAATGATGGCTATGGGGCTATCAGGCAGACGAGTAAAAATTTCTTTCAGGGAGCTTATATAGGATGCACGCCTGACAGCGGAGTAAGTTTTCCGGAGTTTGCAAAGGTGGCGGACACTTTTGGATTCGAGTATAGGAGATGCGAAACAAATGCACAGGTTGAGGAAGCGGTGCAGTGGCTTGTAAGTAACAAGAAGAGATGCCTGCTTGAAATTGATCAGAAGTTTGACGATCCTGTGAAGCCTAAAGTAATGTCCAGATTAAATGAGAATGGGAAGATGCTGACACCGGCGCTTCAGGATATGTATCCTTTCTTGCCGGAAGAGGATTATCAGGAATTGATGATTGGACAAAAGTAAATGGAAAAGATAATTATTTTAGGTAAAGGCGGACATGCAGAAAGCCTTGCAGATATAGTGGAGAGAGAAAATAAATACGAAATAGCAGGATATGTGATTAACGATAGCAGTCAGCAATCAGAGAAGGAAAAGTATCCGGTCCTTGGCAGCGATATGGACCTTGAGCGGATATTCCAAAGCGGCATCACGAATGCTGCTTTGGGAATAGGATATCTGGGTAAATCCGACTTAAGAGAAAAGCTGTGGAACAAATTAAAGACGATTGGATTTTCACTTCCGGTAATTTGCGATCCATCATCCATTTTGGCGAGAAATTTACAACTTGGAGAAGGCACTATGGTTGGAAAAGGTGCAATTATTAACGCCAATGCATCTGTAGGGAAAATGTGCATTATCAATACAGGTGCGATTATTGAACATGACTGCATAGTGGGAGAGTTTTCCCATATATCAGTGGGAAGCGTTCTGTGCGGAGGCGTTCGGGTCGGGCATGCGTCTTTTGTAGGTGCGAACGCAACGGTAATTCAAGGGAAAAAGATTGGAAGCCGATGCATTATAGGAGCAGGAACTGTTGTGAGAAAGAATGTGGAGGATAACCATATCGTTTGGAGTGGAGAAAAGGTAAATCAGTTATGAGTAAGATTTTCATTATTGCAGAGGCGGGTGTGAACCATAACGGAAATATCGAAACAGCCAGGAGATTAGTAGATGCGGCAGTCATGGCAGGAGCCGATGCGGTAAAATTTCAGACTTTTAAGGCAGAAAATCTTGTGTGCAAAAATGCCCGTAAAGCAGATTATCAGATGGAGACAACAGGGAAGGAGGAGTCTCAGTTTGATATGTTAAAAAAGCTTGAACTGACACCAAAAATGCACGAGCAGTTGATGGAATACTGCAAACAGAATGGAATCATGTTCCTATCTACACCATTTGATATAGACAGTTTGCATTACCTTACGGAGTTAGGTGTTGATATTATAAAAATACCGTCCGGTGAGATTACGAATTATCCTCTCTTAAGAGAAGCAGGGAAAACAAAAAAAAGGATTATTATTTCTTCAGGGATGAGCACAGTGAATGAGGTAAAGGATGCAGTGAAGGTATTAAAGGACAATGGGAGCAGCGATGTTACAGTGCTTCACTGCAATACAGAATACCCCAGCCCCTATGATGATGTGAATTTGCTGGCAATGTATACCTTAAAAGCGGAACTGGGAGTTCCGACAGGCTATTCGGATCATACGCAGGGAATTGAAGTTCCAATTGCGGCAGCGGCTTTAGGCGCGGCTGTTATAGAAAAACATTTTACATTAGACAAAAATATGGAAGGACCTGACCATAAGGCAAGTCTTGAGCCTGATGAATTAGAGGCAATGGTCAGAGCAATAAGGAATATAGAGAGTGCGTTAGGTGATGGGAAAAAAGAACCGTCGGAGTCAGAAAAGAGAAACATTGGTATTGTAAGAAAGAGTATTGTTGCAAAAAGCGATATCGAAGCAGGCCAGACATTTACAGAAGATAATCTTACCACTAAAAGGCCGGGGACCGGAATTTGCCCTATGCAGTGGAAGCAGGTTATTGGTCAGAAGGCAAAAAGAAAATTTAATGTGGATGAGTTAATTGAAATATGAAAAAAGTATGTATTGTAACCGGTACGCGGGCTGAATATGGTCTGTTGAAACCGGTGATAGATAAAGTGCATAAGTCGGCTGAATTAGAATTGCAATTGGTGGTTACCGGTATGCACCTTTCTACGGAGTTTGGATTGACATACAAAGAAATTGAAGAGGATGGCTACCCTATAACTTCTAAAGTGGAAATGCTTTTAGGTTCCGATACTCCTGTAGGAATAACCAAATCAATGGGAGTTGCATTGATTGGATTTGCAGATTGTTTTGACCGGAATAAGCCGGATATCGTGGTTGTATTGGGAGATCGGTATGAAATGTTAGTAGCGGCATCAGCGGCAATGATTGCAAGAATCCCTATTGCCCATATTCATGGCGGGGAACTGACGGAAGGACTTATAGATGAAGCTATTAGGCATTCTATAACCAAAATGAGTCATCTCCATTTTACAGCGGCAGAAGAATATCGAAAAAGAGTCATACAATTAGGCGAAGCACCAGCAACGGTCTATAATGTTGGATCTTTGGGAGTAGAGAATGCAAAAACGGTTCATTTGATACAGCAGGAAGAACTGGAGAATATGCTTGGATTTCAGTTCAAATTTCCGACAATTTTGATTACTTACCATCCGGTTACTTTGGAGAATGCTACAGCGAAAAAGCAGCTTGAAGAAATATTAAATGTCATTGACAAGCATAAAGAAATTTCAGTTATTTTCACAAAGGCTAATGCAGATACAGACGGAAGAATTATTAACGAAATGATCGATGATTATGTGAAAATTGACGGGGACAGATGCAGGGGATATACTTCACTTGGACAGAGAAAATATCTAAGTGCATTACAGTATTGTGATGCAGTAGTGGGAAATTCCTCAAGTGGTATTATTGAAGTCCCTTCTTTTAGGATACCAACAGTTAATATTGGGGACCGGCAGAGAGGAAGAGTGCGTGCTGAGTCAGTGATAGATTGTGGAAATGACAGGACGCAAATAGAAGCGGCTTTGCAGAAAGCGTTGTCGTTTGAATTTAGAAATAAAGTTGCGGATGTGAGAAATCCATACGAAGGTAACAAAACTTCTGAGGAAATAGTTAAGATGATTAGTAAAGCAGTACATGATGGCATTGATTTAAGAAAAAAATTCTATGATATAGGAGTTGGTGAATGAGGATAGTATTCATAGGTTGTGTAAAATCTTCTGAAATTTTTTTGAATAAATTAATAGAGAACAATGCCGAGATAGTGGGAGTTATTACGAAATCGGAGTCAAAATTTAATGCAGATTTTGTGGATTTGGGGGAGATATGCCGAAAACAGAAGATTGATTATTTATATGTACAGAATATCAATGATCACACATCGAAAGACTATATAAAGGAAAAAAATGCAGATTTGATTTTATGCTTAGGATGGTCGCAGATTTTAGATGAGGATATTCTTTGTTTACCTAAATTGGGCTGTGTGGGTTTTCATCCGGCACAATTGCCATTTAACAGGGGACGCCATCCAATGATTTGGGCATTAGCCTTAGGACTTGAGAGAACGGCGTCTACCTTGTTTTTAATGGATGCAATGGCAGATACTGGGAAAATTATTTCGCAGAAATATGTAGAAATTGATTATACAGATGATGCAGCAAGCTTGTACGATAAGGTAATGAAGATTGCTGCTAATCAACTGGTAGATGTGATGTGGGATCTTGAAAATAATACATTAAATATGGTGAGCCAATCCGCAGAAGAAGGAAATACATGGAGAAAAAGAGGGAAAGAGGATGGAAAAATTGATTGGCGAATGTCAAGCAGAAGCATCTATAATTTAGTCAGGGCATTGGCAAGACCATATGTAGGCGCACATTTTACATATCATGATAAAGAATATAAGGTATGGAAAGTAAGAGAGGTATTTGAAAAAGGATATGAGAATATTGAACCGGGGAAAATTATCAAAATAATATCAGAGTATGATTTTGTGATAAAGACTGGCGATAACCTTATAGAAGTTTTGGAATGTGACAATATTCAATTGGAGAGCGGAGAATATCTTTAAAAAGGAGAAGTTTATGAAAGTATTAGTAGTATCTCCACATCCTGATGATGAGACATTGGGAGCTGGCGGAACTATTTTGAGATTGATGTCAGAAGGACATGAAGTGTATTGGCTGAATGTTACAGCAATATTGAACGAAGAGCGGTTTTCTAAGGATATGATAGAAAAGCGCAGGAACCAATTGCAAGAGATAGAGGATTTTTATCACTTTGCGGGGGTATATCATATGAATATGCCAACGGCAGAATTAGAGAGTGTAGATTCAGGTGAAGCAATTGGTAAGATTGGGGAAATATTTAGGAAGATAGATCCAGAACTGCTTATTTTACCGGATTATAATGATGCGCATTCAGATCATAAAAGAGTGTTTGATTGGTGTTATGCTTGCTCTAAAGTTTTCAGGTTTCCATCTATAAAGCAGGTTATGACGATGGAGATTATATCGGAGACGGATTTCGGCGGCCCGTCAGACCCTTTTAAAGCGAACTATTATGTTGACATATCGGATTACATGGATAGAAAGATACATGCAATGGAAATATATGATACGGAATTAGGTGCTTCTCCGTTTCCACGCAGTATAGAGAACATTAAGGCTTTGGCAATGCTGAATGGTACAAAAGCAGGAGTGAGGTACGCGGAGGCGTTTCGCTTGATTAAATGCATCGTAAAGTAGAAAGAGGTTTTTATGAAAAAAGTGTTAGTGACAGGTGCGGATGGCTTTATCGGCAGCCATCTCGCGGAGAGCCTGCTTGAAAAAGGCTATGAAGTAAAAGCATTTACTATGTATAATTCTTTTAACACGTGGGGCTGGCTTGATACGTTGCCAAAGGAAAAACTGAATCAGATTGAAATATTCAGCGGAGATGTAAGAGATCCTAACGGCGTAAGGGAAGCGCTGAAAGGTGTAGATGCGGTATTTCACCTCGCAGCTTTGATCGCGATTCCGTTCAGTTATCATTCACCGGATTCCTATGTTGATACGAACATTAAGGGAACATTGAATGTGCTTCAGGCAGCAAGGGAATTAGGAACAGAAAGAATTATGATTACATCGACATCGGAAGTTTATGGTACAGCACAGTATGTTCCGATTGATGAGAAGCATCCGTTTCAAGGACAGTCACCTTATTCGGCAACTAAGATAGGTGCGGATCGGTTGGCGGAGAGCTTTTACAGAAGTTTCAACCTACCTGTTTCTATCGTGAGACCTTTTAATACATATGGTCCGAGGCAGTCCGCACGGGCGGTTATTCCCACGATTATTTCTCAACTGCTGTCAGGTAAGGAAGAGATAAAGTTAGGCTCATTGACGCCTACGAGAGATTTCAATTATGTGAAAGATACGGTAGCAGGGTTTATTGCGATTGCGGAGTCGGAGCGGACGATTGGTGAAGAAATTAATATAGCTACACAGCAGGAGATATCGATTGGCGAGTTGGCAAATGAAATAATTAAACAGATTAATCCTAAGGCAAGGATTATTTGTGATGAGCAGAGATTACGACCTGAAAAGAGTGAAGTGAACAGACTGCTTGGCTCAAATGAGAAAATAAAGAGATTAACGGATTGGAAGTCTGAATATACGTTTGAACAGGGTATTGCAGAGACAATCACGTGGATTAACAGCAATATGGATTCTTATAAAAGTGATATATACAATATGTAGGTGTAGAAAATAACCAGGGAGAGAAAATTAAGATGAAAGCTAAAAATGGGAATATCGTTTGTACGGAGAGAAACCGTCTTGAAGAAGTGATACCTTTAAAAACTCCTTACACAATAGCAATTGATCCTTGCAATTTGTGTAATTTTAAGTGTAATTTCTGCGCAATACAGAGTAAAAAGGAGATATTACCCTTTCGCAAACAATTAATGGATAAAGAGTTATTTATGAAAATCATAGAGGATTTGCAGGAACTCCCAGAGAAATTAAAGGTGTTGAGAATTAATGGACAGGGAGAACCTTTGTTGAATCCGCATTTGCCGGAAATGATAGAATATGCTAAAGAAAAGGATGTGGCTCATTTTATTGAAATTATAACTAATGGCAGTTTGTTAAATCCAGAAATGAATCAAAAATTAATTGATTCAAAAATTGACCGTATTAGAATTTCTATTGAGGCATTAGATGCTGAGAGGTATAAGAGTATAACTGGTGCTGAAATAGACTATGCAAAATTTATAGAAAATATAAAAGACCTACACGATAGAAGTGGAGAATGTGAAATATATTGTAAAATTATTGATACAGCAGTGCCAAATGAAGAAGATAAAGAGAGATTTTATGCTTTGTTTGGTGACATATGTGATAGAATTTTTATCGATAATGTGATTCCTATGTGGTCAGATTTTGATGAACTGGAGCAGAACTTGCAAATAGGAAAGGTTGGCATTCATGGACAGCAGGTTAGAAAAGTTAAAGTTTGTCCATATTCTTTTTATAGCTTAATCGTTAATTCTGATGGAGAAGTGACAGCCTGCTGTGCTGATTGGAAGAGAAAGTTGGTAATTGGAGATTTAAAATATCAGTCGTTTAAAGAAATATGGAATGGAGAGAAATTAAGAAATTTTTGGATGACATTGCTGAAAGGTGAAAAAAATAGTTATGAAATGTGCAGAAAATGCTTGTTACCAGATTACGACTGTAATGATTATATAGATGAGTATGCAGGTGAAATAATGGAACGGCTGGAAAAAGGTGCGAAGTAGCATCTTGCTACTCATTTTAGAAAGGAAAAAGCGATGAATTATAAGAAAAAGGCATTGCAATTAATATACTCGAAATATGAAGAAGTTATGGAACTAAAAGAAAATTATATTGAGGGACGGGACGCTTTCATTATTGTTGGAGAGGATAAAAGTGCGGAATTATTGTTTAACAGCTTGCAGGGCAGACTGCAGAATGTCGATCAGATGACATTTGACGGGCTTATTAATGAAAAGGATAAGGTGATAGAGCGGTTAAATGAAATAAATGGGTGCATAGTGTTTCCATATGTTATCTCGGAAATGCAAAGAAGCCAATTAGAAAAATGGGGAATACAGGATGTCATCGAGAGTGGAATAGAGTATTTTGCCAATAAGATTGATCCATATTTGGAAAATGCAAGTCTATTTGACATTGGCAGTAATGGGATAAGCTTGGCGTTAGACTTGTTTAGTAATGAGGAGTCTCATAAGGTTTTATATTATAGAACATGCGGTATTTTATCTGACTTAGTGAATAAAAATGCTTTTGGATATGATGAGATTATTTCAATGGTGCCATGTGATAAGGAGCATATGATGATTGCTAACGAAAGTATTGAAATAGAAAGTTCCAGGCTGGAAAGTGAAATAAAAAAGTATGAAAAGATAATAAAAAATGATAAAGTGCAATGCATTCTGCCTTTAGGTGATTTTTACTCAAATCTCTGGAGAATACCAATTTATATGAAACAGATGCAGCCGGAGTATACGATGAGCTTGATTCACGGTGGAATTAGATGCGATGATACATATTTGTATGTAGGGTAAGAGGGAAAACATGGATTTTAAGAAAGTAAAAATAACGAAAGATAGCAAAATAATTATTTATGGGGCAGCAGAGGCGGGGAGACTCTATGCAGATTTATTAAGTAAAATGGGGTATTCCATTGTTGCCTTTTTGGATAGAAATGCAGAAAGCCTGAAAAATATAGGAGAGATTCCGGTCTATTTGCCCGAAACGGATAGGATTATAACACAAGACAAAGCTAACGCTATTGTTATAATAACTGTTTTGAATGCGTATGCACATGATTTGATTGCAAGAAAATTGTATAAATGTGGATATGAAAATATATTATTTAAGCATAATATTTTAGGAGAAAAAAATGAAGCAACACGAGAATTGAATAAAATCTATGATGGTATGTATTTGAAAGGTGATTTCCTAGATGTTGAATTACCTGTATATAAGTCTTTAAGTCAAGAAAATAAAAAAAGCCCTGTTTTAGAAAAAGATAATTGTTTTACTGTAGCATATATTCCGGCAGAAGTATTATTTACAGGCGGAAAATATTATTATGAAAATGATATTGACACTAGTAATCTGCCTAGGAAACTGCAAAGAAATTTAAACCAAAACGTATTATATTTTGCTAAACCGTATGCCTTATTTAAAGCTATGGATCAGAATATTAATGATGAAGACTGGTATGATTTTTTGGATGCCTATAGAATGACTAGAGAGTATGAGTCGGGAAGCAATAACATTGATCAAAATGAATGGAATAGGCATTTTAATGATAGATATAAAGTGTATCAAATTATGGAAAACAGTTTGATGATTAATCCGTCCTATTTTATAGAAAATCCAATATCGGTTACATTAGGAAAAAATAAAAAATTGGAAATTCTTGACGGCGTAAATAGAACTGGATTTCTTCTTACAAAAAAAATATATAAGTTTCCTTGTAGATTAAATAATGAGGAATGGGAAGCATATTATAACAAAGAACAGGTGGAAAAAGTAGCAGAATACGTAGAGCGATGTGGAGAGGACATTGTTTATTATCCTATTCCGCATTCTGCTTTTATATATTATTTGGCAAAAGAAGATGTTTTAGCACAAAATATAGCGGTGGCGGTGAATCAATATTTAGTGCAAAGAAATATTTTGATGCAGGGGGTCAAGGTTTTAGATATAGGAAGCAAAAATGGTTATTTTGCGCAGCTGTATGCCTTAATGGGGGCTGAAGTTACAGCATTTGAGGCAAATCAGATGCAATTAGAGCTTTTTAATTTGGAGAATCAGCTATTAAGAATAGAAGAAATAGAGATAAAAAATAATTTGAATGAATGTATTAGTGAGGACAATTACGATATTATCTTAATTCATCATGATGTATATGATGAAGAAAATCAGATTATAAATGAACTTTTGAAAAATTTTAAGGGAATTTCTTTTATTGAAACCGTCGAAGAAAAAGAATATCTTGCAGAAGAATGTGAAAGGGTGCTGCATATTTGTATAGGAGAAAAAATACTGGATTTATGGGTTCAGGACAAGACAGAATGAAGACGTATAAAGTTTATGAAAAAAAAATAATAATATATGGCACTGGTTCTATGGGGAAAGTTTTGTTAGAAAATGTACCAGAGTTGAAAGTTGAATTTTTTTTAGATATGCGAGGGGAAGATATTGAAGATTTTCGAGGATATGCTGTCCATTCGTTACAGGAATTGTCTCAAATGCAGTTGGAGTTCGAGGATTATGTGATTATTATTTCAATTCGCAATGTATTTGAGCATGAAGAGATTGCAAGAAAATTATATGAATTTGGTTTTAAAAATATAATTTATAAAGCAAAGGCTATATTGAGAGATTATAAAGATCAGAGAATGGAATGTGTAAATCAAGCATATGAAGAATTGCTGGTAAAAAGAGCAATGCCGAAATACGATATATTTTCACTTATAGATAAAGATTTTGTGTATAAAGAGGAAAATTATGTGATTCAAGAAGATGATGAATATATTACAATGTTTCTCTTGCCAGAACTATTATTTACGAATTATTTACCGGATAATCGTTGGAGTAGAGTGAATTTTGTGTCGACATATATATTAGTTGATTTATATTGTGCATTTGAAGGTACAAAAAATATTGACTTTGAGAGAACGATAGAGGATTATATTATTAACTTTGTTTTGCCAGAGGCAAATAAAATAGGAATTACAACAGGGGAAAAGTGGAAAAGGATTACGGTTAGCACAAGGAAAAAGATATATCATGAAATGAGCGCTAAATTGGCGGTTGATCCGCTCTTTTTCGTTAGAAGCTGTCCAATGGTGAAGTACTTAAGAAAAGGTTGCTTTTCATTGGTTTCCAGTGGAAAAAACAGAGTTTCTTTTTTGATAGCTAAAGGACAGAAAATGATACCAGTGAAGGCTACCAGAGATGATTACAATACATATTTAAACAAAGGTGTAGCAGAAGAACTGAAACAATATTTACAAAATAATAAGATATATACGCTTCCGGTACCCATAGCGCATCCGTTTTTTTATGAGTATTCGACAGAGGCGGAGGATTATTTCGAAAAATGGGGAAGCCGAATAGGAAAAAGACTTTCAGAATTTATATCCGCTGGTTCAAGGACATTTGATTTTAACGAAATAACTATATGTGATTGCTTGGAAGACTGGGGAAGTTTGGGGCGCTATCTCAATATGTTGGGGTGTTCGCTTACGAGGCTGGAAAATAAAGACGATGATATTATAAAAAGAATCGATGATCTATTTTATATTGATTCAGAGGAATTTTATAATTGCAATAATCATTATACAGCGGGGCTTATTTCTTCGAGAAGCAGTTATGCAACTTTGAAGAAATGTCTGCCTAAAATAGATACATTTTGTTTTGTTTTGTGTGAAAATCATGATTATGATGTGATAGAAAAAATAAAGGCGGAGCATTTTTGTCTGGAAAGCAGAGTGTTTTCCAGTATTTGGGGAGAAAATATTGTAGAAGGATTTATATTTTATAAGGAATCATAAGAATAAGGGGTGATTATATGTTATTTGGTTATCAATATGAGAAAAAAGTTTTGGATGATGCAATGAGGTTTGCAGAAGAAAACGACATGAAACTTTTGTATGGAGCTATGGTAGGAGGCATTTCAAAGGGGCTTCAAAACTTTGATAGCGATTATGACACAAGATTTTTATATATAAAAAAGGATTTCCCTCAAAAGATGTACGAGCCTGAAAAGTGTAAGGAATCGGCGCTGATTAAGCGATATTATCCTGAAGAAGATGAATTATATGAGTGGATTCCTTTTTGGGAGTTAACTTCTTTTTTTAGTTATTTAGAGAATCCGATTTTAGATGGTAAATTTTCAATAGGATTATTTGGAGTGGTGCTATGGACTATGATGTCGCCGTATGTATGGGATCCTTATGGTTTGCAGAATAAACTGGTGCCTTATATTAACACTTTCTTTTCTAAGTATTATGCAGTTAAATATTATTTAATGCAGATAGAAAATCAAATGTCAATGGGAAATGAAAAACAGATTTTGCTAAAAAGATATTTGTATGCAGTGCATGCAGCGTGTTCCATTGAATGGGTAATAAAGAATGCAACGATGCCGCCTGTATATTTGAGGACTTTATATTTGACTGCGCAGAATGATAACGTGGAGAAAGAAATAGAAAAGTTGATAGCAACGATGCATGGCGAAGCAGATAAGCTTTTGGGTGTGTCAAAGGAAATAAAACAGATGCATCAGACACATGCAACAATTTTGACTGGTAAAAATGAAATTTTAGAGGACTATATTAATAGAGTAAGGATACAAGGCGAAGAATTTTTGTTGAATTATAGTCAAGCTGATAATAAGTGTAAGAGTAATATAATGCAGATTATAAGTTTGGTTGATCAGTCTTTGCATGAGAAGGAAGTAAATGGAATAAAACAATGGTAAAGTGTTAGATAGAGAGGGAAAGGAATGATAAACTATATTGAATATTTATTAAATATTATTTCTGATAAAAAAGTTATTTTGTGGGGGGCCGGATACGTGGGGGTTAATACAGCCCACATTTTAAAAAGTTTAGGGAAAGATGTAGCGTATTTTGTTGATAGTAATGAAACAAAGTGGAATGAGAAATGTTTTGGAAAAGATATTAAGAGCCCATTTGATTTATTATATGAAGAAAAGAGAGAGATCATTGTACTGATAGCAGCTTCATCAAATAGCAGGGATATAATAAAAAATTTAAATGAAATGGGGATGGAAAAAAATATTAATTTTTTCTCAATTACAGAAAGCAGATATGATAAATTTGATTACGTAGATTACTTTTTAGGATATAGCCGTGAGAAAAAATTTCATATACATGGAGACAAGGACTCGAAATTAAAGCTGGTAGTATTAGGGGGCAGTACAACTGATTATTCACAGTATGGAATTAATTCATGGGCGCATTATCTTGCTGAGTTGATAGAGGAAAAGAAAGGAATTGCTCCATGCATATATAATGGAGGGGTGAGCGGATATTTATCGTGTCAGGAAATGCTTAAATGTATAAGAGATGCTATTGATTTAAATCCTGCGATTGTCATTTCATATTCAGGAGTTAATGATGCATTTGAGGGAAAGAAGTCTAATGCCCTTGTCAATGATTATTTGGATAAAACATGGAGAAATTTATGTGAAAATAAAAATGTCAATCTAACTTGTGGGGAAGGGATGGAAAAAGAGGCGCTAGATAGATGGATATTCAATATGAGGATTATGCATGGTGCTTGCCAAGAGTTTGACATAGAGTTTTTCTCTTTTTTACAACCTATGATGCTAAGTGGTAATTATATTTTAAATGAATATGACATGTTCTACTTAGAAGAAAACTTGATAAAACAGAAAATACAAACAGCAATAGAATTTTATCATAAAGCTGAAGAGAATATTAAGGAGATAGATTATGTACATAATTTGTCAGGAATATTTGATGGACTTAGAAATATTTATTTTGATTGGTGTCACTGTAATGAAGCGGGAAATAAAGTGATTGCAAATGAGATATATCGCATTATAGAGGAAAAGATAGGGAGATTGTTATGAATATTTTAGGTGTTTCAGCATTGTATCATGATAGTGCAGCTGCTATGTGCGTGAACGGTAATATTATAGCAGCAGCACAGGAAGAAAGGTTTACGAGAAAAAAGGCAGATTCCTCGCTTCCTGTAAATGCAATTCGGTTTTGTAAAGCGCAGCTTAAAGATAAAGAAAAAATAGATGCTGTGGTATATTATGATAACCCTTTATTAACATTAGATCGTTGGCTAAATAATTGTATTATGGTGAGCCCGAATAATTCCAAAATAATTGAAAAGAGCTTTACATCGATGTTTTCTGACAAATTATGGATACATGATTTGTTAAATCAAAATGTTTACGGGAAAAGTAATGGAAAGGTGTTAGTGTGTGAGCATCACATATCCCATGCCGCATCGGCTTTTTATCCATCACCATTTGAAGAGGCAGCGATCATGACTATTGATGGAGTGGGGGAGTGGGCAACAACTACGATTGGCTTTGGAAAGAATGAAAAAATAGATATATCAGAACAGTTAAATTATCCTCATTCTTTAGGACTGTTATATAGTGCTTTTACATATTTTTGTGGATTTAAGGTTAATTTTGGTGAATATAAGTTGATGGGACTGGCGCCATACGGAGACCCTATATATTATGAGAAAATATTAAACAATTTGGTAGAAGTTTCTGATGACGGATCTATAAAACTTAATATGGATTATTTTGCATTTATGCATGATAATATGATGATTGATTCGAAATTTGAAGAGCTGTTCGGCGTAAAAAGACGCCAACCGGAAGACATCATTACGAGGGTATATATTGACTTGGCAGCTTCCATACAAAAGGTGACGGAAGAGATTATTATAAAAATGGCAAGACATGCAAAATGTCAGATAGGAGGGGACAATCTAGTATTAGCCGGCGGAGTGGCATTGAACTGTGTTGCAAATGGTAAATTGGTTAAGGAAAAGATTTTCAAGAATATATGGATACAGCCAGCTGCCGGGGATGCAGGTGGTGCGTTGGGGGCAGCTTTATATGCCACATACAATTATTTTGATTGTAAACGAGTAATTGAAAAGAGAGACAGCCAGAAGGGAAGCTATTTAGGGCCAAGCTATTCCAAAGAAAGTATAAAAAAATTTTTGGATAATAACCAATATCATTATGATTACTATGAAGATAATCAAGAGTTGTATGATAAAGTTGCTGAATATTTACATGCAGATAAGATTATAGGTCTGTTTAACGGAAAGATGGAATTTGGTCCGAGAGCTTTAGGGGGAAGAAGCATAATTGCTAATCCGATGTCGGAAGCCATGCAGTCCAAACTAAATATGAAGATTAAGTATAGAGAGTCTTTCAGACCATTTGCGCCCGCCGTACTGGAGGAAAGAGTAAATGATTATTTTGATTTAGACGGCATAAGCCCATATATGCTGATATGTGCTTCCGTGAAAGAAGAAATTAGAGAAAAAAGCGAGATAAATCTAAAAGAAGAAAATCTTTTAAATATCATTAATCAAAAAAGATCGATTATACCTGCTGTTACGCATGTGGATTATAGTGCGAGAATACAAACTGTCAGCGAAGAGGATAATACTTTTTTCTATAATATCATCAAGGCGTTTGATAAACTGACAGGATGTGGTGTTATTGTGAATACTTCGTTTAATGTCAGAGGCGAGCCGATTGTATGCAGTCCGGAAGATGCGTATTTATGCTTTATGAGAACGGATATGGATGTATTGGTGTTAGAAAATTACATCTTATTGAAACAAGATCAATTACCTTTGTCTAATGATGAAGATTGGAGGTTAAGATATGAACTGGACTAATGAGATGGAACATATTAAGCAGATATCGGATCAGTTGTTAAATAAAGAAGCATCTGCTGAGAAGGAGTGTAAAAGTTTTTGCACAAAAAAAAGAAGCTTTTACTTAGAAAAGCATAATGGAGATTTTATGGAGGAGTATGGATTTGGAACTGTTGCAGAATTAGAAAATATGCTAGATGAGCATTGGAAGAAGTGTGATATTAGCTGCTTAGAAGACTATAAGAAATTAATCTGCATTAGTGCTTTTAAAAACAGACATATTCATAAAAATACAGGAGAGGTATCGGAATATGTATATGAGTTTTAATCAGCAGACACTAATAGGTAATTACGAAACGAGTTCGCAATTTTGATCTCAATCCGTATTTGTGTGAGCATTGGTGCCTTGCAGATTTTAGAGGGATTTTATGAATAAGGGGTAAAATCATGTATAAACCGATTGATAAATTACAGCAGACGTGCCAGAAAAGACTATCTTGCATTTGCAAAAAGTAAAAAGCACAGTGTCCAAAATCCGTAAAACCCTCGGCAGACAGCTTTGTGTAAAGTTTTCCCTCCAACTAGTCGATAATAATATAACAAAGCATTATATAATGACAAGGAAGGTCAGGTTAACTATCATGGAGGATAAAAACAGGGATAAAAGTTGATGATTATAAGGAATTATAGCATCAAAGTTTATTCTTGTTTTTTTATGCTGGTCGGAGTCATTATTGTGAAAAAGAAAACAGGCACAAGGATGCTTATGTGATAAATATGGGGATGTTGGGAGTACAATCCGTATGTAGACAGAAGATTGACACATGTTATTTGAGTGTTAAAATTTTAGCTAAACTATATAGTATTTTGCGAGGCGTTCTTAAAATGGGTAAGAGTATGAGAAAATTACAAAAAAAGCAAATAGAGGACACGATAGAATTACTAGAAAAAGCACATAGTGCTATCAGAAAAGCAATAGAGGCAGGTAATCAGGAGATTTCATTGACATTGTTGGAGCAATGTCAGGAGAGCGCAATTCAAATAGGCAGATTAATTGAGGATACTGAGGGCGAAGGCTTTATCACGATAGGGATGCTGGAGAGTTATTGCGAGCAAGTCTATCAGACATATGAACTCATACGGCAGCAGCAGTCTATCAATATTGGTAAGGTGTACAAGAACCTGCGTAGAGAATTGATACGGATAGAGAACAGTGTAAAGAATGACATCAAAGTCAGAACAGTTGCTGTTTTTTTGCCATATAAGGCATCTATGTGGGACAGCCTAGAAAGTGTCTGGCAGGCAGCTGATGCTGATCCTGATTGTGATGCATATGTCATACCGATTCCTTATTATGATAAGAATCCAGATGGAAGTTTCAAGGAAATACATTATGAAGGTGAGGAGTATCCAGATTATGTTCCAATCATATCGTGGGAAGAATACGATCTTGCGCTAGAACATCCAGATATGATTTTTATACATAATCCATATGATGAGTTCAATTTTATAACTAGTGTTCCACCGGCTTATTACTCTAAGGAGTTGAAAAAGCATACGGATGAACTTGTATATATTCCTTATTTCATTTTAGGAGAGATAGAACCTGACGATAGGGAAGCTGTAGAGGGTATAGAGCATTTCTGCATGGTTCCTGGAGTGGTTAATGCGGATAAAGTCATTGTACAGTCTGAGAAAATGCGTCAGATTTATATTGATGTTATGTCAAAAGCTATGGGAGAGGGAACAAGAAAGGTCTGGGAAGAGAAAATCTTAGGACTGGGTTCTCCCAAAGTTGACAGGGTATTGAATACTCGGAGAGAAGAATTGAATATTCCGAATGAATGGCTGAGAATTATAGAGAAATCCGATGGAACTTGGAAAAAGGTTATTTTATATAATACGAGTGTGTCTGCTCTATTACAGTATTGTGAGAAAATGCTTCAGAAAATAGAAGATGTGTTTAATTTTTTTAAAGAGAATAAAGATGAGGTAGCACTCTTATGGCGTCCGCATCCGCTTATTAAAGCGACGATTGAGTCCATGCGTCCTCAGTTATGGGCGGAATATGATAAACTTGTTACAAAATATCAGGAAGAAGGCTGGGGAATATATGATGATACTGCAGACGTGGATCGTGCCATTGTGCTTTCTGATGCGTATTATGGGGATCCCAGCAGTATTGTGCATATGTATAAGCAGACGGGAAGGTCAATCCTGCTGCAGGATGTGAATACCATGTGGCATAAGAATTGCCCAGCTAGGGGAATGGCTATAGGAAGTATAGTTGAAAACGAGAAGGTGCATTTGCAATATAGAAGTGGTATTAGGGTGAAAGATAAGTTTTATTTTTCAGCAATGTACTTTAATGGGTTATTTGAAATGGATTTAAATGACTTTTCTGCAAAGTTAATATGTCATTTTTCGGGAGAAAACAGGGCCAAAATACTCATGCACACGGGGAGTGCAATTGAATATAAGAATGTAATTTATTTTTTCCCTCTTAGCAGCAGGCAGATTCACTGCTATGACCTTATTATGGGAGAAGAACATAATGTGGTTATTCCGATATCTGACGGCGAAGAATTTATGACTGCAGGCACGGCACAAAGAGAAAACAAAATATGGCTGTTTCCCTCAGACTCATCAATAGGGGTGTTTATTTTTGATATGGAAGATCAAACTGTTATAATTGCAGAGGCACTTAGTGAACAGTTGCAGAAGTATGGAAAAACGATAGGATTGATTGAGGTTTTGGAAGAGAGAAGGCTATTCACTTACTGCGTAAATGATTCTATTTTGCTGGAAATTAATCTCGAGAGAGGACAGATTAAAGAATATAAAGTGCCGCTTGATGATATAGATGTTTGTTCATTTAATTACCATGATGGAAGGTTCTGCTTTATAGATGCAGTTTCTGGTGACTTATATGAATGGACATGGAACAATACAAATTTGCAGAAATATGAAGCACGGTATTTGGAAAGAGTATTAGTTAAAGGAGCTCCATTCTGCAATTACTGTTTGGTGAATGGTGATATTTATATGATTCCAGGGGGCGGTAAGTACGTAATGAAAGTTAAAGAGGAAGGGATAATGGAACAGGCATTTGAGTACCCGGAAGACTTTCAATATCTCGATAATTTGCGGACAGATTATGCGTCGGGAATGATGAATTTTTGTGAGGTGGTTCAAAATGAAATTTGGTTTCATCCATGCGGAGGAAATCAATTGCTTATATATGATACAATATCTGAGCAGACGATAGGAAGAAAAATTACCATAGATGTCGGCAGCGTGTTTCCATCAAATGGCATATTCTTTGAGTATAATCGGAGGCTGTTAGAGTATTTCTGCCATAATGTAAGAAAGAATGAGCAATGTAGCACGGCAATAGATGAGTTGTGTGGCAGTAAAATATATCAGATAATAAATGAGTAAAGGAAAGATAAAGATGGAATCAATGGAAGATATGAAGACGTTTATCCTGAATGAGGCAGAATATTGGTCAAGGCGCAAGGCGTTTAGAAAATGCTCCTATGGTGATAAAAATATACATAAGAAATTTAGAGTACTGTGTAATAAAGGGAAATGGGCGAGCAAACAGGGCTTATTAAGTACAGTTTTTGGAATACTTCCCAATGTTATTGAGGCAAGACAGCATGGATATATTCCGGTGATAGATCTTTGCAGGAATAGCCGATGGCAGCCAATGCTACAGGAACAGTGTCTAGCGAAAAAGGAGAACGCGTGGGAGTATTACTTTACACAGCCGAATAGAGAAATTGCATTAGAAGAAGTGCGACAGAGCAAATATGTGGAAGAACAAATAAAATTCTGCCGTAATCCCAATTATTTCATGGGAGATAGATGTCCGCAGTCGAATATGCAAGTTCAATTATTGGGTAGGGCAATACGCCAAAATATTCATCTACAGCCAGAAATAAAGAATAGAGTCATACGTGAAAAACACACGTTGTTTCAACGAGCGGATAAGGTATTAGGGGTGGGAATTAGAGCGGGATATAGGGCTGGAATTGCGAGAAATTTATCGTTGCTTAATGGACATCCGATTGTGGGATCATGTACGGATTACATCAAGGATATTGAGAAAAGGTTGTTGGAGTGGAAATATGATTCTTTCTTTCTTACTATAGATGACAGAAAATATTTAGAGGAGATAAAGAAATATTTTGGGGAAAAGTGTATTTATCTGGAGAGACCAAGAGTTCACTACTTTCAGGATGCTATGTTGGATATAGCACAAACGGAAGATGATAAGACATTGGAGGAATTTACTGGTCTTTCTGTGAGAAAAAAAAATGAAGACTATTTAGTTGAATTATATCTGCTTGCACAATGTGATGGTTTATATGCCTCTAGAGGAACAGGGCATAATTTTGCTTACTTGCTTAATAATGGCAGATATTCTCATGTTGAATTTAAAGATTTGGGAGAGTTTCAATATGCAAAATAATGAAAGTACCTTTATCCCTGTAAACGAACCATTGTTAAATGGGAATGAAAAAAAGTATTTATGTGAGTGCATTGATACAGGCTGGATTTCCTCAGAAGGACCGTTTGTCAGGGAATTTGAGCAGAAGATGAGTGCGGCGGCTGGAAGAAAATATGGCGTGGCTGTGTCAAACGGCACTGCGGCGTTGGAAGTAGCGGTACAGGCGTTGGAAATTGGAGAGGGTGATGAAGTGATTATGCCTACATTCACCATTATTTCCTGCGCGATGGCGGTCACAAAGGTGGGGGCTGTGCCGGTACTGGTTGACAGTGACATGTATACATGGAATATGAAGGTTGAGGAAATAGAGGCGAAGATCACTTCAAGGACAAAGGCCATCATGATTGTGCATTTATATGGACTTCCTGTTGAAGTGGATCAGATTCTTGCACTGGCGAAGAAATACGACCTTAAAGTGATAGAAGATGCAGCAGAAATGCATGGTCAGACGTATAATGGAAAACCATGCGGAAGTTTTGGGGACATCAGTACCTTCAGCTTTTATCCCAATAAGCATATCACAACGGGAGAAGGTGGCATGGTTGTGACAGATGACGAAGAATTAGCAGAGCGCTGTAGGATGCTTAGGAATCTATGCTTCAAGAGAGATGTCCGCTATGTGCATGATGAGATTAGCGATAACTATCGTTTTACCAATTTGCAGGCAGCAGTTGGGTTGGCACAATTAGAACGCTTAGAAGAATTTGTAACACGCAAACGTGCAATGGGTAAATACTACACAGAGCGGTTAAAAGATATAGAAGGACTGATGCTGCCGATTGAAAAGACAGATTATGCGGATAATATATACTGGGTGTATGGCATTGTACTAGAACGGAATATTCAAGCAGATAATAAATTAATTCAAAAACTTTTAGCGGAAGAAGGTATAGGTTCAAGAACTTTCTTCTGGTGCATGCACGAACAGCCAGTATATCAGAAACAGGGACTGTTTGGGAATGAGGCATATCCGAATGCAGAGTATCTGGCAAGAAAAGGATTTTATATTCCGAGCGGGCTGGCGTTAACGCAGGAACAGATGGACAGGGTTGTATTGGGGCTGCGGCGCGTGATGTCTGAAATATAGTATTTCACATACTGACAATTGAATAAAATATATGAAAAGGTTATAATATCTCCTAAAGAAAGAATAGAAGGAGGTATGCTATGGCAAAAACCATAGGTATAGGATATCAAGACTTTGAACACTTAATTCAGAATGATTGCTTTTATATAGATAAAACCGGATTTATAAAAGAATGGTGGGAAGCCGGAGACTGCGTTACCTTAATTACACGTCCGCGACGTTTTGGAAAGACATTGACTATGAGTATGGTGGAGCGTTTTTTCGGTAAATCATGGTAAACGTGGAGATTTGTTTGAAGGTCTCACCATTTGGCAGGAAGAGAAATACCGCGCCATGCAGGGAACATATCCTGTCATAAGCTTGTCTTTTGCAGCAGTGAAAGGGAATGGTTATCAGCAGACAAAACAGAGAATATGCCAACTGATTACAGAACTGTATGATCAAAAGCATTTTTTGCTGGATACGAATTTACTGACGAATAAAGAAAAAGAATATTTTTCTAGTGATTCCGAAAATATGTTGGAAGTTACGGCAACAATTTCAATTTATAAATTATCCGATTTCCTCACCAGATATTATAAAAAGAAAGTCATTATTCTTTTAGATGAATATGATACCTCTATGCAGGAGACATATATCAACGGGTATTGGGACGAGATGGCGGCATTCACACGGAGTCTTTTTAATGTAACATTTAAGTCTAATTCTTATTTGGAACGCGGAATCATGACAGGAATTACGCGTATCAGTAATGAGTCTGTTTTTCTGATTTGAATAATCTTGAAGTAGTAACAACTACTTCCGAAAAAAATGCAGATTATTTTGGATTTACAGAAAAAGAAGTCTTTCAAGCATTAGATAAAAGGGGATTAGCTGACAAGAAACAGGAAGTAAAGGATTAGTATGATGGAGCTACCTTTGGAAACAAGGCAGATATCTATAATCCATGGTCAATTATTAATTATCTGGATAAGAAACAGTTAGGTACATATTGGACAAACACCAGTTCTGACAGTTTGGCGGGTAAACTGATAAAAGAAGGCAGTTCAGATGTAAAGATGGTTATGGAAGAACTGTTAAAAGGCGGAATATTCCATACGATTATTGATGAGCAGATTGTCTTAATCAGTTGAATTATAGAAAAGGTGCAGTCTGGAGTTTGTTTTGGCAAACGGATATTTAAAAGTTGAGCATTTCAAAATCAATGAAAAAAGCGGTAAGCCGGAATATGATTTGAAGCTGACAAACATGGAAATACGGCTTATGTTTGAGCAAATGATAGAAGGCTGGTTTGCAGAATGTGAATCGCATTATAATAATTTTATTAAGGCATTGCTGGCAGGAGATGTCAATGCAATGAATGAATATATGAATAAAGTAGCCCTTGCTACTTTTAGTTATTTTGATATAGGAAAAGCACCTTCAGAGAGCGAACCCGAAAAGTTTTATCATGGCTTTGTGCTTGAGGGAAAAAATGTTTTGATTGGAGAGAAATAATGGGACAGGTTGAAGAGGTAAAGAAAAAGAATAAATTATTGGCGATGATTATTCGCAATAACTATGAATGTGATGGAGTGGATTTTATCACGCCTAATGAGTATTCACAGCAGGTAGCTTATATGCACCATCCAGCAGGAAAAGTGATAGATGCGCATGTACATAATATGGTTCATAGGAATGTAGTACTGACGCAAGAAGTGCTGTTCATCAAGAAGGGTACTTTAAGAGTAGATTTTTATGATGAATATGAGGATTATTTGGAAAGCAGGGATTTGCATGCCGGTGATATTATCCTGCTTGTTTCGGGGGGACATGGATTTCAAGTATTAGAGGAAGTAGAGATGGTAGAAGTGAAACAGGGTCCTTATGCCGGAGAGCAGGATAAAAGACGGTTTGAAAGCGTAAGTAAAAATCAGATAGTATATCGTTGATGTGGAAAAAGGTGCGAGAAACAATGATAAAATTAAATGTAACAGATAATTATTTTGATTATATAAAAAATCATCCGCAGTATAAGGTCGTTATATATGGGGCAGGAGATCAAGGAAGGAAGTGTTATAAATTTATTGAGCATGTAGATTACTTTTGTGATCAAAATGCAAAAGCAATAAAAGAAGTAGATAATATCCGGTGTTTATTGCCGGAGGAACTGCTGGATATCCAAAGTAAGATGATTATTTTAATCTGTATTAGAGATGAGAGCATTGTCAGACAGATATGTGGAACATTAGATGATTTAAACCTAGATGCAGAAATATTTTATTTTTTTAATAAGGCTTCTTTGGCTGAATTTGATTATTCTCCATATATGAGAAATTTAAATTTGCGGGAAAGATTGAGGATACGCATTATATGTATGGATGAAAGCTGGATTATAGGGAAGTTTGCGCGACGGCTTTGTGAGGAGTTACGTAAGCTTGGACAAGATGTTGATATTTCAAATGAAGAGGATCCTTTGGCAGATGTGAATCACTACACATTTTATGGCGATTTAGCAAGGATTCCCAATAATCACCATACAGTGCGTACATCAATGGTCACACACATTGATTGTTCCGTAAAGAAGGATTTGATTAAGCTTCAAACCCAGAATCATGTACTTTGTATTTGTATGTCGGCGGAAACAGTAAACAAACTTTCGTCATGGGGAATAGAAAGGGATCAGCTGTGCTATGTCAATCCTGCGCAGGATGGAGAAATTGAGCCAAGAAAAATTGTTCTTGGAATTACTAATCGGTGTTATTATGGGTTTGACTTTAGAAAAAGAGATGATTTGATTTTAGAGGTGTGCAAACAGCTTGACTCACGTTTCTTTAAGTTGAGGATAATGGGTTCTGGATGGAAAGAAATAGTCTGGAAGCTAGAACAGCTGGGCTTTGAGGTGGATTATTATACGGAATTTGACAGGGAAATTTATAAAAAGTTAATGCCGAGTTTGGATTACTGGATTTATTATGGATTTGATGAGGGAGCTATGGGATATTTAGATGCGTTGGCTGCTGGGGTGAAGACGATTTGTACACCGCAAGGATATCACTTAGATACTAGGTGCGGTTTGACTTATCCATGTAGTACAATAGATGATTTTGTCAGTGTTCTAAAACAGATTCAGGAAGAGAAAAAGGAAATTATTAATGCTGTAAAAGATTGGACATGGGAAAATTATGCTAAGAAGCATTTGCAAATCTGGCATTATCTGACAGGAACAAAACCATTAAAGGATTTATATTCTAATCAAAGTGAGTATATGGATGGGATATATTCCATGCTTTTGTCTGATATTCGTGAGGAATAAACCCTTACAATGTGTCAAAATAGGAAGAAGGAGATATAAGTAGCTGGATGATAAAAAGGGAAAAACGGGTTCTTTTGTTAATGCCTGAATATATCTTAGGAGGCGCAGAGACACAGCTTAGATATTTTATCGAATATGCGGAAACTCAGAAGTGGAAAGTAGATGTAATAATAGAGCATGAATTAAATAAAGATGATGCAATATTAAACGAGAGCGCAAAAAAAATGAATAACGTAAGATTCTACGAACTAGATGGAGGGAGAGCGTATGGGAAGTTATATTTCTCTATAATACGCCATGTGCTGCGAAGTATGGTACGCACGAAATATAGCGCCTGTCTGGTGCATTATCTGCCGGATTTGACTATTGCTCCGTTCATGCGTATTATGGGGATACATGTTGTTTATTCGGAACGAATAGATGCGGCAGGTATTGGGGCAAGTCATTATTATCAGAGATGCTTAAAATTTTGTAATTGTATTTTTGCTAATTCAAGGTATGCAAAGGAAGAACTGGAAAAATTGACAGGGAGAAAGGTGAAACTAATTAGGAATGGGAAACCGATAGTTTCGCAGTTACCAGTTAAAGAAAATCGGGAAATCTGCAGGATACTTGTTCCAGCGAGGATATCGCCAGACAAGAATCAAATGTTGCTTCTTCATTATATAAAAAAATATCCAGATATCAAAAGAAAAATAATCTTTGCTGGATTAGAACTGGACAAGACATATCAAAATAAAATGAAACAGTTTGTAAGCAAGCACAATCTTTATGATCAAGTTGAATTTTTAGGTCATGTGGAAAATTTGGAAAAGGAATATGAGAAAGCGGATTTGATTGTTTTACCGTCATTAGCAGAAGGAACGCCGAATGTTGTCTTGGAAGCATATGCATATGGCAGACCCGTTATTGTATCTGACATAGGCGTAGAGCGGGATTTGGTAAAAAATCCGAGACTGAGGTTTGGGATTAAGAATCCGGAAGAGATTGATGCTTGCATAAAATATGTACAGGAATTATCTGAAGAATCGTACAGGCAATTGATAAGGGAAAATCGAGAATTTGTGCTACACAATTACAGCATTGAGAAAATGGCGAAAAGTTTTTACAGAATTTTGTCAAATCGGCGAATGTGTTGCTTATGAAATAAATTACAGAAGGGATGCGGTGATATATGATATTAAATGCGGAGCTTTTTTTTGAGCCTATTCAAATTTTAAGTAAGTTATCTAATGAATATACAGCGGAAATGAGAGAAGGACAATTAGCTTTTTTGTGTGGATTAATGAAAAAGTACAATCCCGAAAAAATAGTTGAAATTGGTGTGGCGGCAGGTGGTACAACTGCAGTTATGCTTAACTGTATCGATATGCTGAATCTAAAGGCCCAATTATATTCAGTAGATTTATTAGAGAATTTTTACGAGGATCCAAGTAAAAAGACGGGATACTTAGCAGAGGAATGCAAGGCAATACTGAATAAGCAGTTAGACCACACATTATACACTGGGAAATATGCAGTTGAACGTATTGCTGATATTGGTAAAGGCATTGATTTTTTAATACTGGATACACTTCATGTGTTGCCGGGAGAGATTTTGGATTTTTTGGCATATTATCCATGCTTAAAAAAGGGGTGTGTAGTTGTACTTCATGATACAGCGATGAATCATTATAGTGATAACAAAGATGCTATTGCTACAAGAATCCTGCTTAGCTCCGTAACAGCGTTAAAGATATTATATGAGGATGCTAATATAGCAGCGTTTATTGTTTCTGAGGATACAACAAAGTATATTGATAATATATTTTCTGCATTAATGGTAACATGGAAGTATTTACCCGGACAGCAGGAAATACAGTTATACAGAGATTTTTATAATAAATATTATGCAAGCGAAAATCTGAAGATGTTTGATATGGCATTGGAAATGAATCAGAAATCTGTATTGATGAAAATTGAGTCAAAATTAGATGAGTTTTTAAAAATTTACAAATCGGTAAATGGTATGAGAGGTAAGCGAGTATATGTTTATGGTCATGGAAATTATGGGAGACAGTTTTATCATATATTAGCGGAATGCGGCATCGATTTGGGGGGCTACATTATTTCAGATAATCAAAATGGAGATGGAAATGATGCAGAAATTCATTTTTTATCAGATATAGCGCTAGACAATGAACATGACATTATCTTTATTGGAGTAAATATGTCCTTATGGGAAGAGATAAGTGAGCAATTGCAGAGAAAAGGAATTGCAAATTATGTTTTTCCAGAAAAATGCATGTTCGATTATCTGAAAAATTTTTAAGGCGTACAGTAAGGTGAGATGATGTTTATAAAAAATTGACAATGGGAGAAAGAAATATGAAAAAAGGATTTGGCGGAGTAGTTTCAACATTAGCAGGAATAGCAGCGGGAGCAGCTGTAGGAGGTGTAGCAGCTGGCTCAATGTCATCGAAGAAAATCAAAGAACTAATGGATGGACATGCGAAGGTTCATGAGTTATATATGGCATTTGACCAATGGCTTCGCATACGGCAGGAAGGAAAGACACTGGTAGAATTTTTCGAGCGGAATAACTACAAGACAGTGGCAATTTATGGTATGAAGGAGTTAGGAGAGCGTCTGTATGATGAATTGGAAGGCACAGGCATTAATGTACAATATATCATTGATAAGAATGCTGATACAATTTATGCAGATGTAGATGTTGTTACTCCGGATGACGAGTTGGAGCCGGTGGATGTAATTGTTGTAACGGCAATCTATTATTTTGATGAGATTGAGACGATGCTAAGTGAGAAGGTAGATTATCCTATTGTTTCGTTGGAAGATATTTTATATGAGGTATAAGCTTGAGAAAAAAAAAATTAAAAACTGATATAAAAATATCAGTGGTCGTACCAATCTATAATGCCGGCAAATATTTGCAGATGTGTTTAAGCTCCATTATGAATCAGACATATCAAAACTTTGAGGCGATTTTGGTGGATGATGGTTCAACGGATGATTCGGGGTATATCTGTGACCAATTTGCCAGGCAGGATGGACGGCTGCATGTGATACATAAGAGAAATGAAGGTGTCGTCTGCGCCCGGAATGCAGGACTCACGGCATCACGCGGAGATTATATTGCATTTGTTGATGCAGACGATTGGATTGATGCGGATTTTCTTGAAACGGGAGTCTGGCAGATGGAGCATGAAAAAGCAGATATTGTAATCACCGGCTGCATCAGAGAGAATGGAATTTGTCCGGAAATTGTGCAAAACAAGATTTCTCCGGGTATATATGATGTTCTGGGATTGAGCAATGATGTCTATCCCAGAATGTTACATTACGAAGCTTTTTATGAGTTTGGTATTTTACCTTATATGTGGAATAAATTTTATAGAAAACAATTATTGGATTTGTGTTGCGAAGATATTGATGCAAGGATTTATGACGGTGAAGATGTTGCAGTAGTATATCCGTATCTGCTTAATGTTCAAAAAGCCGTCATAACAGGGGATGCAAAATATCATTATCGTATTCATGGCGAATCGGTGACGGCCAATAGGAGAGTGGATTATTATGAAAATACGGCAAGACTATATCTTTATCTTGCCGCAAAGTTTCAAAAGACTGCCTATTGTAAGTGTATGATGCCCCAGCTTGACCGCTATATGCGTATGATGATATGGCAGGGAAACCCCAGCGGATTTGTAGAGTCTACGAAATTTATGTTCCCATTTGGCACGATACCTCAGGGAGGATCCATTATCTTATATGGAGCCGGATATGTGGGAAGGATATTCCATCATCAAGTAATTCTGTCGGGATATTGTACCATTGCCGCGTGGGTAGATAAGGGATACCAGCGAGAAGAATTAAGGCAGATGGGCGTAGTTGGCATGGATGCACTGCATACGCAGCAATATGATTATGTTGTTCTTGCTGTAAGTAATGCGGAGGTGGCAGCAGAAATAACTAACCAATTGATTTCTTGTGGAGTGAATAGAGAAAAAATAATAGTTGGTGTTCAATGAAGTACAGGGAAAGGAGTAGCAGAATGGGGAGCATAGATGATGAAAGGATTGTATCTGCGATAATAAGATGTTTAGAGGGTGGAATTAATTCATTTGTTATTTATCCATATGGGGTGAAGGGAAAACGGGTCAAAGAAATATTAAATGAAGAATTTGAGGTTGCAGAATTAGCAGTTGTAGATAACAGGCTGTCTAATGAAGATAAAAATGTATTGTGTCTTGACGATTTGGAGAAAATTAAAGAAGACTATGTAATATTATTATCGTCGGATAATAAGGAAATATGGTACGAACTCAGAAATAGCTTGCAAGGGGAATTTGGGAATAAAATAATTGACATAGCAGAGGAAGAGAAAAAAATAGGAAGCGGCTTTAGCTATCTGGGAAGAAAGATGCAAATTGATATTTGCAATAGGGAGCAAATTGAAAAAGTGTTTGAAAGAACACAGAAGATATGGAGGGCTTTTGGAGAACAAGATCCCTATTGGTCGGTTGTTACGCATGACGAATTCAAAAGCCAAAATATAAATAAGGAATCAATTGATAAATTTTATGCCCAAGGGCAGAGAGAAATTGTTAAGATTACTTCAATATTAAAAAGAAATAATAAGATAGAAAACTGGAGTGATCTTAAAAATTTGGATATTGTTGAAATTGGATGTGGCTGTGGGCGTATTACTAAAAAACTTGCGCGTTTATTTAAGAAAGTGATGGCGATTGATATTTCAAAGGGTAATTTGGAAATTGCCAAACAGGCTGTAACAGATAAAAATGTTGAGTTCTTTCTGATGACGAATGTGGATGATTATGGTAAGCTTCCGAAGGTCGATGTTGTGTATTCGTATATTGTATTACAGCATAATTGTCCTCCTGTTATTGAGTATATAATTACTTCGATGTTGCAATGTTTAAAGTCTCATGGGACTGCAATATTTCAGGTTCCAACTTACAAAGGTGATTATCAGTTTGATTATAATAGGTATATTAATGAAGAAATAAGGACAGATATGGTTGAAATGCATGTTCTTCCTCAAAAAAGGATATTTGAGATAGCGTATGATAATGGGTGTATTCCCTTAGAAGTACATCCAGATGATTCAACTGGTCAGGCAGATGAATCAAGGTTGTTTGTGTTTGAAAAGGAGTAAGGTTGTTCATATGAAAAAATTTAACACACAGCAGGCAATGGAAGAAATCTATAAAGAAATAGCAGAAGCGAAGCCCTGTCTGAGCGATTTATATTTTACTACTTTCTATTATCGTAAACTCATCAAGATACTTAAGGAACCAAAAAGATTAGTGCTGTTTGGGGCAGGCAAATATGGGGAAACGATATTAGCCGCATTAAAACGTGAAGGGATCGATACGGTTCAGTGTTTCTGTGATAATAATGGCAAGGCGGTGGGGAAAATTGTTGATGGCTTAGAAATCATATCTCCGCAGGATGCAGTAGAAAAATATCCTGACGCCTGTTTTGTGATAACTCCGAAGGATTACGAAAATGAGATCCTGCGCCAACTGGTTCATATGGATGTGGATATTGAAAATATTGTGATATTTAATATAAAAAATACAGGGTTGATAATTGAGGCATAAAAAGTATCATTTCATAGTAACAATCCGATAGGGTGGTTGAGGAAGGAGCATCATGAAAAAAATTGCCTTGGTAGTACATAGATATGGATTAGATGTAAATGGCGGTGCAGAATACCATTGCCGGGTTTTAGCGGAACATATGGTGTCACGGTATGAAGTTGATGTATTGACATCCTGCGCGAGAAATACCCTTCCATGGGACAATGCCTATAAAGAAGGTGTGGAAATCATCAATCAGGTAAATGTCCATAGGTTCCCGGTCGAAAAGATTAGAGATGATATTCTCTTTGATGAACTGTCAAAGAAAGTGGGAAAAGGTGAAAAAGAAATTGAGGAAGAGTGGATTTCCCAGATGGGACCATATTGTCCGTCTTTTATTCCATTTTTGGAGGAAAATGCGGACAAATATGAGGCAGTCATTTTCATTACTTATGCGTTTTATCTGACGGTAAAGGGTATGGGGCTTCACCTAAAAAATAGTATTTTGTTAGCTACTGCCCATGATGATGCAAGTGTCCGTCTGCCGATTTATCGTGAAGTCTTTCAGTCGCCTGCGGCTTTTCTGTATAATAGTGTAGAGGAGAAAGAATTTATTATAAAGAATTTTCATACACAGCAGAGACCATCAAGGCTGACCTGCGTGGGAATAGACCTTCCGGAAACAGGAGTGTATGAGCTGCCTGAGCGTATCAAACAATATAAGGATAATTATATTGTTTATGTGGGCAGGGTAAGTAACGGAAAGAATTTCAGTGAGTTGAATCGTGATTTTATTGAATATAAAAGGAGAAATCCTTCGCAGTTAAAACTAATTGTTCTCGGAAAAATAGATGATAAGATGTTGCTGACCTATTCGGAAGATATTATATATGCTGGGTTTGTCACAGAAGAAGAAAAAACAGCAGTGCTTGAGAATGCGAAACTTCTTGTAATGCCTTCAGAGTATGAGAGTCTTTCGCTCGTCATTCTGGAAAGTATGGCGGCAGGGAGACCAGTGCTTGTTAATGGGAGATGCGCCGTGCTTAAGGGGCAGTGCATCAGGAGCAATGCAGGGCTGTATTATACGGACTTTTTTGAATTTGAAGCAGGACTCAATTGTATTCTTTCCCATGAAGAGGCATACATGCAGATGCGTGAGAATGGATATAAATTTGTAAAGGAGAATTATAGTTGGGATAAGGTGGTTGCGGATATCAGTGACTTGATTGAGGAATTGAAGGAGAAACAATGAAAGTGAAAGTATCAGTGATTCTTCCGTCGCTTAATGTAAGGAATTACATTGAGGAAGCTGTGCGCAGTGTGATGGGGCAGACATTAAGAGAGATTGAAATGCTCTGTATTGATGCTGGCTCTGACGATGGCACATGGGAAATTTTGTCCGAATTGGCAAAGGTTGATGAAAGGATTATATTGTGCCGCAGTGATGTGAAAAGCTATGGATATCAAGTGAACATGGGAATTGATATGGCACAAGGTGAGTATATTGCCATCTTGGAGACAGACGATTACGCAGATGCTCAGATGTATGAACGATTATATCACGAGGCAGTTTTACATGACTGTGATTATGTGAAGAGTGATTACACGCTTTATCATACGCAAAATGATGGAAAACGAATTTTTCTTAGAAGATATGCCCTCCAGATGAATGATTTGTATGGAAAAATAATAGAACCTGCAAAGCATTCTGCAGTTGCAGCTGATGACAATTATCTGTGGAATGCTGTCTATAAAAAGGAATTTTTAATAAAAAATAATATATCTCTGGCAGAGACGCCGGGAGCGGCTTATCAGGATATAGGATTTGTTTATCAGATAAATATCTTTGCGAAGAAAGCGCTATATCTAAAAGAGTCCTATTATCGATACTGTACTGACAGGGAAGGGGCATCAGCTAATTCAGGAAAAGGATTGCAGTATGCTTATCAGGAATATCTTCGGCTGTATCAGCGGTTACAGACAGAAGAAGAGAATGACGAGTGGCTGCGCGCTTTTTACTGTCGAATGGCGAAATCCTTTATTTACTGCTGTGAAGGCTTGGAAGAAGGGAAATTGAAAATAGATGCTGCAAAGAAGTCAGAGTATTATGCGTGGTTCCGGCAGCAGCTTAAGGAAGCGCTTAAGAATAATCTGATAGACCGTACTGTTTTTCATCCAGAGGTATGGAATAAGTTGGAAATGCTTTTAGTATCTGAGGCGTATTACATAGAAAAGTGTAAGGCTCATAAGCAAAAGATCAGGAATACGATAGGACAGCCAGGAGAATACTCAATTATCATTTTTGGCGGCGGGCATTACGGATATGAAGCTTGTAAATGGTTGGAGGATCAGACTTATCAAATCGGGTGTTTTATAGACAATAATCATGAATTGTGGGGAACAAAAGTCAATAATATTGTCGTTAACTCTCCGGAACAGGCAAAAGCACAGTTTGATAGAGCAAAATATCTGATTGCAAATGAAAAACACGCAGCAGAGATGAAAGAACAGCTTCTGGACATGGGAGTTGCGGAAGGTGATATTTGCATATATGTGTGAGAAATTAAAGAGGCATGGAGCAGAAAGTGATAAAGGAGATTGGTTATGGAATATAGGGAAAATATACGGATGCTTAATGGTTTTGTTGACAAATTACAAGATGCAGAATCAGAGCAGCTGTTTGATGCAAGATTTTCTTATTTTGTAAATAGGGATAAGGATGTTTTTTATAGCCAATTGGATGATATATTGTCGGTCAGGGAACGAGAGTATGGTTGTGGATGGCTGGATCAATATTATGACAGAAATCCTGAGAACAGGGAAAAAGGTATCATCATTTTTGGGGCGGGCGAAATGGGAAAATTGACCTGCCGCTCGTTATTGTTTAAAAACAGAAAGATAGACTGCATTTGTGATAATAATGTGAACTTGTATGGTATGGAATATAAAGGCATACCAATTATGGGATTCGCGCAGGCGTATCAGAACCTTAAAAAGGATATAGTAATTGTAGCAGTAGCGCCTAAACACCAGATTGAAATATATCATCAGCTGATATCTGTGGGTGTTCGGGAATCTGAAATTGTGATGTCTGATTATGGCGGAGGCGGACTCTACTGTGATATCTCGGGGCAGTATTTTGATCTTCCGGCACTGATGCCGGATAAGGACGGAGAATATTTTGTGGATGCAGGCTGCTTTAATGGAGGAACCTCCATGCAGTGCAAAGATTGGTGCGGAGGAAATCTCAAAATGGTATACGCGTTTGAACCTGATGGGAAGAATTGCCAAAATTGTCGCAAAAATCTCTCTGATCTTGGGTGTGAGTTTGAATTATACGAGGCTGCAACATGGAGTGAAAAAACGACTTTGAAATTTAAGCAAGATACAGGACCAGGTTGGGGATCTTATGTTGATAGGGGAGGAGAAGTAAGCGTAGAAGCAGACAGTATCGACAATAAACTTCAAGGAAGAAAAGCCACTTATATTAAAATGGATGTGGAGGGAAGCGAATTAGCGGCGTTAGAGGGAAGCATAAAAACGATACAGAAGTATCGTCCTAAATTAGCAATTTCTCTTTATCATAAGCCGGAGGATATTATCGAAATTCCCATTTTTCTGGAAAAACTGGATCTTGGGTATAAGTATTACATACGGCATTATCAGACAAGAATGGAAGAAACGGTTTTATATGCCGTGCAGTAGGTGAGGCAGATAAGATAAAGGAGTGAGAAGAGCATTTGCAAATTTGCCTGGCATCAGCAAAGGGAGAAAAGGTATATGAAATTAAGCATTGTTGTACCCATATATAATACAGAATTATATTTGAAGGCATGTCTGCAGAGCATTATAGATCAGACATGCCCGAACATGGAGATTCTTCTTATTGATGATGGCTCTACGGATGGCTCCAGTACGATCTGTAAGGAGTTTGCCCAGAAGGATACCCGGGTTATATACATCAGACAGGAGAATAAAGGGTTGATTGGAGCAAGGCGCACCGGAGCTGAGCATGCTTCGGGCGAGTTCCTGATGTATGTGGATTCGGACGACTGGATTGACCCGGGGATGGCGGAGTTTTTAGTCAGGCAGATTAAAGATGCGGATATGGCGACAACGGGCGTTCATTATGAGACCGGACCGGGGATGGTGATAGAATGTTTGGATCAGTATCCTGAAGGGGAGTATAAAGGCGAAGATAAAGACTCTTTATTAAAGACAATGCTGTACGATTTGGAATCGGATACTTTACAGCGTCTGACACCGTGGATTTGGAATAAGATATACCGTACTGAAATTGTCAGGCAAGTGTATCGGAACCTGCAGGCGGATAATGATTTTGGAGAGGACGGCGCGTTTTTATATAATTATCTCATAATCAGCGGTTCGGTCAGAATATGTCATCAATGCTTTTATCATTATCGTTATCGCACGGATTCCATGTTCCACGGAGGAAATCCGCATATGCTGTCTGACATTAATAAGGCATATCTTGCATTGGTTCCCGGTTTTGAGAAGCATCCGCTAAGAGAAAACCTAATGTCTCAGCTCCAGCGCTGGGTATCGGTAACGGCAGTGATGGCGGTAAACGGGGGAATGGGATTTGCATCAGGGATTCATATTCCTGAATTTATGCTTGACACAGATGGACTGAAAAATAAACGGATCGTGCTTTACGGCGCAGGGAAAGCAGGCAGAGATTATTACAGGCAGCTTACCAAAATGGGATATAATGTGGTCCTGTGGGTTGACAGTAACAGTTCAGAAATAGAAAATGTAAAAGCACCCACTGCGATTTTGGAGGTGGGATATGATATAATTTTATTATCTGTAAGCCGGTTGGAATATGTGGAGAGTATTAAACAGTCACTGCGGAATATAGGTATTGGGGAAGAAAAATTGATGTGGAAAAAGCCGGTTAGGACTTTATAGGGAAGTATAATGTTCATAGAACAGAAGCAAAGCAGGTAAGGGAAAATGATAAAGGATTTTCAAAATATTTATGTCCGCATGGGTGATGAGCTGTCTAAATCAATCTATATGGATAGGCTGAATTACAGTATTACACAGGAACCCCGGTATCTTGACCAAATGGTAGACAGATCAGTGAGAAGCAGAGCGGAATGGGAGGCATTTTGCAAATGTTTGCAGGAAAAGTCACAGTCTTATGATATGTATATATTTGGCGCAGGAATATGGGGCAGAACGCTATATGATGAAACAAAAGAGTTCATACAGTGGCATGTCGTCATAGACAATCAGCCTGCGGGTAAAGGTATGGGAAATCTGGAAATAGTGACCTTAGAGCAGTTTGCGAATCACTATGTTGAAAATGCAGTTATAGTAATTTCCTCATATAAGAACGGTGCGGATATGTCTGCACAACTCCAGAAGATAGATTTTCCCCAAGATAGAATAGTCGATGGCGGAAAAAGCATATATTGTTTGACCGAAGGAGCCATTTACTTTGACTTGAAAGAATTAGAACCTCGGGAGCCATATGAAGTTTTTATAGATGCCGGAGGATATGACGGGCTTACGACAAAAGAGTTTTTCAGATGGTGCGGCGGGAATGGTCGTTCTTACTGTTTTGAGGCTGATGTGAGCAATATAGGTACGCTTAAATGCGGTTTGGCAGGTTATGCGGATTGTGAGATTGTTCCGAAAGCATTGTGGTCGGAAACGACGGTATTGTCGATGCACATGACAGGGAATTACGCGTCGTCAGTCACAGAGCAGATAGAAGGAGACAATGTACAGCAAATCCAAGCAGTGGCGTTAGATGATTTTGCCAGGGATAAGACAGTGACATTTATCAAGATGGATATTGAGGGAGCGGAATTAGAGGCATTACGCGGAGCAAAACATATTATTATGGAACAGCATCCGAAATTGGCAATCAGTATTTATCATAAAGTGGAAGATGTTTGGACGATTCCGAAGCTGCTTATGGAGTATTACTCAGGGTACAAATTCTATATGAGACATTATTCATTTGCAGGATATGATACTGTCCTATACGCAATTCCACAGAAATCAGAATGAGGAAGATCACATGAAGTATCTGATATTTGGCACTGGAGAATATTATAGCCGCTATAAGAAATGGTTTGCGAAAGAAGATATAGTTGCGTTGATCGACAATGCGGCAGCAAAACAGAATACCTGTTTAGACGGAATACAGATTCTTTCGCCTCAGCAGGGAGTAAAACTTGCCTATGATGCAGTTATGATCTTGAGCTTCTATGTGAAGGCAATGCGGAAACAGCTTGCGGAACTGGGAGTTCCGGAGGAAAAGATTTATCATTTCTACGATCTGCATCAGTTGATCTGCTGTGGAGAAAGCGGTCAAGCCGTAGATTATAAGAAGCCTATACAGTATTATGGAGGGGCGGAAAATGTAGAGAAGTCCTCCTGTACGTTGCTTTTGTCACATGATCTTACCTTGGGAGGTCCTGCGATTGCCTTATATCATATGGCGAGGGTGCTCAGAGCGCGGGGAGATAGGGTAGTGTTTGCCTCTACGCTGGATGGACCGTTGCGAGACACTTTGACTTCAGAAGGGATTCCGGTAATTGTGGATGTGAATCTGCAGATAGAAACCATGCGGGAGGCAAAATGGACGGCGGGATTTTCGAGTATTGTGTGTAACACGATAAACTTCTATGTGTTCCTTTCAGACCGGGATACGAAAATACCGGTTGTGTGGTGGATGCATGATTCGCTGTTTTTTTATGACGGTATTGATAAGAAGATATTGCGCGGACTGAATCGGGATAATCTGCAGGTATATGCAGTGGGACCGGTGGCAGGGAACGCTATTGCAGGATTTCTGCCTGATATGGAGATTGGAAATTTAATTTATGGAGTTGCTGATGAAGCGTCATCCGACGATTGCGAAGCTCATGAGGGCGGGAAAGTCCGCTTTATAACCATTGGATATATTGAAGCCAGAAAGGGGCAGGACATTCTGGTGAGGGCGATTGAAGGGCTGCCGGAAGAAATCCGAAAGAGGGCAGAGTTTTATCTGGTAGGGCAGAACACATCTCAAATGGCAGGAGAGATTAGAGAGACGATTCGGGATATCCCGGAGATTATCATGACCGGCACTATGGACAGGCAGGGGATTCATGAGATACTTGATCAGGCTGATGCCATGATTTGTCCCTCAAGAGAAGATCCCATGCCTACGGTGGCAGCGGAGGCGATGATGCACAAAGTGCCCTGCATTGTATCGGATGCCACAGGCACAGCGGCATACATATGCAGCGGAGTAGATGGTATTGTATTCCATAGCGAGGATGAACAGGAATTGATTGACAAAATCATCTGGTGTATAGAGCATCATGATAAACTATCCGATATGGGAATACGAGCAAGAGAAATTTATGATAAGCAGTTTTCCATGACAGCTTTTGAGAAGAAAGTGACGGAAATAGTATGACTTGTTGAAATTTTATTTGTGGAGTCTGGTAAAGGCAGGTAGGAGGATGACAAATTTATCAAAAATTCTTGATCACTATAAAAATGATAAGATTGCACTATATGGACTTGGGACTGAAACAGAACGGGTGCTAAATGAGATAGGGCAGGATTTTCAAATTATTGGTTTGCTGGATGGATATAAAGAAGAGGGAATATTATATGATAAGCCGATTATTTCACTAAAATATGCCATTGACTGTCAAGTGAAAATGATCCTTGTTATTGCACGACCTGGCTCATGCAGAGCTATTTTAAAACGTATTGGCACGATATGTATGGAGAATCAGATTGCCTTGATTGATGTGAGGGGTAAAAACCTGTGTGATTCGAAAAAAGTTACTTATTACTTTAAAAGCACTGATGGAATCTCGCGAGAGCATCTTATGAAACAGGTTGATGAAAATGATGTGGTAAGTATTGATTTGTTTGATACTTTAATTATGCGTCAGACCCTCTTCTCATCAGATATATTTGAGATAGTTGACTGCAGATTAAAGGAGAAAGGCATTGTAATCAAGGATTTTAGCAGCAGGCGTCTGGCAAGTGAAAAGCATCTTGCGAAATCTTCAGCGCCTACTCTTGCTGAAATATATTCCTACATGAAGAGTACCTACTCGATTCCAGGAATTGTGCCGGAGGAACTGGCGGAATTGGAATGGAGCATCGATTATGATTTGGTGCTTCCGCGGCAGGAAATGTGTGATTTTTGTGACGAGGTACACAATAGAGGAAGAGATATTTATATTGTATCTGACACCTTTTATACGAAGGAGCAGCTCGTAAAATTACTTGAGAAATGTAATATAAGATTTTATACAGATATTTTAGCATCGTGCGAATATAAAACTTCAAAGGTGGATGTTCTGTTTGAAAGAGTGAAGGATAGAATTTTAGGAGAGAAATGTATTCATATCGGAGATGATTTTGTTGCAGATATAGAAAGTGCCAAGAAACATGGACTTGAGGCATGCCAGGTTTACAGTGGAATAGACTTACTGGAAATGGTAGGATATCTGGGATTATGGAATAGTATTGAAGGATTATCTAATCGAATTAAAGTAGGGATGTTTGTATCGAAGCTTTTTAATAGTCCGTTTCAGTTTGAAAAAGAGGAACAGAAAATGGCTATAAAAAGAGCATATGATCTTGGGTATCTACTCTTTGCACCGATTATAAGTGATTTTGTTATATGGTTTGAAGAACAGGTGCGAAAACATGACATACCAAATGTCTGGTTCTGCGCGAGAGACGGGTATTTGATTAAGAAAATGTATGATAAGTTACATGGAGAGGGGGCATCCGTTTATTTTCTGACTTCACGAACAGCCTCGATTCGTGCAGGAGTAGAGAATGAGGAGGATATCAAATATGTTGGTGAAATGAAATTCAGCGGGACGATAGAAGAAGAGCTGCAAGAACGTTTTGGCATTCTTACGCAGACAGGAACAGAATGTCATGCTGACTCTTCAGAATCATTAACAGATTATTCAGATGCGATTCTGAGTAGAGCGGTTTCAAACAGAAGAAATTATCATAAATACATGGAAGGACTGCATATAAAAGAGGGGGACATTGCTTTTTTTGATTTTGTGGCAAAAGGAACAAGCCAGATGTATATTCAAAGATTAGTGAGTAATCACCTGAAAGGATTGTACTTCCTACAGCTGGAAAGAGAATATATGCAGGAAAAAGGATTGGACATCCGGCCATTTTATGATAAGAAAGAAGCGGACAACAGTGAGATTTATGAAAATTATTACATTTTGGAAACAATGTTGACGTCACCTATGCCGTCAATCAAAGAGTTCAATGGGCAGGGCGAACCGTGTTATACGCGAGAAACAAGAAAAAGGGAAGATATTATATGCGTGCAGGAGGCGCAAAATGGGATTTTCAATTACTTTATGACCTACTTGAGAATATGTCCTAAGTCAGAAATGAAAGTGAATAAGGAAATTGATGAACTGTTTTTGGCATTAATACACGGTATTGATGTATCAGACAGAAATTTTATGGGATTAAAGGTGGAAGACCCATTTTTTAACAGGACGACAGATGTTGCAGATCTGATATAATGAAGATACGATATGTGAAAAGGAGTATACCAAATACTATGGAATTTGAATTAACAGCATCTATGATGTGTGCTGATTACGGTCACTTAGAGAGAGAAGTAAAAAGCCTGGAAGAGGGAGGAATTGATTCCTTCCATATTGATATCATGGACGGGCGGTACGTTCCTAATTTTGCTATGTCGCTAAATGATATGAAATACATAGCGGGAGCTACTTCCAAGCCGCTTGATGTACATTTAATGATAGAGCATCCGAACAACAGAATTCAGCTTTTCTTAGATACGCTGAGGAAAGGCGATACAGTCTATATTCATCCTGAGGCAGAGTATCATCCTTCCACAACGTTACAGCATATCATAAATGCTGGTATGATTCCGGGAATCGCAATCAATCCGGGCACGTCGGTGGAGACGGTCATGGAGATGCTTCGGATTGTGAAAAAGGTTCTTGTCATGTCCGTGAATCCCGGCAATGCGGGACAGATGTATCTTCCTTATGTGGGTAAGAAAATTACGAAACTGCTTTCTATGAAAGAAGATATGAACTTTGAGATTTATTGGGATGGCGCCTGCAGCGCAGACAAGATTCTGGAGTTCGCGCCCAAAGGAGTTAAGGGGTTTGTGCTCGGCACGACGCTTCTTTTCGGCAAAGATAAACCTTATGGAGAGACTTTGCAGAATATCAGGAAACTGCGGTTTTGACACTTAATATGGAGGGAATATAGGTATGGTCATAGCATTGATTTTGTCCGGCGGAACAGGAAGACGGATGGGAACCGATATTCCCAAACAATATATAAAAGTGGGCGGCAGATCAGTCATATCATGGTGTATGGAACGTCTTGCCGCGCATCCTGAGATTGATGCAATTCAGATTGTAGCAGAGGAAATGTGGCGTGGCACGATTTTGGAATGTATGGAGTACATAGGCGGCAGTCAGAATAATGTAAAATTTTCAGACAAATTCAAAGGCTTTTCTGATCCGGGAGAGAACAGGCAGCTCTCGATTCTTCATGGATTGGAAGATATTAGGGAATATGCTTCAGATTCCGATTATGTTCTGATTCATGATGCTGCAAGACCGATGTTGCCGGCTCGGCAGATAACGGATTGTCTGACGGCTGTAACAGGGCATGATGGAGTGATTCCAGTATTGCCTATGAAGGATACGGTCTATTTAAGCAAGGACGGCAAGACAATTACTTCCCTTTTGAACCGCAGCCAGATTTATGCGGGGCAGGCGCCGGAACTTTTTGTCTTAGGGAAATATTATGAGGCAAATAAGACAATGACTTTGGAAAAAATCATGCAGATAAACGGATCGACGGAACCGGCTGTCATGGCAGGAATGGATATTGCTATGATTCCGGGGGATGAAAGGAATTTTAAGATTACGACTATGGCAGATTTAGAGCGGTTTGGGGAGATAGTCGGAGAAGGGAGTTTTGATTCGGATGAAGGCATGGGTACTACATAATATAAATGATTTCAGATTGGAGACAGTAGAGCGTCCTGATATAAAAGAGGATGAAGTGTTAGTAGAGGTAAAAGCAGCGGGCATTTGCGGTTCAGACATCCCGAGAGTTTTTCACACGGGGACATATTCCTATCCGCTGATACCGGGGCATGAGTTTTCGGGAATGGTGGCAGCAGTAGGGAAAAACGTCAGTTCAGAATGGATGAATCAGCGGGTAGGTGTTTTCCCGTTGATTCCTTGTTATTCATGCAGACCATGTCAGAACCGGCAATACGAAATGTGCAGACAATACAGTTATCTCGGCTCACGCAGGAATGGTGCATTTGCTGAGTATGTGGCTGTTCCGGAGAAAAACTTGATCAGACTGCCAGAGAATGTTGATTATGCGGAGGCGGCGATGATGGAGCCTATGTCGGTAGCCGTTCACGCTATGAGGAAAATTACACCATCGGAATCAGAGAGTATCGCCATATGCGGGCTGGGAACAATAGGGTTATTCCTGCTCATGTTTTTGATGGAGTCAGGCAAAAAGAATATTCTGGCTATCGGGAACAAGGAATTTCAAAAGAAGACGGCTATGAAGATGGGACTGCCGGAGGAGTGCTATTGTGACAGCAGAACACAGAATGTGGACGAGTGGCTGATGAAGAGGACAAGCGGCACCGGTGTAGATGTATTTTTTGAATGTGTCGGCAAGAATGAAACATTAAAGCAGGCAGTCAGACTGACTGGTGCGGCAGGACGAATCATGCTGGTAGGTAATCCTGCTTCCGACATGGCATTAGAAAAAGAAATATATTGGAAAATTTTAAGGAACCAATTGACGATGATGGGAACGTGGAACTCATCATTTACGCATGAGCAGGAGGATGATTGGCATTATGTGCTGGAGCGGCTTGAGAATCACCGGATTAAGCCAGCAGAACTGATCACCCATAGATGTTCCCTTGAGGAGCTTAACAAAGGGTTCGAGATTATGAGGGATAAGAAGGAAGATTACGGTAAGGTCATGGGAATCTATTGATTAACTTAAAAATTAGAAAATATGCAACAAAACCATCGTAACAATAAAAACGGTTATGATGGTTTTGTTGTGTCTATTATGCATATGTGAAGCATTAAAAATATATATACTACTTTGTTCCAAAAATCCGATCTCCCGCATCCCCAAGTCCGGGACAGATATAAGCATGCTCATTCAAGCACCTATCCAGATGTCCCACATAGATTTGAATATCAGGATGTGCCTCCCGCAGTCTCTTAAGTCCCTCAGGAGCAGCTATAATACACATAAACTTAATGGTCTTACCGCCGTGCTGTTTGATAAAGTCAACAGCCTCAGCCCCGGAGCCGCCGGTGGCAAGCATGGGATCCACCACAACGATGGTGCGCTGGTCGATCGGTGCAGGCAGCTTGCAGTAGTATTCATGAGGCTCATGTGTTTCCGGATCCCGGTACAGACCGATGTGCCCTACTTTAGCGGAGGGGACAAGGGCAAGAATGCCGTTTACCATGCCGAGACCGGCGCGGAGAATCGGTACGACTGCCAGTTTTTTGCCGGAAATCATAGGCGTCATGCAGGTCTCGATGGGAGTCTTGATTTCCACATCCTGCACAGGAAGATCGCTTAGGGCTTCATATCCCATCAGCATGGCAATTTCTTCAATTAATTTGCGAAATTCGTTGGTGCCCGTGTTCTCGTCGCGCAAGCGGGAAATCTTGTGCTGAATCAGAGGGTGATTCAAGATAAATACATTATCCATATTTGCTAATTGTTCCATATCTGTCCTCCTAAGTGTTTTGTCATACTACTTAAAATTTTAGTGCAACTTGATAGTGAAGTCAACCTTATGCAAGATCTTTCTCAAAACGGTAAAATTTATCTTGTAATTGTGGACAAGAATCTTTATACTCATTAAAGATGATAATAAAGAAAGCATAAAGGATAAAAGGAGAAGATGTGAGATGAACAAGCAGCAGGAAGCAATTCGTGATGCCGGGACGCTTGGTGTGCCCAAGATGTTGATCCTGGGGTTGCAGCATATGTTCGCCATGTTTGGCGCAACAATTTTAGTACCGATTCTGGTAAACGTTTATTTTGAAGGAGAAGGACTTTCAATTCAGGTAACCTTAATCTGTGCGGGATTGGGAACCTTGTTTTTCCATCTGTGCTCGAAGCTGAAGGTACCTGCATTTTTAGGTTCTTCTTTCGCATTTTTGGGCGGCTTTCAGACGATAGCACAGTTAGATACCGGTATTTTTGCAAATATGACTATGGGAGAAAAGCTTCCTTATGCATGCGGCGGCATTGTGGTGGCAGGACTTTTATATCTGATACTGGCATTGATCATTAAGCTGATTGGCGTAAAGAAAGTAATGAGATTTCTTCCCCCGGTTGTAACAGGACCGATTATTATCTGCATCGGACTGAGCCTGGCGCCTTCGGCGGTTTCCAATGCATCTACCAACTGGCTGCTTGCACTCATCGCGCTGGGGACGATCATTATTTTTAACATATGGGGAAAGGGAATGTTCAATATCATACCGATACTCATGGGCGTGGTTATTTCCTACGCAGCGGCGTTGGTTTTGAATGTTCTTGGTTTTACCAACCCGGATGGCAGCGCCATTTTAAACTTTGCAGGAGTTCAGGCAGCAAGCTGGGTGGGGCTGCCGCCTTTTCAGCTCTGCAAATTTGATTTGACGGCAATTCTTGTTATGGCTCCTATTGCGCTGGCAACGATGATGGAGCATATCGGCGATATGTCTGCCATTTCAGCAACGGTTGGAGAAAATTTTATTGAAGACCCGGGCCTGCACAGAACTCTGATTGGCGATGGTCTTGCGACTTCCTTTTCTGCCCTGGTGGGAGGACCTGCAAATACCACCTATGGCGAAAATACAGGGGTTCTTGAGTTGAGTAAGGTGTATGATCCCAAGGTGATCCGTCTGGCGGCCATCTATGCGTTTGTGCTGAGCTTTATTCCCAAGATGGCTGAGATTATCGGCTCCATTCCCTCCGCAATTATCGGCGGCGTAAGCTTTATGCTTTACGGAATGATTTCAGCAATAGGTGTAAGAAACATTGTGGAGAATAAAGTGGATTTTACGAAATCAAGAAATCTGATTATTGCGGCAGTGATTCTGGTAAGCGGTCTGGGCTTTAACAGCGGCATTACTTTTATCGTTGGAGGAACGGCTATTACCCTGACGGGGCTTGCTGTTGCGGCAATTGCAGGCATCCTTTTAAATGCCATTCTGCCGGGAAACGATTATGTTTTTGGGAGCAATCCCCAGGGGGATCAGACCCGCGGCGTAGCGGTACGGCCAAACGTAAGGGCAGAAAAGTAATACATAGTATATTGATACAGGCAAGCCCCTTCGGGGGCTTTTTCTCTTAAAAAGAATAAAATTTATTTTCCTATTCTCTAAAGTCTTTCCAAAAATATCCGATACAAATAGTGTAGCAAATGATTGCATGGGAAATGCATATAAGGAAATCCATGGAAGGAGGAATCCAGATGCGTATAGAAGCATATACACAGGTTCAGAGCCTATACAATACAAAGAAAACAGCGAAGACTCAGTCTCAAAGCAAAGCAGGCGTTTCCGACAAGCTTCAGATATCCGGTATCGGTAAGGATATACAGACAGCTAAGATGGCGCTGGCAGGAAGCGGTGATATCAGGGAAGATAAGACTGCTCCTATTAAATCCAGAATAGATGCAGGAACGTATGAGGTGGGTATAGAGAGTTTTGCAGATAAGTTGATGCAGAAATACGAAGAAATGAGGTAGTCCAAGTGGCAAGTTTAATGGAAAACCTGATTGAAGTTTTAGACTTGGAAAGCCAGGAATACGAAAACTTGCTTGGACTATCCATGAAAAAAACGCCGGTCATTGTAGCCGGCGAGTTAGAAGAATTAGCCAAAATCACGGATGAAGAACAAATCGTTGTCAATAGGATTAACCGTCTGGAACAAAAAAGACAGGAAGTTTTTTCAGATATCGCCAACGTAATTAACAAGGATGTTGACATGCTCATGCTCAAAGATTTGGTCGAAATGCTAAACACAAGACCGGAAGAGCAGCAGAAACTGGCTAGAGTACACGACAGATTGAGCACCGCCGTCCATGAGGTGAAGCGGGTGAACGGACAGAACAGGGTTCTGATCCAAAACGCTTTGGAGATGGTGGAATTCGATATGAATATGCTGCAGTCCATGAAAGCAGCCCCCGAAACAGCTAATTATAATAAGGGAGCCTATAATACAGGAGACCATATGGGAGCAGGCGGGGCTGCATTTGATGCTAAGCAGTAATCCTTGTGAAAGTTAAAGAGGTGATAAGATGTCTTTATTTGGAAGTTTATATGTAGGTGTAAGTGGATTACAGATGGGGCAGAACGCGCTTAATACTACGGCGCACAATATGTCTAATATGGATACGATCGGGTATACCAGGCAGCAGGTTCAGCAGGGAACCCGTATATATAATACCATTTCTACTTCGGCGTCTGCTGTTTCTTATCAGCAGGTCGGCCTTGGAGTCAATTATTCTCAGGTAAAACAGGTCAGAGATTATTTCCTTGATAGAACATACCGCAGAGAGTCGGGAAGAAGCGCATTTTATGATGTTTCTTTATCGGCAGTGGAGGAAATTGAAGATCTTTTGCGGGAATTGCAGGGAGAAGCCTTTGCTGATTCCATAGAGAATCTGTGGAGCGCAGTGCAGGAACTGGCAAAGGATCCGGGAAACTCTGTCAATCAGGGCGTTTTTGTACAGCGTTGCAATGAGTTCTTGACACGCGGAAAGGCAGTGTATACCGGACTGTGTGAATATCAGGACAATCTCAATTACAAGATCAGTCAGCAGGTCGATACGATTAATGCTTATGGTAAGCGCATTGCAGAACTGAACAGGGAAATCCTGAAAATTGAAGGCGGAAAGATTGAAAAGGCAAACGATTTAAGGGATGAAAGAAACCAGCTGATAGATGAACTTTCAGCGATGGGATATATAGACTGCAGGACGGATGCAGATGGAAATGTTTTGATTCAGTTTGAGGGTAAAACTTTTGTCAAATCAGATTCGGCAAATGAAATTGCACTATACCAAGATGAAGAGACCGGATTTTATACACCTTACTGGAAACAACTTGCAGAGACGAAGACGGTAAACGGAATCGAAACAGTGGATATTACCGGAGCCACGCTTTTCAATATGAATCAGACGATTTCCACTGACAGGAACACGGATATCGGTGCGCTTAAGTCCATGCTGTTTGCAAGAGGAGACAAACGTGCTACTTTTAAGGATTTGGAGGATGCGCAGACTTATGACAGGGAGATTTCCCAGTCAATTATTATGAATATACAGGCAGAGTTTGACAGACTGATGCATGATGTTGCCGTTGGCATCAACAAAGTCCTTAAGGATGCAGCTGATGCTGAAACAGCGAAGAATCCTGCAACGACCTATATGAGAGATGAGAAGGGAAACCCCTACACCATATTTAATACGCAGACAGGGGAAACCGATGATGATGCCTTCACGATTGAAAATATGATCATCAATGGAGAAGTGAAGCAGGCGCCTTCTTTGCTGGGCTTTAAGAAGGATGATGGTAAGATTGATCAGGAAACGGCGGATGCGCTTAAGGAACTTTTCACCGAAGAGACGCATACACTGAATCCGAACGTCAAGACAACAACGAATTTTATTAATTTTTATAATAATCTGGTGTCGCAGGTGGCAACTACAGGTGACGTCTTAAGCGGTATTAGTGAAAATCAGCAGATTACTGTGGACAATACAGCGGCCGCAAGAGAGCAGATTCTGGGAGTTTCTTCAGATGAAGAGTTAAGCAACATGATTATGTTTCAGAATGCTTATAATGCAGCCAGCCGCTACATCAATGTAATCAGCGAGTTGATGGAGCACATTATCAATACATTAGGAAGTTGAGGAAGGAAGTGAATTAAATGCCGTCACAATTTTTTGGATTATATATAGCAGGTTCGGGGCTTAGAGCTTCTAACGCAGCTTTGAATACCACAGCAAATAATATCTCTAACTCACAGACAGTTGGATACAGCCGTCAGCAGGTGACCCAACAGGCGAATCTTGCACTTAGGACATTTACCACTTATGGATGTGCGGGAGCCGGTGTGGATACTATTGCAATCGAACGCGTCAGAGATAATTTCTATGATATCAAATATTGGGATAATCAGAGCAAATACGGCGAATTTTTCGCAAAGCAGTATTATATGAAGACGTTGGAAGATTATCTTAATGATGATGGCACCAGCGGATTTAAGAGTATTTTCAATCAGTTCGCCGCCTGCCTGCAGTCTGTTACCACCAATTCAAGCAGCGATACTTCCAAGGCACAGTTTATTGCATCGGCGAAGGCTATGACAGACTATTTTAATAACATGTATGGGAATCTGCAGGAATTGCAGAAGGATATTAATCTGGAAATTAAGCAGTGCGTGGATCAGATTAATTCGATTTCCCAGAAAATTGCAACCTTAAATAAACAGATCAATGTAGTTGAACTGTCCGGAGCATCAGCCAATGAACTGCGGGATCAGAGAGATCTTCTGATTGACGAATTATCAGAATATGTAGATGTTACAGTTGAGGAAATGCCTATTGTGGATGTCTACCATCCCGAAAGGGAAACCGGAGGTCATAGATATCTGGTACGCATTGCCGGAGGTCAGCCGCTGGTAGACGGAAATAGCTACAATACATTGAACTATGTTGCCAGGGATGCCAATGAAAAGGTGAACCAGAGTGATGCGGAAGGTATGTACCGCATTATGTGGGCAAACGGAAATGAATTCAGTCTTCAAAATGCAGCTATGGGCGGAAAGCTGAAAGGGCTTGCACAGCTGCGGGACGGCAATAACGGCGCTAATTTCAAAGGTGAAGTTGACTCAGTGGATGTAGCCGGCAATAAGGTGTCGATTAAGGTGGATGCCCAGTATCTGAAGGATGCGCAGGGAATGCAGGGATGTACCTTGTCCTCCACAGGCGGTGTAATCAACATTGGTAGCACACTTTATTACTATGACAGCTGGGAGTTTGACGGAACAGATACTTATACCTTCACTTTAAGGGATGATGGCAGTCAGCCCAAGATTGACGCAGGCAAGGTGGGAAAAGATGCTAAAACTGAATCAGAAATTAAGTATCAGGGTATCCCATATTACATGGAACAGATGAATGAATGGATTCGCGGGTTTGCTGAGGCGGTGAACAATATATTCACAAGCGGTATAGATGCTAACGGCAATGAAGGCTGTATCTTTTTTACAGGACTTGATGGAACCGGAGAAGAATATACAGCCGGAGACTTTTTAGCAGCAGGAACGGCAGCCGGGGCAAATGGCTATTATGAGTTGACAGCAGGGAACTTCACAATTAACTCAGCCCTTATTGCGGATGCTTCTCTTCTGGGAACCAGAAGCAGCAAAGATGTAGGTGTGGAGGAATGCGAAAAGATCAAAGAACTGATTTCTCTTCTCAGCAGTAAAGAAAAATTCAGTTTCAGGAATGGAACAGCAGGACAGATGCTTGAGATGCTTTTATCCGATATGGCATTAAATGCCAGCAATGCAAATACCTTTTTTGATACCTACAATGGGCTTCGGAACAGCATTGACAACCAGAGAAATTCCATTTCCGGTGTAGATGAAGATGAGGAAGCGGTGAGTCTTGTTAAATTCCAGAATTCCTATAATCTGGCATCCCGGATGATACAGACACTGACAGAGGTTTATGATCAGCTGATTTTACGTACAGGCGTTTAAGGAGGGCAACAGACATGAGAATGACGAATAAGATTATGCAGAATAATTCGCTGTATAATATCAATAATAATAAAATACTGCAGGATAAGTTGAGCACGATGATGGCAACCGAAAAGAAGATTACAAGACCTTCTGATGATCCGGTTATTGCAATCCGTGCACTGCGTCTTAGAACCAATGTCACAGAACTGACGCAATTCTATGAAAAGAATGCACCGGATGCAGAAAGCTGGCTTGATGTTACGGGTAAGTCCCTGACAACGATAACCGCAGTACTGACTGACATGATTACCCAGGCAAACAAAGGAGCCAATAAGGATTACGGTCCGGAGGATCTGGAAATCGTTATTGAACAGCTTAAGTCGCTCAAAAATGAATTTTATTCTACCGGAAATGTGGATTATGCCGGAAGATATATCTTTACAGGGTATCGTACTGACACTACCCTGTCTTTTACGAAAGAAATCGAAGAACAGCCGGATGGCTATCCGAGTTATGAAATTACAGAGCAAAATACGATTAAGGATTTTGATACCGTTAATTTCACAGATATAGGTAATCTGGATGGATTGAACAAAAGCAATTATCAAGATGCGAATTACAGCAGCGTAGTAGAACAGGACATCAGAAATGCGGATATTCACAGAATGCGCCTTTCTTATGATAGGCTCTCTGGAACGAAAGATTCAAATACTGATCTGACGATAGAGGTGAATGGGGTTACGAAGCAGGCAAAGACAGTACCCTTGTCTGAAGATCCTTATCTGAAGGTCATGAATGGGGATGAGGATATAGTCTTTATTCCGGAAACAGGTGAAGTGTTGTTCAGCGATGATGCTTATACGCAGCTTGAGAATGATGTGAGGGCAGCGGGCGGTACAGACACAGAAATCAAATTCACTTACACCAAAAATGAGTGGAAAGACGGTGATCTTCGTCCCGAGCATTATTTTGCATGTACGGCAACCACTTTAAATGATGATAACACAGAAAAGAAAATTGACTATAATCAGGAATATCTGCTCAATCAGGGAAAACGTCAGACCATTGAATATGATGTGGGATATAACCAGAAAATACAGGTTAATACCACTGCAGACGAGGTGTTCAGTCATAATCTTGACAGGGATATTGATGATTTAGAACTGGCATTGCAGGATTTAAAGGAAATGGATGCTATTTTGAAGGATATGGATGTGCTTTTGGATGACTTTGAAGAGGGAACTGCTGATTATAAAGATGTTAAGAAAAAATATGATGCGGCAGATAAAGCATATAGTTATCTCCGTGAGAAAATCCACAAAATGTTCGAAGGAACCATTACCAAAGTACAGGGCTATCTGGACGATACCAATGTGGCAATAACTGATAATGGAACCAGAAGCCAACGTCTTTCCCTGATCAGCAATCGTCTTATGGATCAGAGAACCACCTTTAGGACATTGCAGTCAGAAAACGAAGATGCAGATATTGCGGAAGTAGCGGTTCAGCTTACCAGCACAGAACTCACTTATAATGCAGCTCTTATGGCAACCGGAAAGATCATGCAGACGTCCTTGATGAACTACATTTAATATGCGCGTGGCATCACGCAGATAGGAGTGGGGTATGAAAATTAATACGAAAGCATTTGGGGAAATTGAAATAGCGGATGACAAAATCATCCATTTCCCATCGGGGATTATCGGGTTTCCTGAACTTGTGGATTTTGCGCTTGTACATGATGAAGATAAAGGAATCGGTGCAATTCACTGGCTGCAGTCGGTACAGGAACCAGCGTTTGCAATGCCTGTCATGGATCCGCTTCTTGTAAAACCGGATTACAATCCGGAGGTGGATGACGAGCTGCTTAAGCCTCTTGGTAAACTGGATCCGGAGGAAATCCTGGTGATGGTTACCGTTTCAGTACCAAGCGATCTTACGAAGATGAGCGTTAATTTAAGAGGACCGATTATCATAAATGCGGCGGAAAAGAAAGCATGTCAGGTAATCATAGAGGGAGAAGATTATTTAGTAAAATTCCCCATTTATGATGTTTTAAATGCAAAGAAAGCAGGTGAATAAATGTTAGCTTTATCCAGAAAGAAAAATGAGGCCCTTATAATTAACAACAATATAGAAATTACAGTGCTTGAAATCAAAGGGGAACAGGTAAAGCTGGGCATCAGCGCACCTAAGGAAGTTCCGATTTACCGGAAAGAGGTTTATACACAGATTCAGGAAGCAAATGAGGAAGCCGTCAGCATGGATGGACTGGAAGCTTTAAAGAATTTGTTAGGATAAAATATGAAATGGGACATCTGTTTCGAACACAAGCAGATGTTCTTTTTTTGTAAAAAAATGAACTTTGCTATAAATTTTTTTCCTCTTTTTCCGATATATACTTAAGAAGACAGGGAAACTCTATAGTTTTACAAATTTATATCACACGGAGGTGATTACAATGGCAATAGAACCATTAAGCAGTGCTATGACTTATCAGGCACAAAACACACAGCAGGTAAAACCTGCAGCAAAACAAACAGTAGAGAACACGGATGTTACTACGCAGGAGTTGAACAATGTATATGATGCAACAACTGTAAAGGTTGCAGAAGCTGAACGAAAAGACGGACAGCAAAACAGCCAGAGTAATTCCGAAAACGGTCCTGCGAGAGAACAGCAGCAGGCTACAACGGAGCAGATTAAGAAAGCAGTCGAAAATTTGAACAAGAATATGTCTCATTCTGAGGCTGTTTTTGGAATCCATGAAGCTACCAACCGCGTTATGATCAAGATCGTTGACAAGGAATCCAAGGAAGTTATCAAGGAACTTCCTCCGGAAAAAACCCTTGATATGATTGCGAAGGCGTGGGAACTGGCAGGACTTCTTGTGGATGAAAGAAGATAGGGGGTATCGATATGGCGATGCGTGTAACCGGAATGATGTCCGGTCTGGATACAGAAAGTATCATTCAACAGCTTGTGGCTGCAAGGCAGACCAAAGTTGACACTTTAAAGAAAAAGCAAACTACGCTTGACTGGAAACAGGAAGCATGGAAAGAATTGAATTCGAAGATTTATAAGTTGTACAGCGGAACATTGAGTAATCTTCAGTATACGTCCTCTTTTGTAAAAAAGACGACCAGCGTCTCTAACAGCAATCTTGTCAGCGTTATCACAAAGGATACCGCGATGGATAGTGTTCAGAGCCTTAAGATTAATCAGCTTGCAAAAGCCGGCTATCTCACCGGCGGGACAATTAAGGGAACTGACGGAAAAGCGCTTAGCTCCAGCAGTAAAGTTGTTGAAAGCCTTGGGATAGAGTCTGGCAGCATGTTTGAAGTCAGCACCAACGGTAAAAAGACCGAGATTACTATTGACGAGAATACTACAATTAATTCTCTGGTAAATCAGCTTAAATCAGCAGGTGTAGGCGCTAATTTTGATGCCGGTCAGCAGCGGTTTTATATTGGCGCAAGTGCGTTAGGCGAGAATGCAGATTTTACAATCATCGGTTCTAATTCAAAGGGAACAACTGCCTTAAATAAGCTGGGCATTTTGATTTATGATGAAAAGGCGAAAGACGCATATAAAGAATATGCTGAAATGTCTGATGATGATATAGATGCTTTGAAGAAGTCTCGGATTGATGCACGGGTAGCGGCGTATGTTGCTGAAAGAAACAGCCTTACCGAGGAAAATGAAGAACTGATTGCCAGGATGGATGATTGCGTAGCGAGTTATAACTATGAATATGGGAATAGTATAAATTGTGATCTTGGAGTTGAGGTTCAGAGATCTCAACGTAAGACGGAATTAGAGACTGAAATTGCAAATTTAGAAGCTCAAGAGACGCTGTCTGACGATGATCGGGCTAAATTAGTTCATGATAAGGCAGAAATGTCTTTCATTAATGGCTATGAGGATCTTCAAAGGGACATTAAGGCGAACAAAGACAGGATTGATACGATTGATTTGTATGTAGATGATGATGACAATGCAACTGATAAGCTGAAAGATGAAGTTGGTACGGAAGTGGATCAGAAGATTGCAGAAGCACGTGACATTTACACGAATTATGACAGTTTGACAGGCAGCACAGGCGCCAACAAGCAGGTAGGACAAAGTGCTGAAATCGAATTAAACGGAGTACAGTATTCCTCCGAAAGCAACACGTTTGACATCAATGGTCTTACAATCACCTGCAACGGCGAAACAGCTCCAAATGAAGTGATTACACTGACTACCAAGAACGATACCAACGGTATTTACGACATGATCAAAAGTTTCATCAAAGAGTACAGTGCGCTCATCAATGAAATGGATAAGCTGTACAATGCTGAAAGCGCGAAAGGTTACGAGCCGCTTACGGACGATGAAAAGGAAGCAATGTCAGAATCCGAAATAGAAAAGTGGGAATCAACGATTAAAAATAGTCTTTTAAGAAGAGACTCTACTTTAAGTTCAGTAGCCAGCGCAATGAAGGAAATTATGATGTCCGGTTTCGAAGTAGGCGGGAAGAAGATGTACCTGTATGACTTCGGAATTGAGACGATGGGATATTTCAATGCGGCTGAAAATGAGAAGAATGCATATCACATTTACGGCGACGAGGATGACGATGCATTCAAAAATGAAACAAACAAGCTGATGGCGATGATTAGTTCAGATCCTGATGCGGTTGTCAGTTTCTTTACCCAGCTGTCACAGAAACTCTATGGCAAGATGTTTGACCTTATGAAAGGTACAGAGTTCAGCAGCGTTTACAAGGTATATGACGACAAGAAGATGAAAGAAGAGTATGACGACTATACCACCAAGATCGCCGAGGCGGAAAAGAAACTGCAGGAATATGAAGACAAGTGGTATAAGAAATTCGCTGCTATGGAAACAGCAATGGCAAAGATGCAGTCTAATGCCAGTGCGGTAACTGCTTTATTAGGAGGCTCATGACATGCCCTTACCCAATGCTTATGCACAGTATAATAACAGTAAAGTCTTAACGGCATCCCCGGCGGAATTGACGCTGATGCTGTATGAGGGAGCAATCAAATTCTGTAACATTGCAATCGTTGCAATAGAGGAAAAGGATATTCCCAAGGCACATAATAATATTGTCAAGGTGCAGAAAATCATAGATCATTTAAGAGCGACACTGGATATGAAATATCCTGTGGCAAAGGAATTTGACAATATATATGCCTATCTCTCACAGCGGCTGATTATGGCAAATGTGAAAAAGGATACAGAGATATTAAATGAGATTTTAGAGCATCTGCGGTCTGTGCGTGATACATGGAAGGAAGTTATGCGTATCAACAGGGAGAAGGGTGCCATATGATTGAGAATTATTTGAATATACTGGAAGATAGCCTGAAAAAAAAGATAGAGGTGCTGAAACGTATCCATGCAGCCAATGAGGTTCAGACGGATATTTTAAAAAAAGAACCTGTCGATTTGCAGGCATTTGATAAGACAGTAGACGAAAAGGATTTGTATATAAATGAACTTACCAGTCTGGATGACGGCTTTGAATCTCTCTATGAGAAAGTCAGGCAGGAACTGGATGGGAACAGAGAACGATATGCAGAGCAAATCAAAAGGATGCAGGGACTTATCACGGATATTACGGACAGGAGTGTTGCAATTCAGGCACAGGAAGCGCGCAATAAAGCATTGGTTGAAAAATGTTTTAAAATGGAACGCCAGAATCTGGGGCAGTCCAGAAAAAATTCCAAGGCGGCTTATGGGTATTATCAGAACATGAACAATAAGAATGTTCCCCAGTCGCATTTCATGGATCAAAAAAAATAAGTATGTTTACCAGCTGATTTGGCATCATAATGTTGAATCAGCTGGTTTTGTCTTACCATATTTGTTATAATCATTTTATCAATATAAAGGGGTACGTATTATAGATGTGCGATATAGAAAAGAAAATGCTTCCTATTGGAATCGAGAACTTTGAGGAGATGCGGACAGACGAGTATTACTATGTGGATAAGACTGCGCTGATACGGGATTTGCTTCGCAGACGCGGCAAGGTGAACCTATTCACCCGCCCGCGCCGATTTGGAAAATCCCTTAATATGGCAATGCTAAAGTCCTTTTTCGGATTTGACGGCGATAAAACGATATTTGATGGTTTGGATATTTCAAGAGAAACGTCATTATGTGAAAAAAATTTGGGCAAATACCCAGTGATATCAATTAGCCTGAAAAGTGCAAATGGAGCTGATTTTGCGACTGCCCGTGCGCTTATGTGCTCCATAATAGGTGAAGAGGCATTGAGATTTTATGACTTACTTACCAGCGACAAGCTTAACGAGGAAGAGAAAATTGTATATAGACAATTGATTAACGTTGATACAACTGGGCAAAGTATGTTTGCAATGTCAGATGCAGTGCTGATGGGAAGCATGAAAACGCTGTCAAAATTGCTGGAGAAACATTATGGAAAAAAGACTATCATTCTGATTGATGAATACGATGTTCCGCTGGCAAAGGCAAATGAGCAAGGGTATTATGATCAGATGATTATCCTGATTCGCAGCATGTTTGAACAGGCGCTTAAGACAAATGACAGTCTTCACTTTGCTGTGCTGACGGGGTGTCTTAGAATATCTAAAGAAAGTATTTTTACAGGACTAAATAATCTTAAGGTGTTTTCCATAATGGACACAGATGGTGGTGCTTATTTTGGTTTTACTGATTATGAAGTGAGAGAAATGCTAGAGTATTACGGACTGGATGATAAGTATGCTATCATTAAAGAATGGTATGATGGATATCGTTTTGGAGAAGCTGATGTATATTGCCCATGGGATGTAATCAACTATGTTGATAGGCTTTTGGTGAAGCCTACATTGCCGCCGCAGGATTATTGGATTAATACCAGCAGTAATGATGTGATAAGAAAGCTGCTTGAGCAGGCATCTTCTGAGACGAGAAATGAGATTGAGCATTTGATAGCCGGCGAATCCATTTTGAAAACAATAAGGCAGGAATTGACTTACAGGGAGTTGTATGACAATATTGAAAACGTGTGGAGCCTTCTGTTTACTACAGGATACTTGACGCAGCGTGGGGAAGCAGAAGGGGATAAGCAAAGGCTGGTTATCCCCAACAGAGAAATTCATGATATTTTTATGGCACAAATAAGAGAATAGATGCAGAACAGGGCAAGGGAAAATGAAGAGAGACTTAAAAGATTCTGCGGAGCGTTCCAAAACGCTGATGAGAGGACGGCGGAGACAATTTTCACAGAATTGTTGAATGAGACAGTAAGCATCAGAGACACCGCGGTCAGGAAAGACTTGAAAGAAAATTTCTATCACGGTTTTTTACTGGGACTCTTACGCTTTAGGGATGACTGGAAGGTTATTTCTAACAGAGAGAGCGGTAAGGGCTATGCCGATGTTGTTATAGAAATGTTTAAGGAAAAAATAGGTATCGTTATTGAAGTAAAGTATGCTGAAAATGGAAATCTGAATGTTGCATGCAAGAAGGCAATCCAGCAGATAGAAGCAGAAGGATATGTAAATCAGCCTCGTCAGAATGGAATGACGAAAGTCATAAAATGCGGTATTGCATGTTATGTAAAGAATTGTAAAATCGTATTTGAGGGAGAGTAACCGGAACTTTCAAGAAATTTTTAAAATTTTTTAAAAAAAGGGGTTAAGGAAAAAGAAAAACCACCGATATAATATACAAGTAAAGCAAAACAAATTGCTTACAAACACCAAGCAGTCCAGCTTTTGGATGCGTACGAATCCGAAAGCAAGACTGCAGAACAAATTAACAAACGTACGCAGGGAAGCGGCGTTAAATTCAAGGAGGAATAAATTATGGTAGTACAACACAATCTTACAGCAATGAACTCTAACAGAATGTTAGGAATCACATCTAGCACACAGGCTAAGTCAACAGAGAAGTTATCATCCGGTTATAAGATTAACCGTGCAGCTGATGATGCAGCAGGCTTATCCATCAGTGAAAAGATGAGAAGACAGATCAGAGGTCTTACACAGGCTGTTGCTAACGCACAGGATGGTATCTCTGCAGTACAGACAGCTGAAGGTGCACTTGGTGAAGTGCATGACATGTTACAGCGTATGAATGAACTTGCTATCAAAGCTGGTAATGAAACATTACAGTCCGTAGATAGAAAGTACATCCAGCAGGAACTTGATCAGCTGAAATCTGAAATTGACAGAGTTCAGACAACAACCACATTCAATGAGCAGAAACTGTTGAACGGTGAGTTCTCTACTGGTAAAGCTCTTCAGGTTGGTGCAGAAGTTGATAGCGACAACAGAATCAAAGTTACAATCTTAAAGATGGATTGGGCAACAATCTCAAATTCTACTACAAAGATGCCTGGTTCTGCAACTGGTAATGGAAAAGGTAATGGAACATTAAAGGTATTTGATACTGCAGCTAATAAAGATGGTGTAGAAGCTGATATTAAAGCAGCTGTTTCCAGTATCAAGACAGCTATCCAGAACGTATCTGAACAGAGATCCAGACTTGGTGCTACTCAGAACAGACTTGAGCACACAGTTAACAACCTGAACAACGTTGTAGAGAATACTACAAGCGCTGAAAGCCAGATCCGTGATACAGATATGGCAACAGAGATGGTTAAGTACTCCAACAACCAGATTCTTGCTCAGGCAGGTCAGGCTATGTTGGCACAGGCTAACCAGGCTAACCAGGGTGTATTATCCTTACTTGGCTAATTAGTGAGAGTATAAACATTGCAGTAAACTACCAAAAGGGAATGGATGAAATCCATTCCCTTTTTCCATATAAATAATTTATGAGTACAGTTCAGATAAGCGTTTTAGTGCAGGTTCAAAATCACCGCATTTTTTGTAGAAAGAAGCAGCGGCATCTACATTTCCCATTCTTTCATTGATTAATCCCATATAGTACCAGCAAAGAAAAGTGTTCGTGCCTTCAGCATAGGGATTATCCATGGAAGTGGCTTTGATGAATTCCGACATCGCTTTGATGGGCTGACCCGACATATAATAGATTCTTCCCATCAGAAATACAAAATCCGGATTTGTAGCAAAGGTATCATAAAGTTGTTCGTATTGCAGAGCCTCCTCGATTCTGTTTAAGTGAATAAGGCAGTTGCCATAAGCTTGAATGGTAAGCCGGAGATATTCCAAGGTAGGGCTTAAATCAAACGTAAGAACTTTGGAATAGTACTTGGCAGCCGTCTCGTAATCATCCTCACAATAATATTCCTGTCCCATTTGAAAGTACAGATAAGGGTCATCAGGATGGAGTTCCAGTTCTTTTTTCAGAAGTGTCATGTTGCGTATTCGCTTCGCCTCCAATTTCTCCTTGGTGCCGACATAACCGGTGTGCAGTACAGTGAGTGGAATTTCAAAGGCGTAAGGGGTCTGTGATGTTGAGGGAGTGAGCTGTTCATGGATAGGAGCTTCATAGTGATAATAGCGACGGTTGAAAAAACGTTCGACCATATCGGTATAAATTCGTTGATCATTTCCGCTGGGGGTAAAGTTTTTTCGCTTTAATCGCCCGATATAAGCGGGGTATTCCTTAGCGAGTACCATAAATTCCTCGGGATTGCTTTCTTCTGCCCATTCATCACAGTCAAGCACTAAAATCCAATCATAAGAAGCCTTAGCGATAGAAAAGTTGCGCGCAGCGCTGAAATCGTTGATCCATTCAAAATCGTATACTTTTGCACCGTATTGATAGGCGATTTCTTTTGTCCGGTCAGTCGAGCCGGTATCTGCCACAATAATTTCACAGTCAAAATGCTGGATGCTCTTAAGGCAGCGTTCAATATTTTTTTCTTCATTTTTAGCAATAATACAAACAGAGAATGGTTTCATATGCGTTTATCTCCTCTATAAATAAGATTCCATTTCTTTGATTCTATGGACGAAGGAATGTGCTCTGACAATTTTATCATGAGCAGAGGCCGCCATTTGAATACGTTCATCTTCATGATGAAGATAATAGTTAATTTTGTCAAGTAAATCATTCTGGCTATCGTAAAAAGCGAAATCTTCTCCAGGTATAAAATGATCAAGAAAGTCTGATTGGTAGTTACTCAAAAGGAAGCCGCCGGCGCCCATAATATCAAAGACCCTCAGCGGCATTCCGCTTTTGATACTTCTTAGCGATATATTGAGGTTGATTTTAGAACATTTATATACATACGGGGATGTATGATAAGAATCTACAGGGCTATGCAATATGATATTAGGGTGTATCACCGTTTGTGAAGGTGTATATAGATCTATAGGGTGATGATCCGCTATACCTAAAAATATTTCACTGCGTTCTATAGATGTAATTTTACGATTTAAATAATAGTGCGCGTAGGCATATCCGTCAGGCTCCACTCCTTCAGGATTAGGTGCAGACGGGCAAACTGTTTGCATATCTTTTATGATATCATCGGTTAACGTTTCCTCCACAAAATTATATCCAAAAACATTCTTCTGTGCAGCCATCACACCATCTAGATAGCCTTTGGAATATTGAGAAAGGTGGTCAAAACGTGAAAAAAAGCTGGTCCTTACTTCTTCTGTATAGAGAGAGCCGACAAAAGAAATATCTGTTCTGACTGCAGCAGGTGAATCAAAAAAGGATCTAAAATCGTTCATCTGATCTAACCGTTTTACATTGGCAGCAAGAGGAAGATAATGAACCGTTGGAATTCCGTTTTTTATAAATTCATAAGCGAATTGTTTGTCAAAAATAAAAATATGGTTACAGGAAAATATAGTTGTGTAGGAATACAGAGTGATGCAGGGACTATCATAAACCCAGGATACATAGGGAATGCCTTCGCGGTTGCATACTTTGGAAACTACAGGAAAAAAGTTAAAGGTAAAAACATAATCTGGTAAATGTATATGTAGTTCTTGGGCAAGAAGCATTTCATATGCTGGGTTAGAACGTACATTGCTTGTATCAAGATTTAACTTAATAATTTCATGACCAATTTCATAATATGCCTCTGCTATATCTTCATTTCCATATCCATTCCATTCTAAAAAAAGAATTTTCATGATATATAACCTTTCTTTATAAATAGGATTCCATTTCCTTAATCCGGTGGACAAAGGTGTGCTCCCGGGCAATCTTGTCATGGGCTGAGGCAGCCATCTGAATACGTTCATGATCATTATGAAGGTAATAATGGATTTTATCAAGCAGGTCAGTTTGACTGTCATAAAAAGCAAAATCATCACCGGGAATAAAATAGTCAAAAAAGTCTGTCTGATAATTGCTGATTAAAAATCCTCCAGCGCCCATAATATCAAAAGCACGCAGTGGAATACCGCTTTTGATGCTCCTAAGAGACATGTTAAGGTTTATTTTAGAACACTTATAAACATAAGGAGCTATCTCATAAGGATCCATAGGTTTGTGCCAAATTACGTTTTGATGATCAAAACTCTGATCAGGGGTGTAAATATCAACGGGATGCTTTTCAGCAATGGCGTGAAGAAGATCAGTTCGTTCAATGGAGGTGATTTTTCGGTTTACATAATATTGAGCATAGACATATTCATTGGACTCTACGCCGTCGGCATTGGTCATAGACGGGCAGACGGTCATCATATCTTCCATAACGTCAGGAGTCATAGTGTCCTGAACAAAATTATAGCCGTATACATTCCGTTGGGCAGCCATGACACCGTCCAGATAGCCTTTTGCATATTGTGAAAGATTATCAAAACGACGGAAAAATCCGCTCTTATAATTCTCATTATAGAGGGCACCCACAAAAGAGATATCCGTTCTATTTGCGTGAGGGGATTTGACAAAGGCGTCAAAGTTCTTCATTTGATCCAAACGTTTTGTATTGGCGGCAAGTGGAAGATAGTGAACGGTCTTGATTCCATTCTTTATAAACTCGTATGCAAATTCTTTATCAAAAATGAAAATGCGATTGCAAGGATTGATTGTCGTATAAGAGTACAGGGTGATATAGGGACTGTCATAAACCCAGCATACATATGGCACGCCTTCTGTATTACATACCTTGGAGATGACAGGGTAATAGTTAAATGAAAAAACATAATCAGGCATATGTTTACGAATTTCCTGCGTCAGAGAAGTTTCATAGGCAGGATCATTTCGATAGCTCTCAGGAAAAAAGGGGAAAGAAACAACTTCGTGACCAATCTCACGATAAGCATCCTTTAAATCGTCAATGCAAAAGCAGTTCCACTCTAAAAATAGAATTTTCATCTGTGTTTCACCTTTCTGTTAATTGAAACCTTAATGTTGCAACAAGGAAAGACGGTGTTTTGCCGGAGCATAATTTCCGCATTTCGCATAAAATTTCATTGCATTTTCTTTATTGCCGGTACATTCGTAAATAACGCCGATATTATAGTTTGGCATATAGCTGTTGATGCCTTCAGTTCTGCCGCTGTTCATAGATGCTGCTTTTTGAAATTCATGGACAGCCTGGTCGAAAAGGGCATTGTTCATATAAATCAGACCCATAAGAAATATGAAGTCGGTCTGAGAAGAAAAAATATCATATACATTTGCAAGACTTAAAGCGGCACTATATTCCTTTTGCTCAAGTAAGCAATATCCATAGGATTCAATCATATCCTGGACGTAAGCAAGAGCGGGATCAATGTCATAAGAAAGCCCTGCGTCAAAGTACTGACAGGCAGTAGGATAATCCTTTAAAATCTGGTAACATTTTCCGGTTTGGAATAACAGGTAAGGGTCATCAGGGCTATCTTTAAGCGCCAGAAGAAGAAGATCAAGATTCCTGTGGGCCTTTTCTGTCAGGCAGCCTTCTTCCTCATACCCGTGATGATAAAAAGAAATATCTACAGGAAAATAAACAGGCGCTGACTCATCAACAGGCAATACCTGCTCATGAATGATTCCGCTGTAACAGCTGTAATTTCTATTAAAGAAGCGAGCCACTTGTTCTGTCATAATGGAAGACTGACCGGATAGCAGATTACAGGGATTATGCCGGGTGATGGTGCCGATTTCTTTCTTGTGAGAATCGGCAAAAGAAATCAGATTCCGGACGTTAGCTCCTTTCAGATATTCATCAAAATCAACTACCAGAATCCAATCATAGGAAGCCTTGGAAATGGAAAAGTTTCTGGCGGCGCTAAAATCATTCTTCCACTCGAAAGAATAGAGATGGTCCGTATACTGGGAAATCAGAGATTTCGTACGGTCGGTTGAGCCGGTATCTGCGATTACGAGCTCAAACCCCAGATTTTTCAAAGGGGCAAGGCACTTATGGACATTTTGCTCCTCATTTTTGGCTATCATGCAGACAGATATAGGAATCATAGATGTTATTCTCCAGTTTTATATATTTCGGACAGCAGCCTAAGCTTTTCTATCGGTCAGATTCATCAAAATAGAAGCAATCCAGACGATCATTTAAGAGCATGGCAAGGTAACCAAATGCACTTCGATTGATAATCATGATCCGGCACATGCTCATAAGCTGCAAATCAATGTAGTTATGCCCTTGCGTGTTCCCTTCAATATAGGTTACGTTTGGGGAAAGACCAAGCCCAAGCGCATCGCGATTCTGTTTGCACCAGGGGATGTCATCTGAAAAGACGTAAAAGGCAGCGTCAGGATGATGGATTAAAATTTCTTTTATTTTCTTCAAATAATAATCCGCATCTGAAGCCCAGCCAAACTCAGCGTAGTCTCCGCGGCGGATGTGCACGGCAACGGACTTGGAGTTCAGAATCTGGCTGGCGTAAAAGCGGTTCCGATCATCCGCAATAGGCGGAAAAGAAAGTTCCTTTTTCAGAAGGGGCTGATAGCTTCGAAACCAGTCAGGATGTTGCCAATATCCGTGATAATAAACAAATTCATTGTCAGCCTTAATGATTTCCGGGACAAAAGTATTGCCTGGAATGCGGTATATCTGTCCATCAAAAGGATTGTGTTCACGATAATTTTCAAATTCGGTAATCATGATAATGTCAAAACCAAGATTTTTAAAGGACTGGGGGATGCTGCCGCCATTCCTTTTTTCTTCAATCAGCTGATTCCAGATATCGGAATCAAAGTATTGGCTGAGCAGATTGGGTTCTAAATGAAAAATATGCCCTAATTCATAGCCGTTGTGTACCTGATTCAGGAAGAAAAAAGAATCATCAAAAAACCATTCTTCCGGACATTCACAGGAAAGCTGAGCGTGTCTGACAAAAATGTATTGAAATATCTGGTTGGCGAGACCGCCATTTAGGTATTGGATTTTCATAGTGATATCCCTTATTATTTTTTTGAGGCGTTCCAATAAGACTTGGAATATTCCGCCAATTGCAGAAACTGGGCTTTACTTATAGGAAGCGTGAGTGAATCAAGGAGTATCAAATAAAATTCTGTCAGCCCTTCCTTGATATACTTGTTTTGCTGATGATTACGCACTCTTTCTAATGTGATTTCTTTTGCCAAAAGAAAAAGGGAATAGGATGGCTGTGTATAGCGTAAAAAGTTGATTTTGAGAAATCCAAGGTAGCAGGTACATAAAAAATCGTATTCCAACTCTTCGCGGTATTCTGCCAAAAAACCGCGCTCCTCCCAAGCATTCCATTTCATGGATTGAACGGTAAGCCAGTCCGTATGATAGTCTGCGTCCATCTGCAGCACAGTGGACTGTCTGTTTACAAAATAGTGGTACAGGCTTTCTTCAATCAGATAGACCCGTTCGGCATAAAAATGCAGAAGAGGCCCCCAATAACTGTCTTCATAGGCAAGTCTTTCGGGAAAATAAATATGATTATCTATGAGTAGGTCTTTGCGGATGATCTTACCCCAGGCAGCAAAACCGGCGCTTTGTAAATTAAAGAATAGTTTTCTTTTTTCGACAGTGTCAATTAACATAAAACGGTTTTCTTTGCCGGTACTCCTGTCGTCAAAATAAGTGAGGGAAGTGGAGAAGTCCCTTATGTTCTGGCAGGAAACAATGTCGCATTCACCAAGCCTGGTGATTGCATATAACTTTTCAAAATAATCAAGTTCCACCCAGTCATCAGAATCAATAAAGGCAATCCAGTCTGCGGAAGCATACGAAAGTCCAATATTTCTAGCGGTCCCTTGCCTGCCGTTTTCGTCACAGTGTATCAGTATAATATTATCGGGATAACGCTGCTCCCAAGCTTGTAAATGTGCCCAAGTGTCGTCGGTAGAAGCATCATCCACACAGATGATTTCCAGAGCATCAATTCCAATTGTCTGTGAAGTAATGGTGGTTAGGCACCGGTCAATATAGGGAGCTACGTTGTAGCAGGGGATAATAACGCTGATATGTGCCATAAAGTATCCTTTCCGTCAATGGTCGAGTTTATTTAATAATTATCAACATATATATGATTTTAATGTTAAAGTGTCATCAATGCCATATCGTCCACAATTCCATATGAATTCTGCATCAAATCCATTGGAAAGAAGCATCGAGACGACTGTTCCGCTGGTGCGCCCGCCAATAAAGTAACGGCACTTGGATAATAGAATCAGCGCTGTCAGGTATTCCATATTTTTTTGATAAATATTGATACAACGCTTGCTGTTCGCTTCATTGATGGTATCTTTTAAAGCTGATTCATAATAGATTTCCTGTGTTGTCAGCAATCGATTCTGATATTTTTTGCGAAAAGCATTTAATATTTCCTGATCCTCCGTGGCAAGATAGCAGTAATCGCACTGGTAATTATGCATAAATTCATCAGCCTTTGCAAAAACAGCTTCCAGAGACGGCTGGACGGGATGATTGTATGGGCGGATATTCGCGTAGTCTGTGCCCCGGCACAAAACACCGAGAACTTTCTTCCCATTATCAAACGGCAGTCTGTCAAGGCACTCCTGAACTTTGTCATTTAATGTATCGGATATAGGCATATATTCTTTCATAATACCTCTCCAGAATGCCATTAGTTCCGGATTCATCAGACAATCCATATTGTAATTTGGCATAAAATCAGGAATACCATCCAACATCCTTACTTTTTTATCGCCCATAATCTCTTCGGAAAGGGGAAAAAAAGGCTGATCAAAATAAAGTTCCCATGCATTTGCAGCGTGGCGTCTGCTTAATTCTGTAAATATATTATCCGCATTTATCGTATCAATCACAGGAATATATCCGTTATTGAGACTTACAACAATTTGTCCAAGATTCGTTATAATATGGGAAGCAAGACCCGGAACCGGATCATTGCGCCGAATCAGACAGTATTTCTGACGAAACTTTATCGTGTTCATAAGCATATTGTTCAGCAACAATATAAATTTAGAAACAAACGCATTCTCATCATCCAAATTGGGAACAGCATTTGACAGTTCTTCAATCGTCTGGTCGAAATTTTCCAGCCCTGTATCCATAGACTGGTACAATAAATTCAGATTCTTTAATATCTGCACATACTGAAAATAGACGGAACCATCAACTGATTTGTCAATTTGTGATGCCTCTGCCATATCAAGAATACTCTTCTTAACTTCTTTTCCTGTATGAAACAATTCATCTGCAATTTCTTGTTGAGTCATGTTTTTAGGTCCCCCATCTATTCGTTTTTATACAGGGGATGATTTGCATCTGGTCTAACACGTGTATCCCCTGCCGCTGTATAGTAAGAATTATAACATGTAAAAAAAGGGATTGAAAGAAGTTTTGGCTTCTATAATTGCTCTGTATGATAGTAAGGCTTTTTAGGGAATTGGTTTAGCTTTATAAATATATTGCGTAACATAAAACTGTTCTTTATCCACCACATTAGGGATGGAAGCAAGGCGGTCAAGTAAATTGTTCATAGTAGTAAAATCACTACTAGGTCTTTCAACAAGCTTTTGAAGGTGCGTGATTTCATAACCCGAATTCTGTAACAGATTGACACTGTCATATAGAGTAAAAAATCGCAGATGCGTTCTGTCAAGCACACCGGAATCTGCGTAGGCGAAGCTGCCCATCAGGATTTGACCTATGGCGGAAAAATGTAAGATATTAGGTATGCTTGTGATGATTACGCCTCGGTCAGATAAGTGTGATTTCAGCTTTTTTAATAATTGTCCCGGCTCAACTAAATGTTCCAGAACATCTCCCAGAATAATGTAATCGAAAGAAACATCGAAAGGGAAATCCATGGTTTCTATATTTCCTTGAACCACGGCAGCAATGTGGGAAGCGAAAGCCGCACTGTGGGGATCTAGTTCAATGCCGTAAAGTTTTGCATTGGGATAACGGTTTTGGATTTCGAGTAAGGTAGCACCGCAGGCACAGCCAATGTCAAGACAGTTGATGGCATTTGCTTTGTCTTCCGGATCCATCAGATCAATTAATTCTGTGCGGCAATAGAAGGAATAAGTTGGTCTGATATTCCATTTTTCCATATAACGATGACAATTTATTTCCATAAGATTAGAATAGCTGCTACCCTGATTATGTTCTTCCAGTGTAGAAAATCCTGCGTTGCCAATGTGATAAATGAAACTGTTTTTGCAGAGAACCAGCTTATAATCATTAAATATTAATCGTGTACAATAGTCGTTATCTTCATAGTTTCCCGGAAAGAAACTTTCATCAAGCAGCCCTGTCTTTTCAAAGGCAGTATGCTTAATGAGCATAGCAAAGCCTATCAGCATAGCGCGGTAGGAAAAAGGCTGCTCCATGGGGACATTGTGTGTAAAGCCGTATTCCAAACATTCTGATAGGCTGTTGAAGCTCTCAGAGACAGTCTGCCTGTTCCCGGCATAATTGCTGACAGCGCCGGAAGCACCGATTTCCTCTTTTTCATAAAGCCCCATACGAAGCCAGAACAAAGCATTTTCTGTCAAAAGGGTATCATTATTTAGAAGAAAGATATCATTGCCGGGAGTTGCCATACGGATTCCAACATTGCATCCTCCAGCAAATCCGAGATTCTCAGGGTTAATTTGGTATTTGATATCAGGCTGCGCCTTTAACCATTCTTGTGGGCATTCCAGGGAACCGTTGTCCACACAGATTATTTCATAAGAAGAAGCCGGACAATAATCCCGTATAGAGGTAATGCAGTTCTTTGTATAGGTCAACTGATTAAAGTTGAGAAGAATAATGGAAACCTTTGGAACTACTGTGCCGGTTTCGTTGATAAAACTAAGAAAATGTTCCTCGATGGCAGTGTAGTCGTCTTTGTTATCTTTGCAGTGAAATAAGGCATTTTCATAACACAAGTATGCTTTGTTATATTCAGAAAACGATTCGTATACCATACCCAACATGAAATAAAGCTCATGGTTGATTGGATTGAATTTTAACCCATCCTGAATACATGGCAGTGCAGCATGGAAGTCCCCAAGGCCCATGTAGATAGAAGATTCTAAAATAGCAATTGCGTCTGTGTAAATAGGGTTAGAGGCAATATACTCTTTGAGTAGATCAAAGGCTTTTATGTAATCTTGTTTCTCGATAGCGTGTCTTATAATGTCCATAACGGTAATCCTTTCTATAATTAGAGGTGGAGAAAGAAAAAAATTGTTAACGGTTATATTTCCAGTATTCTTTCGCGGTTTCAGTCAGTTTAAGAAAGTCTGAACGGTTAAGCGGCTGCCAAAGCAGATCAAGCAATATTTTGTGAAAATCAGTCAACTTATCTGCGTAAGGATTAGACCGAAAATCAGGAATATGTTCAAGAACCAATTTTCTGGATAATTGAAAAAGAGAAAAAGAAGGAGTATCAAAGCGCATTGTTAATACTTTCAGAAACAGAAAATAACATGAATCCAGAAAAAGAAATTCTAATTCATCTTTATAGTTTATAAAAAAATCCCTTTTGTGCCATTCATCCCACAATATAAGACTGGTCGTCAACATGTCGGGGTGATAATCAGCATTTTTAGTAAGAACAGTAGAGGAGCGGTTGACAAAATAATGATACAAATACTCTTCTAAAATATAAACTCTATTGGCATAAAGGTACAATAAGCTAGTAAAGAGATGGTCTTCATATGCAATATTTTCAGGGAAAATAATTTGATTATTTATAAGAAAGCTGGTTCGGATTAATTTGCTACAGGCAGAAAAATTCATGCTTGCGGTGATGATGAATGATTTTCTTTCCGAAACTGTATTTATAATAATCAATCCGCTCTCGCAACCATTTTCACGTTGGGCGGAATAGGTTAATGTTTGAGAAGGATCACGTATTTGATCGCAAGATACAAAATCACACTGGCACTGGATGGCAATGGACAATAACTTTTCAAAGTAATCAAGCTCCACCCAGTCATCAGAATCAATAAAAGCAATCCAGTCTGTAGAAGCATAGGAAATCCCAATATTTCTGGCAGTACCTTGCTTGCCGTTTTCGTTACAGTGTATCAGCATGATATTATCAGGATAACGCTGCTCCCAAGTTTGCAAATGTGCCCACGTGTCATCGGTGGAAGCATCATCCACGCAGATGATTTCCAAGGCATCTACTCCGATTGTCTGGGAAGTGATGGTGGTCAGGCACCGGTCGATATAGGGGGCTACGTTGTAGCATGGGATGATAACGCTGATATATGCCATAGAGTATCCTTTCTGTCAATAGCTGGTTTGATTTAATAGATATTATAGCATGTCAAGGAGAAGATTAAAAGAAGTTTAGAATTCAGATTCTATTTTAGATATAAAAAAATGAAATGACAAATATAAGGTATCATGGTATACTTATATCAAAGCATATTTTTTAATATTCTATTACATTTCTGATCGTTAAAACGTGAAACGATTTTATATGCCAGTGGCGTCGAAGGAAATCATGCTTTTATTCCAAGTAAAAATGAATAAGGCAGGAGAATCCGTATCGATGGGGAAATAGCGGTATCTTCTGCGAAGGAGGTACTATGGGCAGTCTGGATATTGGACTGAAATCTTATCTGGAAGATACCAGAAGATATGCAGATCTTTGGAACGGCGGTGTGTTTGAAGGCAGGCAGATGATTCATCCGGAAGAACTGGAGGAAATTACACCGGTTTTGCCTAAAGCGGACAAGAAGGCGGTAGTAGAGAGAACACGTGACTTGGTTATGATGCAGAGCAGAAAAGGACATAGACTTGCGGTTTTTGCCTTAGAAAATCAGACGAAGGTTGATTACGGCATGCCGGTTCGTATCATGTTACAGGAAGCGCTTGAATATGACCGTCAAATCAGGAAAATAATGCATGAAAATGAAAAGAAGAACAGAGAGTATCAGGAGGGTAAGGGGAGCAAGGTGTATCGTGACGATGGAGAATATCTGTATAAGGTACGAAAAGAGGACAGACTTTATCCTGTAGCAACCCTGATTGTATATTGGGGAGAGGAAATGTGGAAGGGTGCCCGGAGTCTTCACGAAATGATTCATTTCAACGCATTGGGACAACCGGAGGAATTAGAACTTAAAAAGCTGGTGCCGGAGTATCCGCTGCATTTTCTTGATCTGGCAGAGTTTCATCACTTTGAATATTTTAAGACAGAACTCAGACCGCTTTTTGAATTGTATCAGAGGCGAAACAGCCAAAAGAATTTTATGAACTATATAAAAACGGATGGTATGTGTCAAAGTATGGATGAAGAAAGCTGGTATATGCTCAGTCAGATGACGCATTCAAAAGATTTGAGTAAACTTATTGAAGAAAAGAAACAGAGGAAGGGTAAAGGTAAGGCTATGTGTAAAGCAATAGAAGATTTGAAGAATGAAGGAAGAGCAGAAGGAAGAGCAGAATCCATCATTGATCTACTGGAAGACTGTGGAACTGTTTCAGATGATTTAAAGAGACGGATCATGGAAGAGGATAATTTTAAGGTTTTAAAAAGCTGGCTCAAACTGGCGGTACGCGTGAAAAATGTTGAAGAGTTTGTCGCATGCATAAGCTAAAAGATTAGATTTCAGAGTGATGGATAGGGGGTAGTTGAAATCTACCTTTTAAGAAAAGTTAAGAAGATTTTGCATGACAAACATGCATTTACATGCTATACTTTAGCGTGTGTAATAGGAAGTTCATAGTGTCAGAGAGGAAGGAAGCATGATAAAGCGAGTTTTGATTTACCATTGGGGCGCGCTGGGCGATAATGCCCTTGCAGAGAGTATGCGCAGTATAGGAATGGAGTGCATCCTGTTCTCAAGAAAGATGGAAGACTATCATGCGGATGGTGAGTATGCGAAGGAAATGTTGTCGCTCATTCACGAAAAATGTGTGGAAGCCGTTTTTAGTTATGACTATTTTCCGCTTATTTCCATGCTATGTGATATGAACCATATTCCTTATGTATCATGGATTTATGATTGCCCGATGAACACCTTGATGTCGGGAACACTTGGAAATGAATATAACTATATTTTCTGTTTTGATGCATGGTATACGGAAAGATTGCAGGAGTTGGGGGCGAAGCACATTTATCATTTCCCGTTAGCTGTGGAAGAAAATACTTTGGAAATGCTTAGAAAGATAGAAAGCGAAAAGCCGGAGCTTACTGAAAAATATAAGTGTTCTATTTCCTTTGTGGGAAATATGTATAATGGAGAAAAGAATCGTCTGCGGAGAGCGGAACTTACAGAGTATACACATGGATATGTGGAAGGGCTGATTAAGTCGCAGATGCTTATTTATGGTTATAATTTACTTGCTGATTCGCTTCAGCCGCAGATCGTAGAAGAAATTGTTGATAAATGTGAACTGAAGCTGGGCGATAATTATATCAGCAATCCCGTGCAGATGGCAGCTGATGCTATTGGAATCGAGGTGACCGCAAGGGAAAGGGAGCAGATCATCAAGGTGCTCAGTGACAGGCATCCCTTGACTTTGTACAGCAGTTATGCTGTAGAAGAAGCAGTTCGAGGTCAGTATTTGCGAGAAAAGGGCTATGCGGATTACGAGAGCGAGATGCCGCATATTTTTTACAATAGTAAAATCAACCTTAATATTACATCGAGAACAATCCAGTCAGGAATACCAAAACGGGTACTGGACATTCTTGCCTGCGGTGGATTTTGTATGACAAATTATCAACCAGAGATAGCGGAATATTTTGAAGATGGTGTTGATCTGGTGATGTATTCAGGAATGGCGGATCTGGCAGCGAAAGCAGAATATTATTTGGGTCATGAGGAAGAGAGGATTGCGATTGCTGAAAATGGCAGCAGAAAGGTCAGGGAAGGGTTTGACCTGAAAAAGAGGATTGCACAAATGTGGGAAGTTGTGATGGAATCCTGCAATTGAAAAATCTCCGTTTTTCATTTTTTTACTGTTACTTCCATATATGGAACCAATAGGGATGTATAATAAGGTATAATAATACCATATTTGGGAGGACAAAAGATGAAAGCACAAGACATGTTAGTGGAAAGAATCAACAATTTATGCAAGGAAAAGAGGATGACGTATTACGCGCTATCGTATGCATCTGCTGTGCCGATGACGACATTGATGCATATCGTGGACAAGTCTACGGTAAATCCGGGAGTGTTGACGATAGGAAAGTTATGTGACGGATTTGGCATCAGTTTGAGGGATTTCTTTAATGCGCCGGAATTTGATGGCATGGGTCATCTGGACGTGTAAAAAGAACTTTAATTGATATATGAAAATTAGTACTTTAGTACATGTTAATACAAAGTTTATATTTTTTTAAGTGACTAGTTTTTAAGGGTGTGCTATACTTACCGTATATGAAATATAGTGGCGCAAGATGCCGTAGTAAGGAGGTTTTGCAATGACAAAAGCAGAAATTTTGAAACAGGAGATACTTAAACAGTATAAAAGTGTGAGACAGTTTGCTATTGATATGGAAATTCCCTATAGCACGCTGGTAACAGCGCTGGATAGGGGGATTGAAGGAATGGCATACGGTACGGTGATTCGTATGTGCGATAGATTAAGTCTGAACCCTGTGGATTTTTCGTCTCTCGAAAAAGGAGAAGTGCTTGGCGAAAAGATTTTGGAAAACAGAGTTATGCAGTATTATATCCAGCTGAACAAGAAAGGCCGTAAGAGAATTCTTGAGATGATGGAAGATTATGTTCAGCTTGAGAAATATAGGGAGCAGTAATCTGCATGGATAGGCACTTTGATTATCTGGTTGTGGGGGCCGGGCTTTTTGGCTCGGTTTTTTCACATGAAATGAAAAAAGGCGGAAAGTCCTGCATTGTGATTGACAAGAGAAATCATATTGCAGGAAATATTTATACCAGTTTAAAACGCGGAATTCATATTCATGAATATGGGGCGCATATTTTTCATACCTCAAATCGTGAGATATGGGACTATATGAATGAACTGGCCAAGTTCAATCATTTTGTAAATTCACCTATGGCTGTATATAAAGATGAAATATACAATCTGCCTTTTAATATGAACACATTCAGCAAGCTTTGGGGAATTAAAACGCCGGAGGAAGCGAAAGCGATTATCAGAAAGCAGATTGAGCAGTTATCGATAGGTGAACCGCAGAATTTGGAAGAACAGGCGCTGTCTTTAGCCGGATGTGATGTATATGAAAAGCTGATCAAGGGATATACAGAAAAGCAGTGGGGACGGGAATGTAGAGAACTCCCGGCATTTATTATTAAGAGAGTCCCGCTTCGATTTACCTATGATAACAATTATTTTACAGACAGATATCAGGGAATACCTGTGGGCGGGTATACGGCAATCATTGAAAGGCTGCTTGATGGAATAGAAGTCAGGCTGAATACGGATTATCGCGATTTTGACAGATGCCAGAAAGAAGCTTCTGCGCGGGGAGAAAGCGTCATCTCTTATGATAAGGTGCTGTACACGGGCATGATAGATGAATATTTTGACTTTTGTCTGGGCAATCTGGAGTATCGTTCCTTACGGTTTGAAAAGGAGGATATGCCCGATGTCGAAAACTATCAAGGCAATGCTGTGATTAATTATACGGAAAGAGAGGTCCCTTATACAAGAATTATTGAGCACAAGCATTTTGAGTTTGGCAAGGGAGAAGGGACTGTCATTACAAGAGAATATCCAGCGGAGTGGATGCCGGGAGATGAGCCTTATTATCCGGTGAATGATGAGCGGAATAATGGACTTTTTGCGGAGTATCAGAAGCTGGCACAGAAGGAAGAGAATGTATTGTTCGGAGGAAGATTGGGACAATATCGCTATTATGATATGGACAAAGTAATCGAAGCAGCGCTTGAGATGGTAAAGAAAGAGTTGATAAAGGAGTGATTCATTTGAAATGAATCACTCCTTTTAAATTACAACAAGCTGATTAGCAATAACTATTAAAGAGCATGCCGCTGTAATTACTGGTCATATATGGGGTGGCAAAATTGTGACCGGGATTTTTGTATGCAACCAGCCTTTTGTCCACGTATTCCATGGGGTTCAAGGAAACCTGATTGGTTTTCCTTAAGATGGAATTGGTAAAATCCCGGATAGTGGAGAACCGGGTTCTGTTCTCGTCGTTTAAGATGGAAATCTTAAAGGTATCGCCATTTACTGCAAGCTGCCCATTTTTCTCAAAGGAAAAGCCGATTTCTTCCAGGTCTGCCTGATAATGCCGGGATATATGGGACATTTCATTTATGAGTTTCCCGCTTCGCGGGTGTGAATCGAGGTATTCGGCAGCAGCTTTCACAAAGGAATTGTAGCCATACACCAAATTGCTGACATTTTCTGTAAGGGAATCTAAGTCTGTTTTTAAACCGATTTCTGCTGTTTCACCCTCCGCGCTGCTGATGCCGTTTAATGTGACATCAAATATTTTATCAATTGTGAAGCGATTAGAAGAAGCGGTGCGCGGTTCGCCATCCAGAAGGAATCTGGCATTGGAAGGCTGTCTTGATATAAAGTCAAGACCAAGATAATCTACTGTACCAGAAAGCTTGCTGGTGTTTTCGTCAGATATACGGAATATATAATCTTTGCCGTCTTTCAGTCCGCTGGCTGTGGAAGTAAGACGAAGGGATGAGCGGCCTTTATCGTCCTCAAAAACATCGGCATTTACGCCTATTTCCGCATTGGAAATCAGCCGGGCAAGGCGTTCCTGCAGGTCACGGTTGCTTTCTCCTCCGCGGATATTGTATTGAAACTCATAACTAAGGTCATTGATGTTGATGTCGAATGAATAAGAACCTGGCGCAAGATCAGCCTTTTCACTGGAAGGGAGAAAGGCACCCAGGTTAAGTTGACTGGAGGCTAAGGCTGTAACTTCTATATTAAAGGATGGAGCCGCACTGCCAGCGCTGTTTTCTCCTATGTAGGATGCGGTGGCGATATCCGGGTTGCTGGAATAGGCGGCCTTTTTACCCAGCATTTCTGTTTCATCCAATCCGCCCAGAGATGCAATTGTATTGCGGAGCGCCCTGGCGTTTTCTTTTAAACCTACTGCAAATGCTCGTGATTCATTGCTGGAATCAAGGATGTAAAGGGGGGATTCTTTGTTCAGTTTTACTATGGAATGATAGATGTTGCGCAGTTCACTCTTTTTGTGGGTATCATATTGAGTAGTCGCTTTGGGCGCATAAGTAGTCAGATAATGATTGTAAACTGCATGCAGCGATGTGCCGTATGTCATAGACTGCCCCTCCTTTCTTCCGTGAATTAAAAACCGTCAACACCATTTGACGGGAAAGCTTCTATCATTTATTATATATAATAATATATGCGTTGCAAATAAGAAACTTTCTGCATTAGGGCATAAAAACCTACTTTTATAAAGTGATTTTACCATGAGAAAGTATGGAATACAATAGCTATTTTCAAGAAAAGTAGCAAATTGCAGTTGACTGAAAGGGAAGGATATGTTATAGTAATCAAACGAGATTAGATTTAGGTCTTTTTTTTATGCAAAAAATCCGGTAAAAGATTGGAGGAACTATCATGCGTACGAGAATTACATTAGCATGTACAGAATGCAAGCAGCGTAACTACAATACCACTAAAGATAAGAAGACACATCCGGACAGGATGGAGACCAAGAAGTATTGTAGATTCTGCAAGACGCATACATTGCACAAAGAAACAAAATAGTTTGCAGAAGTCTGAAAGGAGTTAAAGATGGCAGATTCCGCTAAAAATGGAAAGGCAGATAAAACAGCGAATAAGACGTCCAAAGGGACAGGCTTTTTCAAAGGAGTTAAGGCTGAGTTTAAGAAGATTTCATGGCCGGACAAAGACTCACTTCTGAAACAGTCTATTGCGGTTGGTTGTATTTCGGTTGTATTAGGAATTGTGATTGCGATATTGGATTCCTTAATGATATTTGGTGTAGGATTCCTGTCAAGTCTGTAGAGTGAGGGTGATTGTATGGCAGAGGCGAACTGGTATGTAGTCCATACCTATTCCGGGTATGAAAATAAAGTAAAAGCCAATATAGAAAAAACAATCGAGAACAGACATCTGGAAGATGAGATTCTGGAGGTTCGTGTGCCCTTACAGGATGTAGTAGAATTAAAGAACGGCGCAAGAAAGACAGTCCAGAAGAAAATGTTCCCAGGATATGTTTTGATCAATATGGTTATGAATGATGACACATGGTATGTTGTCAGAAATACCAGAGGCGTGACGGGATTTGTAGGACCCGGAAGCAAGCCGGTTCCGTTGACGGAAGCGGAGATGAAGCCTCTTGGAATTAAAACAGAGAATATTTCCGTGGATTTTGCAGAAGGAGATACCATTGCTGTTGTTGCCGGTGTGTGGAAGGATACCGTCGGCGTGGTACAGAGGATGGACTTCGGCAAGCAGACTGCGACCATCAATGTGGAACTGTTCGGCAGAGAAACGCCTGTGGAAATCAGTTTTGCAGAGGTAAGAAAAATGTCATAAATGGGCAAGCGCATTTGACATGGATTAGCAGGATATTTATTGCAGACTTAAGTCGGCATAAATATAGAGCAACTGTAACTGTGAAGGTACTGAACGGTTACGAACAACTTTATAATTAGTCTGCATGTAAAATGCAGGCTGTGGGAGCAGAGATGACTCTGCGCCATACCACGATGCAAGGGTATTTGCATTATAATAGGAGGTGCCACAATGGCAAAGAAAGTAGAAGGATACATTAAGTTACAGATCCCTGCTGGTAAAGCTACACCAGCCCCCCCAGTTGGTCCTGCACTTGGACAGCATGGGGTTAACATCGTTGAATTTACAAAGCAGTTCAACGCAAGAACGGCAGATAAGGGTGATTTGATCATTCCTGTTGTCATCACAGTATATGCAGACAGAAGTTTCAGTTTTGTTACGAAAACTCCCCCTGCTGCAGTACTTCTTAAGAAAGCGTGCAACTTGAAATCTGGTTCTGCAGTGCCTAACAAGACAAAGGTTGCAACCATTTCCAAGGCTAAGATTCAGGAAATCGCAGAGATGAAGATGCCTGACTTAAATGCCGCAAGCTTAGAAGCTGCAATGAGCATGATTGCCGGTACGGCAAGAAGTATGGGAATTACAGTAGAGGACTAATAAGGTCGCTTGAACCAATAAAATAGTAGAGTGGGAGGCGATTGGGGATGCCCACGCCGATTGAACCATAGGAGGATTAATAATGAAACGTGGAAAGAAATATGTAGAGGCTGCAAAACAGATTGACCGCGCAATGGCATATGAACCTGCAGAGGCAATCACACTGGTTAAAAAGACAGCAGTTGCAAAATTTGATGAAACAATTGAAGTGCATATCAGAACAGGCTGTGACGGACGTCATGCAGAACAGCAGGTCCGCGGTGCCGTAGTACTTCCTAACGGTACAGGTAAGACAGTCAAGGTGCTGGTATTTGCAAAGGGCGATAAGGTGAATGAAGCTGAGGCTGCCGGAGCTGATTATGTTGGCGGAGATGAGCTGATTCCAAAGATTCAGAATGACGGATGGCTTGACTTTGACGTTGTTGTTGCTACACCGGATATGATGGGTGTTGTTGGACGTCTGGGTAAGGTTTTGGGTCCTAAAGGATTAATGCCTAACCCTAAGGCCGGTACAGTTACAATGGATGTGACAAAGGCAATCAATGATATCAAAGCTGGTAAGATCGAGTACAGACTTGACAAATCTAACATCATTCATGTGCCGATTGGAAAAGCATCTTTTGATGAGGCAAAGCTTCAGGAGAACTTTAGTGCGCTGATGGAAGCAATCGTGAAAGCGAAACCTTCAGCACTGAAAGGACAGTATCTGAGAAGTATCACAGTTACTTCTACCATGGGGCCTGGCGTGAAAGTCAGTGTTGCAAAATTCTAATCTGAACTGGATAAAGTAGAACCGTTTCTCTTTGGAGGAACGGTTCTGTTTGCATCATGGGCAAAATGTGTTATTCTATCAATATGAAAAGAAAATCAAAGAAGCAGATTTCGAAAATGAATAGAAGGAATGGCAGAGCAAGGCATACAGTCAGACCGGCTGCCACTTTTTTACTTACATTGTGTGTAGTGCTATTGATTGGCGTTGCGGGAATGATGATTGCGAGAATTCTCATATCATCGGGGACGGGTGATGAAAATGAACCCGGCATTATGGAGCAGGTGAATTTCCATGCTGTGCCTGAAGAGATACCGCAGGAGCCGGAAGAGGAAATTACCGAATCGGTCGCCCGCTATGCGGAAGAACTTTCGGATGAAGAATATAGGAAGGCGAACAACATTCTTGTGTGGGAGAGTAACTCGCAGGACACAGTGACTTTTGGATTTGTGGGAGATTTCCTGCTGGATGACGAGTATGCAATCATGGCAAATCTGTTAAGGCGGGGGGCAACTATAGAAAACGGAATATCAGAAGCGTTGCTTGCACAGATGAGGGATGTGGATATTCTGGTGGCAAATAATGAGTTCCCGTTTACGGATAGAGGGACTCCTACCGAAGACAAGACTTTTACTTTCCGCGCAGACACGAATACAGTATCCTATCTTGAGGATATGGGAGTGGATGTGGCGGTGCTTGCCAATAATCATATTTATGATTTTGGAGAAGTGGGACTTCTGGACACTTTAGATACGCTGATGAATGCCGGAATACCGCAAGTGGGAGCGGGCAGGAATCTGGAGGAGGCATCAGCGCCGCTTTATTTCATTGTGAACGATATGAAGATTGCGGTGGTGGCGGCGACACAGATAGAAAGGCTGGATAATCCGGATACGAAGGGCGCTACGGAGAATAGCGCGGGGGTATTTCGGTGTTTGAATCCAGACAAGCTGTATCAGATTGTTGCTGATGCAAAAGAAAAAAGCGATTTTGTTATCGTTTACATTCACTGGGGAACGGAAAACCAGACGGAGCAGGATTGGGCACAGCTTGATCAGGCGCCGAAAATTGCCGAAGCGGGGGCGGATCTGATTATAGGGGATCATCCTCACTGCCTGCAGGGCATCACTTATTTTGGAGACACCCCGGTAATCTACAGCATGGGAAATTTCTGGTTTAATTCAAAGACGTTGGATACAGGGATGGTAAAGGTGACGATAGGACAACAAGGTCTTGAATCGTTTCAGTTTGTCCCCGCAATTCAGTCAGATTGCAGAACAGATCTGGCATATGGAACGGATAAAGAAAGAATACTTGCCTATATGCGGGGGCTGTCTCCGGATGTGCAAATTGATGAAGAGGGATTTGTGAGCAAAAATTAAAAAGATTTTATTGACATGAGCCATATCATGTGATATTTTAAATAAGGTCGTTCGACCATGCCGAAGACAGTAGGTGCCTAAAATGTCTTGTACAGATGAGGGCGTAAGCGTACCGCCTACCGAGGAGAAGAGTTTATGTATGACAGATTCTGCCCTTCCGTCTTTGGAAGGGCATTTTTAACTCCTATCGGCACCAAAATCTAACAGGAGGTAAAGAAAGTGGCAAAAGTTGAATTGAAACAACCTATCGTTGAAGAGATTTCCGCCAGCATCAAAGATGCGCAGTCTGTTGTTCTTGTTGATTATCGTGGACTTACAGTAGAACAGGATACTAATCTTCGTAAGCAGCTTCGTGAAGCAGGCATTACTTACAAGGTTTACAAGAACACAATGATGAATTTTGCATTTAAGGGAACTGATTGCGAAAGCCTTACACCTTATCTGGAAGGCCCCAGCGCAATTGCAATCTCCACAACAGATGCAACAGCTCCCGCAAGAGTCCTCTGCAAATTTGCAAAAGAGGCACCCAATCTGGAAGTCAAGGGCGGTATTGTTGAAGGTGCAGCATATGATGCGGCAGGAATTGCAGAAATCGCAAAGGTTCCTTCAAGGGAAGAATTGCTTTCCAAGTTACTTGGAAGCATCCAGTCTCCTATTACAAACTTCGCTCGTGTCATGAACCAGCTGGCAGAAAAAGGCGGAGCAGGCGAATGCGAAGCACCGGCAGCAGCTGAAGAAGCACCTGCGCAGGAGGCACCTGCAGAAGAGGCGCCTGCAGCAGAGTAATCCCCAATCCGACGCAGGATGGGAAACAATGAAACATTAAAATTTGAATCAAACAATAATAAAATGGAGGAAATGAAAATGGCAAAGTTATCCACACAGGAATTAATCGACGCTATCAAAGAGTTAACAGTATTAGAATTAAATGATCTTGTAAAAGCTTGTGAAGAAGAATTCGGCGTATCTGCAGCAGCAGGCGTTGTAGTTGCAGCAGCAGCTGGTGATGCAGGTGCAGCAGCAGAAGAGAAGACAGAATTTGACGTAGAACTGACAGAAGTTGGTCCTAACAAGGTTAAGGTCATCAAAGTTGTTCGTGAAGCTACAGGTCTTGGCCTGAAAGAAGCTAAGGATCTTGTAGATGCAGCTCCTAAGACATTAAAGGAAGGCGCATCCAAGGAAGAAGCTGATGATATCAAGGCTAAACTGGAAGCTGAAGGCGCTAAGGTTACATTGAAGTAATTGCTTCGGAGTAGTCAAAACGATTCTACTAGAAATCATATAGACAGGCTGTGCATTTGCATTAAGCAGTGCACGGTCTGTTTTTTACTTTTCACGGGGGAGTCAAGAGTCCGCACAGGACAGGTAAATATTCCAACGTCGTCGCGCTCTCGCTCCGATAAAAACGTAGCAGACGCTAGGCTCGTGAGGAACCTCGCCAAGCGCTGACGTTTTTACAGGGACTCCTTATGGAATATTTACCTGTCCTGTGCTACGTTATCGACTAGCCTGCAAAGTAAATGTAACATAATGTTCACTATTTTCACCAGATAGCCGAAACACAGCTCTGAGAGGATAAATAATCCATAAGGAGCCCCTCAAAAAGCGTCAGCGCTTGACGAGGTTTTTTCGAGTCTAGCGTCTGCTACGCTTTTTGCGGAGCGGGAGCGCGGCGACGTTGGATTATTTATCCTCTCAGAGCGTCACGCTGGTCAAAATGTGAAAAGCAACTCTTTTTTTCAAAAATTTTCCAAAACGGAAAAATGCTTCTTGACGCAATTTCCCGTTTGTAGTAGAATGGATAGTGCACTATTGTGGTGTGTTATGCATTTTAGCAATATAGTTGCTTCAGCAAATCATAAAGAACGGGGTGAATAGTTAATGGAAAAGAACAGAATACGTTCCATTGCCGCAGGCAAGAATATGCGTATGAGTTATTCACGGCAGAAAGAGGTTCTGGAGATGCCGAACCTGATTGAGGTTCAGAAAGATTCCTACAAATGGTTTCTGGAAGAAGGCCTTAAGGAAGTATTTGATGATATTTCACCGATTGCGGATTACAGCGGTCATTTGAGTCTTGAGTTCGTGGATTTTGAACTGTGTGAAGACGAAGTGAAATATTCCATCGAAAAATGCAAGGAGCGGGATGCAACCTATGCAGCTCCCCTGAAGGTTAAGGTACGTCTCTATAATAAGGAGAAAGAAGAAATCAGTGAACATGAGATCTTCATGGGAGATCTTCCGCTGATGACGGAGACGGGTACATTTGTTATTAATGGAGCTGAACGTGTTATCGTAAGTCAGTTGGTTCGTTCCCCAGGCATTTATTATGCAATCAGCCATGATAAGATTGGTAAGAGGTTATTTTCTTCTACGGTTATTCCTAACCGCGGCGCGTGGCTTGAATACGAAACGGATTCCAATGATATTTTTTATGTGCGCGTTGACAGAACCAGGAAAGTACCGATTACTGTGCTTATAAGAGCGCTTGGCGTAGGCACGAATGATGAAATCAGGGAACTGTTCGGAGATGAACCTAAGATTGAAGCCAGCTTTTCCAAAGACGTTTCTACGAATTATCAGGAAGGTCTTTTAGAGTTGTACAAAAAAATACGCCCCGGTGAACCTTTAAGCGTTGAAAGTGCAGAAAGCCTTATTAATGCGATGTTCTTCGACCCCAGAAGATATGATTTGGCGAAAGTAGGCAGATATAAATTCAATAAAAAGCTTGCATTCAGAAACAGGATCAGACATCATGTCCTGGCTGAGGATGTGGTAGATACACTTACGGGTGAGGTGCTGGCAGCAGCGGGTACCAAAGTGACTGCTGAATTGGCAGATCAGATTCAGAATGCAGCAATCCAATATGTGTACATTCAGACAGAAGAAAGAAATGTAAAGATTATTTCTAATATGATGGTAGACATCACCAACTTCGTTGAGTGCAATCCCAGGGAGTTGGGTATCACAGAGCATGTTTATTATCCTGTGCTTGCACAGATCCTTGAAGAGTTCAGTGAGGATCCGGAGGCACTTGCAGATGCAATCAAAAAGAATGTACATGAATTGATTCCTAAACATATCACAAAGGAAGATATTCTGGCATCCATTAATTACAATATTCATCTTGAATATGGTATTGGCAATGACGATGATATCGATCATCTGGGCAACAGACGTATTCGTGCGGTAGGCGAGCTGTTGCAGAACCAGTATAGAATAGGTCTTTCCAGATTGGAAAGAGTTGTTCGTGAGAGAATGACCACTCATGACGCGGAAGAAATATCTCCGCAGGTACTCATCAATATTAAACCGGTACAGGCTGCGGTGAAGGAATTTTTCGGTTCCTCCCAGTTGTCCCAGTTTATGGACCAGAACAATCCGTTGGGTGAATTGACGCATAAGAGACGTCTTTCAGCGTTGGGTCCCGGTGGTCTTTCCAGAGACCGTGCCGGATTTGAGGTACGTGACGTTCACTATTCTCACTATGGAAGAATGTGTCCTATCGAGACGCCTGAAGGACCCAACATCGGTCTGATCAACTCCCTTGCTTCTTATGCAAGGATTAATGAATATGGTTTTGTAGAAGCACCTTATCGTAAAATAGATAAAACTGACCCGGTAAATCCCAGGGTTACAGATGAAGTGGTTTACATGACGGCGGACGAAGAAGATAACTATCATGTAGCACAGGCAAATGAAGCACTGGATGAACAGGGACACTTTGTAAGAAATACAGTATCCGGTCGTTACAAAGAGGAGACATCCGAATATCCCAAGGCAATGTTCGATTATATGGACGTATCTCCTAAGATGGTATTTTCGGTGGCAACAGCGCTTATTCCTTTCCTTGAGAATGATGATGCGAACCGTGCGCTGATGGGATCCAACATGCAGCGTCAGGCAGTTCCGCTCCTTACGACGGAAGCGCCTGTTGTAGGAACCGGTATGGAACCCAAGGCGGCTGTGGATTCAGGTGTCTGTGTGGTTGCCAAAAAGGCAGGTACGATTGATTTTGTTTCCTCAAATCTGATCAGGATGAGTTGTGATGATGGTGAAAAGATGGAATTCCGTCTGACAAAATTTTCACGAAGCAATCAGTCTAACTGTTATAATCAGAAACCTATTGTATTTAAGGGAGAACATGTGGAAGCTGGTCAGGTGATTGCAGATGGTCCCTCCACTTCCGAAGGAGAACTGGCTTTAGGAAAGAATCCGCTGATTGGTTTTATGACTTGGGAAGGTTACAATTACGAGGACGCAGTTCTTTTGAGCGAAAGACTGGTACAGGAGGATGTATATACTTCTGTACACATTGAAGAATATGAGGCAGAAGCAAGAGATACCAAGTTAGGACCGGAAGAGATTACAAGAGATGTTCCGGGGGTTGGTGATGATGCATTAAAGGATCTGGATGAGAGAGGTATTATCCGAATCGGTGCTGAGGTTCGTGCCGGCGATATCCTGGTTGGTAAGGTTACTCCTAAGGGAGAAACAGAGCTGACTGCCGAGGAAAGACTGCTTCGGGCAATCTTCGGTGAAAAGGCAAGAGAAGTAAGAGATACTTCCCTTAAAGTACCTCATGGAGAGTATGGTATCATCGTGGATGCAAAGGTGTTCACGAGAGAAAATGGCGATGAACTTTCCCCTGGTGTGAATCAGGCAGTTCGTATTTATATTGCACAGAAGAGAAAGATTTCTGTTGGTGACAAGATGGCTGGACGTCATGGTAATAAAGGTGTTGTTTCCCGTGTTCTTCCGGTAGAAGATATGCCGTATCTGCCGAATGGCCGCCCTCTTGACATTGTTTTGAATCCGCTGGGCGTGCCTTCCCGTATGAACATTGGACAGGTATTGGAAATTCACTTGTCATTGGCAGCAAAAGCACTTGGATTTAACGTGGCAACGCCTGTCTTTGACGGCGCAAATGAAGATGATATCATGGATACGTTGGATCTTGCCAATGATTATGTAAACTTAAGCTGGGAAGAGTTTGAAGCAAAGCACAAAGAAGAACTTCTCCCCGAAGTAATGGAATATTTATATGCAAACCGCGACCACAGAGAGCTTTGGAAAGGCGTTCCGATTTCCAGAGACGGTAAGGTAAGACTTCGCGACGGCAGAACGGGTGAGTATTTTGACAGCCCGGTAACCATAGGACACATGCATTACTTAAAGCTCCATCATCTGGTTGATGATAAGATTCATGCGCGTTCCACAGGCCCTTACTCACTGGTTACCCAGCAGCCTTTAGGCGGTAAGGCCCAGTTCGGCGGACAGCGTTTCGGAGAAATGGAAGTATGGGCGTTAGAGGCATATGGTGCATCTTATACGCTTCAGGAAATTCTGACTGTGAAGTCCGATGATGTGGTGGGACGTGTAAAGACCTATGAAGCAATCATCAAGGGCGACAATATTCCTGAGCCTGGTATTCCTGAGTCCTTTAAGGTACTGCTCAAAGAATTACAGTCTCTGGGGCTTGACGTGCGTGTCCTGCGTGATGACAACACAGAAGTTGAAATCATGGAAACCATTGATTATGGTGATACTGATTATCGTTATGAAATTGAGGGAAATGACAAGAATTATGATTACGATAAGGAATCTCTCAACTCCATGGGATATCAGCAGCAGGAATTCGATGAGGACAGCGGTGAACTTGTGAGTGCTGATGAAGAGGAAGAACAAGATGAAGGTTTTGATGAGGAAGAGTTCGAGGAAGTGCTCTCTTCCGAATCGTTTGAATGATAAACAGCCGGAAGTTGTGTCAAGACGTTGAAAGGAGCATGGATATAGCGATGTCAGAAACAAAGCAAGAAGTATATCAGCCGATGACATTTGATGCTATCAGGATTGGTTTAGCATCACCTGAGAAAATCAGAGAATGGTCAAGAGGCGAGGTTTTAAAGCCTGAAACCATCAATTACAGGACATTAAAGCCGGAAAAGGACGGTCTGTTCTGTGAAAAGATTTTCGGACCCAGCAAGGACTGGGAGTGTCATTGCGGTAAATATAAGAAAATCAGATATAAAGGTGTTGTCTGCGACCGTTGTGGTGTAGAAGTCACGAAAGCAAGTGTCCGCAGAGAACGAATGGGACATATAGAGCTTGCTGCTCCTGTATCTCATATCTGGTATTTTAAAGGAATTCCCAGCCGTATGGGTCTGATTTTGGATTTGTCCCCCAGAGTGCTTGAAAAGGTATTGTATTTTGCATCATATATTGTTCTGGATAAAGGTGATACTGATTTGGAATACAAGCAGGTTCTATCCGAAAAGGAATATCAGGATGCAAGAGAAACATGGGGAAGCAGATTCCGTGTAGGAATGGGCGCAGAAGCGATTAAGGAATTGCTTCAGGCAATCGACCTTGAAACGGAAGGCGAGGAACTTAAAACAGGTCTTAGGGAATCCACTGGACAGAAGAGAGCAAGGATTATTAAAAGGCTGGAAGTTGTAGAAGCTTTCAGGGAGTCTGGGAATGAGCCGTCATGGATGATCATGGATGCGATTCCGGTCATTCCGCCTGATTTACGTCCTATGGTACAGTTGGATGGAGGTCGTTTTGCAACCTCAGACCTTAATGATTTATATAGAAGAATCATTAACCGTAATAACCGTCTTAAGAGGCTTCTGGAGTTGGGGGCGCCTGATATTATCGTCCGCAATGAAAAGAGAATGCTTCAGGAAGCGGTTGATGCGCTGATTGATAACGGCAGAAGAGGCAGACCTGTAACAGGACCTGGCAACAGGGCGCTTAAGTCACTGTCCGATATGCTGAAAGGTAAATCAGGACGTTTCCGTCAGAATCTGTTGGGTAAGCGTGTTGACTATTCAGGACGTTCCGTTATCGTGGTTGGACCGGAGCTTAAGATTTATCAGTGCGGTCTTCCTAAAGAGATGGCAATTGAGTTATTTAAGCCTTTTGTTATGAAAGAACTGGTAGCAAGAGGAATTTCTCAAAATATAAAGAATGCGAAGAAACTGGTAGAAAGACTTGATACACAGGTCTGGGATGTGCTGGAAGAGGTAATTAGGGAGCATCCTGTTATGCTGAACCGTGCTCCTACATTGCATAGACTTGGTATTCAGGCATTTGAACCTATTTTGGTGGAAGGTAAGGCAATTAAGCTGCATCCCCTTGTGTGTACAGCGTTCAATGCCGACTTCGATGGTGACCAGATGGCCGTGCATCTGCCCCTTTCCGTGGAGGCGCAGGCGGAATGCCGATTCCTTCTTTTGTCACCTAATAACTTGTTAAAGCCTTCAGATGGCGGACCGGTTGCCGTTCCCTCACAGGATATGGTGCTTGGTATCTACTATCTGACCCAGGAAAGACCCGGGGCAATAGGCGAAGGCAGATTTTTCAAGAGTGTGAATGAAGCCATCCTTGCATATGAAAATGGCGCATGTACGCTTCATTCCAGAATTAAAGTCAGGGTATCAAGGAAGAATGCAGAAGGCAGCGAAGTATCCGGCATTGTAGAATCGACTCTTGGACGTTTCCTTTTCAATGAAATCCTTCCTCAGGATTTAGGATACGTGGATAGAAGTAAGCCGGAAAATCTACTTTTGCCTGAAGTGGATTTCCATGTTGGTAAAAAGCAGTTAAAGCAGATCCTTGAAAAGGTCATCAATACACATGGGGCTTCTGTAACGGCAGAGGTACTGGACTTAATTAAATCGACAGGCTATAAGTATTCCACAAGAGCGGCAATGACCGTTTCCATTTCAGATATGACGGTGCCTGCACAGAAGCAGGAAATGTTAGACGAGGCACAGGCTACGGTAGATAAGATTTCCCAGAACTTCAGACGTGGTCTGATCACAGAGGAAGAAAGATACCGTGCAGTTGTTGAAACATGGAATGAAACAGATAAGAAGCTGACAGATGTGCTGCTTGCAGGGCTGGATAAGTATAACAACATCTTTATGATGGCTGACTCCGGTGCCCGTGGTTCTAACCAGCAGATTAAGCAGCTTGCCGGCATGCGCGGACTGATGGCGGATACAACCGGTAGAACCATTGAATTGCCTATCAAGTCAAACTTCCGTGAAGGACTGGACGTACTGGAATACTTCATGTCCGCACACGGTGCACGTAAGGGTCTGTCCGATACTGCCCTTCGTACCGCTGACTCCGGATATCTTACAAGACGTATGGTTGACGTATCACAGGAACTGATTATCCGTGAAGTTGACTGTATGGAAGGCAAGGAAGAAATCCCGGGTATGTGGGTATCTGCTTTCATGGATGGAAAAGAGACAATTGAAGGTCTGAAAGACAGGATTACAGGAAGATATTCCTGTGAGGATATTAAAGATAGAGACGGAAACCTTATTGTAAAGCATAATCATATGATTACGCCGAGCCGTGCAGCAAAGATTTTAAGCGTAGGTGTAGATGAAAAGGGTGAGCCTATTGAGAAAGTGAAGATTCGTACGATTCTTACCTGCCGCTCCCACATCGGTATCTGTGCAAAATGTTACGGTGCTAACATGGCAACCGGCGAAGCAGTTCAGGTAGGTGAAGCTGTCGGAATCATTGCAGCACAGTCTATCGGTGAACCGGGTACACAGCTTACCATGCGTACCTTCCATACAGGCGGCGTTGCCGGCGATGACATTACCCAGGGTCTTCCCCGTGTAGAGGAATTGTTTGAGGCAAGAAAACCTAAGGGACTTGCGATTATCGCTGAATTCGGCGGTGTGGCAACGATTAAGGATACGAAGAAGAAGCGTGAGATCGTCATTACGAACAATGAAACCGGAGAGTCAAAGGCATATTTGATTCCCTACGGTTCAAGAATCAAGATTGTAGACGGTGCAGTGCTTGAAGCCGGTGATGAACTGACAGAAGGTAGTGTAAATCCTCACGATCTGTTAAAGATCAAGGGTATCCGTGCCGTTCAGGATTATATGCTCCGCGAAGTACAGAGAGTATACCGTCTTCAGGGTGTTGATATCAGTGATAAGCATATTGAAGTGATTGTCCGTCAGATGCTGAAAAAGATCAGGATTGAGAATAACGGAGATACAGATTTCCTTCCTGGAACACTGGTGGATGTGCTTGAATATGAAGATATCAATGAGAGACTGATTGCAGAAGGCAAAGAACCTGCAGATGGCAAGCAGGTCATGCTTGGAATCACTAAGGCAGCACTTGCTACCAACTCCTTCTTATCTGCAGCATCCTTCCAGGAGACTACTAAGGTACTGACGGAAGCTGCAATTAAGGGTAAGAGCGATCCGCTGATCGGTCTTAAGGAAAATGTCATTATCGGTAAGCTGATTCCGGCAGGTACAGGAATGAAGCGTTACCGCAATACAAGACTTTCCACTGACAATAATCTGATGGGTACAATCGACCTTGATATGGAAGAGGATGCAGAAATTTCTTTTGACGAGGAAGTGGATGCAGGCGATGAAGTGATTGAAGAAGCTGTGGAAGAAATCACGGAAGCTGTATCAGAAGAAGTGGAAGAAATGATAGAAGAATAAAAAGGAATACCAGGGTGAATCGACAGTAGACGAACTGTAAAGCCTGGATGATGATTAGTAGTTGAAATCTCCGTGTATACTATATATAGTAAGCACGGAGATTTTTTGCCTGCTTGGATTGCACAGCGGAAGAGAATAAAATCATATTTGGTGAAAATGCTGTGAAATCAGCATATTTTTTGCCTAAAATTTACAAAGAAACATATTGACAAGAAAAAAATGAGCAATTATACTGATTTAGTGTGCATAACGATGCATACTAATAGGATTTTATAAGCAGGAGGTGAAACAGAATGCCAACATTTAACCAGTTAGTCAGAAAAGGACGTCAGACATCAGTAAAGAAGTCAACGGCTCCCGCTCTTCAGAAAGGATGGAATTCCCTTCACAAGAAAGCAACCGATACTTCTGCTCCTCAGAAGAGAGGTGTTTGTACTGCTGTTAAGACAGCTACTCCTAAGAAGCCTAACTCAGCCTTAAGAAAGATCGCCAGAGTACGTCTTTCCAACGGAATCGAAGTAACAAGCTACATTCCGGGAGAAGGTCATAATCTGCAGGAGCACAGCGTTGTTCTTATAAGAGGCGGAAGAGTTAAAGACTTACCAGGTACAAGATACCACATCATCAGAGGTACACTTGATACTGCGGGAGTTGCTAACAGAAAGCAGGCCCGTTCCAAATATGGCGCTAAGAGACCTAAAGCAGGCAAATAGTGTTTGGAACAGATTGGACCCACAAACGTAAACTAATTTAGTGTTGGAATTCTGTTACGATATTGTAATAAGACTTACCGCACGTACACAAAATGTAAATTAGAACGAAACACTGTGAGTACCGATGATTTAATGTGCGCGGACGCAAACAGCGCTCTGCGGATTACAAATCTGTATAGCAGGTTTGTGATTAGTAAATAATTAAGGAGGGAAGAACCGTGCCACGTAAAGGACATATTCAGAAAAGAGATGTATTGGCAGATCCTTTATAC
>CAYOED010000002.1:0-128019 GCA_964402925.1 uncultured Lachnospiraceae bacterium | reverse complement strand
CTATGGACGGCTGCGCCGTTCCATCGCAAATCAATGCATTTAACAATTACCTATGAATATTAACCTATAATAGTATAGCCCACAGAATTTGTTTTGGCAACACGTATATCTGGACTTCCCTTGGTAACTCTGATAAAATGAAAAAATAGGTATATTTATTAGTGAAACGGAAGGAATTGATGGGAATGGATAAAATAGCAGTCTTAATTCCATGTTATAACGAAGAGAAGACCATAGCCAAGGTCATAGAAGATGCCAGAAATGCACTGCCGGAGGCAGTGATTTATATCTATGATAACAACTCTACGGACCGCACGGCAGAAATTGCAAAAGCTCATGGAGCAGTTGTACGCCGTGAATATATGCAGGGAAAAGGAAATGTAATCAGGAGGATGTTCCGTGAGATAGAAGCGCGGTGCTATATTATGGTGGATGGAGATGATACCTATCCCATGGAGTATGCTCCGGAAATGGTGGACAAGGTGCTTTATCATAATGCGGATATGGTGGTAGGCGACCGGCTCTCTTCCACTTATTTTGAAGAAAATAAGCGCCCTTTTCATAATATTGGAAATTCTCTGGTGCGTGCAAGTATCAATCAGTTGTTTGGCTGTGATGTTAAAGATATTATGACAGGGTTCCGCGCTTTCAGCTATGGATTTGTAAAGACATTTCCGGTTCTCTCCAAAGGGTTCGAGATTGAAACGGAAATGACCATACATGCAGTTTATAATCATATGCAGATTGACAATGTGATCGTGGAGTACAGGGACAGACCGGAAGGAAGCGTATCTAAGCTGAATACTTATTCTGATGGCTTCAAGGTGCTGGGCACGATTTTCCGCCTTTACCGTGATTATAAACCTTTTGGCTTTTTCAGCCTTTTGGCGCTGTTTTTCGCAGTGATTGCTATTATTTTCTTTATACCGGTTCTTCTGGAATATATGAAAACCGGTCTGGTATTGAAATTCCCTACGCTTATCGTCTGTGGTTTTGTAATGATGGCGGCAATTCAGTCGTTCTTTGCGGGACTGATTCTCTCCAATATGGCGCTTAAGAACAGAAGAGACTTTGAATACCGTTTTACACTGGTCTGCGAGAAGGAAAGACGGGGACTAAGAGAAGACGAGGGGGAGAAAAGTTGAAAAAACTGATTTCAAAATGGTACCTTTTTATTGCGGCAGGATTTATCCTGTTTGCGGGACTGGTGTTTGCTCTCAGTGGTGAGGACAGTATCATTGCAGTTCACGATAATCTGGATTTGTTTATTCCGCAATTCCAGATGATGAAGGATACAAAGACGTTTTTCAGGCACGGCGTGGACGTGCCGTTTTTAGGAGGAATCAGCAGGGACTCTCTTCCGGCAGAGTTTTCCCTTTATACGATGCTTTATATGGTTCTGCCTGCATATCCGGCTTATATCGCGGGATATCTGCTGAAGATAGTGATTGCGATAGGTTCCTGCATGCTTCTTGCTAAAGATCTGTACGGTGAAAAATATGAGTATTACAAACCTCTCGTTTGGACTCTGGGGCTTGCCTACGGTGTACTCAATGTATTTCCGGCTTTTGGGATCCCTTTTGCGTCTATTCCGCTGGTGATCTATCTGATCCGCAAAATATACGCACAGCCCTCAGCAAAGTGGTATGCGGCGCTGTTCTTTTATCCCTTTCTTTCCTATTTTTCCTATTTTGGTTTGTTCATACTGGCGTATATGGCAGCGGCACTGATCTGGATATGGATCAGGGACAAAAAGTTTCCGGGAAGAATACTGCTTTCCATCTGTGTTTTGGCAGCCGGTTGTATTGCTTGTGAATACAGATTGTTTGGGATGATGCTTTTAGGAGATGAAGTGACGATACGCTCTACTATGGAGGCGGGCAGCTTTACGGCAGGAGAGATTCTAAAGACGATAGGCGAGGTGTTTACTGCCGGAATGTTTCATGCGGAAAGCGCACATTCTTATCTGGTGCTTCCGGTATGTTCGGTTTACTTTATCCTATTGAATGCCTTTTATATCATAAAGAAGAATGTGAAAGGTATTTTTCATGATTTGTATAATTTATTGATGCTGATATTGGTCTTTAACAGCATCGTTTATGGAATTTATTATTGGGAAGGTTTCAGGAATGTGGTGGAAGCCATTTGCCCTCCGCTCACCGGCTGGCAGTTTAACAGAACGGTATTTTTCAGCCCGTTTATTTGGTATGCAGCCTTTTTCGTGGTGTTGAAACGGTTATATGACAGCGGCAGGAAGAATCTGAAGATGTTTGCCAATCTATTGGCAGTGGTATCCTTGCTGATTATTGTGCTTTCGGGCACACGATACAATGATCTGTATCACACCTGTTTTAGTCAGATATATCGGTTGGTTAAAGGTGGAAAAACACAGCAGCTAAGCTTCGGAGAATTTTATTCGGAGGAATTATTTGAGCAGGCAAAGAAGGACATGGGCTATCAGGGAGAATGGTCCGCTGCCTATGGCTTTTATCCGGCAATTCTGGAGTATAATGGAATCGCTACATTGGATGGTTATCTGGGATTTTACGCTCAGAGTTATAAGGAAGACTTTCGGAAGATCGTTGCCCCGGCGCTTGAGCGGGTGGAAGAAAGCAGAGACTATTTTGACAGCTGGGGAGCCAGAGCTTATTTATATTCGGGGACGGATTTATCTATTGTGAATGCCCAGCGCAGCCTAAATGTGACGGATCAGGACATCTATATTGATATTGATGCTTTTAAAGCGCTTGGGGGAAAATACATTTTTTCCAGAATAGAACTGACGAATGAGGCGGAAGCGGGACTTGAACGGATTGGCACTTATGCAAATGAACAATCCCCCTATGTCCTATATGTATATCAGGTTTCTTAGGACCAGGGGGATCAAAAACCGGTTAATCGATTGCTTCGCCTGCCTTGTATCTGGCAACTGCGTTCTGAATACGCTGGTTGGGATCAAGGAGATCACTGATGGAAACGTCATGGTTTAAAGTGTCGATCAAGTATGCAATATATTTGCTCATATCACAGTCAATGTACCATTCGCGCTCAAGGAGTTCCAGCGGCTGGTAAATTAAGTTGGTGGTCAGCACTTTGTCGATGATTCCATTTTCGTAAGCTTTATCAAAACGATCAAGACCATTGGTAAATAAGCCAAAGGTGGTGCAGATGAAAATTTTGCGCGCTTTCCGTTCCTTCAAGGCGGTGGCAACCTCTAATACACTTTCACCGGAAGAAATCATATCGTCAATGATGACCATATCTTTTCCTTCCACGGAGGAACCCAGGAATTCATGTGCCACAATGGGATTGCGCCCGTTCACTACGCGGGTGTAATCTCTTCTCTTATAGAACATACCCATATCCAGCCCAAGCACGTTGGCCATGTAAATGGCACGGTTCATACCGCCTTCATCAGGGCTGATTACCATCATATGATTAGAATCAATCTGCAGATCCTTCACATTCTTTAGTAACCCTTTTATAAATTGGTAAGTAGGCTGTACAGTTTCGAAGCCGTGCAGAGGAATTGCATTCTGCACTCTGGGGTCATGTGCGTCAAAGGTAATGATATTGTCAACACCCATACGAACCATTTCCTGAAGTGCAAGTGCACAGTCAAGAGATTCTCTGGCAGTTCTTTTATGCTGTCTGCTCTCATAAAGGAAGGGCATGATGACGGTGATACGTCTTGCCTTTCCGCCTACAGCGGCGATGATTCTCTTCAAATCCTGATAATGGTCGTCAGGGGACATGTGATTTTCGTGTCCGCACAGAGAGTAAGTAAGGCTGTAGTTGGCAACGTCCACCAGAAGATACAAATCCGTTCCGCGGACAGATTCCAAGATCATTCCTTTTGCCTCACCGGATCCAAAACGGGGCACTTTTGCTTTTAAAATGTAGGAATCTCTTTGATATCCTGCAAAGGCAAGGCTTTCTTTGTGTTCGCTTTCGCGGACGGTGCGCCATTTTACCAGATAATCATCTACTTTTTCTCCCAGAGAACGGCAGCCCTCTAAGGGGATGATTCCCAGGGAACCTACAGGGATAGTTTCCAAGTTTCTTGTTTCTTCACGATGTGCCATGAAGGTACCTCACTTTCTGTTTTGAAGTCTTTTTTTGAGCATCCGGATATCAGGTCCGGTGAATTTGCATATGATGTATTGATTGGTTATCCGGGAAAAAATTCGGTCCGAATAGCGGTTTCGCAAGTCCTCTAAGGAAAGATTCGTTGAAATGATCGTGGACTTTTTCCCGAGATGCCGCTGATTTAATAAGGAGAAGAATACGGATACGGTAACGTTGTTGGTGTATTCCGTCCCCAGATCATCAATAATGAGCAAATCACAGCCGTATAAATCCTCATGAAAACCTAGAATGTCATCTTTGTTCTTGTAATCAAACATATTTCTGGATAAAGTTTCAAAAAGCCCGGCAGAACTAAAATAGATGACGGAATGACCGCTTTCTATTAATTCTTTGGCAATACAGCCGGATAAAAAAGATTTGCCCGTACCCACTGTACCATAAAAGAATAAATTATGATAGTCTGAATCGAAAGTTTTTATAAAGTTATGGCATGTATGAACGGAGTTTTGAAAACGTTCAAGGTCTTCCCCCTGATAATAATCATAAGTAAGGACATCGAAGTTTTCCTTTTCCAGCATACTGCGGATGCCGGACTGCTCATAGAGCAGGTCTATGACAGCCTGCTTAAAACAATGGCATTTAACGCCCTCTATATATCCGGTATCTTTACAGTCGGGGCAGTCATAAACAGGTTCGAGATAATTAAGAGGGTATCCGGCACCGACAAGAAGCTGCTCTTTCATATTAGAAAGGTCACGGATGGAATTTCTTAAATCCTCCAGTGCACGTTCATCGCCTTCCAGCAGTTTCTTGCCCTGAGATACAGAAGTGGCGGCAATCGCCTCGGAAAGTTCGCGGTATCCTGATACATTTTTGTACACTTCTGCCGTGCGGTTCTCAACAAGGTGTCTGTTCCTTGTCTGTTTATCTTCGTATTCGCGCATGATTGCTTCATACTGAGAGTTAGTTAATGCCACGGTTATTCTCCTTTTGCGACCGTTCTCTAATTGCTTAAGATTTCTTTTTCGAGCGCATCAAAATCATATTCATTGTGCATGAACTGATTAAACTGTCCTGTACTTGTGTTATGAGGCTTTGGTGTAAGGGATCTGCTCTTAGTGTAGGCCTCGTCCAAAGCTTTGATATCAGATTTATGATGCACCTGTTTCTGATGCCAGCTTGTCAGAATACTGTCTGCGTATTCAAAGCGGTGTTTATCTGTTGCCATGACCGTGCGGCGGCAGGCCTCGAGGATGATATCTTTTGAAAAGCCGTAAGTCTTTACCCATTTAATGGCAAAATCGGCCTCTGTTTTTGTGGGGGTACCGGATTTGCCCAGAGCTTTCATGGTATCATAAACGGTCTTATCATATTTAACTGCAAATTTTGAAGCCTGCTTCGGTGTGGTGATACCTTCCTCGGCCCAGCTGATAGCGACTTTTTCTATGTATCTGAAATCTTTTTTCCCTTTATCCACGCAATATTGAATCAGATAATCGATTAAGTCTTCTGAAAATTTAAGCTTGTCTGTGAAGAAGAGGATTGTTCTTATTTCAGAAGGACTTAAAGGTTTCCCAATATATTGTTCTACGACAAAAAGAATTTGAGAAGTTTCCTCGTTATTCTTAAATTCTTTTAATTCATCCACGCTGTAAGAAGGTTTGGAAAATTCGGTTTTTTCCAAAGAAGCTTCTGTCTTAGAAGGAAGCGGGACAACAGGGGCAAGGGAAACCGTATCAGTGCTGGGGCGTCTGGAAATATCCATAAGCTGAATCCCGGAAAGATTTTTGGCACTGTCATATTCTAGAACGAGAAGGTGATTTTTTTCCCAATACTTAAGGGCCCGTACCACATCTTTTTCCGTATGATTAAATTGATCTGCTATGTCAGAGACACTGGTAGAGCGTCCTGCGCTCATAACACGGAGCAGATACAAATATATTTTAAGTTGGGCATCGTTGGCATCTTTCATATATTCATCTATGAATAGATTGGGCACAACGGTTACATCAGAACAGTTTTCCTGATAAATTTTAAAGCGACTCATGGGATCATCACCTGACCTTATTTTATTTACACGAATGAAAGCAAATTGAATTATAGCACAAGCATTCTGAAATTGAAATAGGAAAAAATCATAAAAATCCAGTATTTTCAAGGGTTTTCAGATTCTGTGGAAAGTGTGGATAATGTGGATATAAGGAAAAATATTACATGAGTCAATTGCAAAAGTGTGTAAAATATCGGAAAAAATAAAATTGTATTTTTTAAAAAATATCCACATATCTGACATGCTTTTGGGCATTCAAATATGTGGACAATGTGGACAATCAACGTTTTAATAGATTTTCCCCAATATTTACAACATCTCCGGCTCCCATAGTTATCAACAAATCCCCGGGGGAACAATTTTCCAAAAGAAAATTTTCAATCTCTGCAAAAGAAGGAAAATAGTAACAGCTTTTGCCAAGAGCCTCGATTTCTTTCTGAAGTGTTTTTGAACTGATTCCAAGGTCATCGCTTTCTCTGGCAGGATAAATATCGGAAAGAACCACATGATCGGCAAAGGACAGCGCCCTTGCAAATTCCTTCATAAAGGCCTTGGTGCGGGTAAAAGTGTGAGGCTGGAACACGCACCAGAGGGTTTTATGCGGATAATTTAACGCTGCATTCAAAGTTGCAGTAATTTCTGTAGGATGATGTGCATAATCATCTATTATAACAGTTCCGTTCTTGGTGCCTTTGTACTCAAAGCGCCGATCCGTGCCATGAAAGTTGGACAATGCTTTTTGGATTGAGATGTAATCGATGGAGAGCAGGTCGGCAAGAGCAATAGCTGCCATGGCATTATAGATATTGTGACGGCCCGGGACATTGAGGGAAATCGATTCTTGTGACCCGTCTTTCCTTATTAAAGTAAAACTACCGCATCCGGTTTCGCTGTAGCGGATATCTTCCGGGTGATAGTCATAAGAATCCGTACCGCCATAGGTAATAATACGGCAGTTAAGATCTTCCAGAATGGTATCTATTTCGGGGATCTCGCCGTTGATGATTAAAGTGCCATCCTCAGGAAGAAGGGCAGCAAACTGGTGGAAAGAATGGCGGATATCATTAATATCCTTAAAAAAGTCCAGATGATCCTCTTCCACGTTAAGAATGATACCTATTTTGGGGAAAAAGCTTAAGAAACTGTTGGTATATTCGCAGGCTTCCGTAACAAAACATTTGCCGTGACCAATGCGGATATTGCCGTCGATTGTCTTAAGGATGCCGCCGATAGAAAGGGTGGGATCGACTCCTGCCTCCAGAAGGATTTCTGAAATCATGGAAGTGGTAGTGGTCTTTCCGTGAGTACCGCTGATTGCTATGGGAATCTCATAATTTTTCATCAGCTGTCCTAAAAGCTGTGCCCTGCTCAAAGAAGGAAGCTGTAGCTTTTGTGCGGCGGCATATTCCGGATTGTCAGGGTGAATAGCGCTGGTATATACTACAAGATCAATGTCGCTGCTTAGATTTTCTGCTTTTTGTCCATAATAGATAGTGGCGCCTTTTCTGGAAAGGAGTTCTGTCAGGGAAGATGCTTTGGTATCGGAGCCGGAGACCTTGAAGCCTTTGTCTATCAGAATCTCAGCGAGACCGCTCATGCTGATGCCTCCGATTCCTATAAAATGTATGTGAATAGGGTGATTAAAATCTAATTGATACATGTAAAACCCTCCGTCTATACAATAGTTTTAACCTAATTATATATAATTACACAAAAAAAGCCAATGGCATTTTTGACAAAATATGCGATAATTGTGGATTATATATACAAAATATTGTAGAAAATATGGAAAATGCTGCTGTTTAGTATGTAAAAAATTGACATAAAAATCATAGACTAATGGAATAAATTTGTAAAAAATATTCACTTTTAAAGCAACCTATGATATACTATTCATAAATTCCACGATTGCTACTTGTATCAAAAATGTAGTAAAAAATTACTTGTAAGAGGTGATGACATGATTAAAAAAGAGATGATTGCCATGTTATTAGCAGGTGGTCAGGGAAGCAGGCTGGGTGTGCTTACGTCTAAGGTGGCCAAGCCGGCGGTATCTTTTGGGGGGAAATACCGTATTATTGACTTTCCGTTAAGCAACTGTATCAATTCTGGTGTAGATACAGTCGGCGTTCTGACACAGTACCAGCCCTTACGACTGAATACCCATATTGGAATCGGTATTCCCTGGGATCTGGACAGAAATATAGGCGGCGTAACAGTCCTCCCACCCTATGAGAAGAGTACAAATAGTGAGTGGTATACCGGTACCGCCAATGCAATTTATCAGAACTTGGATTATATGGACAGCTTCAATCCGGAATACGTTCTGATACTTTCCGGAGATCACATATACAAGATGGATTACGAAGTCATGCTGGATTTCCATAAAGAAAAGGAAGCGGACGTAACAATCGCGGTTATGCCGGTTCCTATGGAAGAGGCAAAGCGTTTTGGAATCATGATTACGGATGAAAACAGAAAAATTACCGATTTCGAAGAAAAACCGGAAAATCCCAGAAGCAATCTGGCATCCATGGGAATTTATATTTTCAATTGGAAAACCTTAAAAGAAGCACTGCTCGCCAATGCAGAGCAGCCGGGACTGGATTTTGGTAAACATATCATTCCGTATTGCCATGATAAGGGGGATCCTCTCTATGCGTATGAATTCAACGGCTATTGGAAAGATGTAGGAACCTTGAATTCTTACTGGGAAGCAAACATGGAATTGATCGACTTGGTTCCGGAATTCAATTTATATGAAGAGTATTGGAAAATATACACAAAAAGCGAGAGCCTTCCGCCTCAATACCTCGCCAGCGATTCTGTGGTGGAGAAAAGTATCGTAGGAGAAGGAACAGATATTTACGGTAAGATCTATAATTCAGTTATCGGTTGCGGCGTTACAATAGGGAAAAATACCATTATCCGGGATTCTATCATTATGAATAACGCTGTGATTGGGGATGGATGCGAACTTTATAAGGCAATCGTGGCAGAGGGCGCAGAGATTAAAGATGGTGTCAAGCTGGGTTATGGCGAAGAAGTTCCCAATGAGACGGATCCTCATATTTACAATAGCGGTATTGTTACAATAGGAGAAAAGAGTGTAGTACCGGCTGGAATTACGGTAGGCAAGAACTCCTGCATATTCGGAATCACTTCGAAAGAAGATTACCCGGATAATTATCTTGCAAGCGGAAAAACATTGATTAAGGCAGGTGAGGAATAGTGAGAGCAATTGGTATAGTATTAGCAGGCGGAAACAGTTATAGGATGAAAGAACTCTCACAGAAGAGAGCGGTATGTGCAATGCCTATCGCAGGCAGTTATAGAAGTATCGACTTTGCGCTGAGCAATATGACGAATTCCCATATTCAGAAGGTTGCTGTATTTACTCAGTATAATGCAAGGAGCCTGAATGAACATTTAAATTCCTCTAAATGGTGGGATTTCGGACGTAAACAGGGCGGTTTATATGTATTTACACCGACGACTACGGCTGAGAGCAACTTCTGGTACAGGGGAACAGCAGATGCAATTGCACAGAATTTATCATTCTTAAAGACCAGTCATGAACCGTATGTGGTGATTGCGTCCGGCGACTGTGTATATAAGCTGGATTACAATAAAGTGCTTGAATATCATATAGCAAAGAAAGCAGACATTACAGTGGTATGCAAAGACATGCCTTCCAACGTAAATGTTGACAGATTCGGTACGATTAAGATGAACGAAGAAAGTCGTATTGAAGAGTTTGAAGAAAAACCGGTGGTGGCTAAATCCAATACGGTTTCCTGCGGTATCTACGTAGTCAGAAGACGTCAGCTCATAGAGATGATTGAGAAATGTGCGGAAGAGGACAGATATGACTTCGTAAAGGATATTTTAATCCGCTATAAGAACATGAAGAGAATCTACGGATATAAGATTCAGGACTACTGGAGAAATATCGCAACTGTGGAGGATTATTTCAGCACCAATATGGATTTCCTAAAGCCAGAAATAAGAGATTACTTCTTCAAGCAGTATCCGGATATTTATTCAAAGGTGGATGATCTGCCGCCTGCCAAATACAATGTAGGTTCACAGGTCAGAAACAGCCTTATTTCCAGCGGATGTATCATTAATGGTACAGTAGAAGATTCTGTAATCTTTAAACAGGCATACATTGGAAATAACTGTTACATTAAGAATTCCATCATTTTAAATGATGTCTATATCGGAGATAACACGCATATTGAAAATTGTATCGTGGAGAGCCGTGATACAATCAGAGCCAATTCCTACCATACCGGTAATGATGGTATTAAGATTGTACTGGAGAGAAACGACAGATACGTTATGTAGTGCACTCAAACAAGAGGAACATGTTTCGCATTCGACGGGAGGCCAACGTTAATCATAGACTGACTAAGGGGGACAAGAAAATGCAAATTACGGATGTAAGAGTGAGGAAGATTACCAAAGAAGGTAAGATGCGCGCCATTGTTTCGATTACCATTGATGAGGAGTTCGTGATTCATGATATCAAGGTAATAGAGGGGGATAAAGGATTATTTATAGCAATGCCCAGTAAAAAGGCAACAGATGGTGAATACAGGGATATCGCTCATCCTATTAATTCTTCTACAAGGGAAAAGATACAGACGATTATTCTGGATCGGTACCAGAAGGCGCTGTTAGAACCGGACGAAGAATAAGTGGAACAGGAAGGGGTCATCGGAAGATGATCCCTTTTTTTGTGGGGAGTGGCGGGGGACGGAAAAATGTTGGCAGGTGTTCTGCGGGGCGGGCTCCTTTGGTGGAGGTGGGGCATAGGGGGAATGGGTTCCGGGCGGGATATCCGTCTTCCGGCGCCTGGTGGGGTAAAAAATCTTTTGCGGTCCTATGTCCAGTGGTAAGAAGAATTAAGTATCCCTTGCAAGGGGACTCAGGGAGGACGCAAACGGCGTATTGGTCCATCCATGGACCAAGTTACGCCTTCACCGGACCTCCTGTCCGGTGATTGCTGGGTGTCTAAAGGGATACTAAATTCTTCTAACCACTTCCCATAAGGACCGGAAAAGTTTTTTATCCCACCAGGCACCGGAAGACGGATATCCCGCCCGGGAAACCATTCCCCCTATGCACCCCACCTCCCCCAAAGGAGCCCGCCCCGCAGAACACCTGCCAACATTTTTCCTGGATGCATCAAAATACAAGAAAAGTGTATAGAATAAAATTAGAGTATTTTGTTCTCGCTAAAATTGTGGATTTATAAACAGGCGGTAAAGAACATGCCTCTTTTAAGGGAAACTATTTACTTAAAAGAAAAAGATATGCTATTATTGCAAAGTAGCACATAATAGAAATAATTCAACACAGAGAGAGATGGAACTTGCGGATACACGGATGAATCTATGGGGAATAGTATAAAAGCGCCAAATGGCGCGATAGGAATACAGTAGAAGTAGCATAAGGAGGAAGGAGAAGGCTGGGGGGATAAAAAACTGTACCGGGCCTTATGGGAAGCGGTTAGAAGAATTTAGTATCCCTTTCGATACCCAGCAATCGCCGGACAGGACGTCCGGCGAAGGCGTAACTTGGTCCATGGATGGACCAATACGCCGTTTGCGTCCTCCCTGATGCACCTACCCAAGGGATACTTAATTCTACTTACCGCTGTACATAGGCCCGGTACAGTTTTTTATCCCCCCAGCCTTCTCCTTCCTCCTTATGCGTACCACTACACCCCATCCCCCCATTTCTTCTAACCAAATTAGAAAGGACCCACCAATGTTCATTATAGCAGGACTCGGAAACCCAACAAAAGAATATGATAATACAAGACACAACATCGGCTTTGCCGCCATTGACGCCCTGGCGGACAAGTATAATATATTCGTCATGGATATCAAAAACAAAGCCCTTACAGGAAAAGGCGTCATAAATGGTCAGAAAGTGATTTTGGTAAAACCCCTCACTTTTATGAACCTGAGCGGTGAAAGCATCCGTCCGCTGGCGGATTACTATAAAATTGATGTGGAGACACAGTTGATCGTGATTTCGGATGATATCAGTCTGCCGCCGGGGCAGATCCGGGTGAGGAAAAAGGGAAGCGCCGGAGGTCACAACGGACTGAAAAATATTATCAAGAATCTTGGCAGTGAAGGGTTCCAGCGGATTCGTATAGGAGTCGGTGAAAAGCCTAAGGGATATGACCTGGCGGATTATGTATTGGGACATTTTTCCAAGGAGGAAAAGCCCCTTATGGAAGAGGGCGTGGAGAAAGCAGTTAAAGCTGCAGAAATCATGCTGACGGGTGACGTGGATCAGGCAATGAATGAATTTAACCGCAAGGTTTCAATGTGAGAGTTGAAAGGAAAAGAGATACATGAGAGCATTGACAGCGCCTTTAGAGGAACTGGGAGAATTTATAGAGATCAAGGAGAAATTGCAAAAGGGAATGACCTCGGCAGCGCTGATCGGTTGCGTGGAATCCCAAAAGCTTCATATGATATATGGTCTTGGCGAAGGGGTTAAACATAAACTCATCGTTACTTTCAGTGACCTCAAAGTAAAGGAGCTGACGGAGGACTATCGTCTCTATGACAGAAATGTGGTATCGTATCCTGCCAAGGATTTGATTTTTTATCAGGCGGATATCCACGGAAATCAGTTGGTGACAGAGCGTATTAAGTGTCTTAGGCGTATGCTGGAGGGCAAACCGGTTACGGTGGTCACTACCTTCAGCAGTCTGATGGCGCCCCAGATTCCCCTTTCTGTCTGGAAAGAGCATCTTCTTACCATTGATGGGAAAAGCCAGCTGGATGAAAGAAAATTAGCACAGCGGCTGGTAGAAATGGGCTATGAAAAGAATTATCAGGTGGAGGCGCCGGGGCAGTTCAGCATCCGGGGCGGCATTGTGGACATTTTTGATCTGACGGAAGAAAATCCTTACCGTATCGAATTATGGGGGGATGAAATTGAATCTATCCGCAGTTTTGACGTACTGAGCCAGCGCTCTATAGAAAAGCTTTCCTGCATTACGATTTATCCTGCAGGCGAAATGTTGCTTTCCCCGGAACGTTTAAAGAAGGGAATGGATAAGATTGAGAAGGAAGGAAAAGCTTTCAGTGAAAAGCTGCGGAAGGAATTTCGTACGGAAGAGGCACATAGGGTTGAGACCCAGATCAGAGAGCTGAAAGAACAGGTCTATGAATTTCAGAATCTGGTCAATCTGGATTCTTATGTTCATTATTTTTATGATGATACCGTTTCTTTTCTGGAACTGTTCGATAAAAGCACTGCCTGCGTTTTCGTGGATGAACCCGCCAGAGTCAAGGAGCATGCAGACGCAGTGGAACTGGAATTCAGGGAAAGTATGATGCACCGTGTGGAAAAGGGATATATCCTTCCGGGGCAGATGAAGCTTTTGTATTCGGCGGAAGAAACTGCGGCGAAGATGCAGCAGGGAAGAATTGTGACATTGGCGTCACTGGAGTTGAAAAATACGCTGTTTAAAGTAGAGAGAAAGGCGGATATATCCGTTAAGAGTATTTCTTCCTATAACAATAGTTTTGAAGCATTGGTGCAGGACTTAAAGCGTTATAAAAAGAACGGATATAGGATGCTGCTTCTGTCCGGTTCCAGAACCCGGGCGGCAAGGCTTGCGCAGGATCTGCGGGATGAAGGGCTGACTGCTTTTTACACGGAGGATCCGGATCGGGAAGTGCAGGCTGGGGAGATTATGACATTTTATGGCAGGGTAATGAAGGGATTTGAATATCCGCTGCTTAAATTTGTGATTATCTCTGAAAGTGATATCTTCGGTGCCGATAAAAAGAAGAAGAAAAAGAAGAAAACCTATGAAGGGCGCAAGATCAATGACTTTAATGAGCTGAAAGTGGGAGATTATGTGGTTCACGAGAATCATGGGCTTGGAATTTATAAAGGTATTGAGAAGGTAGAAGTTGAAAAAGTCGTAAAGGACTATATCAAGATTGAGTATCGGGACGGCGGCAATTTGTATGTGCTGGCAACGGGGCTGGATGTGATACAGAAGTACGCATCGGCGGATGCCAAACGTCCCAAACTGAATAAGCTTGGAACCCAGGAGTGGATCCGCACAAAGAGTAAGGCGAAGGAAGCTGCTGGAGAGGTAGCAAAAGATCTGGTGGAGTTGTATGCAGCGCGCCAGCAGAAAAACGGCTTTCAATATGGGAAAGATACCGTCTGGCAGAAGGAATTTGAGGAGATGTTTCCCTTCGAGGAGACGGAAGATCAGATTGCTGCTATTTTGGCAACAAAGAAAGATATGGAGAGCAGTAAGATCATGGACCGCCTGATCTGTGGGGATGTGGGCTACGGCAAGACGGAAATTGCCATCCGTGCCGCATTTAAAGCGGTTCAGGAAGGAAAACAGGTGGTTTATCTGGTGCCTACAACGATTCTGGCGCAGCAGCACTATAGTACCTTTGTCCAGAGAATGAAAGACTTCCCGGTGCGTGTAGATATGTTGTCCAGATTCAGGACGAATGCGGAACAGAAAAAGACGGTGGAGGATCTGAAAAAGGGACTTGTGGATATCGTAATCGGCACTCACAGGGTCTTATCTTCGGATGTGGTTTATAAGGATCTGGGCCTTTTGATCATTGATGAGGAACAGCGCTTTGGTGTTTCCCATAAAGAGAAGATCAAAAAGATGAAGGAAAACATAGATGTGCTGACATTGACGGCGACGCCGATCCCGAGGACGCTTCATATGAGTCTGGTGGGAATCCGTGACATGAGCGTGCTGGAGGAAGCGCCTGGTGACAGAATGCCAATCCAGACCTATGTGCTGGAGTACAATGAAGAGATGGTCCGGGAAGCGATTGTGCGCGAACTGTCCAGAAATGGTCAGGTGTACTACGTTTACAACAGAGTGAACAACATTGCAGATGTGGCAGCCATAATTCAGAGCCTGGTGCCGGAGGCGGTCGTTGCATTTGCCCACGGACAGATGCAGGAGCGTGAATTGGAGCGCATTATGTACGAATTCATTAACGGAGAAATCGATGTGCTGGTGTCCACAACAATTATTGAAACCGGACTCGATATTTCCAATGTAAATACCATGATCATCCATGATTCCGATAATATGGGGCTTTCCCAGTTGTATCAGCTTCGGGGAAGAGTGGGGCGGAGCAATCGGACGGCCTATGCCTTCCTTATGTATAAACGGGATAAAATGTTGAAGGAAGTGGCGGAAAAGAGACTTGCTGCCATCAAGGAGTTTACCGATTTGGGGAGCGGGTTTAAGATTGCCATGCGTGACCTGGAAATCCGCGGTGCCGGAAATCTACTGGGAGCGAAGCAGCACGGACATATGCAGGCGGTGGGATATGACCTGTACTGCAAGATGTTAAATGAGGCGGTAAAAAATCTGAAGGGAATTAGTACGGCGGAGGATTTCAACACTTCTGTGGATTTGGATGTGGATGCATTCATACCGTCTGCCTATATCGTGAACGAAATTCAGAAGCTGGATATTTACAAGCGGATTGCCGGAATCGAGAGCCAGTCAGAGTGCGATGATATGAAGGAAGAGCTTCTGGACCGCTTTGGAGAGACGCCCGTTGCGGTGGAGAATCTGTTCCGCATATCCATGATACGTGTCAATGCGCATAAACTTTATATCACTGATATAAAAGGGAAAAACGGGGAAATTCAGTTTACTTTGAAAGAGGATGCAAAGATATATGCAGAAAGAATCCCGCAATTCCTTGAAAAGCATGAGAAGCTGTCCTTTAACTATAAGATGGCAAGCTTCCTGCTTCGATATAAAAAATGCGGCATGGTGGAGAAAGATGCGCAGATTCTATTAGAGTTGACGGAAAATCTTTTGAGGGACATGGAGGCACTTTGTTAAAATGCCTATATTCAAAAAGGATGAAATAGTGTAAAATAAAAAACGTAGCAGCTTTTTTACGGACATCCGGAGGGATAGGATATGGATATTTTTAGTATACTGACGATGATTGGCGGACTAGCTTTGTTTCTGTATGGTATGAAGGTTCTGGGAGAAGGCCTTAAAAAGGCATCTGGCGGAAAGCTGGAAATTATTCTGGAAAAGCTTACATCCAATAAGATGATGGCGATTCTTTTGGGAGCCGGCGTAACGGCGGTCATCCAGTCTTCCTCGGCAACGACTGTTATGGTGGTAGGTTTTGTCAATTCAGGTATCATGAAGCTTTCACAGGCGGTAGGTGTTATTCTGGGAGCAAATGTGGGTACTACAGTGACAGCATGGCTGCTCAGTCTGACAGGAGTAGAGGGGGGATCAAGTGTTTTCCTCCAATTTCTGAAACCATCTTCCTTTTCCCCGATTCTGGCAATGATAGGCGTAATCATGCTGAGCATGGGCAAAAAAGAGAGGCATAAAGCTGCCGCTACCATTCTGATTGGATTTGGAGTGCTTATGATCGGAATGGATACTATGTCGAACGCGGTAAAGCCGCTGGCTGAAAATGCCGAATTTACCCATATGCTTCTTATGTTCTCTAACCCGGTGCTTGGTATGTTGATTGGTCTTGTGCTTACGGCTGTGATTCAGTCTTCGTCTGCATCCATCGGTATCTTACAGGCACTGTGTGTTTCCGGTGCAGTCAGTTACTCAACAGCGATTCCTATTATTATGGGACAGAATATAGGAGACTGTATAGCTGCAATGCTTTCCAGCGCAGGTGCGGGAAAGCAGGCAAAGAGGGCGGCATTGATCGGTCTTTATTACAAAATTATAAAAGCAGTTGCCTTTATGGCAGTTTTTTATGCATTAGATGCGGTGATTCATTTTGCATTTTTGAACAAACCGGCAAGTGCGCTTGGAGTTGCTGTGATACATACAGCATTTAATGTGGTTTCAGTCATTGTCATGTATCCGTTTACGTGGGTGCTGGAGCGGCTGGCATATCTGACAATTCCTGAAAGCGCTGAGGAGACCCAGCTTCTGGAGGAGGCGAAGAGGGAAATCCAGATTCTGGATCCCAGATTCCTGGACACGCCCAGAGTTGCGCTTGAGCAGTGTAAAAATGCGGCAGTTGATATGGCAAATTATGCGAAGGATGCATTGTTCATGGCAATCCGTCTGATGGACAAGTTCGATAAAAAGGCATCCGAAAAGGTGATCGACCTTGAGGAACTGGTGGATTATTATGAAGATGAACTGGGATCTTATCTGGTCAAATTAAGCAGTAAACATCTTACGGCAAAGGACAGCCAGGAATTGTCCATACTGCTTCATTGTATCGGTGATTTTGAGAGAATTTCAGATCATGCAATCAATATCATGGAATCTGCAAAGGAAATGTATGAAAAGGAATTGTCCTTTTCAAAGAAAGCGGAGGAGGAACTGGCGATTTTTACAGATGCCATTAAAGAAATCGTCAACACATCCATAACTGTGTTCCAGAAAGAAGACTTAAGTTTGGCACGTGTGGTGGAGCCTTTAGAGGAAGTGATTGATTATCTGAATGCCGAAATCAAGAAACGCCATATTAAGCGTCTGCGCAAAGGGAAATGTACGATTGAGATGGGATTCGTCCTTTCGGATATCACAACGAATTATGAAAGGGTGTCGGATCATTGCTCCAACATAGCGCTCTGCCTTCTTCAGCTAAATGAAGAAAATTTTGATACCCACGAATATCAGATCAACTTATCCAGCAAAGACAACACGGTATTTATGGAGAAAGTAAAACAGCTGCGTGAATATTACGCTTTGCCGTAAAATATAATATAAACAATATAAAATACACACAGAGAGTCCGGTTTATTGGACTGCCATAATGTTATTCTAAATATAACAAAGGAAATTGTTCAGAATAACAGGAGGCAGGACGATGAAAGGATATGTGGTAAACAATGGTTATATGGGACTTGTAAACGGAAGCTATATGCTGTTTGCCTGCGAGGAGGATTATCTGGATTATCTGGAAAACTAGGCAGGACTTAGGAGGAATTTGAAATGACCAAGCGCCTTAAGAGAGATGTGCTTGAGCAGCCGGCTACCCGGCTTGCACCGGAATTGCTGGGTATGCTTTTATGCAGAAAAACGCAGCAGGGTGTCCTTAAGTATAGAATCATGGAGACAGAGTGCTATTTCGGAGAAGAAGACACCGCCTGTCATGCCAGCAAAGGAAAGACAGACAGGACGAAGGTCCTGTACGAGAAGGGCGGAACTGCCTATGTTTATCTCTGCTATGGCATCCACTGCCTGTTCAACGTCGTCAGCGGCAGACAGGGGCATCCGGAGGCAGTACTGATACGCGGTGTCATAGGATATAACGGACCCGGGAAGCTTACCCGCGCCATGGAGATAGACAGGGATTTAAACTGCGAAGATATGGTGACATCGGACCGGCTGTGGCTGGAGGATGATGGCTGCCGGCCGGAATACATGACTGCCAAAAGGGTTGGAATTGATTATGCCACAGAAGAGTACAGGAATATACTGTGGCGGTTCATCGTGAATGATGGTAAATATAAGCCGGCTAGATAAGGTGTTTAAAATAGAGAAAAATAGAATATTATGGCAGAAGGTGGCTATTGCGCGATGAATTACAACTTTTCACACGTATAATTGTAATTTATACTTAAGCTAGCAGTAAAATATACGAGGTGGGAGTGGCTGTTATGGAAAGAATCGAAGATAAGAAAGCAGAACAAATGGTTTCTCATATGATGCTTGATATGGGTGTTCCGGCACATCTGAAAGGGTATCGCTATGTGAGGTCGGCTGTTCTTATGGCAGAAGAAGACATGAAGGTAGTGGGAAGCGTTACAAAGCTGCTTTACCCCGAGATAGCAAAGCAGTATAATACTACTGACGGTAAGGTTGAAAGAGCGATTCGCAATGCCATTGAAATTTCATGGGAAAGAGGAAACAAGGAAACTTTTGAAGGTCTGTTCGGATACTGCAGCGAAAGCGGACAGGGCAGACCGACCAATAGTGAATACATAGCAGTAATAGCCGATGAGGTCAGAATACAGATTAATACGGAATGCGGGGGAAATTAAAGCAGTTTTCCCGGATTTCGGGAAAGTAGAGGATAGCTTATGGACAAACCTGCAATTTGCGGAGGCACCCCTGTTCGTGATACGAAATTATTTTATGGTCACCAATATATTGATGAGGCAGATATACAGGCTGTAGTTGATGTGTTGAAAAGTGATTTTTTAACCTGCGGACCTAAGATTGATGAACTGGAGAAAAGACTTTGTCAGATAACCGGAGCGAAATATGCGGTTGCCTGCAGCAACGGTACTGCTGCGCTGCATATAGCCTGTCAGGCAGCCGGAATCGGGGCAGGAGACGAGGTCATTACTACGCCGATTACCTTTGCTGCATCGGCAAATTGTGCCTTGTACTGTGGTGCAAGACCGGTGTTTGCGGATATCAATGAAGAAACCTATAACATTGATCCTATTAAGGTGAAGGAACTGACGAATGAGCGGACGAGGGCTGTGGTGGCGGTGGATTTTACGGGACAGTCCGTGGAACTTGATGCGTTACTTTCCCACTGCCGAAAGAATCATCTGGTACTGATAGAGGATGGCGCCCATGTCATTGGGACACGCTATAACGGGAAATACAATGGATCTATAGCAGACATGACGACTTTAAGCTTTCATCCGGTTAAAACAGTGACCGGCGGTGAGGGCGGTGCGGTTCTGACCAATAGCGAAGAATATTATCAGAAATTACTTTTATATCGTACCCACGGAATTACGAAGGATTCCCGGCAGATGGAGCATGAGCCGGATGGTCCATGGTACTATGAGCAGACCGCGCTTGGAATGAATTACCGGATGACGGATATGCAGGCGGCACTGGTAATCAGCCAGCTGGACAAGCTGCCGATGTTCTCGAAGAGGCGGAAAGAAATTGTAAAAACTTATAATGAGGCATTTTCAAAGCTGCCCCAGATCATTGTACAGAAGGAAATACCGGAGTCGGATACCACAAGGCACTTGTATATTTTAAGATTGGCTCTTTCACAGCTTAAAATAGACAGAAAGCAATTTTTTGAGGCGCTGTATGCAGAAAATATCTGTTGCAATGTGCATTACATTCCTACCTATTATTTCCCATACTACGAAAAGCTGGGCTATAAGAGAGGAATTTGCCCCAAGGCGGAAAAATTGTATGAAGAAATCATCAGTCTTCCGCTATATTATGCCATGACAGATGAGGATGTACAGGATGTGATCGATGCGGTGACGAAAATTGCTGAATACTATCGGGCAGATTGAGATGACAGCTTTAAAAGCAAGATACATAACAGCTATGAAATGGAGAACATTAGATGAAGCTGAGTGTGATTGTACCTGTTTATAATATGGCGGCGCAGGACAAGCTTGCCTGGTGCCTTGATTCGCTGGTAAATCAGACGATATCAAATTATGAGATTATTGCGGTGGATGATTGTTCAACAGATGATTCACTGGAAATATTGCGAAGCTATGAACAGAAATATCCGGATAAAGTCCGTGTGATTGCCTCGCCTGTCAATAAAAAACAGGGCGGTGCCAAGAATCTGGGACTGGAAGAGGCTAAGGGCGACTGGATTGGGTTCATCGACAGCGACGACTGGGTGACCCCTGATTTTTATGAGAAACTGCTCGCGCGGGGGGAGGAGACCGGAGCGGATATCGTGGGGTGCGACTATCATCTGACTCATGAACATAGCATGAAGATTGGGCAGGTAGTACACAATAATACGCAGTCCCAGGCAGGTCCTCTCACAAAAGAAAAATACAGGTCACTGATTCTGGATAGTGGAAGCCTGGTGGTAAAGATCTATAAGCGTCATATCATTTTTGACTTTCCAAATCGTTTCCCTGAACAGATTTTTTATGAGGATAATGCAATCAGCAATTCCTGGATGCTGCGGGCAAGGCGCTTCGAGTATCTGGAGGAGCCGCTTTACTATTATTATCAGCATGATACTTCCACCGTTCACACCATTACCAAAAAGCGCTGTGAGGACCGCATGGAGGCAGCCAGAGTCATGGTCAGGGAGGCGGAGCAGTTTGGCTATCTTGATGAGTATTATCCCGAAATTGAAAGCAGTTTTACCACTTTGTTTTATGTGAATACTCTGTTTTCCTATATGGCGGGTGTAAAGAAAAAGAAGTACAGCTTCGTGAAGGCTTTGGGAAAAGAAATGAAAGAAACGTTTCCGGATTTTATGGAGAATCCATATTATCGGCAACGGGTTCATGACGAAGAGCGAAAGCTGATTGGTATGCATATGAAATCGACTTTGTATTTTATGCTGTACTATAAGGTACTGTGGGGCTATCGGAATCTGCGCAAAAGAGGGAGAAAATCTTGAAAAAGAGAATTTACGTGTGTCACACTTTTTATCATGTATATGTGTCCTGCCTGAAGGAATGCTATCTCCCGCTTTCGGAGCGTGGGAATGCTGATCTGGTGCTGAGCACAATGTCCAATGACTTCGGGGATATGAAGGAGAGAGCAGAGGCCTCTGCTCTTTTTGATGAGGTGTTTTGGTTTGATGAAAAAGAGGATGTGACTTTTCCGGAACTTGCCAGGTATCATGTGGACAGAGGGAATCTGCTGATTAATCTGCTGGCGCGTATCCGCTACACGAAGCTTCTTGGAAAAAAACAGGAGCCTTATGTGCCGGTAGATTTTAAGAAATATCAGGAAGTTTATGTATTTTGCGATTCCGATCCAATAGGGTATTACTTGAGTTATAAGAGGATTCCCTATCATGCATTGGAGGACGGACTTGACTGTATCCGCTATTATGACACGGCAAGATATGACAACAAAGGACATTTCAAGCTGAAAGCCTTTTTATCTTCATTGAATTTGATTTTTATCCAGAACGGTTATGGAAAATACTGTATTGATATGGAGGTCAATGATATTTCTGTTTGTCCTTATCCCTGCAAGAAGTATGTGGAACTTAAGCGGGAGATGCTGGTGGAGCACTTAAGCACACAGGATAAAGATGAAATCTTAGCCATTTTCTTAAAAAATATAGAAGAACTAAAGGAAAAGTTTGCTACCGGTAAAAACCATGAGCATAAGGTTCTAATCCTCACGGAGCCGTTATGCTCTTTGGAGATTAGAGAGCGGATATTTCGGGATGTGATTGAAGAACAGGGACAGGGGGCACAGGTGATTTTAAAACCTCATCCCCGTGATCTGCTTGATTATGAAAAGCTGTTTCCGGAATATATTGTTCTTGCGGGAAAGTTTCCGATGGAAGTCATGAATTTTATTCCGGGTCTTACAGTGGACAAGGTTGTGTCGATTATGACTGTGCCGGATGGAATTCATTTTGCGAATGAAGTAGTTTTTTTGGGAGAGGACTATATGGACCGTTATGAGGCAAGGGAGCTGCACTGCCAGAATGAGCATCTTGAATAGCGAGTTTTAACTGTAATCAGTGAGAAGAAAGGGACAGATAAGTATGGGTTCATCAATTGCGATTATTACTGCCAGAGGCGGAAGCAAGCGGATTCCCCATAAGAATATCAAAGAATTCTGTGGGAAACCAATTATAACCTATTCGATTGAAGCAGCACTGCAGTCGGGATTATTTGACGAGGTCATGGTGTCTACGGATGATATTGAGATTTCCAGGATCGCAAGGGAGGCAGGCGCACAGGTGCCGTTTATGCGCAGCAGCGAAAGTGCAGGGGACTATGCGTCTACCGATGATGTGCTTATGGAGGTGCTGGAAACATATCGTGCACAGGGTAGGGAGTTCGACACGTTTTGCTGCTTGTATCCTACGGCTCCGTTTGTGACAGCGGAAAAGCTGAAAACAGCCATGGAATTGCTGGAAAAAGCGGATTCGGTAATGCCTGTGGTGAAGTTCTCATTTCCGCCCCAAAGGTGCATGGTGATGAATGAAGCTGGAGAGCTTCACATGAAATGGCCGGAGCATGCCAAAACACGTTCTCAGGATTTGGAGCCATATTACCATGACTGCGGGCAATTTTATTTTTGCAGGACAGATCTTTTTATGGAATACAAGACCACCGATTTGCCGCATATGGCAGCAATGGTTGTAAGTGAACTTGAGGTTCAGGATATTGATAACTTTGAGGATTGGGAAATTGCAGAATTAAAATATCAAAAAATGATAGGCAAGGGGATATGACATGAAAAAAGAGTTTCAAATTGGAAATAGAAAGGTTGGTCTTGGACACCCTTGCTTTTGTGTGGCGGAGATGTCAGGGAATCATCTGAAGGATTATGGGAGAGCAGTGGAAATTATTTATGCTGCAAAGGAAGCAGGGGCGGATGCAGTTAAGCTGCAGACCTATACAGCAGACAGTCTATCCCTGAACTGTGATAATGAATATTTTCAGATACACGGCGGACTTTGGGATGGAATGACGGAATATAAACTGTATGAGGAGGCGTCAACCCCTTGGGAATGGCAGCCGAAATTGCGGGAGGTAGCACAGAAACTTGGTCTGGAATGTTTTTCATCTCCTTTTGACTTTGCATCTGTGGACTTTATGGCAGATTGTGATATGCCTGCTGTAAAGATAGCATCTTATGAGATCAATGATATCCCGCTGATACGCAGGGCGGCAGGAATGCATAAACCGATGATATTTGCAACCGGGGTTGCGCATGCTGCCGATATTGAGAGAGCCCTTAAAGTGTGCAGCGAAGAGGGAAACGACGAGGTTATGCTTTTAAAGTGCGTTTCCGCATATCCTACACCTTACGAGGAAATTAATTTGAGAATGATTCCCACTCTGGCAGGGACATATGACTGTCTGGTGGGCTTATCTGATCATTCAATGGGAAGTGTTGTACCAGTCGGGGCAGCAGCGCTGGGAATTAAAATGGTAGAAAAGCATTTGACTTTAAGACGGTCGGACGGTGGTCCGGACGGGGCTTTTTCCATGGAACCGGAAGAATTTAAGAAGATGGTAGAGGATATTCGTATCGTTGAGAAAGCGCTGGGCGAATCGGAATACAGGCTGACTGAAAAACAGGAAAAAGAACATAACGGCTCCCGATCCTTGTTTGCGGTAAAAGATATTAAGGCGGGAGAAAAGCTCTCTCCTGAAAATGTGCGTTCCATCCGGCCTCATAACGGACTCCATACGATGTATTATGAGGAAATCATGGGAAAAACAGCGGTTTGCGACATTCAAATGGGAACGCCGCTTGCGTGGGATTTAATTAGATGAGGGATATCATCATCAAATCCGTATATTTTAACATACAAACTCCTTCTTCATAGTTTCCTGCCTCCGGCTTATTTTTCCTGCCGGAAAGATTTTCGGCAATCATATGCGGAAAGTCTATACCGCAGTTGTAAGCATGAGGATAACCGCCGCCGAAACGCGGGTTGATTTCGGAAATATAATATTGGTCATTGACCTGAAAAATATCCATATCAACAGGACCGGTCAAATGCAATGCGGTTACGGTTTTTTTTATCAGAGAATAGAGTTTATCATCCCAATAAGAGACAGACTTTTCAGTTTCGCCGGCGCGCATTCGCAGTTTTTTCTTTATAAAAACCGTAATGGGTTTTTGAGTCAGCAAATCCACATAAATATCAGCGCCGAATTCTTCACCATCCGCATAATTCTGAATAATGTATGCTTCTTTCTGGTTTTTGCAGAGAACTTCCAATAAATCCATCTGTTCTATTTTTTGAATGCCGACACTTCCGCATCCTCGCGAGGGTTTAAGGAATACCGGAAGTTTCATGTCACCAGCAGCAAGCATTTGCTTAAAGGAATCAAAGCTGTCACAGCTTGTAATGACAGGGAAATTATTTTTTTTCATGTAATTGTAAAAAGTAAATTTATCCCGGCACAACTCGATAGCCTCTGGGTCTGATACAATGGGGGTTATGTTCTCGTCGGTAAACAATTTTCGATGAGAAGCTATCAGGTATAATTCGTCTTCCTGTAAAGGAAGGACGGCAGTAATGGATTCCCGGCGGCAAATGTCAAGAATTGTATCCAGATAGTTATCTTCTGTCATGCGGGGAACAATATAGTGCGCATCTGTTTCATATAAAGCCGGTGCATAAGGGCTGCAGTCGGTGCCGACCACTTTGCCAATGCCGTTCCCCTCCGCCTTAAAGTAGCGTACCAGCAGGTTTCGGGTTCCGCAACTCAAAATTAAAAGATTTATGGAAGATTTCATAGAAATAGATTTCATAAAAATACACAGCCTTTCGTATATGCTTTAAGTGATATCCCATTGACTTCCCTGTGCATATTCGGCAGGGGTCCATTTTTGACGAACCATCTGCATCGAGTCCCTGCTGCGCACATAAACAGCTGGAAAGTACTGGATAAAAAGAGGGTTGAGGCTCATAGTGTATCCGCCCACGTTTTCGTAAATAATACGGTCGCCGGGAACCAGTTCCGGCTGGTCCTTGTGAGTGAAGAGTCTGTCTACCTCCATGCAGGTAAATCCGCTGACTATCTGCTCCTTTAAAACGGTACGCGGTGCGGAATAGTTTTCGGCGGGCTCTAAATGAAACAAGTGAGAAGATTTAATCATTGTCGGATCGATATTAAAACGGCTTCCGTCTGTCATTACATAACGTGTGCCCTTGATGTCACGGGTATCGAAAACACTTGTCACAAAGGTAGTGCATTTGGAGATCAGGGAAATGCCGGGTTCGACAATCAGCTTAGTCTGCTTGGGCAGGAATCGTCTGCTCAGTTCCTTTGCAACTATTGGAAAATAATCAGGGTATTCCGGTCTGCCTTTCATGCCGCCGCAGTAACCGCCGCCCAAATCGATGTATTCCAAGGAAAGATTAAATTCATCTGACAGATGGCATGCCATCCGGGCGATGGAACGAAAAATATTAACACTGCGTGACTTGCTGCTGGAGTGCAGGTGGAGGCCGGCTATGGATACACGCGGAAGGCTTCTTAAGATGTTCAAAGCTTCGGCAAATTTTCCGGTTTCATAGCAAAATCCAAAACGTCCGCTGACTTCGCCCATAGTGGTCTCGCCGGGGCACATTTTTTCCAGATCAAAATTAACACGAATGCCGACTTTGAACAAATGGTTTTCGTGCTTATGAATCAGATCAGTCAGCCACCTGATTTCCTGCATGGAATCAAGATTTACAATGCCGCCCGCCAACAATACATTACAAAAGGAATCCATTTCTTTATAGGGACCATTATAAATGATTTCATTGTCCGCATATCCAAGATACTTTGCAAGATCGTATTCGTCCTGTGAAACAACTTCGGCATATGCCCCCTTTTTTTTCACATAAGTGACAAGCCAGGGCAGAGAGTTTGTCTTGAAAGAATAGCCGACTTGAAAGTTCCCCCAGTTTTGTTTAAGGGAATCTGTTAACATGTCATAATATTGTTGCAAAATAGGTTCGCTTATAACAAAATAAGGGGTCTTTGGTTGTTTCATTTTTACCTCCATGGGGTGATGTATTTTAGTGTTAGAAACAATGTGAAATTATAAGTCTAAAATTGCCTTGGCGATTTTGGAACTGCCGTTTCCGTCGATGAAGCTGCGCATGGTGTCATGTGCAAGTTTGCGTTCCTGATAGGAAACAGTTGCAGCCGATGCCAAATCAAAATTGGCGGAATTCGACATCCGCATCAGGAAGGACATAATATTTTCCAATACGTTAGTCATGGAGATACGGATATCACCAGAATTGGGGATAATACCGGATTTTGCAAAAGCTTCGGCAGCTGTTATCTGATTGTCTGCCATAGTATAACTGATGGTGGGAACGCCTAAGGCGCATAATTCGTATAAAGTAGTGCCGGCAGCGGATATGGCAAGGTCGCAGCTTTCCATAAGAGTGACCATATCGGTAACATTTTCATAAAGTCTGATGTAGGGAGATGCCTGTGCAAATGAAAAGAGAGCATCTTTATCTGTATTGAAACTGCCTGTAAGAATATGAAAGATAATGTCATCAGCAATGCGGGCAGAGTCAGGATTAGGCAGGGAAGTTGTCTTTTTCATAAAGGAGAGGAAGCCCAGAGAAAAATGAAAAGGATCGCTTCCGCCTGTGGTGATAAGGACATTACGGACTTGATTCCTCAGAGGCATTTCCCTGTTTTGAAACTGTTCTCTTAAGGGGGCATAGGAGGCACCCAAAAGCGTTTCCGCCGCATTTGTATAGGCGGATTGATAGGAGGGCATGTTGCAGGGAGGGATCACGTCATAATTAATCAAAAGATCTACAGGATAATTAAAAAGCATGAGATCATCTATATAGATTGTTTTTGCCAATTTTCTTACAGCATTCAGATACTTTTCCGTGACATAATAGGAATCCAGAAAAAAATATAATTTTGAGGATTTACAGTTTGCAAGAAGAGAAAGCAATTCCGGTAATTCCTGTTCCAATTGGTCATAGGCGGCACTTTCCAGACGAGTGATGGGAAAATCAGCGAACATCTTTTGCTGAAAAAGAGAAACACTTTCTTCATCGGAAACAAGAAAATGAACCTCCATACCCAATTTTCTGCAGGCATCCGCAATGGAAATGCAACGCATAAGATGTCCGGATGCAATTTGCGTATTTCCATCTGTCCGAAAAAAGACGAATCGATCAGTTCCCATTTTAAACTTGTCCCTTTCTTTAGAACCGTTGTATTAGATTATACACCATTATGGATTGCAATTAAATAAAAATTTATGGTAAAATAGAATGATATTTTAAAAATTCACGTAAAATCTGGAAGAAGACCAATGAACAAAATTTTAAAAAAGTTAATGGTGCTGCTTGATCAGCGTCAAAAAAAAATTATGATACTTCTGGTTATCATGATGCTCATAGGAGCCATACTGGAAACCGCAGGTGTGGGAATGGTCATACCTGTGATGCAGATGGTGCTAGATGAGAATGCGGTAGCCAAGAATGAGTATCTGCAGATACTCTGCGATATTCTGCACATTGCTCATGATGACAACAGGACATTAATTATTATTACCATGCTGGCGCTCATCATGATTTTCGTACTGAAAAATATCTTTTTGTTTTTCCAGCAGAAGGCGCAGTTTAAATTTGTCTACACAAACCAGTTCGCAACATCCAGAAGAATGATGATCAACTTTATGCAGCGTCCTTATGAATATTATCTGAATGCTGATACTTCGGTTATTCAAAGGAGCATAACTTCTGATGTGAACAACATGTATGGGCTGATTCTGTCCCTTTTACAGCTTTTTAGTGAAGGAATCGTGTTCATATGTCTTGTAGGAGTCAGCTTTGTGACGGATATCTGGATGACTATTACGGTGACGGTGGTGCTGGTTGCGGCGCTTGCGGTCATTATGTGTGTCTTAAAACCGATTATGAAAAAGGCGGGAGAGGAAAACCAGGACTATTACAGCGGATTGTACAAGTGGATCGATCAGTCCGTTATGGGAATTAAGGAAATCAAGATTGCCAATAAAGAAAATTATTTTATCAATGAATATGCCAAATGTGGGGCGGGATATGTGAATGCAGTGCAGAGATATAATCTTTACAATGCAACCCCCAGACTTTTGATTGAAACCCTCGCCATAGCCGGTATGATTTTTTATATGATGTTCCAGCTGGTAAGGGGAACGGCAGTGACAGATATCATGCCCCAAGTGGTGGCGTTGGCGGTGGCGGCGATGCGTCTTATTCCATGCGCCAACAGAATCAATAATCATTTGACCGCCATCTCCTACTTTGAACCTTTCTTTATGGGAGTAAGCGACAACCTTCAGGAAGAAATCAGGGATGAGTCGATTAATTATGACGAAAGCGCTTATCAGAAGAAGGTTGAAGTTGAAAAGCTGAACATTGAAAAGAAGATTGAACTCAAGGATATTGTCTTCAAATATCCCAACACGGAAGTGTTTATATTTGATCATGCGAATATGGAGATACCCATCGGACAGGCAGTGGGTATCGTGGGAACCTCCGGAGCCGGCAAAACCACGGTGGTGGATATTCTGCTTGGTCTTCTGAGGGTGCAGCAAGGTCAGATTCTGGCTGACGGTGTGGAAGTTCGGGAGCATTACCAATCATGGCTCAAGAACATTGGCTATATTCCTCAGACGATTTTCATGATAGATTCCACTATCCGTAGAAATGTGGCATTTGGATTTGCAGATGAAGATATTGATGATGAAAAAGTATGGAGAGCGCTTAAGGAAGCCCAGTTGGATGAATTTGTAAAAGGTCTTCCTGAGGGGCTTGACACCAGCATAGGGGAGAGAGGTATCCGCATTTCCGGCGGGCAGAGGCAGAGAATCGGCATTGCCAGAGCTTTGTTTGAAGATCCGGAAGTGCTTGTCTTAGATGAAGCGACTTCAGCTCTTGACAATGAAACGGAGGCAGCCATCATGGATTCCATTAACCGGCTCCATGGTAAAAAAACACTAGTTATTATTGCTCATCGTCTGCAGACCATTGAAAAATGTGATATGGTCTACCGGGTGGAGAATGGAAAGGTATCCAGAGAGAGGTAAAGATGGCGCAAGGTTAGACTTGGACGAAAGTAAGCGGAAAGGAGACGGAAAGGTGGCACAAAGCAAACGCATGGCAAATTACGAATTACTGAGGATCCTGGCGATGGTCATGGTGGTTGTTATGCACTTTCTGGCACATTCAGATAATCTTCCGGTACTTGATCTGCCTCTTGATGCGGTTAAAATTATTGGTGCATTACTGGAGGCCTTTTGTCTGGTGGCAGTGAATACCTATGTGTTCATCAGCGGATATTTTGGTGTTAAAAGTGCGTTTAAGCCCGGAAAGGCAGTTAGTCTTTTGTGCCAGATATGGTTTTACGCGTTGCTTATTCCGGCAGTTCTCTTTTTGGCGGGCGTGCCCACGGCGGCACAGGAGCAGGGAATATACGGACTGGTTCAATATCTCTTTCCCATAGAAACGGAGCATTACTGGTTTGCGACTTCTTACTTTATGCTGTATCTCCTGTCGCCGGTATTGAATGCGGCAGCAAAGAGCATGTCCAAGAGACAGCTTCAGATTGTTATAGGCGGTCTGCTTGTTTTGTTTAGCGGCATAAAGAGCATCAGTCCGATTGTATTTGGTTTTGACAGATATGGGTATGACCTTCCGTGGTTTATCTGTGTGTATCTAATTGCGGCATATTTCGGCCTTTATGGATGGGATTTCTTTGGAAAAAAGGGATGGTTTATCTATATAGGGAGCTGTCTGCTTGGTTTTTTCATCAATCTTGCCATGTGGTTCTTAAGCCAGAAGTGGGATAGCTTTGGCTACTATTTTACGGTGCCATTCCACTATAATTTCATTTTTTGTCTGACGGGGGCAATTGGGCTTTTTTATGGATTCTCCCGCATTTCCATAAAGGACGGAAGGATGGCGGAGAGGATACGGAAGATTGGAAGCTTATGCTTCGGTGTTTACCTGCTCCATGAACACATCGATCTTCGTTATCTGTGGTATGGATGGATCAGAGGGATTGTCAATCCGGGCAGAGAGTATGGATTAGGATTTTTCCTTTGGGAAATGATTTGCTGTGTTTTGATTCTTTTTGTGATGGGAATTATCATAGACTGGTTAAGAAGTGTATTGTTTTCATTTTCGATAACATTAGTTATTGGGAAAACGAAGCTCTATCAAAAGGTAAAAGAGCTGGATAGGGCATTTCAGATGAAATAGCAGAAAGGAGAAGCTGATGAAGGCAGTTGAAAAAAAGGAATTTCAAAGGATGCTGCATATTTTGCAGATGGTTGTTTTTCCTTTGATTTTATTGTTGTTTCCGCTTATAAAGATAAGCCAGGGGATTGATTTGACGGATACGGGCTATAGCCTTGGAAACTATCGGTTCTTTGGGCAGATAGACGGAATCTGGGTGCTCCTCACCTTTCTTTCTAATGTGGCGGGAGCTCTGCTTACAAAACTGCCCATGGGGGGAACGATGCTGGGAATGAAGCTTTATGCATCTCTTATCGTTAGTCTCATGGCACTTTTAGGGTATCGCTTCTTTAAGACCAAAATGCCGGCGTGGCTGGCTTTTGCGGGAGAGATTGCGGCAATCGGTTTTTGCTGGTGTCCTACGGTGATTTTGTATAATTATCTCACCTATCTGCTGTTTTTGGCAGGGGCGATTCTGTTGTTTCGGGGCTTGGCAGGAAGCAGACCCATCTGTCTGGTATTGGCAGGGATGGTTTTGGGATTAAATGTGTGGGTGCGTTTTCCTAATAATATTCTTGAAGCTTCCCTGATTGTGGCAGTCTGGTATTATGGCATTCTGAAAAAGAAACCTTTTAAGCAGACTTTGGGTGAAACAGGATTATGTGTAGCCGGTTATCTGTTTTCCTTTGCTGTGATGCTTGGAATAATCTCGGTCCTTTACGGTTCCGGCGCGCTGGGAGATATGATAACAGGCGTTTTCGGGATGGCTGGAAGTGCTTCGGACTATACATTGGGGGAAATGCTGTTTGCTATTCTGGATGCCTATCTGCATGGCTTTCAGTGGATGCTTTATATGATTCTGTGTATTCTTCCGGGAATTCCGTTTTTCGCTATCAAAGAAGAGAAGTTCCTTGGAATCAGGAAGGTAGTTTACTGTATCTGCATCCCACTTTTATTTATCGTATTGGGAAAGTGGGGAATGTTTAACTTCAAATATTACCAAAAAGAAGCAGCATTGCAGTGGGGAGCAGTGTTTTTGCTCGTTTCCTTTGCTGTTCTTTTATGGATGCTTTATACAAGAATGCTGGATGCAAACTGGCGCCTGATTGGATGTATTGCCTTGCTGATGATCCTCGTCACACCTCTTGGAAGCAATAATCATATCTGGCCGGTGTTAAATAATTTGTTTTTTGTTGCGCCGGTTATTTTCTGGATGGTTTACCGCTTCGTCAGATGGGGAAGAACCTATCTGGATACTACTGGGAAAGTACCGCTTTTTCCGGTGAAAGCCATGGCGGCAGGGATTTTGATTGCTTTCTTTGTACAGAGTGTTGGAATTGGCTGCGCCTATGTTTTTCTCGACGGAGAGGGCGGCGAGAGGAGAATGTACAGGGTGTCTGATAATCCTGTGCTGCACGGGATGCATACCAGTGAGATGAACGCCGAGACACTGGAAGAAATCAATGCCTTTATGGTGGAAAATAAATCCGTGTATGAGGATAAAAAGCTGATTCTCTATGGAAACATTCCGGGACTTGCCTATTATCTCGATAAAGCGCCGGCAATCTATACTACCTGGGCGGATTTGAATACCAGTTCTTTATCCCAGCTTACGGAAGAACTTGAGGTGATTTCTGATGGGATAAAGACGCAGGAGATGCAGCGCCCGCTGGTTATTATGACGCCTGCCATCGATGCATACTTTTCCGGCAATCCCGATGCCATGGTATTTTGGGGGGCGGATAAAGAAGGTTATGATCAGGATGAAAAATTAAAAGCCATTCGTTATTTTATGGAAGAAAATGCTTATAGCCAGGTCTTTGCTAATGAGGCATTTGTGATATATGAGTAATGATACTGAAAAGAAAGTTGAATGGTGCAATAATTAAATCTAAATTTAATTATTATGCGGTTTGGAATGGAGGAGCGAATATGATTCGGTTCAATGTACCGCCTTATACGGGAAGAGAGATGGAAAATATACAAAAGGCAATAGAGAGTATGCATATTTGCGGCGACGGAATATTTACCCAAAAATGCAGTGAATATTTGGAGAAGACGACCGGAAGTGCAAGATGTCTGCTCACTACTTCCTGTACCCATGCTCTTGAGATGGCGGCTCTTTTGTGCGATATCAAAGAAGGGGATGAGGTGATTCTCCCCTCTTATACTTTTGTCTCCACAGCGGACGCGTTTGTGCTGCGCGGGGCAAAGGTGGTGTTTGTGGATATCAGACCGGACACTATGAATATAGATGAGACACTGATTGAAGATGCCATTACGGAAAAGACGAAAGCGATTGCGTTGGTTCACTATGCGGGTGTTGCCTGTGAAATGGATGTCATTATGGACATTGCCAGGCGGCATCACCTTATGGTGGTGGAGGACGCCGCTCAGGCAATGATGTGTACTTATAAGGGACAGCCCCTTGGCACAATTGGTGATTTTGGCTGCTATAGCTTTCATGAGACAAAGAACTTCAGTATGGGCGAAGGCGGAGCGCTTTTGATCCGTGATAAGAGATACATCGAAGAGGCAGAAATCCTGCGGGAGAAGGGAACGGACAGAAGCAAATATTTCAGAGGTCAGGTGGACAAGTACAGGTGGCAGAATTTTGGTTCCTCTTATCTTCCCAGCGATATGAATGCGGCATATCTTTACACGCAGCTTGAGATAGCTGATGAGATCAATGATGCCCGGCTTGCAAGATGGAATCAGTATTATGAACTTTTGACACCTCTTGCCGAAGCAGGGAAAATAGAACTTCCGGTGATACCTGAAGGATGTGTGCACAACGGGCATATGTTCTATATTAAGACGAAGGACATGGAGGAACGTGCCCGGCTGATTGCATTCTTAAAGGAAAATGAAATTCTTTCTGTATTTCATTATGTGCCCCTTCATTCGGCGCCTGCCGGGATTAAATTTGGCAGGTTCCATGGAGAAGACAGATATACCACCAAAGAGAGTGAGAGATTGCTGCGGCTTCCTATGTTCTATCAGCTGACCGGGGAGCAGACCGATTACATTGCAGGAAAAGTAAAGGAATTTTATGGATATTAGAAATCAGCTAAAGAAGAACGAAAACTGGATGATTGCGCTTGCGGCAACGGCGGTTCTTTGCCTGCTTGTGGGGATGCGGTTTGATTATTTCTATGATCTAAATGATGATGTACTGATGAAAGACATTCTTGCAGGGTGTTATACAGGCACGCCGGAGGGTCACAACATACAGATGTTATGGCTTGTCAGCGCCTTTATCAGCTTGTTTTACAGGGTAGTGCGGGTTCTTCCCTGGTATGGAATCTTTTTGTGCCTCTGTCATTTTGGATGTTTTTTCCTGATTTTAAATAGAAGTCTTGCCTCTTGCAAAACAGTTATTGGAAAACTGGCGGCGGCATTGACGGAGACGCTTTTATTTGGAGGGGTGTTTTTAGAGCATCTGGTTTTTGCTCAGTATACCGTGACCTGTACGTTTCTTGCGGCGGCGGCAGCCTTTCTATTTTATACTACAGACATAGAACTTGCCTGCAAGGACTTTGTCAAAAAGAATTTACCGGTGGTCTTGCTTGTCTCGGCGGCTTATCTGATCCGTTCAGAGATGCTGCTTTTGGTGCTTCCGATGATCTGTGTGGCGGGTGCTGCAAAGTGGGGAAGCGAGAGCAGGATTTTTACCAAGGAGCATGCAGTTAAATATCTTACTGTAATTGGGATGATTCTGGCAGGTATTGGAATCGGACAGCTTACCCATATGGCAGCCTATGGTTCGCAGCAGTGGCGGACTTTTACAGAATTTTTCGATAACAGAACGGAATTATATGATTTTCAGGTAATTCCTGCTTATGCGGAGAATCAGGCATTTTATGAAAGCATCGGGCTAAGTGGAAGTGAAAAGATTCTTTTGGATAACTATAATTTTGGCATGGATGAAGAAATCAATGAAGTTATGGTTGGTCAGATTGCCCAGTATGCGGGGACAAATAGGAGTGCTGAAAAGCCCTTTTTAGAAAAGCTCCCTGAAAAGCTCAGGGATTATGTGTATCGCTTTACCAGCGGCAAAGGAAAGCCGGGAAGCGATTATCCATGGAATGTTATGGTGATACTTGGCTATATAGCGGTGTTCCTTACAGCGATTCCTGGGAAATATACAAAAGAGCGGATTCAGGAAGCGGGAGGTAGGTCTTATGTAAAAAATATTCTGGGAGTATCCTGGAAATTGATTTTTCTTTTTGTTGTACGTACCGCTTTATGGATGTACATTCTGATGCGGGAACGGGCGCCGGAGAGAATAACCCACTCTCTGTATCTGATGGAATTCTGCATCCTGATTGGCATGGCATTTGCCCAGTATGGCGGTATATGTTATGTCAGGACGAGAAAGATCCTGGGAGCAGCTGCGGCGGTGATTGCCTGTGCCATGGCAGTGTTGATTCTTCCTAGTGGCGTAAAGGCGGTTTCCGATAACCAGATGCGAAGAGAAGAGGTGAATGGGCTTTACAGGGAGCTTTATGATCGGCTTTCAGGAGAAGAGAATAAAGAGAATTTTTATCTGATAGATGTCTATTCTTCGGTTTCTTATTCCGGTATACCCTATTCGGAAAAAATGTTTGCGAATGTGGACAATTCATTGGATAATTATGATATTATGGGAGGATGGGCATGTAAAAGTCCTCTTCAGAGAAAGAAGCTGGCAGGCTTTGGTATCGAAAGCATGGAACAGGCTTTAAGAGATAGGGAAGATGTATATTTTGTTCGTATGAAGAGCGAGGACATGCAGTGGCTCTTTGATTATTACGAGGATCACGGAACTCCTATTGAGGTAAACTTGGTAGATACAATAGCGGATGTTTTTGAAATATACGCGGTATCAGCCAGATAAAGGTAAGATGGTGGATATGGGAATAAAGGATGAAAATAAGAAATCACATGTTATTGAAGGGACGGATATTTATCTTCGTCTGATGAATGAGGAAGATACGGACCGAATCATCAAGTGGCGCAACACAGAGTTCGTTCGCCAGAATTTCATCTATCGGGAGCTTTTTACCAGACAGGGACATGAAAACTGGGTGAGGACCATGGTCGATACCGGAAAGGTCGTACAGTTTATCATTATAAAGAAAGCGGATGATAAACCGGTAGGAAGCGTCTATCTAAGAGATATCAATAGAACGCATAAGAAAGCAGAATATGGAATCTTCATAGGGGAAGAGGAGGCGCTTGGAAAAGGATACGGCACCCAGGCTGCCCGTATGATGATAGACTACGCATTCCATGAAGAAGGACTTCATAAGTTGATGCTGCGGGTGCTTGCAAAGAATGTGCGTGCAAGAAGAAGTTATGAAAAAGCGGGATTTGTCGGGGAAGCCTATTTAAAGGATGAAGTTTTCCTAAACGGACGTTATCAGGATGTAATCTATATGGCGGTCATAAACAATGAGGGACAGGAGGCTTTTGCGTGAAAAAACTGGTCAGCTTCGTGATTCCCTGTTACCGTTCCGAGGCAACGTTGCCCGGTGTGGTGAAGGAAATCCGTGAAACAATGGAAAAACTGGATGATTATGCATATGAGGTAGTGCTGGTGAATGACTGTTCTCCCGACAATACTTTTGAATGCATCAGGAAACTGTGTCAGGAGAATGATCATATTACCGGTATTGATCTGGCAAAGAACTTTGGGCAGCATAGTGCGCTGATGGCAGGGTTTCATTCAATTAAAGGGGACATCATCGTCTGCCTGGATGACGACGGACAAACGCCTGCAAATGAGGTGGACAAACTGCTTTTGGGAATCGAGGAAGGGGCGGATGTGGTATATGCAAAATATAATCATAAGCATCATTCTGGTTTCCGTAACTGGGGAAGCCGTGTCAATGAATTGATGACACGTGTTATGCTGGGAAAACCCAAGCATTTGTACCTTTCCAGTTATTTTGCAGCGCGGCGGTTTGTAGTGGATGAGATGATTCGTTATGAATATGCCTATCCCTATGTAATCGGACTGGTTCTGCGCACCACCAAAAATATCATTAATGTGGAGGTGGAGCACAGGGACAGACAGGCAGGGACTTCCGGTTATACTTTGGGAAAGCTTCTTAATCTGTGGTTCAACGGCTTTACTGCCTTTAGCGTAAAGCCATTGAGGATTGCCACCGTAAGCGGTGCTGTCTGTGCTTTTATAGGTTTTTTGTATGGGATTTATACAATTATCAAGAAAATCTTTATCAATCCTCCCGGGCTGGTAACGGGTTTCAGTGCCTTAATGTCAGTGCTGGTATTTATAGGGGGAATGTTGATGCTCATGATGGGGCTGGTAGGCGAATATATGGGCAGGATGTATATATCCATGAATAATTCTCCCCAGTTTGTGATACGGGAGATGACGGGAGAGAGAAAAAAAGAGGATGAAGGGAAATGAGAAAAGTTTAACTGCATATTTGAAAGCATCGGGTTCTGTGCGGATTGTGGCGTCAGCGTTGTTAGCTTTTGCGTCGGCATGGGCATTTCCGTGGATGCTTTCTATGAGCGGCGACAGATTGGAATATACCAACAGCATTGTTTCGGTATTTTTATTTCTGGCGCTTTTTTGTTTTGTAAACCGAATTTTCAAGGCAGGTTTTGAAGGGAAACACTCCAGATGGGAATTTCCCCTTCTCTTTGGGACAGCTTTCAGCGTTTGCATGGTCTTCGGCGCACAGCTGGATCTGGCGGAAAGTATCCCCTTTAAACAGGGAAGGATGTGGGTCAGCATCTTGGTCCTAGCTATTCTATTTACACTGCTCTGCCGATATTTCTGGGACAGGCTTCTGGAATGGAAGCATGCCGTGGAGAAACGAAGACTTCAAAGGGCGCAGGAGCAAGAGGAAGCAGTGAAAACAAAGAACTGCAGCAGCTTCTGGATTACGGCAGGGGTAATACTGCTTTTGTACCTTCCTGTTTTTCTGGCGGTTTATCCGGGATTTTTTGTATACGATGCCCAGGATGAATATTTACAGGTAGTGACAAGAAATTTTTCCACACATCATCCGCTTATGCATGTGCTCTTTTTAGGGGGCATCATTCAGGCGGTTTATAAACTGACAGGCTCTTATAATCTGGGGATTGCCTGTTATACTTTGATACAGATGACTGTGATGGCGGGGATTTTTGCCTGGTTTATAGAAAAAATGAAGACAAGGGGAATGGCAAAGTGGTGCAGGATCCTTTTTACTTTGTACTTCGGTCTTTGCCCCGTACTTGTTATGTTTTCTCTTTGTTCGGCAAAGGATGGGCTTTTTACGGGAATGCTGTTGATTATGGCAGTCCTCTTGCAGGAATTATGTGCAGATCCCGAAGTCTTTTTTGAGAAAAGGGGAAGTGTCCTCTTGTTTGTAGCTTCTTCCTTAGGAATGATGTTGCTTCGGCACAATGGATTTTATGCGTTTCTTGTCTTTGCACTGATTATGATTTTTTATCTAAAGGGCTGGCGGAGTAAGGTCTTGGTATGCTTTGCGGCAATCATTGCAGCTTATCTGGTAATCAATGCCGGACTTGCCGCCCTGCTTTCTGCGGATGATTCTGAGAATCAGGAAATGCTTACTGTTCCCATTTTCCAGATGGCGAGGGTGTATACAGATGAGAAAGAAACACTGCCTTTGGAAGAAAAGGAAATTCTCTATCGCTACTTGCCAGAGGAAGCCCTTGCAAGATATACGCCGAAAGTATCTGACGGCGTAAAGATCAGCTTTAACAATGAAGCCTTTGCTGCGGATGCGTCCGGGTTTTTCAGACTATGGGCAAAATGGGGGGCAGAGCATCCTTTCACATATTTGAATGCATGGTTCATGACTTCTTACGGCTTCTGGTATCCCGATACCGTAATTGATGTATACCGAGGGAATGCTGTATTTACCTATACTTATGAGGATAGTTCTTACTTTGGTTACGAGGTGGAACAGCCGGGTGTGAGGGAGAGCAAAATCCCCTGGCTTGACGAGTGTTACCGGAAAATGTCGCTGGAGATTGCCCAGCAGAAAATTCCTGTTTTGTCTATGCTGTTTTCACCGGGATTCCTGTTCTGGGTGACGGCGTTCGGATTGGGATTTTTGTGCTACTGTAAGTACTGGAGAAAAGTGATGCCCTTTTTGCTGCCGGGACTGGTGTGGCTGACGGTGATCTTAGGACCTACCTATCTGGTGAGATATGTGGTGTTTTTGTGGGTGTTATTGCCGCTCATGATTTGGGAGGTTGTGGATTAGATAGAGAGGGAAGGTGTGGAATGTGCTTTCGGCTGGATGGCGTTCCACACCTTCCCTCTGCTCCGCTATATCAAATCTTTCATTTCAGCTTTATAGACGGAGAGGAAAGCAAAAATTAGTGAGATGATTGTTAAAATGGCAGGAAAAACGGCATTGTTTGCCATCGTAAGGTCGCCTATATTTGCCTGTGTTAAAATGATCAGCAGGAAAGAGGAAATAATCGTTGCTTTTGATGATTTCATAGCCATGCCGATAAACAGGGCGATAAAGCTCATGGAAACGGTCACGATGGATTTTGCAATCAGTTGGATGTAAAAGCCGGGGGCTGTCATGTTAAAGTCAAGGGGAAAGGACGATGCCATGAAGTGGGAGGCTGATAAAATGCAGTTGTAAATCAATAGTTTTGTCAGCAGCAATGCCATAAAATTAAAAATCCAGACGGCAAGCATTTGGGAAATAAGGATTTTCTGCCGTTTAATTGGATAAGTGAACATCAAATTCATTGTTTTGTTCTTGTATGCACTGACAATAAATGAGGAGAGCATGACGCTGGTAAAAATCAAGAAGGACATACTTGTGAACAATTCAATGGGAGAAGATATAGTCCCATTGCCGGGGGCAACGTCTGGTATGCCGGTGTCAGGGTCATTTGCAATTCCTAAATAAGCAAGGGCAAATAGGAAAAAGCAAAGTGAACCGGCTAATATGGCAGCATTTCTTATGTACTTGCCGATGTTGTTTTTCTTCCATTCCAGTTTAATCAGTTTTAACATCATTCTTCACCTCCGCAGTTATTTTCAAGAAGTAATCTTCCAGTGTTTCAGACTTTTTCCCAAGAGCGATTACTGGAACGTCATTTTGAGTTAACACTTTAGATAACTCTTGTGTGGAAACACGATAGTCATAAATACGAATCTGTCCGTCGGGAGCGATTCTGAAATTTGTGAGACCAAGCTTCTCAGAGAGTACATAAGCTGCTCTTTCACGGTCGGGCACAGATAATTCAATATAGGCTAAGCTCATTTGCTCGATTTCTTTCATGCTGATTTCTTTCATCATCCTGCCATGATTGATTACGCCGATTGTATTGGCAATGCTTTCAATTTCTGAAAGGATATGGGTCGAAATCATGATTGTAATTCCGTATTCTGTGCAAAGCATCTTTAACAGATTGCGGATTTGTTTCATTCCCGCAGGGTCAAGCCCGTTTGTGGGTTCGTCAAGGATGAGCAGTTCCGGTTTGCAGAGAATAGCACGCGCGATTCCAAGGCGTTCTTTCATTCCAAGAGAATAGTTCTTTACAGGTTTTCCAGCCGCGTTTGTTAAATCCAGCATATCAAGGGCATTTTCAATGCTCCCGTGATGATAGTATCCCATGTACTCAGAATGAAGTTTGAGGTTTTCATATCCTGTCATGTGGTCGTAGAAGGTGGGAAATTCAATAATGCTTCCCATCCGTTTTAAAACCTCATAAGACTGCGGGGTAAGTGTTTCTCCAAAAATTTCGATTTTACCGTCTGTGGGTTTCCAGAGGTTTGTAATCATTTTCATAACCGTAGTTTTACCCGCCCCATTTGGACCAAGAAAACCGTAGATTTCACCTTTTTTAATGTGGATATTGACGTCTTTTACCAGTTCTTTTTCGCCAATGATCTTTGTAAGGTGATTTGTCTGTAAAATATATGGCATTTTCATTGCCTCCTTTCGGGGAACTTTAGTTCTCTGATACCCATTGTAGCGGCTATGATTTTCAAAACTCTTGAATAAATCTTACAAATTTCTTTCGCGGCATTTTAGTATGGTGATTTTTGCAGCTTGACTGTGAAGGTGGTCCTTACATAGGGGGTGCTGTCAAGAATGATTTCCCCGCCAAGCTGTAGAGCCAGATTTTTAGCGATAGTCAGCCCCAGACCACTGCCTTGTATGTTACGGCTGCGGGAATCCTCCATTGTAAAAAGACGGTCAAATACGTTTTCTGCTAAGGATTTATCTACTCCTTGTCCTTTGTCAACTACATCAACATATACATTTTTTTCATCCATTCTGAGAAATAGACCTAAATATTTTCCATCTGCCCCGTAGCGGCTTACGTTGGAAACAAGATTAAATAAAATTCGCTGCAAGGCTTCTTTATTTCCTTTTATATAAACAGCCTTTTCGGGCAGTTCAATATCCACTTGAAAATCTTCTTTTGATAATATTTCATAAAAATCCAAAATACTTTCACGGCAAATTTCGCAAATATCTACTCTGGAAAGTTCTATATCCGTATCACCTGATTCTATTTTTGCCAAAGTAAAAAACTGATCGATCAGTTCCATAAGGCTTTGAGCTTTTTGTTCCGTCTTTATCAGCATGTCATTTGTGGCAGCGCCGTTTATCCGCATAATCTCCAGGTATCCTAAAATGACGGTCATGGGCGTTTTAATATCATGGGAAATGTTAGACAACATTCTTTTTGAAGCTATTTGCGAACGGCGATAATCTGCTTTTACTTTCAAGTGATTTTCCAACAGGCGGTTAATTTGTGCCGCTAATTCCATAAGCTCTTTATTTTCGGTGAAAACCATAATCTTCTCGTCACTGCCTGCGTCTAATATTTCACTTAATTTCTCGTGGATTTCCCGCAGTTTTGTCTGTGTACCGCTCCGAAATACAAATTGTTGATAAAAAACAATACACAGCAAACAGAAAATGAAAAGGCATAGAAAAAAGATAATCGTCGCATTGTTCATAATTGTTCTCCCAGTTTATAGCCGATTCCCCAAACAGTAAGCACATATCGGGGAGTACGGGAATCGTCCTCTATTTTATTCCTTAATCTGCTGATATGCACATTTACGGCATTTTCATCCCCGCAATATGCGTCATTCCAGACAAGGGAGTATATTTGCTCTTTTGTATAGACTTTTTTTGGATTCTGTAAAAACAGTTTCAGAATTTCAAACTCTTTTGCCGTCAGATCAACTGTTTCTCCTTTTTTGGTAAGAGTATGGTCTGACAGGTTCATAATTAAATCCCCTGCTGTAAGAAGGGCAGGAGCAACGATAGCCGCTTTGTCATAATGCATTGTTCTGCGCAGGTTCGCTTTGATCCGCGCCAAAACTTCTGCGACAGAAAAAGGCTTCGTAATGTAATCATCTGCACCTAATCCCAGACCTAATGTTTTATCACTTTCCGCATCTTTGGCGGAAATAATAATGATTGGAACAAAGCTGTTTTTCCGGATATGCTGCATTACGTCCATACCGCTGATTTTAGGTATCATCAAGTCTAACAGGACAAGATGAAAGGGGGCAGAGTCAAATTTATTACAAGCCTCCTGTCCGTCAAAAGCACAAATTACATCATAATTTTCTGTTGCTAAATAGTTCTTTAGCATTTCGCTGATCTCTGCATCATCTTCAACAAGCAGGATTTGATATTTGTTCATGGCTTTTTCCTTTCTCATTGCGTCGGCAGGCTTCCCTGCGTTTTTGGGTATCAGGCACAGTATAATTATGTGTGATTAGCTTGATAACTTCAAGAACCTATATATTAAAAGCCGAAGCAGAAGCTTCGGCTTGTCAGCGGAGACGGAGGGATTCGAACCCTCGTACCGGCTTAATACCGATAAACTGATTTCGAGTCAGCCCCGTTACGGCCACTTCGGTACGTCTCCAAATATGTGATTTACTATCAAAAGTATTATATCCGTTGTTATTATACTGGTTTCAAAATTTTTAGTCAATCATTTCGTGACTGATTTTAGGCGATTGGTGAAACTTTTATAAATTGTTTTTGCGAATGCTCCGATAAAATTTATGAAAAAGCTGATTTGTTCTGCTATATACTTGAAAATGAAAGAAGGGTGAAAATATGCTGATAGGAAATATGACGGAGTTTAGGGAGCAACAGTTGGGGAAAGTAGAAAAGAGAAAAAAAGAAGACGAACGGATCAGAAAGGGCGTTTACCAGATGCATGCAATGATTGAAGCCCAGAGCACGGAGACCTTCTTTAAAGAATGTGACAAGACAGAAAAGCAGAATGATACAGAAAAGGCGGAAAGCGAAAAAGCGGACACAAAAGGAGAAGGAAGAAAGACAGACGTAAAGACAGAAATAGAAAAAATGCTGTCGGTAGGAAGCAGATTTATAAATCTGAACAGTCAAACAGTGTGAGAACTCCTTTTTGGATTAAGAACCTTTGGAATTGCAGGCATGCAGTTTCAGAGGTTTTTTTTATGATAAGCTGGTCCGCGAAGTGTGGCAGCGTTTGTTAACATAAGAATGTCACGCGATAAAAAGGTAAATTAGGCAGGCAAAAAGGTTGTTAAGAAGCTTCAAATTATGTATAATAATTAGTGCATAAACTATAAATATGTTTACATTAGGACAAGGAGGATGGGTTAAGTGAAGAGAATTGGTATGTTAACAAGCGGCGGCGATTGTCAGGCATTGAATGCTGCCATGAGAGGTGTAGTAAAGTGTCTTGTAAACAGTAAAGAGCAGGTTGAGATCTATGGTTTTATCGACGGCTATAGAGGGCTCATCTACGGAAATTTCCGGATGCTTGATGGACGTGATTTTTCCGGTATACTTACAAAGGGCGGAACGATTCTGGGAAGTTCGCGTACTCCTTTTAAAACGATTAAGGATCCTGATGAAAACGGTCTGGATAAAGTTGACGCAATGAAACAGAATTATTACAAACTGCGTCTGGACTGCATGGTAATCTTAGGAGGCAATGGAACACATAAGACAGCGAATCTTTTAAGAGAAGAAGGTCTGAATGTGATTACCCTTCCCAAGACGATTGATAATGATTTATGGGGAACGGATATGACTTTCGGTTTCCAGAGTGCGGTAAATATTGCAACCGACGCCATCGATTGTATCCACACCACTGCTGCATCCCACGGAAGAGTATTTATCGTGGAAGTAATGGGGCACAAGGTTGGATGGCTTACCTTGAATGCAGGTATGGCCGGCGGAGCAGACATCATTCTGATTCCTGAGATTCCCTATGATATCAAGAAAGTAGTGAATAAAATCAAACAGCGTAATGAAAACGGAAGCAGATTTACGATCCTGGCGGTAGCAGAAGGCGCTATTTCCAAGGAAGACGCTAAATTATCCAAAAAAGAATACAAAGAAAAGATGAAAAATTATAAATTCCCGTCAGTTTCCTATGAACTTGCACAGCAGATTCAGGATATGACAGGGCATGAAGTGAGAGTGACCGTTCCCGGTCATACTCAGAGAGGCGGAAGCCCCTGTCCTTATGACCGTGTCTTTGCAAGCCGTTTAGGAGCAGAAGCAGGCGAGCTTATTCTGAAGGGTGAATACGGATTCATGGTTGGATATAAGAATCGTGAAGTGGTAAAAGTACCCCTTGAAGAAGTTGCCGGAAAGCTTAAGATGATTTCACCGGATGCTTCCATCGTAAAAGAAGCGAAGCTTATGGGAATCAGCTTTGGTGATTAATCTGATGCCTGCGGGCGTCATGGAAGGAAAGAAAAGGTATGTCATATACAGCCCTTTACAGAAAATTCCGTCCTGCGACATTTGAAGATGTAAAGGGACAGGAGCATATCGTTACTACCTTGAAAAATCAGATAAAGGCAGAGCGCACCTCTCATGCATATTTATTTTGCGGTACCAGAGGAACAGGGAAGACCAGCATTGCAAAAATATTTGCGAAAGCGGTAAACTGTGAAAACAGGACAGACGGAAGTCCCTGCGGAGAGTGTGCGATCTGCAAAGCCATTGCGGCAGGCGCCAGCATGAATGTGATTGAGATTGATGCGGCATCCAACAATGGCGTAGACAGCATCCGTGAAATCGTGGATGAAGTGACTTATTCACCGGCGGAAGGAAGATATAAGGTTTATATTATTGATGAAGTCCATATGCTTTCTATAGGAGCCTTTAATGCGCTCCTTAAGACTCTGGAGGAACCGCCGTCTTATGTTATTTTCATATTGGCAACCACTGAGGTCCATAAGATACCGATTACGATTATGTCCCGGTGTCAGAGGTATGATTTTAAAAGGATCACAATTGATACCATATCGGAACGCATCAGGGAACTGATAGAACAGGAACAGGTTCAGATAGAAGATAAAGCCATCCGCTACATTGCCAAAGTAGCGGATGGTTCCATGCGTGATGCCTTAAGTCTTTTGGATCAGTGTATTGCGTTCCACTTTGGACAGGAACTGACCTATGATAAGGTGCTGGATGTGCTTGGGGCAGTGGATACAGAAGTATTCAGCCGACTCCTCAGAATTGTTTTAAAAGGGGAGGTGACGGATGCAATTTTCCTGCTGGAAGAAATCGTTATGCAGGGCAGGGAACTGACTCAGTTTATTTCAGATTTCACATGGTATCTGAGAAATCTGCTTTTGGTAAAAACTGCGGACGGAATCGAGGATGTGATAGATGTTTCCACAGAAAACCTGGCACGTCTGAAGGAAGAAGCCAAGATGGCGGAAAACGATGTCATTATGCGTTATATCCGTGTGCTTTCAGAACTTTCGGGGCAGATTCGCTATGCATCCCAGAAAAGGATATTAGTTGAAATGACTTTGATCAAGCTGTGCAGACCGAGTATGGAAACGGACGCAAACTCGCTGGTGGACAGAATCAGGCAGCTGGAAGAGAAAATTGAAAATGGAATTCCGGCAGTAGTTTCCACGGGAATGGGAGCAGAGAGCGCTGGGGGCAGCACGGCGGATTCGCAGCCTGTAGTCAAGGCGGAACTTCCAAAGGCGATTCCGGAAGATGTGAAGCAGACAGTGGGAAAATGGTCCGCCATTGTGGGCGAGGCATCCATGCCCATGAAGGCATATCTGAAGAGTGCATATCCGAGTCTTGCAGGTGATGGCAGCCTGTTGGTGGTGGTAGAAGATGGACTGCCCTCGGATTATTTCCGGGAAGCGCAGCACCGGGAGGAACTGGAGCGTATTGTCTGTAATTTTATAGGAAAAGAAATGAAAGTGACGGTACAGAGCGCAGAACAGGGAAGAAATCCCGAAGAACTTTTCCCGGATCTCACGAAGGTGGTAAGTCAGGTGATTCACATGGAAGTGGAAGAACTCGAGGAAGAGCCGGAGGAATTGATTTAATATATAAACTAATGGTAATATATAGGTAATTATTCAGTACAGGTCGAAATGGAGGATGAACATGGCAAAACGTGGAGGATTTCCGGGTGGTATGCCCGGTAATATGAATAATCTGATGAAGCAGGCACAGAGAATGCAGCGTCAGATGGAAGAAAGTCAGAAGGAGCTGGAGACGAAGGAGTTTACGGCAAAGGCTGGCGGCGGTGCGGTGGAAGTGACTGTTACCGGTAAAAAAGAAATAACGAAGGTGAAATTATCACAGGAGGTTGTAGATCCTGAGGACGTTGAAATGCTGGAGGATCTGGTAATGGCAGCAACCAATGAAGCTCTCCGCATGGCTGAGGAAGCAAATGCAGAGGTCATGAATAAGATGACGGGAGGACTTGGTCTGGGAGGAGGACTTCCTTTCTAATGAATCTGTATAGCGGACATATCAATAAATTAATAGATGAGTTGTCCGGATTGCCGGGAATCGGTTCTAAGTCAGCGCAAAGGCTGGCTTTTCACTTGATTAATATGCCTAAAAGCAGAGTGGAAAGACTTGCCAGAACTATTATTGACGCAAAAGAAAACGTTCGCTATTGCAAGGAGTGCTTTACTTTGACCGACAATGAGATCTGTCCGGTCTGCGCTAATTCCAAACGGGATCATGGCACGATTATGGTAGTGGAAAATACAAGGGATCTTGCGGCATATGAAAAGACGGGTAAGTATGAGGGAGTGTATCACGTGCTCCACGGGGCAATTTCCCCTATGTTGGGAATCGGTCCGGGGGATATCCGATTAAAGGAACTGATTACGCGTCTTGAGGGGAATGTCTCAGAGGTGATCATTGCAACCAATTCAAGTCTGGAGGGGGAAACAACAGCTATGTATATCAGCAAGCTGATCAAGCCCACAGGCATAAAAGTGACAAGGATTGCCAGCGGTGTTCCCGTGGGTGGAGATCTTGAATACATTGACGAGGTGACGCTCTTAAGGGCGCTGGAAGGCAGAACCGAGATTTAGGAGATTATTTAAGGGTATGAAGAAAGAACTGTTTGGAAGGACAAAAGCAGGAATAGAAATATACCGGTATTGGCTGGAAAATTCTAAGGGAATGAAAGCCGGCATTATCAATTATGGCGCTATTTTAGTAAATTTACTCGTGCCGGACCAAAATGGGAATATTGCTGATGTGGTTTTGGGGTATGATACGCTGGAGCCTTATTTGGAAAACGGAAGTTTTTTTGGAGCGACAATCGGACCAAATGCTAATCGCATAGGCAAGGCGGCTTTTACATTGGACGGGCGCAGTTACCAGCTTGATGTAAATGACGGAGAGAATAATCTACACAGCCATAAAGAACTGGGATATCACAAAAGAGTCTGGGAGGCTTCCTGTGAAGACGGCAGTATCCGTTTTTTGCTTGAGGATGAAGATGGCAGCATGGGATTTCCCGGCGCTAAGAAAATCCAGGTTATTTACTCTCTTACAGACGACAATGAACTGAAAATCCAATACGAAGCCTGCAGCGATAAGAATACCATCATCAATATGACGAATCATACCTACTTTAATCTGGCAGGGCATGACAAAGGAAAAATCTATGATCATGTACTTGAATTGAAAGCGTCTGCTTATACACCAGTGGCAGTAAGTCGGATTCCAACCGGAGAACTTGCTCCGGTTAAGGGAACCAGCTTTGACTTTTTGAAAGCAAAGAGAATCGGCGAGGAAATAGATGCAGCTGATGAACAGCTTAAGATTGCCGGAGGTTATGATCATAACTGGGTGATTGATGGAGAAAACGGAACGTTAAGGGAGTTTGCCGTTGTAACGGAACCCGTATCGGGGCGCTGTCTTAAAGGGTACACAGACCTGCCGGGCGTGCAGTTTTATGCAGGCAATTTTATTGGCAGGCAGATAGGCAAAGAAAACGCAGAATATGAAGCAAGAAGCGGATTTTGTCTGGAAACCCAGTATTTTCCGGACACTGCAAATAAGCCTGCTTTTCCTTCTGCTGTATTCGGACCGGACAAACAGTACAAAAGTACAACAATCTATCAATTTTGTTCATAAGCAGACTGCGATGCATTACAATCCCATTTGGAGCGGCGTTATGCTAAACTGAATGTATTAAAAAAGATTGCACGTAACTATTCAGTACAGGTCGATGCAAAATCCCATTGCCGTAGGCAATTTAGGATGGATTTTGCATTGTAACTGTGAAGGTACTGAACAGTTACGATTGCACATAGAAATGGGGGATTGCGATGCAGCTGCCAACAATGGTGAAACAGATCGGCGCAGTAGGTGGAAATGAGAAAGTTTACATAGAAGATTATGTTTATGCATATTTAAATGAACTGAAAGCAGACAAGAAGAACCTTCCATTGCGTGCGGCTCTTTTCGGACATGTTTACCATAAGGAAAATCAGACTTTCTATTTGGTATATGGGGCTGTCAGCACGGTAGATGAACTGGCATACGGAAGAAGTGAGGAACAGGTCAGAAAAGAATACTTTGAAGAATATGAACTGATCGGTTACGTTAATATATATGGTAATAAGCAGGAACTGCCTGGCAAAAAAGATGGATATTACATTTTTTATGAGAAAAACGAAGCTATGCAGAATTATCTGCTTTTTTGCTATAGGCAGACGAAAAGAAAAGGGATAGGCTCGAATGAGACAACTTCCCGGGCTTCCATAAGAGAAGCTATTAAAAGGTTGATTTATGGCGTAAGTATCATTATACTGTCAATAGCGGTGACCACCATTAATGATTATAAAAAAATGCATGGATTTGTGGAGACAGCGGGCAGGGCTGCCGAATTAGCCGCAAGAGAAGAAACGTTGCCTTGATACGAAAGAGTTGGAGATGAGCGGATGGCAAATGTACGTGATTATTTGAAGGAAAGAGAAAAGCGGCAGAGTGCCAAGCAGCAAGGTGCTGCAAAAAGCATTGATTATAAAGAAAAAATCCGCAGTCATAAGCTGACAATATTTTACAGAGTTGTTCTTTCAATATTGCTGGCGGCAGTTTTGGTTATTTTTCTATTAGTTCAATGGAAGAACAAGGTATTTACGGACAGCGAGGTTACAGCCTCTTATCCAATTACGGTTGTGCAGGGCGCAACAGTGAGAAATTTGGGCGGAAATATTCTTTTGTACAGTAAAGACGGAGCAAGCTGCATTGATCCCTCGGGGAATGCAGTGTGGAATCGTACTTACGAAATGCAGACACCTCTTTTTTCCGTCTGCGGTCAGGTGACGGCAATTGGGGACTATAATGGGCGCTCTATTTATGTTATGGATAAATACGGTGAAAAGGGAACGGTGAATACCAATCTTCCTATCAGGGATTTTTGTGTCTCTGCCAATGGTGTGGTGGCAGCTTTGCTCGATGATGTGGATATAACCAGAATTTATGTGTATAATGGAAATGAAAATACAGAAACACCTATTATATACGGAAAAGCAACCATGGATAAAAGCGGCTATCCTGTCAGTATCTCATTGACACCTAATGGACATCTTATGGCGGTTTCATATTTGTATGTGGACAGACAAAGTATGAAATCTTCTGTCGCATTTTATAACTTTGGCGAGGTTGGGAAAAACGAAACGGGTAATTATGTCAGTGGATATAACTATCAGGACACAATTATTCCCTATGTACAGTTTATGGATAATGATTCTGCATTTGCTGTTGGGGATGACAGGATCGTATTCTTCCAAGGAGCGGAAAAACCTCAGAATATTGCATCTAATCTATTGGAGGAAGAGATACAAAGCATTTATTATAACGAGAACTATGTGGGGCTTGTTTTTATAAACCAAAGCGGAGAATCTGCGTATAGGCTGGATGTTTATAATGAATCCGGAAGCAGGATACATTCACAGTTTTTTGACATAGAATATACGGATATTGTCTTTCATAAAGATCAAATCATCATTTATAATGATCTTGAGTGTCAGATCTGTAATATAAAGGGAGTAGATAAGTTTACAGGCGGTTTTGAGAAAAGCACTTCCCTTGTCATACCTACTTCATCTGTGTACAAATTTATTACAGTAACATCTGATTCTATTGAGACAATGGAGCTGAAATAACAGGAAGGTACAAATGTATTACGTTTCTTTAGCAGTAATCGCAATTATATTTATATGGAGAATGATAGCCGGTTTCCGCAAAGGCATGGTTCAGGAAGTTATTTCACTGATTGCCATGGCTGTTGCGGGAGTTTGTGTTGTTCTTATCTTAGGAGCAATCGGAAGTTATCTGGATCGTGAGATTGGCAGAGTGATTCAGATTGTTGCCGTCCTTTTTGCAGTATGTCTTGTCTATCGATTGGTACACACTCTTTTTACATCACTTGAATTGATATCAAAACTGCCTATCATTAAAGGATTGGATAAGCTTCTGGGTATTGTTGTGGGATTTGTGGAAGCAGTATTAATTGTAGGGGTTCTGGTATATTTTTTGAAAAATTGGGGACTGTCTATTTTGCAAAATGCAGTGTAAAAGATCAAAGAAACCTCAAATCATTCATTTAAGAAATTTGATAATTACATCCAACTGTGATATACTTACCATGCGTAAAATGGCACATATCGGAAAAACGGAACAAACCGGCAATGATGAGAGGATCCCATGAAAAAGATTGTATATAAAAGTAAAGCGATTCAGGCAGTGATATTGATTGCGGCGGTATGTCTTTTGGCATCTTTGTGGCCGCTTAGAATCTGGCGTGAGACGGTTACGACTGCAGTCACTCCCGCCACAGGCACTATGACAGGCGTGATAGACAATGAGAAAACACTTCTCCAGAGCATTGTAGCGCAATATGATCATATGGATACCATAGATGTCTATCTGGGTGAAAACAGTGTGGGTGATACTTTTTATCTCCGCATTTTGGACGAGCAGTGGCAGTCCGTTTGTGAGGAAAAAGCGCAGATTGATGCGGAAATCCTGCCCGGTTTCCAGCAGGTCATGATTGATATAGACATGGAAATAGGCAAAATGTATTATGTAATTCTGCAGGGAGATGATTCGGAAATCTTTGTGGGTTGCGAAGCAGTTCCTTTGACGGATATGCCATATTTAGGAACTATGTATTATGCGGATAGTACTCAGGATGGGATGAGTCTGGTTGCAAATTATAATTATAGTGTGTCTCTTCGAAAGACATGGGTCTTTGTATTCGGGGGGCTGATTGTGGCAGCAGCGGCACTATTGTGTCTGGCGGTTCGGTTCTGGTATAAGAAGAAAGAGGACAGGTTGATTACGGTGGAGAAGGCGTTTAAGGCTGTTATGAACCCTGTTGTGGCAGTTGGAACCATTTTCTGCCTCGGAGCAGTCCTTTTGGGAGTGTTCGGAAACTATTTTTTGGATAATACCGTGTATTTTGTCAGCGTGGTTTTACTTTCCCTTGTGCTGTTTTATGGAATCAACCATAACAGGGATGGGCAGGAGGCTGTGCTGACTTTAGCGTATTTTAAGACACATATAGGGGATTTGATTCAGTCCATTGCAATTGCAGGCGCCCTGGCGGGCTGTTGCGAGTATGTGAGCGGCTTATATGATATTCATCATACAGTGGCGGAGCGGCAAGAAATGCTCTGGTTTTCCATTGCAGTGATTGCAATGTTTAAATGGAAGGAAATCGTAAATCTATATAATGCAGTTTACCTGGCAGGCGCAGGCCTTTTTGGTTTTTACTATTTTAAGGCGCATATGACACCGGAGATGGATGATCTGGCAGTGCAGGCTTTGAAGCACACAGTGTGGATTGCTGTATTATTGGGAATGATTGTCATCCGCACGGTGATTGGCTTATGCAGGAAAAAAACGGACGGCCATATGCAGGAGAATGGTTTGGGGAGAGTGGCAAGACCATCGTATCTGTATGCCGGTCTTCTTGCGTTGTTCTTTGCTGTAATCATTATCTTCAGGAATGGAAGATGGTGGGGAGTGGCAATGGTAGTTGCCTTTACCCTGTTCTACTTGAATTATGGGATGTGGGAGCATAAGGGCAGACTGCTGGTCAATGTGGCAAGGGGAGTGATTTTTCAGTTTGCCTGGGCTACAGGATATGCATTGCTTCACAGACCTTACGTCACTTTCAGAAATGCACGGTATACCCATATTTTCCATACGGTGACGATTACTGCGACGTATCTGACCATAGTGGAGTGTGCAGCGGCAGTTATTTTATACGATAAGCTGAGAAAGAGCCGTAAAATGAGGGATTGCTGGAAAGAGCTGATACTTTTCGGAGTGGTATCTTCTTATATGTTGTTCACGATGTCCAGAACAGCCTTCTTTGCCGTGGGCGTTGCCGGGCTGTTTGCGCTTGTCATGATGGCGGGAGGAAAAGGAAGGGAAAGACTTATTTCTTTTGCGAAGAATCTTGGACTGACAGTCGGGGCGGTGGCTGTATGTCTGCCAATGACTTTCAGCATTCAGAGAAATATACCGATACTGGCAAGCGATCCTTTTCTCTATGAGATTGAGTATTCTATGTACTGTCCGGAAGATGTTATGCGCGGCAGAAATTTCGACTCCAAGAATTTTATGCGGGTTGGGCGTTTTATTGATGTTTTTGCAGAGAAGATTTTCGGCATACCGGAGAACACTTTTGATATTTATGGGGAAATCGCCGAATATGAGAGAACCCACCAAAACAGAATTACAGCGGAGGAGACCTCAGAGAATGGTCAATTGATTGCCTCAGCGGAGGATGTTCCGGTGGAAATACCTGAGGATAATGATTATACGAATGGAAGGCTGGATATTTTTAAGTCTTATATAGAGCAGCTGAATATGACGGGACATGAGGAGATGGGGGCAGTTTTAAAGAATGGGGAAATTGCAACCCATGCTCATAATATTTATCTTCAGGTGGCCTACGACCACGGTATTTGGGTGGGAATCCTTTTTGGCTTTGTCGGATTTGCAACATTTATCAAAAGTTGTTTGTATTATCATAAAAAGAAGGATAAAATAACATATGCGGCATTGCCGGCTGTGGTGAGCGCGGCAGTTGCCGTAGCTGGTATGGTAGAGTGGATTTTCAGCTTAAGCAATCCATGCACACTGGTGCTTATGCTTGTTATTACCCCGCTTATATTCCATGAAGGTTAAAGTTATGAACAAAGAAAATAAGAAACCCAAACATCCCTTTAATGTAAAATTATTTTATAGAAGAACATGTCTGATTATTTATGACACTATCAGTGTCATTATGGCAAGTTATTTGGCGCTGCTGATGCGTTATAGCTTTGACTATTCGGCGATACCGGAATATTTTTTAGATCCGATTACCAGATTTCTTCCAATCAATATCGTGATTACGTTGATTGTTCTATATATTTTTCGAATGTACAGCAGTCTTTGGGCATTTGCGGGAGAAACGGAACTTCAGAATCTGGTTATTTCCAGCGTGGTGTCCTCGCTGATCCAGGCAGCAGGTATCCAGTTTTTTAGGGTGCCGGGAATGCAGGCTGTTCCAAGCAGTTATTATTTCCTGTATGTGTTTCTGCTGATTAGTTTTATCTTTGTCAGCCGCTTTTCTTATCGCTTTTTCCGCAGTTTAAAACACAAGCAGCAGAATAAGAAAAACAGTATCTCTGTCATGGTGATTGGCGCAGGTGAAGCCGCCAATCTGATTGTCAAAGAAATTGTGAACAGTAATTTTTCTACCATGGTTATCCGTTGTATTATTGATGATGACAAGGGAAAATGGGGGAGATTTATTCAGGGCATCAAGGTGGTTGGCGGAAGAGACAAGATTATCGAATGTGCGGATATTTTTGACATCGATGAAATCATTGTTGCTATGCCTTCTATCTCCAGAGCGGAAATGTCGGCGATTTTAGACATTTGTAAAGAGACGAGCTGCAAGCTGCGTTCCCTTCCGGGCATGTATCAGCTGGTAAACGGAGAGGTCAGCATCAGTAAACTGCGGGATGTAGAGGTGGAAGACCTTCTGGGAAGAGATCCTATTGAGGTGGATTTAGATTCTATTCTCGGATATGTGAAGGGGAAAAAGGTGCTGGTGACAGGAGGAGGCGGTTCCATCGGAAGTGAGCTTTGCCGTCAGATTGCGTCCCACAAGCCGGCGCAGCTTATCATTGTAGATATTTATGAGAACAGCGCTTATGATATACAGCAGGAACTGCAGATTAAGTACCCGGAGCTTTCCCTGGTAGTTCTGATTGCTTCTGTGCGAAATACCAATCGTGTGAACTGGATTTTTGAACATTATAAACCGGATATCGTTTATCATGCGGCAGCCCACAAGCATGTGCCGTTAATGGAAGTCAGTCCTAATGAAGCTGTGAAAAATAATGTGTTCGGCACATGGAAAACGGCACAGGCAGCGGCAATCAATGACGTAAAACGGTTTGTGATGATTTCCACTGATAAGGCGGTCAATCCCACCAACATCATGGGAGCCAGCAAACGAATCTGTGAGATGATTATCCAGACTTTCAATAAACATTATGATACGGAATTTGTGGCGGTACGTTTTGGAAACGTACTTGGAAGTAACGGAAGCGTGATTCCTCTTTTCAAGAAACAGATTCTGGCAGGGGGACCGGTTACGGTCACGCACCCTGATATTATCCGCTACTTTATGACCATACCGGAAGCGGTCTCATTGGTATTGCAGGCTGGGGCTTATGCAAAGGGCGGTGAGATTTTCGTGCTGGATATGGGAAAACCCGTCAAGATTCTGGATCTTGCAAAGAATCTGATCCGACTTTCCGGCTATCGCGTGGATGAAGATATCCAAATTGAATTTACAGGGCTTCGTCCCGGTGAAAAGCTGTATGAGGAGCTTCTCATGGCAGAAGAAGGGATGAAGTCGACTGCAAATAAACTGATTTATATTGGGAAACCTATAGAGATAGATGAGATGAAGTTCTTTGTACAGCTGAAGAATTTAAAGGAAGCATCCAAAAATGAAAGCAATGATATAAGACCTATGATTAAGGAAATTGTGCCCACCTATCATTATAACGAGTAAGGAACGGCAAAAGGAAGGAAGAAAAGATGGCAGAAAAGAGGATTTATTTATCTTCCCCTACCATGCACGGAGAGGAACAGGAATTTATTAAAGAAGCATTTGATACCAACTGGGTGGCGCCTCTTGGACCTAATGTAAATGCGTTTGAGAAAGAACTTGCGGATTATGTGGGAATCGCACACGCATCTGCGTTAAGTGCAGGTACGGCGGCCATTCACCTTGCGCTTAAGCTTTTGGGAGTAGGAGAAGGAGATGTGGTCTTTGTTCCCAGCCTGACTTTCAGTGCTACCTGTAATCCGGTGGTATATGAAAAGGCGGTTCCGGTGTTTATTGATTCGGAGGAGGATACCTGGAATATGGATCCTGCAGCGCTCAGGCGTGCTTTTGAAAAATATCCGGCTCCGAAAGCCGTTATGGTGGTTCATTTATACGGGACGCCGGCAAGACTGGATGAAATCATGGAAATTTGCGCTTCCCACAATGTGCCTTTGATTGAGGATGCGGCGGAGTCTTTGGGAAGCACCTATAAAGGAAAGTACACAGGAACTTTTGGAAGGATTGGGATTTATTCTTTTAACGGAAATAAGATTATTACCACTTCTGGCGGCGGGATGCTGGTGGCAGAGGAGGAAGGGTTCACAAAAAAGGCGACCTTTTTAGCCACCCAGGCAAGAGATCCGGCAAGGCATTACCAGCATTCCCAGATTGGCTATAATTATAGAATGAGCAACATTGTCGCCGGCGTTGGACGAGGGCAGCTTTTGCATTTGGAAGAGCATAAGGCGTTAAAGAAAGCAATTTACAGGAAATATCAGGAGAGCTTTTCCGATATACCGGAAATCACCTTAAATCCTCTAAATAAGGATGGGGATGCCAACTGTTGGCTGACCTGTATGCTCATAGATCCTGGCTGCGGTGTTACACCGGATCAGGTCATGGATGCCCTTGATGCAGACAATATCGAATCCCGTCCCATTTGGAAGCCGATGCATTTGCAGCCGGTTTTTGGGCAGTGTGACTTTATCACAAAAGACGGCAGTGTGAAGGACAAAACTGACATGGAGAGCGTTTCTGCTGATATTTTTGAACATGGTTTTTGTCTGCCCAGTGATATTAAAAATACGGACGAGGATATGGAACGAATCATTGGTATTGTGCGCAGGTGCTTTGGAAGGTAAGAAGAAATGTACAATAGATTTATTAAACGACTGTTTGACATATTAATATCGTTGACTGGAATTGTCGTATTATCTCCGCTGTTTTTGGTTTTGTGGGTGCTGGTCGTGGTGAAGCTGGGGAAACCGGCATTGTTTACTCAGGAGAGACCGGGAAGGAATGAAAAGGTGTTTAAGTTATATAAGTTCCGCTCCATGACCGATGAGAGAGATGAAAATGGAGAACTTTTACCGGATGAAATAAGGCTCACTCGTTTCGGCAGACTGTTGCGCTCTACGAGTCTGGATGAACTGCCGGAGTTGTTTAACATTTTAAAGGGAGATATGAGTCTGATAGGTCCCAGACCGCTGCTGGTAAGGTACCTGCCTTATTATACGGAAGCAGAGAGGCACAGACATGATGTGAGGCCGGGACTTACGGGGCTGGCACAGGTAAATGGACGAAATGCTCTTGGATGGGAGGATAGGTTTGCCTATGACTTAGAGTATGTAAATCATCTGACTTTGAGAATGGATCTTAAGATAATTGCCATGACGATAGGAAAAGTGTTGAAGAGATCTGGAACATTGTCAGGGGCGGATCAGACGGTGGCGGATTTTGACGTTTATAGAAAAGGGCAGAAGGAAGCGTAATGTGAAAAATGCTCCGGCATGGAGGTTAAAATGAAACAGATTGCATTGTTGGAAAATGGGTTTGACAGGACACCTGTGGAGCTTTTATCCGGGAATTATGGGAATAATCGTTTTTTTATGAAAAGGGATGATATGATCCCTTTTAGCTTCGGTGGGAATAAAGCGCGTAAGGCAGCCGAGTTTTATAAGGAAATAAAAAAAAGCAATGCAGATGTAGTTATGACTTATGGCAGCAATAGTTCCAATCATTGCCGGATTACGGCGAATATGGCGGTGGCGATGGGACTTTCCTGCCATATTATATCTCCGGAAGAAAACCGGGAAATGCTGTATAATACCAGATTAGTGGAGCAGTTTGGGGCAGTGATTGAGACTTGTCCGGTGTCTGAGGTGTCAAAGACCATTGAGAACCGAAGAGCTGCTTATAAGGCAGAGGGAAAAAACCCCTATTTTATCATGGGCGGAGGTCATGGGAATCCGGGAACGGAAAGTTATGTGAAAGCCTATCAGGAAATTGTTGACTATGAAAAAGAAAATCAAGTTTATTTTGACTATATTTTCCATGCTTCCGGGACAGGAACAACACAGGCGGGGCTTGTTTGCGGAAAACTGCTTTCGGGAGATAAAAAGCGGAAAATCGTAGGAATTAGTATTGCGAGGGAAGAAAAAAGAGGACGGCAGGTAGTAAAGGAAAGCATTGAAGAATATCTAGGCGGTGATTTTGAAAGGCTCTATCAGGAAGAAGATTTGATATTTACAGATGCTTTCAGGCTTGACGGTTATGGGCAGTATAATGAGGACGTGACGGAAACGATAAAGAAGGTAATGGAGCAGGAGGGTATACCCATGGACAGTACTTATGTGGGAAAAGCTTTTTGGGGAATGTGCCGTTATCTGGAAGAGAACGTTGTAACGGATAGGAATATTCTTTTTATCCATACCGGAGGAGCACCGTTGTTTTTTGATTTTTTAGACAGGCAGTAAGTGATGGGGTAAAAAAGTTTGTTATGCGCAAAAGCAGCGCAGAAACGGAGTAGAATATGAACATTTTAATTCTCAGTGCAGGCACAAGGAACAAAGTAGTACAGTATTTTAAGGAAAATATCGGAGAGGGCGGCAGAGTCATTGCCACGGATTGTTCCAATTTAGCTCCCGCAGTGTATGATGCGGATGCCTTTTATCTTGTTCCCAGAATCACGGCGCCGGGATATCTTGAGCGAATTCTGGAGATTTGCGCGAAGGAAAAGATAAATGGTGTATTTTCACTGATTGACCCAGAGTTAAGCCTTCTGGCAAAAGAAAAGGAAAAGTTTCTGGCAGTGGGGACAACCCCCATTATTTCCGGTTATGATTTGGTGGAAACTTGTTTTGATAAATATAAGATGTTCCAGATGCTTTCAAAAATGGGAATTCCCACTGGAAAATGTTATTTGGATAAAGAGGAATTCTACCGGGATGTCAGGGAAGGAAAAGTGAGCTATCCTGTTTTCATCAAGCCGGTGAAAGGCAGCGCAAGCCTTAATATCAACAAGGTGTTTTCAAATAAGGAGGTCGATGTCCTGTTTGATTTGTATGATGATTTGATGATTCAGGAATTTATGGATGGGCAGGAATACGGTGCTGACGTTTATGTGGATATGCTGTCGGGGAAATGCACATCAATTTTTGTAAAGAAGAAAATAAAGATGCGTGCCGGGGAGACGGACAAGTCCGTGTCCGTAAAAATTCCGGCCTTGTTTGAAATGATACAGAAATTTGTGGAAAAATGCGGTTTTTGTGGTATGATAGATATTGATATATTTGAAATTAGAGGTACCTTTTATATTTCTGAGGTCAATCCCCGCTTTGGGGGAGGCTATCCCCATGCCTATGCCTGCGGAGTGAATATGCCTGTGCAGGTGGTAAATAATCTTGCCGGGAGGGAAAACCCCGTGATGATTGGAGAGTATAAAGAAGGAATTTGTATGATGAAATACAATGAAATAGCCATTATGGATTTTGAGGGAAAAGAAATCGTGGAGTGATAATGAAAAAGATATTAATTTTGGCAAATTCTTCAGGGGGATTGTATGATTTTCGTAATGAACTGCTGAAAAAGCTTCTTAAGGAGTATCAGGTGACCGTTAGTCTGCCGGATGAAGTCAGGAACAAAGAACTGGTTCAAGAAGGATGTAAGGTGGTGCATACGCCTATTAACAGGCGGGGGGTGAATCCACTGGAGGATTTTAGGCTTATCCGAAATTATGCAAAGCTATTAAAGCAGGAAAAGCCGGATCTGGTACTGACTTACACTATCAAACCAAATATATACGGCGGGTTTTGCTGCCGCCTTAAGAAGATTCCTTACATTGTTACTGTGACAGGTCTTGGGAGTACGTTTCAAAAACAAGGCATATTTCTTAAGATGATTGTGGGGATGTACCGTACAGGACTTAAGAAAGCTTCCTGCGTATTCTTTCAAAATAAAGAGAATCAGCAGATTTTTTCAAACCATGGCATTAAGGGAAGGAGCAGCAGACTGGTAAAAGGTTCCGGTGTCAATTTAAAGCGCCATGTTTTCGAAGATTATCCTAAGGAGGATACGGTGCATTTTTTGTTTGTAGGGCGTATGATGCGGGAAAAGGGAATAGAAGAATTTTTGGACGCGGCAAAGGTTTTGCATGGTCCTAAGGTAGTGTTTGAGGTGCTGGGTTATTGTGATGAAGATTATCAGGATAAACTGGACGAGTATGAAAAAGAAGGCTATATCACACAACTCGGTTTTGACCCCGATGTGCATGGGTATATGCGGCGTGCTTCAGCGCTGGTGCTGCCTACTTATCATGAGGGGATGAGCAATGTGTTGATGGAAGCGTCTGCAACAGGCAGACCAGTGATTGCTACCAACATCAGCGGCTGTAAAGAAATTTTTGAGGAGGGAATCACAGGCTTTGGATGTGAGCCGGAAAGCAGTGAGGATTTGATACAGGCTCTTTCTAAGTTCCTTAAACTGTCAAAAGAGGAAAGGGCAGAGATGGGGAAGAGGGCAAGAATAAAAATGGAACAGGAATTTGACAGGGAAAAAGTTGCACAGGATTATTATGAAGAGATACTCAAACTGACAGCTATGTAAATTTGAACTATAATGCGATAAAAGAGGGAGATGAAATGATGAGTTTATATGAAAGGCTTTTAAACGGTGAAGAAAAATTGTCTCTAGTGGGGCTTGGCTATGTGGGAATGCCTATTGCAGTGGCGTTTTCTCGTAAAATTAAAGTGGTGGGTTTTGATTTAAATGAACAGAAGATAGAATTGTACAAAAGAGGCATTGACCCTACCAATGAAGTGGGAAATGATGTGATTAAGAATACAAAGGTAGAGTTTACGGCGGATCCTCAAAAGCTTCGTGAAGCAAAATTCCATATTGTTGCGGTTCCCACTCCGGTAAATGACGACCATACGCCGGATTTGTCTCCGGTGGAGGGGGCAAGCAGGATTTTGGGACAAAATCTTACCAAAGGCTCCATAGTGGTATTTGAATCTACGGTATATCCGGGTGTGACAGAAGAAATCTGTGTACCGATTTTGGAAAAGGAGTCTGGTCTTAAGTGCGGTGTGGATTTTAAAATCGGTTATTCACCGGAAAGAATCAATCCCGGCGATAAGGTGCACCGTCTGGAAACCATTGTAAAGATTGTATCCGGTATGGATGAAGAGACCTTAGATATGGTAGCGAAAGTATACGAACTGGTGGTGGAGGCAGGTGTGTATCGTGCACAGTCCATCAAAGTTGCGGAGGCAGCCAAGGTCATAGAAAACAGCCAGAGAGACATTAACATCGCGTTTATGAATGAACTTTCCATTATCTTCAACAAAATGGGCATCGACACCAAGTCTGTATTGGAGGCAGCAGGAACCAAATGGAATTTCTTAAAATTCTATCCGGGACTGGTGGGAGGACACTGTATCGGTGTGGATCCTTATTACCTTACCTACAAGGCGGAAGAACTTGGATATCATTCCCAGATTATCTTGTCAGGACGCCGTATCAATGACGATATGGGAAGATATGTGGCTGAGAGCATGGTTAAAAATCTGATCAAAGCAGATATTCCTGTAAAAAGAGCCAAGGTGGCAATCCTAGGATTCACTTTCAAAGAGAATTGCCCGGATACCAGAAATACAAAAGTGATTGATATTTATAAGGAATTGGGAGAATATGGAATAACACCTGTTGCTGTTGATCCGGCGGCGGATGCGAAGGAGGCGGAACGTTTATACGGTATTCACTTTGCAGGTATGGATGCCGTAAAGGATATGGATGCTGTCATTGTAGCAGTTGCACACACTCAGTTCTTAGACCTTGATAAGGAGACTATCGGCAGTTTCTACAATCCGGCACACCAGAAGAAAGTATTTATGGATCTGAAAGGTTTGTATAACAGAGAAGATTATCTGACAGAAGATTACATCTACTGGAGACTATAAGCAAAATTAAGAGGAGAACATGGTAATGGGATATAAGGAATTAAAGTTTGATGAAAATGCAGTATTTCTCGTGACAGGCGGCGCTGGTTTTATTGGCTCTAACTTGTGCGAAGCGATTCTGGAAATGGGATACACTGTAAGATGCCTCGATAATCTCTCGACCGGAAAATATGAAAATATCGAAGCATTGACATCAAATCCCAGGTTTACCTTTATAAAAGGAGATATTCGGGAGTTGGATACCTGCATGGACGCAACCAAAGGCGTGGATTTCGTTCTGAACCAGGCAGCTTGGGGAAGCGTTCCGAGAAGCATTGAAATGCCGATTCTTTATGAAGAAATCAATATACGCGGTACCTTAAATATGATGGAGGCATCCAGACAGAACGGGGTAAAGAAGTTTGTCTATGCTTCCAGCTCCTCTGTCTATGGAGATCATCCGGTATTGCCCAAAAAGGAAGGAAAAGAAGGCAAGGTCCTTTCACCTTATGCGCTTACCAAAAAGGTGGACGAGGAATACGGAAGACTCTACAAAGTCTTGTATGGGCTTGATACCTACGGAATGCGGTATTTTAACGTGTTCGGCAGACGCCAGGATCCCGCAGGCATGTATGCCGCAGTGATTCCCAAATTCATCAAGCAGCTGATGGACGGCGAAGTGCCTACCATAAACGGAGACGGCAGACAGTCCAGAGACTTTACCTACATTGATAATGTAATAGAAGCGAATCTGAAAGCATGCCTTGCACCCTCCGAGGCAGCAGGCGAGGCATTTAACATAGGAGCAGGAGGAAGAGAATTCCTGATTGATGTTTACCATGACCTGTGCAGCGCTCTTGGAAAAGAAGTGGAACCTCATTTTGGACCTGAAAGGGCAGGAGACATCAGAGATTCCAATGCCGATATATCCAAAGCAAAAGAACTGCTGGGATATGATCCGGAATATGACTTTGCAAAAGGTATTAACCTTGCTATCGACTGGTACAAAGAAAACCTTTAAAAATTTAAGACACAGATTAAGTGAGGACTGTATGAAAATAGCAGTGAGACTTGATGACATAACACCTGATATGGACTGGGAGCGTTTTCTTCGATTCAAAGCGCTCCTAGATCGTTATCAGGTGAAACCACTTATAGGGATTGTTCCTGACAACCAGGATGAAAATCTCAAAAAACAGACTAAAAAATCCCAAATACCAGAGGACTTCTGGTCCTATATTAAGGAACTGGAGGCAGATGGCTGGACCCTTGCCATGCACGGTGTCCATCACGTCTACACCACAGATAAAGGCGGACTATTTCCCCTCAACAACTTCTCCGAATTTGCCGGAATCCCTCTGAATGAACAAAAGGAAATGCTTTCAAAGGGAAAACAGATATTAAAAGAAAAAGGCATTGAGACAGAAATTTTCATGGCACCCGCTCATTCCTATGACCGAAATACCTTGAAAGCCCTGAAAGAAATCGGATTTACCGCCTTAACAGACGGATTTGGCAGTCATCCTTACCTTTGGAACGGGTTGAAATTCTACCCAATCTCCTTTAATTTGAGCAGTACCTTCAAAAAGAAAAGCGGCTACTCCACTATGGTAGTTCACACCGACACAGTTACCTCAAATGACCTGAACCGATATGAATCTTACTTCCAAAGGGAAAACATCCAATGGATGTCCTTCAAAGAATATCTGGCGCAGCCTGCTAAGAAGCGAGCTGCCATTACAAAATGGAACGAATTTTTAATGGCAAAAGCCAAATATCTGCTCATAAAGAGCCGAACCAAATAAGAAGCCAATAACCAGACGTCATGTCATTTTAGGGGATGGGTGTAACGGCAGGTGGCCTTCCCAGGGCAGTCATAGAAACTGTCACGAGGCCTTATGGAAAGCGATTAGAAAGGCTAAGTATCCCTTTCGACACACAGCAATAATCGGACAGGACGTCCGATTAAGGTGTGATTTGACCATGGATGGTCAAACACACCGTTTGCGTCCTCATAGAAAAACTTATATAAGGGATACCCAGCCTTTCTTATCGCTGTACATAGGTCCGTGATAGTTTCTATGACTGCCCTGGGAAGGCCACCTGCCGTTACACCCGTCCCCTAAAATGACATGACGTCGTTACGCTTATCACACCTATCCCACCCTTATAGGAGGAATATATCATGTTAGCTCCAATTCGTGTTTTACATGTGCTGGGAAGTACCCAGCTCGGCGGCGCTGAGAGCCGGATTATGGATTTATACCGACATACGGACCGCAGTCGGGTTCAATTTGACTTTCTGGTTCACACTAACCAGAAGGGGCATTTCGATGAAGAGATAGAAAAGCTGGGAGGGCGTATTTATCGTGTCCCACGGTTTCGATTGTACAATTACTTTTCTTATAAATGTGCTGTGAAGAATTTTTTTGTATCTCATCACGATTTTAAAGCTGTTCAAGGGCATATCACAAGCACAGCAGCAATCTACTTGCCCATAGCAAAAAAAGCTGGAGTACCTGTTACGATAGCCCATGCCAGAAGTGCAGGCGTGGATAAGGGAGCAAAGGGAAAGCTGACGCGTTGGATGCGGAGAAATCTTTCCAAGAAAGCGGATTTTCTTTTTACATGTTCCAGGCTGGCTGGGATTTCTGTATTTGGGGAGCAGGCTGTAAAGGATGGGAAGACGATTTATATTCCAAATGCTATTGATTGTCCGGCATTTGCCTATGATGAAGAGAAAAGGAAAGAGATGCGGGAGATGCTTGGGATAGCGGATCAATATGTAATTGGCCATGTGGGACGTTTCCATTATGCCAAAAATCATGAGTATCTTCTACAGGTGTTTGCCGCTCTTTGTAATGAAGAAAAATTAAATCATAACTTAATAAAAAACAAAAAAACAGATGATACCAAATCAGAAGAGGGGAAGAATAGGGATTATATTTTGTTGCTGCTGGGAGAAGGAAGCGGTATGGAGGAGGCGAAGCAGCTGGCGGAAAAGCTGGGAATTGCGGACCGGGTACGGTTTCTGGGAAACCGGAATCCTGTTTGTGATTATTATCAGGCAATGGATTATTTTGTTTATCCTTCCCGCTATGAGGGGCTTCCGGGGACTATTGTGGAAGCGCAGGCATCAGGGCTTCGGTGTGTGATGTCGGATACGATCTGCGAGGAAGTGGCAGTGACGGAGCTGGTTCAGATGAGGAGTATAGAGGAGGATGCTGCTCATTGGGCGGAATATATCAGGAGTACGGCTGAGTATGCGCGCAGGAGTTATGTGAAGGAGATGCGGGAAGCAGGATTTGATGTGAATACGCAGACGGAAAAGATGATGGCATTTTATGAAACAGGAGAGTGGAAATGAAGAAGAAACTGATGCTGATATCTCCCATGCTTCATCAGGGAGGATTTGAGAGGGTCTGCATTACAACGGCAAGGCTGATGGAACCGTATTTTGATGTAACGATTGTTATTTTTAATTCGGCGAATATTGCATATGATGTTGAAGGACTGCACATCATTGATATTCAGATGGGAGTAAAAAAGGGTACTTTGCAAAAGCTTTGGAATATTGTCAGACGTTCTGTAAAAGTCAGACAGTTGAAAAAACAAATGAAGCCGGATATTGCATATAGTTTTGGTCCCACTGCAAATATGGTGAATGCTTTTTCTAAAACCGGAAAGGAGAAGGTCTGGCTGGGGCTTCGGAATTACACAGATGTGGAGGAAAGATTAAAGATAAAGCTTTTTACCAGGCGGGCGGATTTGATGGTCTGCTGTTCACAGACCATTGAGAAGGTGCTTGAAGAGCAGTTTCATTTTCATAAAACAGCGACCTTATACAATCTTTATGATGTGAAGGCAATCCAGAAAAAGGCAAAGCAGCAGGAGCCGAAACTGCCATGGGAGGACTATGATGAAGAAGGCAGGAAGATTCGCTGTATGGTATCCATGGGCAGGGATGATGACATGAAGGGATTCTGGCATATGTTGAAGGTGTTTTACCTTGTCCATGAGAAAATGCCGCAGGTACGCTTGATTCTGATGGGGGCAGGAAGATTTGATTATTATAGGAAGCTGGCAGAAGATTTCAACATAACGGATGCAATTTATTTTGCAGGCATGCAGAGAGAGCCCTATCAGTATTTAAAAAAAGGAGAGATTTATCTGCTGACTTCTTTAAATGAAGGTTTCCCAAATGCATTGGTGGAGGGGATGAGCCTTGGGCTGGCAGCTGTCAGTACCAATTGCATGACAGGTCCTGCGGAAATCCTGCTGGAGGATGGCAATGCCTCTCTTCTGGAAAAACAGGAAACAGTGATTTATGGAGAATATGGTATTCTGGTTCCGGTCATGTCGAAGGAGAGAGATCTTGACGTGGGGCATATTCTTGCGGAGGAAAGGAATATGGCAGATATTGTGCTTGGATTGCTTGAAGATGATCAGAAGCTTGAAGCGTATCAAAATGCAGCGATGGCGCGGGCACAGTGTTTTACCTATGAAAAATATGTGGAAAAGTTCTTAAGGCTTGCAGAGGGAGGATCAGAAAGCTTGTGATAATGGTTTAAATGTGATAGAATGAACAAATTAGGCAGGTCTGGCTGAGAAAAAGTCTTATAGGGTGAGGAACAGGGAATATGCGGAAAGTTCTATTTCATTTAAATTGTTTTGAACAAGGGGGCGCAGAGCGGGTGGTATCCAATCTGGTCAACCAGCTCGTGAAACAGGATTATGAGATTATCGCTGCGACAGAGTGGCAGGGCGAGGTTGAATTCTGGCTGGATGAGCGGGTTCAAAGAGTCCATGTGGGACTTAGAAAAGAGGATGAAAAGAAAAACCGCATGCTCAAAATCTGGCTGAGATTCAAATACTTGAGAGATCTTATTAAAATGGAACAGCCTGATGTAGTTATTTCTTTTACCCGCAGACCCAATTACCGTGCCCTTATTTCCGCTATGGGAACCGGTATTCCGGTTATTCCGGCAGTCCGGCAGGATCCTAAATCCTACTATAATTCCCCGGCGGACAAGCTGCTCATTCCTGTATTATACCGGATGGCGGCGGGATGCGTTTTCCAGACAAAGGAGCAGGGGTCTTATTTTCCTGCATCTTTACAAAGAAAGTCAAGAATCATTTTAAACCCTGTCAATCATAAATACTTAAATGTGCCAAAGTCCGAAAAGAGAGAAAAGACAGTGGTGCAGTCGGGAAGACTGGTTGATTTTAAGAATCAGGTGATGCTGTTTAAGGCTTTTTTAAAGGTTCATGAGAAACATCCGGATTATGAGTTGAAGCTATACGGCGGAGATTCTTTTGATGGAACGAAGGAGAAACTGGAGGCAATTATAAAAGAAAATGAGGCGGGCGATTATATAAGGCTGATGGGACCAAGCGACAGTTTAGAAAAGGAGCTGCCTCGTGCCAGTGTATATGCGTTTTCCTCTGATTATGAGGGGATGCCGAATGCACTGTTGGAGGCAATGACCCTAGGGCTGCCTGTGGCGGCAACAGATTGTCCCTGCGGCGGTCCGCGGACGGTGATAGAGAATGAAAAAAACGGAATCCTTTTGCCGGTGGGAGATGAAAAGGCAATGGCGGATGCCATTAACCGGTTGATTGAGGATCGGGAATTTGCGGAGCATTTGGGCGACAATGCGCGGAAAATAAGCGAGAGAATCAACGAGGATGCGGTGCTTGCGCAGTGGAAAGAATATATTGAAGAGGTCATAAAAGGGATAAAGAGGTAGCTTATGTGCGGAATATGCGGGTTTGTTTCAAAACAGAATATCACCTTGGAACAGCTTAAGAAGATGAATGATACCATGTATCACCGGGGACCGGATGACAGTGGGGAAGAAATATTCCAGATGAAGGATGGTTATCAAATCGGTATGGCCCAGAGAAGATTGTCCATTATGGACTTATCGCCGCTGGGGCATCAGCCCATGCACTCCTGCGACAAGCGGGTCAGTGTTGTGTTTAACGGTGAGATTTATAATTTTTTAGAGCTTCGTAAAGAACTTACGGACTACCCCTTCCAATCTTCCTGTGACACCGAAGTGATTATTGCTGCCTATCTGAAGTGGGGAATAGAGTGCATCCACAGGTTTAATGGTATGTTTGCCATTTGTCTTTATGACAGGGAAACGGATGATGTTTATCTGGTAAGAGACAGAATCGGGAAAAAACCGTTGTATTATGAAATAGAAGGAGGCAACCTTATTTTTGCCTCTGAGATAAAGCCGCTTATGGCGAGAGAAGGATTTAGCAGGAAAATCCGCACAGAAGTGTTGTCCAGATTCCTGTTCCAGCAGTATATCAATGCACCGGACAGTATTTTTGAGAATGTGTATAAACTGGAGCCGGGCAGTATCCTAAAATATCATTATGGAGAGATTAAAACCTGGAAATACTGGGATATCAAAGAAGTTTATCACAAAATGCAGGAAAATCCTGTTTTAGACTATGAACAGGCAAAGGAAGAGTTGAAAGTCCTTTTGAAAAAAGCAGTGTCTTCTCGTATGATTGCGGATGTTCCCTTAGGAGCGTTTTTGAGCGGAGGATATGACTCTTCCCTGATGACTGCCATTGCCCAGGAGCATTCCACAGAGCCGGTAAAAACCTTTTCTATAGGTTTTAATGAGGATCGTTATAATGAGGCCTCATATGCCAAAAGAGTGGCGGATTACCTTGGCACAAAGCACACGGAATTATATATTGACGAAAAGGAAATGTTCGATCTTGTAGAAAGCATTCCTGAGTATTATGACGAACCTTTTGCAGATTCTTCTCAGATACCCACCATGCTTGTTTCCAAACTGGCAAGGCAGGATGTGACGGTTGCCCTTTCCGGTGATGGAGGGGATGAATTTTTCTGCGGTTATAATATCTATGAAAATGTCCGTCAGGCACAGATGCTGGATTTGCTGGGCGGAATGACTCATGGTGTGTGCGCCCTGCCGGGATTGAAACAAATGAGAATGGAAGAAAAGCTTCCATTTCGGGTAAGAGTGATTGCGGGAAACAGGAACAAAGAGACAAAAACCCAGTTTGGAGCCGGCAATTACGTTGTGCGTGCGGGTAAAATGGTGTTGGGGGAAGGAATACCCTGTCATTATCCCACGGAAAGCACTTATCAGGTATCCGACTGGCAGATCCTGCGGATGCTGCTGGATATGGACACCTATCTTCCGGGAGATATCCTGTGCAAGGTAGACCGGGCGTCCATGAAGTACTCACTGGAAGCGAGATGCCCTATTTTAGATAAAGACGTGATGGAGTATTCCTTCCGCATGTCCCATAAACTAAAGTATGACAAGGGAAATAAGAAGCGTATTTTAAAAGATATTGCGTATGATTATATTCCCAAAGAACTGTTGGACCGTCCCAAGGTTGGATTTGGAGTACCCCTTGACAAATGGCTGAGGGGACCGCTCAAGGAACAGCTTATGGATATGTGCAACAGGGATTACTTGAGAAGACAGGGAATATTTGACGCTGATTTTGTGGCAGATATGATAGAAGACTATATGCGTACAGGGGACGGCGGACCTGCAACCGGCGCAAATTATTCCAAGCTGTCATGGTCCTTCTTTACGTTCCAGCAATGGTACCGTGCTTATTTTTAAAAAGAGCGGAGCGAAAGAGTTAAGAAAAGGTTTGATGGAAAGGCGCGGGAATAAAGATGGAAAAGCAGATTCACATCGCCATGTTGATTGGTTCCCTGACAAAAGGCGGTGCAGAGCGGGTATTGGTCAATCTTGCCGATTATTTTGCTGGGAAAGGCTATCTGGTAACGATGGTGACACAATATCAGGTGGAAAATGAATACCCATTAAATAAAAATGTGAAGAGAGTGATTTCGGATATTACCCAGGAAGAGACGACAGGGAGCCGGATTGTCAATTTTGTGCGCCGGTTCAGAAAACTCAGGAATATCTGGAAGTCGGAAAAGCCGGATGTAATTCTTTCCTTTATCGGAAAAAACAACATGATGGCGATTCTCACATCCAGATTTTTGAAAATACCTGTTGCAGTTTCAGTCAGGGCAGAGCCCGCCTTGGAATATTACAATGCCTGGATGCGTTTTATGGCAAGACACTTGTTTGCAAAGGCATCAGGTGTTATTTTACAGACTCGTCAGTGCTTTGCATTTTTCCCTAAAAAGGTGCGTGATAAGGCGGTAATCCTTAAAAATCCAGTCAGTCCTTCCTTTTTTAGGGACAGATATGAGGGAGAGCGTGAGAAGACCATTGTGGCGGTGGGCAGGATAGATGAAAATAAGAATCACGAAATGCTGATTAAGGCATTTTCAAGAATTGCCCAGGAGTTTCCAGACTACAAACTGATTATTTACGGCGAAGGAGAATGCCGGGACAGACTTATAAAAAGGGCGGAAGAATTGGGATATGGGGACAGAATTTTGCTTCCGGGAAGTATTGATCATGTGGCGGACGCCATTTACAAAACACGTGTTTTTGTACTTCCTTCTAATTCTGAAGGCGTTCCCAATACGCTGATTGAAGCGATGCTTATGGGGCTAACTGTGGTCTCCACAGATTGCCCTTGCGGTGGTCCGGCGGACCTAATTGAAGATGGAGTCAATGGCATTTTGATTCCGGTGGGAGATGTTGAATTTTTGGCGGAAAAGCTGCAATACTTAATAAAAAACTTGCAAATTGCAGATAAAATGGGCGCTGCGGCAATGAAAACGTCTGATATCTTTTTGCCTGAAAAAGTTTATGGCGCATGGGAAAAATTTCTCCTTTCCATCTGTAAAACCCAGTAAATAAGCGAAATAAGTATTCCAGGAGGATGATACAATGTGCGGAATAGCGGGATTTTGTGATTTAAAAGGCGACAGAAAAAGAACCATTGAAAAAATGAAGGAAAAAATGTTTCACAGAGGACCAGACGCCGGAGGTAATTACTTTTCAGAAGACGGACAAGTTACTTTTGGACATCGCAGACTTTCCATTGTAGATTTGTCTGAAAATGGTTCTCAACCCATGACATCTCATAGCGGTCGTTATATAATGACGTATAATGGAGAAATTTATAACTATAAAAAGATAGCCAGAAAGCTCCTGGATGAAAAGAAGGTGGATGCATTCAGAGGAACCTCCGACACAGAAGTGCTGCTGGAGGCGTTTGAAGCATACGGGGTAAAAGAAGCGATTTCCCTCTGCAAAGGAATGTTTGCAATTGCGTTGTATGATCGGGAAGAACAGGTTTTATATCTCCTTCGCGACAGAATAGGGGAGAAACCGCTGTATTACGGACAGGTAGGGGAGTGCTTTGCTTTTTCCTCGGATATCGGTGCGCTTACCGTAATTGATGGATTCAAAAACCCCATAAATACAGCGGTTCTGGATTTGTATTTTGTACATGGGTATATTCCTGCTCCATACTCCATTTATGAAGATATTTATAAGCTTGAAGCCGGGACAATGCTAAAAATTAAATTACCATTTAATAGTTTGGAGCGTGTAGAGATTGAACCTTATTGGTCGCTTAAAGAGACAGCAAGAAAAGGACAGCAAAATCTTTTCAAAGGCTCAGCTGTGGAAGCAGCGGATGAGTTAGAACGTCTTTTAAAAGAATCCACATCGGAGCAGATGGTCGCTGACGTGCCCGTGGGCGCTTTTTTGTCGGCGGGAATTGATTCAAGCACAGTGGTAGCCCTGATGCAGTCGCTGCATAAAGGCAAGGTAAAGAGTTTCACAATCGGCATGGAAGAAAAGGATTACAATGAAGCGGTGTACGCGAAGGAGATTGCGAAACACCTCGGCACAGATCATACAGAGCTTTATATTACGGAGGAAGACGCCAAGGCGGTAATTCCAAAGCTGGCGGACATGTTTGGAGAGCCCTTTGCAGATTCCTCCCAGATTCCGACATACCTGGTGAGCAAAATGACCAGAGAGCACGTGACCGTATCCTTAAGCGGAGACGGCGGGGATGAATTGTTTTGCGGATATACCTCTTATGCATCAGTGGAACGTATCTGGAACAAGATGAAACATGTTCCCTATTTCATCAGAAAGCCATGCAGTGAACTGGTCATCCACAGCCCTCTTGCAAGGAAACCCATTTACCGCATCAAAGGAAAACTTCTCGGTGCCAAGGGACCCTCCGATTTATACATCTCTTCCTACGAGACGGATCCCCTCACCAGACAAATCAGCCTTGACAACAGAGGATGCAGCTACAAATACAGCGAGTATGACCCCCAATTTTTAAAAGAAACCAACCACAATATTATGCTGATGGACATGTTGATGTATCACCCTGATGATATTCTGGTAAAGGTTGACAGAGCAGCTATGGCGGTTTCCCTTGAAACGAGAGTACCCATGCTGGACAAAGACGTGGTGGAATTTGCCTGGACTCTTCCAATCGACTACGAACGGGAAGGAAAAACTGGTAAAAAAGTGCTGCGGGATGTGCTTTATCGTTATGTTCCAAAAGAGATGATGGAACGCCCCAAAAAAGGATTCAGCATTCCTATTGAAAAATGGCTGCGCCAGAAGGAACTGCGGGAATGGGCGGAGAGCTTGATTGACCGTAAAACGATTGAACAGCAGGGAATTCTGAATGCAGATGTGGTCTGGAAGATGTGGAAGGACTTTATTGATAAGGGCGAATGGAGGATCCAGATATGGTACATTTTAATGTTTCAGGAATGGATGTTACAGGCATTTGTCGGATCTGGGGGTAAATAGTCTGCTGATCATAAGCAATAAGCTGATATAGAACAATGCCATATTGTAAATGGTATACCGGGTCTGGCAGAATATTACCATGGATACCAGCCCTACGTTTAGTAGGATGGAAATCAGTGTCATAAGGGAAAACAGGAAGATACTCCTGTCCCTGGTCACACGGGCATGATAGATAAACAAAATTAGATACAGCAAATAGATCAAAAAACTGTATAAGATCAAAATTGGTTTTCGCTGCGCAACAGTGGTAATCAATCCTGAAAAGAAATTGTCTGTAAAAGTGCCGATGATTTTAAGGACATTATGGGGAATGACAGAATAATTGATTGTGTTCATGATTTCATCGGCGCTTGTATTTAGAGCGACAACATTATCCCCGTAATGCTCCAACGCAAATGCATTGACAAGCGGCCACATCGTGTCAATCTGTATGGAATCATAATAGTTGCCAAAATGAGAAACACGACTGAGCCATCCGGTGCCTGCGGTGCTTTTTAAATACCCTTTTTCTTCACAGATGTCATATATTTCTTCAAACAATTGTCGAATCTCAGGATCTTCAATATATCGTGCATCTTCCCTGTCAGCGGTATAAAATGCCATTGTAGTGATAAAGCGAGTATCGCTGGAATGTCTTGTAACCTCTCCCCGAAGGACATAATTATATCCTGCATCCAGCAGCATATTGCAAAGAAGGATGCAGGTGGTGCAAAGTAGAGAATAGAGTAGACCTTTCAGCAGTAGTTTTTTCTGACAATATGTAAGAAGCAGGAAGATGATCAGCATAAAAAGAGAAAAAAGCATCTGCTTTCTGGTGGAGACTAAAAGAAATACGAATATGCAACACAAAAACAGTTTTTTTCCAGTGGGTTTTAAAACGTATGCAAAGAGATAGCGGAAAAAAAGAAGATAGCATGAAATGGTAATGCCCTCCGTCAAAATACTGTTTGAATACATGGAACCCCGCTGGGCGGCAAAACGGCATAAAAGTGAAACGGCAAAAGATAGAAGCAATGTACAAAATGAGACTAACCTGTTTAAGCAGAATTCTTTTGTCAGATACAGGGTCAACGACCAAGCAGCAATAGCAGCAAGAATACTTTGAACAAAGACTGCAAATGTCAAATAGAAATCGGAACCACAGCCTGAGAAAATCCATCGGAAGAAGGCAAGGAACATAGGGTATGAAGGTTCACGGGCGATATTCATTTCTATATAGCTTGGAGAATCGACACAGATGACAGCTCCATCGAAAAAGGCAAAAAAAAGATAGAATGCCAGGCTGACCATCAGCAAAAGAATAGAATAAAACTGAGTCTGTTTTTGTTTCGTAACTATAAGTTGCATGCTTTCTCTCCGTTATTTGTTTCCACAGCTAATACAATTCTTTATGAATCATATTAGCATACTTTTATTATGCCCGCAATATCCAGCCTTATTTGAGTTCCCCGTTTTTGAATCTTTACCGCAGGACTGGAATATGGGGCGGCTGGCAAGCTGGCGGTACGTTATTTAAGTCGAACGGTATGAGAAGTCCTATTTTATTCGTAAATACTTTCATAATCATAGTTCAAGAAAAATTCTTTTTCTGTCTCTATTTTTTCCAGATAGTTTTCTTTTGTTACAAGACCGGTGTCCTCGGAAATCCATTTGAGGATTAGGGAGTTGATTTCGGCACTGTAGTGACCGTCGTCGCAGTAGTAGTCTGGATTGCAGATGATGTCGTACTGGTCAAAGAAATTGTATAGCTTTACGTTGGGGCATTCCAGTAATAGTTCTGTTGCTGTCTGCTCTGCTTTTAATTGTCTTGGGATGGTTCCCCTGAGGTTTTGGGCATCCCAGTAGCAGATGCTGTATGGAGGGTAGAAGAGGTAAAAGGTGGTGTCGGGGTATTTGTTTACAATCTGGATGATGTTTGAAGTGATGGTGTCGGTGACGGTCTCGTATTCTTCTGCTCCAAAGGTTGTGATTACGTTTAAGTTGAGATGATCTCTGTCGTATGAGGCGAGGATTTGATCTAAGCCGGTTTCCCGTTCCCAGGAGGAGTATTCGTCCATGGTGGAGGAGGCTTCTCCCGAAAGAGTCATGGCAAGGTTGGGGAGCACGCCGTGGTAGAGGATGGATTTGTTGAACAGGTAGGAAGCATCATTAAATGGATTATCATCGTAAAGGTAAGTGGGGTAGGAATCGTATTGCTGCCAGTTGCCGTCACGAAGAAGTCCATTGTAATCCACAGCCCAGAGAACGGTGCTCACATTTGGGTTTCTTGTAAGGGTACGATCTAAGTTTTCGGCAAGTTCTTTGTAGCCGGCTCCGGGGAAAGGCTCTTTGACGGAATGGGTTCCAAAGTACGCGTCCATCTCGCTGGGCTTTGTGTTCTGAGTCATGGAGGTGCCTGTGATGATGGCATCGAAGTCAAAATATCTGGAAATGCCATCGTTGGTATAGCGTTCATCGTGCAGCCGGTAGGATAAAAAAGAATAGGGTTTGTGATAATGAAAATAAGGGTCGACAAAAACCACAGCAAAAGCTATGAAAAGCAGTGTTGCTATCAAAAGTGTTATGCATTTCAGGAACCATTTTCTGGCTTCTTTTTGATCCATATGTTCCATGCCTTCCTCCATTTCTGATTTTTAAAAGTTAAAGTATAAAAACTCGCTTATTTCTGATAAGGATACGATGCTCCACAGCATTAGTATGACCACCACTAGGATTTTGCGGTTGGTAAGCTTCATCTGAGCAACCTTCTCCTGGGTGTTTTTCATTGTGAAGCAGGCAGTCAGAAGAGCGAGCGTAAACGCGGTGACCGGCATCCAGGGATAGCGCGTCATGATGCCGCTAAGCCCTGCTTTGTATAGGAAACTCATTTCCACCAGATCGGCAAATTTATCTGTGATCGGCTGATATATGGGACCGAATCCGCCGCGGAATAGTTGTGACCACAGCATTCCCGCATCGCTTAAGGAATCCGCCCGAAAGAGGCTCCAGGCAAAAGTGACCAGCACAAAAGTTACGCCTATCCTTAAAAAACGCGGTGCTCTTTTGGACTCAGTATGGAAAATCCGCTCCAATACAGTGAGAATACCGTGCAGCAGTCCCCAGATAATGAAAGTCCAGTTAGCCCCATGCCACAGGCCGCTTATAAGAAAAACAATCAATCTATTGAGGTAATTTCTTACCTTAGAGCATCTGTTTCCACCTAAAGGGATATAGACATACCGGGTAAAAAATCTCGTCAGGGTCATGTGCCATCTGTCCCAGAAATCTGAGATGGACTGGGCCTTATAGGGGGAATTAAAGTTAAAGGGAAGCTTTATGCCCAACATGTAACTCATGCCGTATGCCATATCGCAGTAACCGCTGAAATCAAAATAAATCTGAAGGGAATAACAAACCATTACAAGAATGACACTGGGCGTATTGAGTTCTACTATATGATCGTAGCCAATGGCAACCACTTGGGAAAAGGTATCTGCAATCAGAACCTTTTTGGCAAGACCTAGCGAAAAAGCATAAAATCCTCTGCTCAGATTCTCAAAATTCAACTTCCGGCTGGCATGATCCTTAAGCTGGGGAATCAGTTCGCTGTGATAGACAATAGGACCTGCGACCAGCTGGGGAAAGAAGGAGACGTACGCTGCATATTCCAGAAAACTATAATTTTCACATTCTCCTTTATAAGAATCAATGACATAGGATAGCTGCTGAAACGTATAAAAGCTGATGCCCAGAGGCAGAATCAACCTTAGTAAAGGAAGATTGGATTTAAATACAGAATTCAGATTTGAAATAAAAAAATCATAGTATTTAAAGTAAAATAAAATACCAATGTTCAGAAAGATGCCGATACCTAACAAGGTCTGTTTAAGACCATTTTTGGAGGTACGTGTCATACATGCCGAGAGGCAGTAGTTTGCCAGAATGCTGACAATTAGAATGACCAGATAGTAAATGCTATTATAGCCGTAAAACCACATGGACATAGCAGCCAGAAAAGCAAGGGCAGCCTTGTACATTTTGGCATGATTCAATCCGTAATATCCGATTAATGTCAGTGGAAAAAACAAAAATATGAAAATGTAAGAATTAAATAACATGTGCTTTTCCTCTCGGATTCCTGAAAACTGTTTTTGAGAAAATCAATGTTATTATAAGACACCACCTACTGTTTGGCAATAAATTTTTAATGGGAACTGTTACTTGTGAGGGTAAGGAAAGTATGATAAAATTGTATCTATTCAGTATAGGTCGAAGCATTTACTGCTGAGACCGTAAGAATATGATTCAGGCATGCAAAATCCCATTGCCGTAGGCAATTTAGGATGGATTTTGCATTGTAACTGTGAAGGTACTGAACAGTTACATAAAATTATTAGTTAAGTATACCAGATAAGAGGTGCAGACTATGAATATAATTAGGATGTCCGGAGGATTGGGAAATCAGATGTTCCAGTATGCCTTATATCTGAAGCTCCGTTCGTTGGGAAAAGAAGTAAAATTTGATGATATAAATGAATATAGAAGTGAAGGAGCACGTCCAATCATGCTGGCATTATTTGGCATAGATTATCCTAGGGCAACATGGGATGAAATCGTAGAATTCACAGACGGATCTATGAAGCCTGTTAAAAGAATCAGAAGAAAATTGCTTGGAAGACGTGCGATAGAGTATTATGAAGAGGGGTTCTATGACTCGAAGATTCTTACCTTTGATTCTATGTATCTGAGAGGGAGTTTTCAGAGTGAGAAATATTTTGAAGATATAAAGGATGAAATCAGGCAGTTGTATCAGTTCCCGCTTCTTGAGGAGATGCACTTGCCGGAAAAGCTTTATTCAAGCACAAAGGCATGTCTGGATGCAATAGAGAGCACGGAGGCAGTGGGGATTCACATGTACAGAAGTGATTCCCGCAGGGAAGAGGAATTGTATGATGGAATCTGTACAGAGAAATACTATGAAGGCGCAGTACAGTTTATTCAGGAAAAATGCCCAGAAGCTGTCTTTTATATTTTCAGCAACGAGCCTAAATGGGTAAAGGGCTGGGTAGAGAATCTGATTCAAAGTCAGATAAAAGAAGATATGAGCAGAGAAGAGATTGCTGCCATGGAAAAACGGTTCGTCATGGTAGAGGCTAATACCGAACACACTGGGTATCTGGATATGCTGCTGATGAGCCGGTGCAGGCATAATATCATTTCCAATTCCAGTTTCAGCTGGTGGGCAGCGTGGATCAATGATCATGAGGACAAGCTGGTGGTCGCGCCGGATAAATGGGTGAATGACAAGGACAGTGAGGACGTCTATACGAAAGGCATGGTGCTTGTGGGCGCAAAGGGAAGGGTGAGCCGTACCGTAAAATAGTGATGAGGAAAAGATTCCAGTTATGAATATAATCAGAATGACAGGCGGTCTGGGAAACCAGATGTTTCAGTATGCACTATATCTAAAACTCTGCTCCATGGGGAGAGAAGTGAAATTTGATGATGTTGCCGAATATAAAGTGCCGGATGCAAGACCCATCATGCTATGGGTATTTGACATTTCCTATCCAAAAGCAAGCGCGGAGGAAGTCAATCAGATCACAGACGGATTTTTAAAGCTTTCCCACAGGATCAAAAGAAAGTTGTTTGGAAGGAAATCCCTTGAATATCATGAAAAAGACTGCAATTTTGACGAGCAGGTGCTAAAGAGGGAGCCTGCCTATCTGACCGGTTACTTTCAAAGTGAAAAATATTTCAAGGATATTAAAGCACAGGTGCGAAAAACCTTTGTCTTTTCAGATAAAATATGGGAAGGAATGGATCCGGATACAAAGCGGAGGATGGAAAGCTATCTTCGACAGATAAAAAGCACTGCGGCGGTAGCGATGCATGTGCGCAGAGGAGACTACTTAACGACCAGTGAGGTGTTCGGAGGAATCTGTACCCAGGAATACTATGTAAGGGCAATCAAAAGGGTGTTTGAGGACGTTCCCGATGCGGTGTTCTTCGTTTTCAGCAATGATACGAAATGGGTGAAGGAGTGGATCCCAGAATTGTGTGAAGAGGGAGAGATAAAAGGGGCGGACCGGTTCGTGGTGATAGAAGACACCACGGAAGATACCGGCTATCTGGATATGCTTCTGATGAGTCGGTGCAGGCATTATATTCTGGCAAATTCCAGCTTTAGCTGGTGGGGGGCCTATTTGAACCCTGCGGACGATAAGCTGGTGATTGCCCCGTCCGTCTGGTTCAACAATCAGGACTGCAGGGATATTTATATGGAAGAAATGATTAAGATTTCCCCGAAAGGTGAATTGATGGAAAAATGAAACAGGATGGCACGCTGATTTCGGTTATTGTAACCGCTTATAATATTGAGAAATACCTGCCCCGCTGTGTGGACAGTCTTCTGGCGCAGACCTATAGCCCTATGGAGATTATTCTGGTAGATGACGGATCTTCGGATGAAACTCCCCGTCTGTGCGATGAATATGCCCGTAAGAATGATTCTGTTTATGTCATCCACAAGGAGAACGGGGGACCTTCTGCGGCAAGAAATGCAGGACTTGCAATTGCAAAGGGCGACTATATCGGATATGTGGACGGTGATGACAAAGTAGAAGCAGACATGTATGAAAATATGCTGGGAGAGTGCCTGCGCACAGGTGCGCAGATTGCCATATGTGCCTACAGGGAGGTAGGAGAGGGGGCGGAAGAAAATCATTTCACCGGCAATATACTGGAGCTTAGCCGCGAAGAAACGCTGGAATTATATATAAATGGCGATCCCCAGTATCACATTTACCATTCTGTATGGAGCAAGCTTTTTGAAAGAAAAGTGATTGAAAATATCCGATTTCCAGAGGGGCGCAAATCGGAAGATATCATGTATACCACATGGGCGCTTACTAGGGCATCAAAGTGCGTCTTTTTAGACACGCCTTATTACAATTATACCGTGGACCGGAGCGGCAGCATCATGAACAGCCAGCTGCATGAGCGCCGTTTTCAGGACGAGATTCCTTTCTGGAAGGAACAGGCGGACTACCTTAAAAAGCTGGGCATGCAGGAACTGGCAGAAAAATCTGCCTATCAGTTTTATCGCAAAATGCTTTTTTATTTTATTGATTTCAAGGACAGAAAGATGAAAGATTCTGCGAAGGAATTAATGACTTTTTTGCGGAAGGAAAAGAGTGAAATCAAAAGAATCTATCGAAAAGACTTCGCAGCATCAGGGGACAAAGCCAGAATGAAACTGGCTTTGTGCTGGCCGGGTGCTTATTACCGTATTGTGAAGATTTATGACAGATTCATCATACCCTTGCGGCAGCATGATTGACAAGATATTGCAGACGACAAATCAAACACCCTGCTGTTAAAATTTGTCTATAAGGGGAATGTATGGTATAATTTTATACCAATAAACCCGCAGAGCGTTTGGTTCAATAAGCGGAAGTAAAAGGAGACACATGAAGAAAACGAATCTTTTTGGCAAAATCAGATATATATTTGATAGGAAGCAGAAAAAGCAACTGATGATATTGGGAGTTATGATTTTTTTTGGAGGACTTTTGGAAACGCTGGGCGTGGGAGGTATGATTCCGGTGGTGACGGCGCTTCTCACTCCCGAGGAGCTGATGGAATATGTTAACAGGTATGAAATCCTGCAGTCGCTCTGTGAACGTTTTCATATTCAGGATACCGGTCAGATTACACTGGCATTGATCATCGCACTTATGGCGGTTTATGTGATCAAGAATTTGTACATCTTATTTCTGACTTATAAACAGAACTCTTTCATTACCCAGAATAGAAATAAAATGATCAGCCGCGTTATGGCGGAATTTTTGAACAGACCTTATGAAAAATATCTGGGGGCAGATATTCCAACGGTGTTCCGTATCACTGACAGTGACATTCCACAGACTTTTTCGCTGATGCTGGCAATGCTCCAGCTTGCCAGTGAAGTGGTGGTATCTCTGCTTATTTTTATTGTGTTGCTTTGGCAGAGTGTATCCATGACGCTGTTCATCATCGCCGTATTCGGAGTGCTGACTTTGTTTATCATCAAAGTGTTCAAGCCTGCACTGAATAGAATCGGTGCTCAGAATCAGGCGATTCAGTCCCGCATTGCCAAATGGAGGATCCAGGCAACTTATGGTCTTAAGGATGTCAAGGTCTTAAACAGGGAAGAATTTTTTGTGAGAAATTATTATGAAACCGGCAGAGTTGGGGCAGATGTGGCAAGGAATTACGCAGTGCTGAATAACATGCCAAGGCTTTTGATCGAGACGGTGTTTATTGTCAGTGTATTGTCCTTTGTGGCAATATTCGTTGGCAGAGGCGGTGATACCGGGGCAATCTCAAAGACGATAGCGACCTTCGGTGTGGCGGCAATCAGGGTGCTGCCCAGCGTGAACAGGATTAATACTTACATTACGGAAATTGCTTATACTCAGCCCAGCCTTGATTTTGTATATGAAAATCTGCAGGAGGGCATGAAGACAGACGCTATGTTAGCTGAGAGAAAGGCAAATTCTCAGATAGAAAAGCTGAAGCTGGAGGATAAGATTGAACTGAATCATATCAGTTTCCACTATCCTGATTCCGAAAAGGCAATTTTCAAAGATGCCCATATGATTGTGCCGAAAGGAAAATCTGTGGGTATCATCGGTGCTTCCGGTGCAGGAAAATCCACGATTGTGGATGTGCTTTTGGGACTTTTGCATGCCCAGGAGGGAGAAATAACCTGTGATGGTGTGAATATTTTCAAAAATTATGAATCCTGGCTGGCACAGGTGGGATATATCCCACAGTCTATTTATCTCATTGATGAATCCATCAGGGATAATATTGCTTTCGGAATCGATGCAGATAAAATTGATGACAAGAGAATATGGGAAGTGTTGGAGGAAGCTCAGCTTCGGGAATTTATCGAGGAACTGCCTGAAGGACTGGACACTACCATAGGTGACAGAGGCGTGCGTCTTTCAGGAGGACAGAGACAGCGTATCGGTATTGCCAGAGCGCTTTATAATGATCCTGAGATATTGGTGTTTGACGAGGCAACATCTGCTCTTGATAACGACACAGAGGCAGCAGTCATGGAGGCAGTAAACAGCTTCCACGGAAAAAAGACGATGATCATTATCGCTCATAGATTAAATACCATTGAAAAATGTGATATTATATATAAGGTAGAGGATGCAAAACTGGTGGAAACTACATTATAAAGGATAAAAGCCGGTTGGAGGATTTCATATGATTGGAACGGAATTGTTAAAAGGACAGGGACTTGGCAATCAGCTGTTCTGTTATGTCACGACAAGATGTATTGCCATGGATAACAACCTGCCTTTCAGTATTCTGGGAAGTGAAACGGTAGCAAACAATATACACAGCAACTGCGGCATGTATTTTATGGAACTGGATTATGGCATTCCTTCTTCTAAGGAAGATTATCGTCAGGTTTATTACGAAAAAGAGGATCGTATCTATATGGGGAATTCCAGGCATGATCTGACCCATGGCTGCTATGTCACCGGAGTGGACGAGAAGCTTATGCATCCGGAAGATAATACATTACTTTATGGAAATATGCAGGCGGAAAGCTATTATATAAAATATAAAGAAGAAATCCGCCAGTGGCTTAAGGTAAAAGAGGAATACGACTGCATGGAATACAGCAGGGACAACCTGTGTATTCTTCACTTGCGATGCAGCGATTATCTGGATTGTCCTGAACTTTATCTGAGAAAGAAATATTGGAAGGATGGTATCCGGAATATGAAGAAGATCAATCCGGATATGGAATTTATGATCATCACCAATGACGTTAAGGAAGCAAGTAAGATTCTGCCGGGGATTCCGGCATATAATTTTGATCTGGCGAAGGATTATTCCATTATAAAAAATGCAAAGTATCTGCTCCTTTCCAATTCTTCCTTTGCGTACTTTCCGGCATTCACCAGTACCACAGTCAAATATATACTTGCCCCTAAATATTGGGCAAGGCATAATGTCTCGGATGGGTATTGGGCATCGGAACAAAATATTTACGAGGGATGGCATTATCAGGACAGAAGCGGAAAGGTCTTTACTTATGAAGAGTGTCTTGATGAACTGCAGGAATATAAAAATAAATCACCGCTGTACCGGACGTTAAATAAGAAACCGGAGGGATCGGCGCTTGTGCTGGAAGAGATGAAAACCAAAATCCGCCATGGAAGACATTGGATGCTGAGGATTTTGCGCAGCATCAAAAGAAGAGTGAAGCTCATGCTGAAAATAAAGGTATAGGATACGATATGAGGTTAAGATGACGAATACAAATAAACGGAAACTGCCCAACGTGACGCTGGCGGCGATGACCAGCGTTAAGGTGTATGAGACGATTAAAGCGCTGGAGTATAGTATGCAGGGAATCGAATTTGGGGAGGTAGTGCTGATTACACACAGAAAACCCTTGATGCTGCCGGATTCCATTACGTATAAGCATACTTCCAAACTGGTCGATATCGATAGCTTCAATTATAAAATGGTATATGAGTTAGGGGATTATATTAAGACGGACTATGTTCTGCTGATACACTATGATGGATTTGTGGTTCATCCTGAAAAGTGGCAGGAGGCGTTCCTTGATTATGATTATATCGGTTCGCCTTGGCCGATTCCCGAGCCGGGAAAACAGCATTGCTACCACGATATTTACGGCAATCTCTGCAGAGTGGGTAACAGCGTTTCCCTGCGCAGCAAAAGACTTCTGGATTTTCCTAAGAAAGCAGGTATTGTCTGGGAGAAAAATGAGGATGGTTCTTACAACGAGGATACTTTTCTGTGCTGTATGAATAAACACAAGATTGAAGAGGCGGGAATGAAAATCGCGCCGGTGGAAGTGGCAAAATATTTTGGACACGAGCATCCTGTTCCAGAAGTTCTTGATGTAGATGCGCCCTTTGCTTTTCATAAATGGTGGGGACGAAATGAACAGTATCCAAGGTTTGAAAATCCTTTGACCAAAAGGTGGCGCGCCTTAAAAGCAGTTGTAAGGCCGTTGCTTTTCTGGAGACACTGATTTTGATAGGAAAATCATCCATAAGGAAACATTTTGGGTGGAAATAGGAGATGGATGGATGGTATATGATTGTATTCCTTTTTTCAATGAACTTGATATCTTAAAGCTTCGACTGAATATCTTGGATCCCATTGTGGACAAGTTCATTATAGAAGAAGCAACGGTGACCTTTTCAGGAGAGCCTAAGGAATTGTGTTTTGAAAAGAATAAGGCGATGTTTCAGGAATTTCTCCCCAAGATTGAGTATATTGTGGTGGATGATTCCCCAACGGATGTGACTACCCATTTTAGGGACAATTTTCAGAAGAACGCCTTGGCGAGAGGGCTTAAGAACGCTGCGGAGGATGATGTAATCATTTTAAGCGATGTGGATGAGATACCCAATCCCAAAGTGTTAAAGGAAATTATCGCCGGATTTGATTCTGGTAAGGTCTATCATCTTGCTCAGAGAATGTTCTATTGCTTTATCAATATGGAGGAGGTATCAGGAAGCCTTCTTTCTATTACTGGGGAATTCCCGGGAGTGGAAAGAAAAATGTGGCTGGGTACCAAGATCTTCAGTAAGAAAAGCATTCCCGAAAAGGGAATCATTAAGCTGAGGGAGGCTTCTACCACGGCGCTTAATGCAGTGCGTGTTGCAGACGGAGGCTGGCATTTCGGCTATATGGGAAGCCGGCAGGAGAGGGATGTGTCCAAGCGGATTGGAACAAAGGTGGTGGCAGCCGCCCATCAGGAATACAATAATCAGGATATTCTGGCGGAAGCCAGAGACAGACTGATCTTAGGACAGGACATGTTCGGCAGGGATGCAAGATTTGAACGGGTGGAGGTGGATGAGAGCTACCCGGAATATCTCCTTGAACATATAGAAGAATATCAGTATCTGATTATGCCGCCGGTAAGCAGGGGAAGGCAGATCTATACAAAGGTTTCCATGAAGGTGAAGCGGTTTTTCAGGAAGGCGGTAAGGAAAATAAAGCGCACGTTGGGGAAGCGATAATCCAGTTTCGAGGTGCAGAATGAATCAGAAAAACAAGGTGATAGAAGAATACGGGCTGTGGTTTGCTGATTTGGTGACGATAGGAATATCTTTTGTTCTGGCAACCTATATCCGGTACGGTAATTTCCGTGATATGCAAGATAAGGGGATACACTTTCAAGTGTGTCTGCTTCTTTTGCTTTTTTGCACCATTTATACTTTTTTTATTTCATGGAACAGAAACTTTGTAAAAAGAGGAATAAAGAAGGAAGTTTACGAGATTTTGAAATATAATGTCATTATGATTCTGGTGGTACAGACCATTATGACCTTTTTAAAGTGGGCGGATCCATTTTCGCGTCTCGTGACGGTATACTTTACTGTCATCAATGTGATACTGACGGTTTTCGTACATTTGCTGATAAAAAAAGGAATGCGCATGCATTATCGTTCGGACTTATCCAGAATTAAAGTTCTGGTAATTACTCAGCGGGTAATGGCAGAGGAAGTGATAAAACATCTGAAGGACAATCTGGATATGAATTTCCAGATTGTACAGGTTGCCTGCCCGGAGTGCAGTATGCCGGAGGAGACAGGCGGCATTTCCATAATACCTCTGAAAGAGGGGTTTATGGAAGATGTGACCTATATGGCGCTGGATGAGGTGTTTATTTATGCGCCGGAATTGAGTCAGAAACGGATTCAGATTATGATTAACGGATTTGATGAGATGGGGGTGGATTGTCATTATTGTCTGGAACTTCCCGGAACCCATTCAGAGAGAAGCAAGATGGACAATTTCGGAAGCTACTCCGTTATTACCTATACAAGATTTCAAAGCAGTTATAAGAGACTTTTGATCAAGCGGGTGATGGATATTTTGGGAGGACTGGTAGGAATGCTGATTACGTTGGTTTTCTTTCCTTTTGTTGCACTTGCCATCAAGCTTGATTCTCCGGGTCCTGTTCTGTTTTCACAGACTAGAATTGGACGCAACGGTCGTAGATTTAAGATTTACAAATTCCGCTCTATGTACATTGATGCAGAGGAGCGCAAAAAAGAGCTTGAGAAGCAGAATGAAATGCAGGGTCTGATGTTCAAGATGGAAAACGATCCGCGCATTACAAGGGTAGGGAAATTTATTAGAAAGACCAGCATTGACGAACTGCCCCAGTTTTATAATGTGGTGAAAGGGGACATGAGTCTGGTTGGTACGAGACCTCCTACCGCAGATGAATTTGAAAAATACAATCAGTACTATAGAAGGCGTATCAGCATGCCCCCCGGACTTACCGGATTGTGGCAGGTCAGTGGGCGCAGTGAGATTGAAAATTTTGATGATGTGGTAAAATATGACCTTGAATATATAGACGGATGGTCGTTGACACTGGATGTGAAGATTCTGCTTCGCACCATATGGGTGGTAATTGCAGGACGCGGGTCAAAGTAACCGATTGGAAGAAAAGAGGCAGCAGGTGAAAAAACAGGAAAAAATAAAAGTGCTCATGGTAGGGCCAGACAGGAGCGTGCACGGCGGGATATCTGCTGTGGTGAACAATTATTATGACGCCGGGCTGGACCAGAAAATCGGCTTATGCTACATCGGAACCATGGTTGAAGGGAGTAAGCTGAGAAAGCTGATTAAGGCAGTGGAGGCTTTTGCTTTATTTTGCGTGAAGGTGCCGGGGTACCAGGTTGTTCATGTCAATATGGCATCTGACAGCAGTTATTATAGAAAGTCCTTTTTTATAAGGACGGCAAAGCTTTTTGGAAAGAAAATCGTGATTCATCAGCATGGCGGTGATTTTGAGAGTTTTTACTACAAAGAGCAGGATGACCGGGGGCGCAAAAGAATAGATCGTGTGCTTTCTATGGGGGATGCATTTTTAGTATTGGCGCCGGTCTGGAAGGAGTTTTTCGGTCACATAGTGTCCAAGAACAAAATTACGGTACTGCCGGATGCAATTGGGATACCGGAATCTGTTTCCAAGGAATATGGTCAGCATAAGATTTTGTTTTTAGGGCGGCTGTGCAAAGAAAAAGGCATTGGTGAATTGCTGCAGATTGTGCCGGAAATAAAGAAAAAATACCCGGAAACGATGCTTTATCTGGGGGGAATATGGGAAGATGAAAGTCTTAGGGAGGAAGCTTGGAAATATAAGGAATATGTTAGTTGGCTGGGATGGATTACGGGAGAAGAAAAAAGAAAATATCTGGAGATGTGCGATGTTTTTGTACTGCCATCTTATTTTGAAGGACAATCCGTATCACTTCTTGAGGCAATGGCATTTTCTTGTGCCGTAGTGGCTTCAGAAACGGGTGGAATTCCTCAGATGATTGTGAGGGATTATACAGGTATATTGGTCAAACCTAAGGATTCCGATTCCCTGAAGAATGGATTGGAACGAGCTCTGGCGGATGCGGAATTATGCAGGCGGCTGGGAAGGCAAGCAAGGAGAAAGGTATCAGAAGAGTTTTCAATTGAAAAAAACATGGAAAAGCTGCTTCAGATTTATAGAGAGGTTTTAAGACTATCATGAAGGAATATAAAGTCAGCATCATAGTGCCTGTTTACAATACAGAAAAATATCTGAAACGCTGTGTGGACACTTTGGTTCATCAGAGTTATGCAAATCTGGAAATTCTGCTTGTGGATGACGGCTCTACAGATGAAAGCGGAAAGATCTGTGACGAACTTGCGAGCGCCCATCAGAGGATAAAGGTCATTCATAAGGTGAATGGAGGATTGATTTCCGCGTGGAAAAAGGGCGTGGAGGAGAGCACAGGGGAATATATCAGTTTCGTGGACAGCGATGACTGGGTGGAGCTTAATATGATTGAGGAGATGGCAGCTTATCTTACGGGGAATCCAAAAGAAATCATTGCCAGCGACTATGTGATTGAACGGGAAGGCGGCGGTAAACAATATATCTGGCAGCAGCTTTCACCGGGGGAATATGACAGGGAAGCGATGGAGAGGGAAGTCATACCGAATCTTTTGGGAAAAGAATGGCGGTATATAACCATATCGCGCTGCATGAAATTGATTGCAAGACAACTGATTATAGACAATTATAAGTATAGTGATCCTGCCATTCGCATGGCAGAGGACACGACGATTATGTTACCGTCTCTGATTGACTGTGAACGTCTTGTAATTATGGATCATAAAGCATATTATCATTATCTTTATGTGACAAGTTCCATGATTCATAAATATGATAAGGGAATGTATGAGAATATGAGGTTGCTGCACCGGATCATACAACAGATCATCTGTGATAAGTTTCAAGGTCAAAAGCGGGAAGAGATGTTGAAAAAGGCAGATCAGGAGCATATTTTCATGTTGTTTCTTGTCCTTAAGAATGAGGCAAGGGGCAATCCGGGAGGATACAGAAAGAATATCACAGCAATTTGCACGGACACAGAAACCAGACAAATATGCCGGAATACAAAAGTAGAGGTTAGGGAGAAGTCCAACCGGCTGCTGTATCTGGTACTGCGGCATCCGGGCAGATTTACGATAAGCCTCCTTAGGCTGGCGATGATTCTCTATTACAGAAGATAGCATATAACAAACGGAAAATAGTACAGTCGAAAACAGGAAAGGAAAGCCGGGATGAGCCAGTTGCTAAAAGAAAAACCGCTGATCAGCGTCATTGTTCCGGTTTATAACGGACAGAATTATCTCAAAAGATGTATAGATAGCATAGAGCGACAGACTTATGATAATATAGAAGTGATTATCGTCAATGATGGCTCTACAGACGGAACCGGAGAGATATGCAGGCAGCTTCAGGAAGAATATGAAAATATCAGGGTCATTCTGACAAACGATGAAGGGGTCTCTGCGGCAAGAAATGCGGGGCTTGGGCGTATGACGGGAGAGTTCGTGACTTTTGTGGATGCGGATGACAGAATTTTCCCGGATATGATAAGCGTGCTATACTCCTGTATAACGGAGACGGACAGTGACATTGCCGGCTGCGGTTTTTTGACATGGAGTAAGGAAGAGGAACTTAGCGGCTTTGCGCCTGCTGGGGAAGGCAACAGCAGGAAGACCTATACTCCGGCGGAATTTCTGACCGAAGGAATACTGAAAGGAAACAGTCGCTGCTGGAGTAAACTCTATAAATGTACTTCAATAGGAGAATTGCGATTCAGGCAGGGCATTACCATTGGGGAGGATATGTTGTTTCTTGTGGATTTAATGCCTGGGGTGCGCAGGGTGTCTGAGATACAATATAAAGGATATGGATATTTTCAAAATCCTACAGGTACCATGAACAGGGATTTCCGTCCCCAGTATATGGATCAGATTACCTGCTGGGAGCTCGCCCGGGAAGAAATCGGCCGCATGGATATACCGGGGATGGATGAGGCATGGCAGGAAAAAGAACAGTTAAAAAGCCGTGTTACGGCAATTCTCATCATGGCAATTATGCTGACGGCAGGAAAGCTTGCCCGGCTTCCGGCTAGGGAAAGAAATCAACAGAGAAAGTATGTTGAACTGTGCCATGATAAGATAAAAGATGAGATGCATGTGCCGGGAGCTGTTAAGGCGCTATCGAAGGGGTACAGGGTCAAGTCAGAAATATTTGCAGCGCTGCCTGAAGTTTATTTAGGGCTGTACCATCTCTGGAAGGATAAGAGGTGACGGAAATAGGTGCGTCGTCTGATTGTAAGGAGGCAGGTTTGGAAGAAAAACTAGTGATGTATATGCATGCGGGGAGCAAAAATCATGGATGTGAGGCGATTGTCAACAGCATCTGCCACATGATAAAAGAAAGAGTGGCGCTCGTCAGTTACCGGGGAGCAGAGGATCAGGCTTATTCTTTAAAAGAACTGTGCAAAATCATACAGGAAAAGAAAATAGAGGAAAAGAAGCTGATTCATATTCTGCTTTATATTTACCGGAGACTGACAGGTGATGGGGAAAGCTTTATTCGATACCGCTATCAGGAGATTTTTAAGGAAAAGAAGATACCGCTGGCTATTTCCATAGGCGGCGACAATTACTGTTATGATAACATGCTGAGCGATTTACGTCTTGCCAATTCGGCTTTTAACAGGAAAGGAGTAAGGACGATTCTTCTTGGATGTTCCATAGAGCCTGAATTGTTGGAAAATAAGCAGATAGTAGAGGATTTGTCAAAATATCATATGATTATTGCCAGAGAATCTATTACTTATCATGCGCTAAAGGAGACCTTCTGTGGGATGGCGCAGAATGATGGAACTTTAAAGAAAGAGGAGAAAGTTCCGGAATTATACTGTTATCCTGATCCCGCATTTACACTTGAAAAGAAAGAACTTCCGCTTCCGGAAGGGTTTGCACAAGATAATACAGTGGGCATCAATGTGAGTCCTATGATACAGGATAATGAAAGCCGTGAAGGCATTACCATGGAAAACTATCAGGAGATGATTCAATATATCATAGACCGTACAGATATGCAGATTGCACTTATTCCTCACGTGGTATGGGAGCAGAATGATGACAGAAGACCGATTCATGAGTTGTTTGAGTGTTTTAAAGAGACGGGCAGAGTAGTGGAAATTGGAGATGGAACTTGTGAAGAACTTAAAGGATACATCAGTAGGTGCCGGTTGTTCGTAGGGGCAAGGACCCATGCGACCATAGCGGCATATTCCTCCCTTGTTCCTACGCTGGTAGTGGGATATTCAGTCAAGGCAAGGGGAATTGCCAGAGATTTGTTCGGAGCGGAAGAGCATTATGTAATTCCTGTTCAAAGTCTATGCAGACAGGATGATCTGACAGAAGGGTTCAAATGGCTGCTGGAGGAGGAGGAACACATCAGAGAGCATTTAAAAGAGGTCATGCCTGCATATAAAGAAAAAGCATTTTTGACAGGGAAAGAAGTAGACAGATTATGGGAAGAATTCAGTCAGCCACAAAAAATATAGCGTTTGGGTATGTGGGGAATGTTGTCACCCAGCTGCTTGGATTTGTTCTGCGTACCATTTTTATTGCCCATCTGGGCGATACCCTGACAGGTATCAATGACTTATATACCGGTCTTCTGTCCGTTCTGTCCATGGCGGAACTGGGAGTGGGAACAGCGCTCAACTATAGCTTGTATGGGCCGGTGGCAAGAAAGGATTATGAAAAAGTCAAGTCTTATATGCTGCTTTATAAAAAGGCATATAGGGTTATCGGGCTTATCATTGCAGTTATCGGGCTTTTGATTGCACCGTTTTTACCTTATCTTGTAAAGCAGCCGGAGGGAGTCACGGTCAGGGACTTGACGCTGTATTATTTTATTTTCTTATTTAATACAGTTACCTCCTACTTTGTGGCATATAAGTATAGTCTGGTTAATGCAGAACAGAACAACTATATTCAGACCAATATCATCACCATTACTAAAATGATTACGGTCGTTTTGCAGATAATCGTAATTGTTACAACAGAAAACTTTTATCTATATCTGCTTACGGCAGCTTTTGTGGAACTGGTGCAGAAAGTGTTCGTAAGCCATTATCTGGATAAACGTTATCCGTATCTTCTTGACAGGAATGTGGCGAAACTGTCGAAGGAAGAGACGGGGGAGATTGTAAGCAAGACCAAGGCATTGGTATTTCATAAGGTGGGAGATGTGGCGAGGCTGCAGACAGACAGCATGATCATATCAGCCTTCATCAACGTCACCCTTGTCGGTTTCGTGGGAAACTATAATATGATATTGACTTCGGTGTCTAATTTTGTAAATATCATATTTAACTCTGTGCTTTCCAGCTTTGGCAACCTGATTGCCACAGAATCCAGAGAAAAACAATATAATATCTTTCAGGTGTATCGGTTCTTTGCCTGCTGGATCTACGGATTTTCGGCGGTAGGATTTTTTCTTTTGCTGACGCCATTTATTATCCTATGGCAGGGACCGGAAAGTGTACTGACACTTAGTGTGGTATCCTGCATTATGATTGATTATTATTTCAAAGGTGATAGAATTATATTATCGAATTTTAAGACGGCGGCAGGCGTCTTTGAGCAGGACAAGTATCTGGCGCTGATACAGGGAGCAGTCAATCTGGTTATTTCTATCGTATTGGTACGGAAAATAGGTCTTACAGGTGTTTACATCGGGACGGTAATATCGGGGCTGATTGCAAATATCACCAAGCCGTTTATCATTTACAAGGTATGTTTTGAGAAACATGTGAAATCCTATTTTATCGATTCGGTAAAATATCTGGCGGTTCTTTCGGGTATCCTTGTGATTTTGTCCGGTATCAGAAGAGCGATTATGCCGGAAGTGACGATTGGGTCATTTGCAGTTATGTTCGTGGTTATTTGTCTGGTGTTCAACGGGATCTTTTTGTTGTTGTTTGGAAGAACACAGGAGTTTGCATATTTATGGGGAATCATCAGAAGAAAACTGAAGACGAAAGGAAAGGAGGACCATTATGCTTGAAATGGTAAAAGCGGCGGAGAAGGATCTGCTCCGTTATCCGAAGCGAAGTTTGGGATATTATCTAAAACGAACGGCAAAAATGCTGACAGGACGAAAGGTAGAGCCTCTGGACAAAATAAACTGGCCAACGGGGTTGTTGGCAAAGAGCCTTGCAGACTATTATATGAAAAACAAAAATTCAGAGGAAGCAAGGCTTATTTTAGACTGTTTAAAGAAATACTATGATAAATGGATCAGCCATGGGTGCAAAATGTATTATCTGGATGATGCCTTCAGCGGAATGGCGCTGATTGATCTTCATCAGATAACTGGGGATGAAAAATACAAAAATGCAGCTGATACTATGGTCAGATATCTGTTTGACCATGAAACAGACCATGCAGGAAGTCTTCCTTATCGTCCGAACCAGAAAAATGGATATATTTTTGCTGACGGAATAGGGCTGGTCTGCCCGTTTTTGTGTAAATACGGCAGTACATACGGAGATATGAATGCGATTAACCTTGCAGTCACGCAGATACAAAATTTTATTGAATATGGAATGGATGCAAAAACAGGGTTGCCTTACCATGGATATCATTATGAAACTGGTGTGAAATACGGCATTATTGGCTGGGGCAGGGCAGTAGGATGGCTGATGATTGGAATGTCAGAATGCCTTGCTTATATGGAAAACGACAGACCAAGCTATGAGATGATCAAGCAGTCTTACAGGCGTCTTGTGGATAAGGTGGAGGCTTACCAGTTGGAAGGCGGTCTTTATAGCTGGCAGTTGGGGGCGAAAGAAGGCCCAATTGATACTTCGGCAACCGCCATGATTCTATATGCGATTGCCAGATCTTTGGAGACGAAGGTCCTGATCGGCATTCATAAGTCAAGAATGATACGCGGAAGAGAGGCTTTGTGGGGAACCGTGAAGGATGGCAGGATAGATAGCTGCCTTGCCGAATGCCAGGGATTTTCCATGTATCCTCAGGTATATGGGGCATATCCGTGGTCACTTGGACCGGCGCTGTCATTATTTGCGATGGCAGAAGAGAATAGTTAGAGGACAGGAAAAGGATATGATTATTATTCAGGCAGCGGGAGGCTTGGGAAATCAGCTTCAGCAGTATGCACTATACAGGAAATTTGTTGGAATGGGAAAGGAAGCGAGGCTGGATCTTTCATGGTTTTCCAAAGGGGATCAGCAGGGGGTTCTGAAGAGACGGGAACTTGAACTGAACTATTTTGACAGGCTGATTTATGAGGAGTGCAGACCGGAAGAAAAGATAAGGCTGATTGGAAATGACCGTTTTTCCGGCAGACTGAGAAGGAAACTGATGCCGTTTACGGTGCATTGGTTTAAGGAGAGCGGGATGTATCACCCGGAAATTTTCGGCTTTGAGGATATATATATCAGCGGATATTTTGCATGCGAAAAATATTATGGCGATATTTTGTATGACTTAAGAGAGAAAATACAATTTCCGGCGGGCGGTAATCCCTTAAATCAGGAGATGGCACAGGAAATGAAGGGCAGCGCGTCAGTCAGTGTACATGTAAGGCGGGGAGACTATCTGGACCCGGAAAATACAGCTATGTTTGGCAATATCTGTACAGACAGATATTATGAAACAGCAATAAGGCTTGTGAAGGAGGAAGTGCCTGAGGCGCATTTCTATTTGTTTTCTGATGATATTCCTTATGTGAGCCAGAAATATCAAGGGGATGAATATACAATTGTAGATATCAACCACGGAAAGGACAGTTTTTATGATATGTGGCTGATGAGCCAATGTAAGCATAATATCTGTGCGAACTCTACTTTCAGCTTTTGGGGAGCAAGGCTGAATGGGAAGGATGATAAAATCATGATCCGTCCCACAATTCATAAGAACAGTCAGACTTTTGTAAAAGAAGAAATGGAAGAGCTCTGGAAGGGATGGCGATTTGTCAGCCCTTCGGGAAAGCCGGAATAAGGTGTATAGAATGGAAATTGACAGAACATTAAGAGAAAAAACAGCATACTGCCTTTTTTATGCAGGAGTGATTATAGAGGTTCTGCTTGTGCTGATTGATAAGAGCGCTTATACGAATCCGATAGAAGGGCAGATTTTCCGCCTGACTTTCCTGCTTTTTTTTGCCAAGGTATGTCTGACAAAATATTCTATCAGAGAATATGGCATTCTTGCATTTTTTCTGGCGGTAGGCGCTGTATCGTACTTTGTTACAGGGAGAAATGAGATTGTCAGAGTAGTTATGTTCATGGCAGCTTGTAAGGATGTGGATATACGTAAATGCCTGAAGCTGGTATTCTGGATGACTCTGGCAGGGTGTCTGATTTTGATTCTGCTCTCTTTGTTTGGAATATTGGGAACGCTGTCTTTGACTCAGGATTATGGACGCGGCAGTATCGAAACACGATACGTACTTGGATTGGGGCATCCGAACGCACTCCAATGCATGGTGTTCGTTCTAACCCTGCTTGGCATGTATTTATATCATTTAAAATGGAAGTGGTATCATTATGTGCTGCTTCTTTTCGTCAATGGGTGCTTTTTCCTGCTGACAGATTCCAAAACAGGATTTCTGGTTTCTACTTGTGGGATTTTACTGTTTTTTACAGCAGGCATAATCAAAAATGAGAATCTGGTCAGGGTTTTCGTGGTTGGAAATATGGGCATTTTTGCAGGAAGTATTCTTATTTCCATCATGTCCGCGAAAGATGCTATGTGCCTCTGGCATTATTACTGGGAAGGAGCCATCAGCAGGAAGATTAACTTTTATTTGTTTCTGGATACAATGCTGACAGGAAGACTCCATTCTTTGATTGAGACGGATAACCATGAGGGAATTATGGAAACGTGGCGTTTGTTTTCGCGACCGGAAAACAATTATTATTTTGACATGGGATGGGTCAGATTATTTTATTGGTATGGAATCATACCGGCGCTTCTGGCAATAGCAGTATTGACCGGATTTATGATATACTTTGCTAAAAAGGGAAAAATGGAAGAGATGATATTTTTCTCGATGTTTGCCCTGTATACGGTCATTGAAGCGCATATCATTTCCGTTTATCTTGCAAGGAATTATCTGTTTTTTATAATAGGAATGTATTGCTTTAGACGGCTGGAAAAGCCCAAAGAATAGAAAGAAAAACGGCGCTAGGCTATAATGACTTTGACTGTAGGAACAGGTAGAAGTAGGGGTTGATGGGAAGAGAAAAAATGCTGGATATAAGAGAAAATAAAACAGGTTGTTTGCAAATAAAGCTTTCGGAGTTATTATATCTATGTTTTTGGAGTCTAATGCTTTTTGCTAAGGGAATTGGACTGTATGATGGACAGAACGTCTATAAGATTTTTCTGGTTGCATCATTTATGTGTATCATAGGTAAGATGTGCATTACAGAATATTCTTATAAGGAATGGGGAGTGATGTTTTTTTTGCTGGCACTGTCGACAGTGGTTTACCGTGTCAGTGGTGAAAAGGGCGTCTTAATCTGCATGGTGACGGTGGCAGCAATGAAGAATGTATCGGTAAAGAGGGCGTTTGGAGTTGGTCTTGTGGTGTGGATTGTTGCAATGGGAGGGCGTTTTTTGACTTCTCTTGTATGTATTGAGAGTGTTGAGACTGCTGTCCAGACAAAGAACATTTCTGGGGCGGTGCTGCGGTATTTTATGGGATACCCGCATCCCAATGTCCTCCACATTTCCTATCTGATTTTGGCAGCTTTTTTTATTTACTGTGTGAAAGAAACTTATAATTGGAAGCATCTTCTGATCTTATCTGCCGGAAATCTGTTGTTATTCTTTTATTCCTATAGCTTCACGGGTGCCTTGACTGTAATGGCATATATTCTTTTATCCTACTATGTTAGGAAAAAAAGAATCAGTAAGGCAGAGTATTTTCTGGTCAGGCTGGTCTTTCCGGGCTGTATTCTGTTTTCAATTATTTTTCCAATCTTACTTGAAGGAAAAGCATTTGAAATAGCAGATAAGATTTTTAACAATCGAATTCATCTGGCGAGGCATTTCCTCACACTTGAAAATATGTCTTTGTTCGGAAATAATTTGGCCGCCATCACCACGGATGTGATTACCATGGATAATGCATATATCTTTGCACTGGTGATTTATGGTCTTCCCATTTTTCTGTTGATTTGTGTAGGTTATCTGACAGTTGTGTCAAGCTATGTAAAGCAAAAGAAAAATATTGAACTGGCAATGATCTGCTGCTTACTGTTAGCAGGTATTACGGAGCCTTTTCTGTTCAATACTTCTTTTAAGAACCTTACCCTCTTGTTCATAGGAGAAGGACTCTTTGCAGCGCTGCGGGATAAGGAAAAAGGAAGAAAGGAGACAGCCATTCTTAAGAACTGGGACAAGGAGATTACCATTTCTCTTCATGGACTGCGAAAAATGGAGGATGGACTGCGGAATATGTGGCGCGCGTATAAGAGAGCGATTTTAGGCATTGGAACAGTTGCAGCATTTGGACTAAGCATTCTTATAGGTATCTTTTATCAGGTAAGATCGGAGGTTTTGGCAGTGCAGAAGGAAAATCTGCTCGTCTTTGAAAGAATCAGGGTTGTGGTGACTGTTTTTTCACTAGGATTTATTATTACTGTAATGATTACAAGTGCAGTTTATATGATTGTTTTGAGAAAGAAACTTCGTGACGGTAAGGAATAAGAGGAGGAACGTCTGTGAAAATCGCACATATTTGTCTGGTCGGTGGATATACGGAAGGACTTAATTACCAAGAGAACAATCTTATTAAATATCAGGCGGAAGACGGACATGAGGTTAGTCTGATAACTACGGATCACTGCTATACGGAGGGCGTGTGGGGACTGTGCACGACAGAAACGGATTATATCAACCCGGACGGTGTCCACATTATCCGGCTGCCTTTTGCATTTCCATTGCCATACAATGTGAATCGTCAGATTGGAATATTTAAGGGCTTTGAAGATACTTTGGAAAGGATTAGACCAGACATTATTTTTGTGCATAACCTCCAGTTTCAGGATAACCGCAAAGTGGCTTCTTACAAAAGAAAACATCCTGAGGTAGTTGTTTATGCAGATAATCACAGTGACTTTTCTAACAGTGCTCGAAACTGGTTTTCAAGGAACACCCTTTATCGTTTCTGGTGGAAACCATGCGCAAAGGCTGTGGAACCGTATGTAAAGAAATTTTTTGGGGTAATGCCCTCTAGGGTGGATTTTTTACAGAACATATATGGGATTTCGGCGGATAAAACCGACTTGCTGATTATGGGAGCAGATGATGAAAGCGTAGAGCGGGCGGCTAAAGGGGAGGTTCGAAAAGCGGTTCGGGAAAAATACAATCTGCAGCCAGAGGATTTTTTGATTGTCACCGGGGGAAAGATTGACGCGTTTAAAACCCAAACTTTGCTGCTTATGCAGGCTGTACAGGAAATCCCGCGGGAGTATCTGAAACTGCTGGTGTTCGGATCGATTGAGGAAGAGTTACAAGAAAAGCTGCTTGCACTGTGTGACGGAAAGAAAATTCAATATATCGGATGGGCAAAGGGGGAACAATCTTATGAGTACTTTGCCGCTGCGGATCTGGTAGTTTTTCCGGGAAGACATTCCATCTATTGGGAGCAGGTAGCGGCCCAGGGAATTCCGATGATCTGTAAATATTGGGAGGGGACAACCCATGTAGATATTGGAGGAAATGTTGAATTTCTGATGGAAGATTCCGTGGAAGTGATAAAAGAAAAAATCTTAGAGCTTTTGGAACATCCGGAAAAATATGAGCAAATGAAAAAAAGTGCCAGAAGCGATGGAAGAAATGCATTTTCATACCGCTTAATTGCAAGAAAATCAGTAGGTTTAACAGAATGATGATAGCCTTTTTTTATGAATTGGTAAGAAAACTGAAAAAGGAAAATAAGCCTTATTGGAAGTTTTTTTATAAAGTAAATAAGGTGTTGGCAAACGGGCTCTTTCCCATTTCCCAATGTTGGAAAAAAGACAGCGGAGTAGATGGGAAAAGCAGGGTGATTGTTTCAATGACCACATATCCTGCGCGGATTGACAGCGTCTGGATGACCGTCAGCTCTTTGTTGCAACAGACTATGAAACCATACAAGGTAATCTTATGGATTGCAGAAGAGCAGTTTGCAGATAAGAAAATTCCGAAACGACTTGAGAAATTAAAAAAACGTGGGCTGGAAGTCCGTTTGTGTGAGGATTTGAAGCCTCATAAGAAATATTATGGTACTATGAAGGCATACCCGGATTATTATGTGATTACGGCTGATGATGACATATTGTATCCGGAGGACCATATCGAAAGATTATGGCAGGGACATGAAAAAAATCCGGATGCTATCATCTGCAATTGGAGTCATCAGATTGCATTTGATGAGCAGAGGGATTTTGTGACTTATGATGAATGGCGTGATGATACAGGTGCTATACCTGCATATTCTACTTTGGCAGTGGGGTGTAATGGTGTGCTGTATCCTCCGGGAAGCCTTCCGGAAGAAGCGTTCTCAAAAGATAAGATTATGGAATATGCATTGAATACGGATGATTTGTGGCTGAAATGCATGGAAATCCTGCATGGAAAGAAGGCAGTAAACTGTAACGAGACGGTGTTGATTTATTTTAACCTGTTATCAACGAAAAAATCTGGCTTGTGGAAGAGCAATACCGGTCATAGAGGGAATAATGATGTTATATGGAACCAATTGATGAAAGCGTACCCTGAAGTGTACAGACGACTCTTGGAGGAGCAGGCAGATGATTAGTTTCTTGTATAAATTATTTTTAAAATTGACTCATGTAAAATACGGGAGGTCTCTCTCCTTAAAGGGCGTACCGCTTATTTATAATAAAAAGGGAGCTTCTATCAGTATTGGGGATAATTGTGTCGTGAAAAGTTCCTTTTTGTCTAATCTTGTTGGACTGTATTCCAGAACAATCATTCTCACTAGGATTCCGGGAGCATCCATAGAAATAGGTGATGACGTGGGAATTTCGGGTGCGACCATCTATGCCCGTAGTAAAATTACGATTGGAGATCACACCAATATTGGAGGCAATGTGAAAATTCTGGATAATGATTTTCATCCAGTGGATGCCGACGCGCGACTTGCAGATGATAAGGAGAAAATAGGAACTGCTCCCATCCGGATTGGCAAAAATTGCTTTATAGGGTGCAATGTGTTAATATTGAAAGGAAGCGAAATCGGAGACAATTGTGTGATAGGCGCCGGCGCCGTTGTCAGCGGAAAGTTTGAAGCGAATTGCGTGATAGCAGGCAATCCGGCAAGAATAATCAAAAGGATATAAATTTATGAAAAAGCCTTTTACCAGTCGTATACTTGGTGTCAACGTTGCAGTCACCAATATGCAGGATACAGTCAATTTAATTATAACCCATATTGAGGAACTGCGGGGAAGATTTATCTGCCTGTCCAATGTACACACGACAGTAATGGCGGAGAAAGATGAGGAATACAGGAAAGTGCAGAACACTGCTTTTCTTGCGCTTCCGGATGGAAGTCCCCTTGCGCTGCTACAGCGGCTCAGGGGCTTTAAGGAAGCGGAGCAGGTGGCAGGGCCAGATTTGATGCCAAGTATATGGAAAGCCACGGAAAATACTGATATTTCTCATTATTTTTATGGAAGTTCACAGCAGACCATTGACGCCTTAAAGAAAAATCTCAAGGAAAAATATCCAGGGCTGAAAATAGCCGGTATGGAATCGCCGCCTTTTCGTTCGCTGACAGAAGAGGAGGATCAGGATGCCGTAAATAGAATCAACGAATCAGGAGCTTCCATTGTATGGGTGGGACTTGGTGCACCGAAACAGGAAAAATGGATGTATGCACACCGTAATCAAGTAAATGCCTTGATGCTGGGGGTGGGTGCAGGTTTTGATTTTCATGCGGGAACGGTAAAGCGGGCGCCGGGCTGGATGCGCAGGCACTATATGGAATGGCTCTATCGGCTGATACAGGATCCCCGGAGACTTTGGAAACGTTACGTGGGGACAAACGGGAAATTCCTCCTGTTGTCTGTAAAGGATGCTTTTACATGGAAAAAATATGTGGATTCCGACAAAAAGAATCTGCTTATATACGCGCACTACTATTATCCGGATGTGGCATCTACTGGTCAGATTCTGACGGAGTTAGCAGAGGGACTTAAAGATACGTTCCATACCACGGTAATCTGTACAGTGCCTTCTTATACGGGTAAGATACCCCAATATTATCGGAAACATAAATATTATTTCGAGAACATTAACGGTGTGAATGTGCTGCGGATTCGGGTGCCGGAATTTCGGAAGAATTTTACGCCCAGCCGGATTTACAATATTTTATCCTATTTTCTTTCGGCCATAGCGGCTACTTTCAGGGTGGAGCGTCAGGATTATATCTTTACGATTTCACAGCCTCCGATTTTGGGCGGCATGCTCGGGGTAATTGGAAAGAGAGTAAAAAAGGCAAAGCTGATTTACAATATACAGGATTTTAATCCAGAACAGGTGCAGGCCGTGGATTTTTCTCACAACAGACTGCTCCTTGGCATGATGATGCTGGTGGACAAGTATAGCTGCCGGCAGGCGAAGAAGGTTATTGTGGTAGGGCGTGATATGGTCGAGACATTACAAAAGCGTTTTGAGTCTCTTCCCGATTATGCCTATATCAATAATTGGATCAACGAAAAAGAAATTTTCCCCCTTCATAAGAAGGATGAGCAGGTTGAACATTTTAAACGGAAGTATGGATTACAAGATAAATTTGTCATTATGTATTCCGGAAATATTGGTTTATATTACGATTTGCTGAATATTGTAAAGGTAATTGAAAGGTTTCAGATTCAGTCAGAAGTGGTTTTCGCATTTATTGGCGAAGGTTCCGTGCTTGACGAACTAAGAGATTATCGGGAAAAGAAGCATCTTTCCAATGTAGTACTCATTCCTTATCAGGACAAGAGTAAGCTGATTTATAGCCTGAACGCCGGAGATGTACATTTTGTGGTAAATGCAAAGGGCATCAAAGGGGTATCGGTTCCGAGCAAACTGTATGGGGTGATGGCAGCGGGGAAGCCGGTTCTGGGGATTTTAGAGAAAGGATCGGAAGCGCGTCTCATTGTTGAAGAGGCCGGATGCGGAATTAGTGTAGATCCGGGAGATTATGAAGCCATAGAACATCTGATTAAGAGGTTTATTGATTTGAAAGGTTCCCCTGAACTGGAAGAAATGGGGGCAAAGGGAAGGGACTATCTGGTCAATCATCTGACCAAAGATGTGTCTATTAAAAAGTATCGCGACGAAATATTGTCTTGCTAGAAAATGAGGGATATGTATGACGTTCTTTCTGTTTGCAAAGCAGTTGGTAGATATGCTTTATCAATATCATACACTGGATTATATGATGGTAATTCTGGTCGTTCTTCTGTTGATTTACCAGATTGCATTGGTGCGTCCGAACATACGCAAGAGATTTATGCTGACGGATGGAATCGTAGTTTTACTCAGTGCTCTTCTGACGATTACTTTTTTCCGGTCAGGGAACGGGTATCAGATTTATTTTAAGGTGATGTCGGCCTTTCTTCTTTACTTTGTAGGGAGGGTGTACTATGACAGAATCAAGGAATGTTATGGGGTGCTCACTTTGGCAGCCTATCTGGTGATTTATGCTAACCTGGTGGTGCGTTTGTATCATTTTGAAACTGCCTTTTTAAAGGTACAGGATGCCGGAGGAGATTTATATTATTATGATACGGATATGGCATTTGCTATGGTTCTGGCTATGGTATTTATAGCTATGTTTGGCAGAAATACAGTTTTTAAGCTGTTTACTATTTTTGTTGTTTGCCCTTATATGGTTTTTTTCTCGGATGCAGGTATACAAATGGTATTGATGATTGCGATCTATGCGATTATGGCCATTTATCTTACTGAATTGGTGGTTAACAATAAAAAACTGACGGGTGTTCTATTGACGGTCATTATTCTTGGACTGCTGGGAGTTGTAGCCGTTATTTATACGCCTGTTCTGGGGTTTGAAAATCCAGAATTAATTTTGGGTTTATTTAATGGAAGGTTTTTCAACAATAGTAATATGTACAGTAGATATGCAGAGTGGAAAATGGTTTTGGACACTTGCAGCAAAGAAGGAATATGGGCGCATTTATTTGGCAGTGGAATGGGTTCCGGACTCAGTATTCAGAGCCTGTATATTAAAACTTTCTATTCTTTGGGATATGTGGGACTGGTCTTAGGATTGATGATGATTATCAGCGTTATGTATTATGTGATGAAGGTAGATGATCGAAAGACCTTTTATCTGGCGGTGATCATGGCGGTGCTTCTTCTTGGAAGCGGCGTTACGGTCAACAGTATGGAGGCTACTCAGATGAGTTGGTTCCCACTTTTGTTTTCAGGAATGGTCATTTCTTCGGTGCAAGTAGATGCGGAAAAATCAGTTGGGGAGGGACAGCATGCTTGCGATTATAACAGGAACGATTAAACCGCCGTTTCAAATGAGCCAATTGATCTTGCGGGACGAGAAAGAGCGGATGAGGCAGTATGAAGAGAGTCTTTGCTCTATAATAGACAGCAAAGCGTTTTCTGGAATCGTTTTTTGCGAGAATAGCAGCTATGGCACAGAAAAACTTTCGCATCTGGTGGATGCTGCCGAACATAAGAATATAAGATTAGAGTTGCTGTCATTTCAGGGAAATATCGAGAAAGCCTGCATTCATGGAAAAGGATACGGAGAGGGAGAAATCATGGATTATGTCTTTTCACATAGTGAGATTGCTTCCAAAGAACCATACTTTGTCAAGATAACAGGAAGGCTGAAAGTAGATAATATCAAGGACATTACAACACATCTTAATCAGGAAAAGACGTACTTTAATATTCCCAACAGGACCAGAAGGGACCTTTACGATACTAGGATTTACGGTATGCCGGTGAGGCAGTTTAAAAAAATATTTCTGGATGCTTACGAGCAGGTAATGGATGAACAGGGGATTTTTCTGGAACGAGTTTACACGCAGGTGATACAGGAAAATCGGATTAAAGTGACTAATTTCCCCAGATATCCCAGAATTGTGGGTGTGTCGGGATCTGGAGGCAGTGTATACGGCTATACCGAATGGAAATGCAGAGTGAAAGATTTGTTCAGCAGAATGAACTTATATAGAGTAAAATAGAGGGATTGGACATGCTTTTTTCTATTATAACGGTATGTTTTAACAGCGAGAGGACAATTGAGAGAACTATACAGAGCGTATTGCAGCAGGGGATGAAGGATTACGAGTATATTATCGTGGATGGGGCTTCTAAAGACCGGACCGTGGATATTATTCGTCAGTATGAACCGTTGTTTGAGGGGAGGATGAAATGGATTTCCGAACCAGATCAGGGAATTTATGATGCCATGAATAAAGGGATAGGCATGGCCAGTGGAGAACTGGTTGGCATCGTGAACAGCGATGATTATTATGAGCAGGATGCGCTTTTAAAGATTTCCCAGGTCTATGGAGGGGAGGATTACAGTATTGTTTACGGTCTTCTAAGAACTGTCTCAGAGGGAAAAGAGGTTATGGTTTATTTGAAGAACCATGAATTTCTGAATCAGGACATGATTGCCCATCCCGCATGTTTTGTCACCAAAAAAGTGTATGATAAGTACGGAAAGTATTCTCTTCAATATCCTTATTCAGCGGATTATGAATTTATGCTGCGAATGATAGAGCAGAAAGAAGTCCGGTTTACAGAGACTTATCATATCATATCAAATTTTTCCCTTGACGGGGCATCCGGTTCTGTTAAGGCATATAGGGATACGTTGCGGTTGCGGCATGAATATCATTTGATTGGCAATGGAGAATACTGGACACAGATGCTAAAGAGCTGGGTGGCTCTGAAACTTGGGAGATAGTGTATGCAGATGACATGGGAGAAAACAAAGGAGTATATCAGGCGGGATTTATACCGGAATCTGGAATCCTGTGCGAAAAAAGATGTGTTAAAAGCGTTGTGCTCTGGGAAGTCTATGATGGGCGTACTGATTTATTACCGACTCTGCCGCTACTTTGTGGGACTTCAGAAAAGAAATGTGATGCAGTTTCTGCTTCATTCTTTCTGCTATATTCGTTTCAGACATTTGCAGGAGAGATGTGGAATTGAATTAAGCCAGCGTACAGAGATAGGGTACGGACTCCGGCTGCCCCATAAGGGTGGCATTATCATACATGTAAAAGCAATCATAGGGAATAATTGTGAAATTATGCAGGGAGTTACGATTGGAAATAACATCATGAAATCAAGAGATGAGGTAGCGGTGATTGGAGATGAGGTGCTTCTTTGCTCGGGGGCAAAGGTTATCGGCAAAGTAAAAATCGGTAATACCGTTATAGTAGGAGCAAATGCTGTGGTGACGCATGATATTGAGGATCATACCATTGTGGGCGGCATACCCGCCAGACCAATCGGAAAATGTGATGATAGATTTGTGATTAATAAAAAGAAGCAGGAATGGCGGTCACAGGACGCTTGAGGATATAGGAGAATATGGTCATGAGAATTATGCCAAACCGGATGGACCGGGGGTTTTTCAAATATCAGGAAGAATTTGAGGAGAAAGCGCTTGCAATACTTCGCTCAGGATGGTATGTGCTGGGAAAAGAGGTTAGTAGCTTTGAAGAAGAATTTGCAGCATATACAGGCGCAGATTACTGTGTAGGGCTTGCCAGTGGATTGGATGCCTTGTGGATTTCTTTCCGGCTTTTAGGAATCGGAAAAGGCGACGAGGTTATTGTGCAGGGAAATACCTATATTGCCAGCGTCATGGGCATCACCATAAATGGAGCGACACCTGTTTTTGTGGAACCAGATCAGTATTTTGGAATGGATGCCGACCAGATAGAAGCGAAAATAACAGATAAGACGAAAGCCGTGCTGGTGACGCATTTATACGGAATCGCGTCTCGGATGGATAAAATCACAGCAATTTGTGAAAAACACCATTTGAAGCTGGTGGAAGACTGCGCCCAGTCTCATGGAGCATGTTATGATGGTCGGATGACAGGCACCTTTGGTGATGTTGGCTGTTTCTCTTTTTATCCTTCCAAAAATCTGGGAGCTTTTGGAGACGGAGGGGCTGTAGTGGTAAAGGATAAGCAGCTTGCCGAAGCGTTTAAAATGTTCCGTAATTATGGGAGTGAAAAAAGATATTATAATAAAATAGTAGGTGCCAACTCCAGGTTGGATGAATTACAGGCGGGGCTGCTCAGAGTCAGGTTAAAGCATTTAAAAGAATTGACGGAGGAAAGGATCGTGATTGCCAACAGATACACCAGGGAAATCCATAATCCCGGGATTCTGTTGCCGGAGTTGCCAAAGAAGGCAAGCTGCGTGTGGCATCAGTATGTAATTCGGTGCGAGGAGAGAGATAGGCTGATTCGTTATCTTGATGAAAAGGAAATAGGGACGATTATCCATTATCCGATTCCTCCGCATCTGTCAGAGGCATATGCGTACCTAGGTCATGGAGAAGGCTTCCTGCCTAAGACGGAGCATCTGGCGAAGACGGTACTTTCCATTCCCATGTACAATGGAATGACAGACGAGGAGCAAGAATATGTGATTCGGGCTCTGAATGAATTTGAATGAGGTTAAGCATATGAATTTGAGAGAAAAGTGTCCAATCATACATTTTGATGACTTGGGAGACGAAAGAGGCAAGCTGGTCGTGATTGAAGGCGGACGGACGATACCCTTTGAGGTGAAACGTGTATTCTATATTTACGATTCAGATGACACGGTGATCAGGGGGCAGCACGCAAACAGGGAGTCGGAGTTTGTGCTTATTAATGTGGCGGGCAAAAGCAAGGTGCGTATTACGGATGGCGAGGAAGAATTTGTGGTAGAACTTGATCGTCCCATGACGGGCGTATATATTCCGAAGATGATCTGGAAGGATATGTATGATTTTTCCGAGGATTCTATTCTTTTGGTATTGGCAAGCACTCACTATGACGGAACCGAGTATATCCGCAATTATGAGGAATATCTGAAAGAGGTTAAGAAAAAATGATGACATTCTGTACGCTGTTTGACAGTTATTATCTGGATAAGGGATTAACTCTTTACCGCTCGCTTGAAAATTGTTCCGAAGAGTTTCGGTTATATATTTTCTGCTTTGACGATAAATCTTATGAGGTTCTTAACGCCCTTAAACTGAAACATGCAGTGATTACGCATCACTCCGAGATAGAAGATGAAGAGCTGCTGCGGCTGAAGAAGGAGCGTTCCAAGGCGGAGTATTGCTGGACCTGTACGCCTGTCATTATTGAATATGTGTTGAAACATTATAAAGAGCCGGACTGCACTTATATTGATGCAGATTTATATTTCTTTCGGAATCCGCAGGTTTTGTTCGATGAAATGAAAGACGCGGGAGCAAATATTGTAATCACGGAGCATCGATTCAAAGATAACTGGAATGGCAGAAGATTATGTAAAAGGAGCGGCAGATATTGTGTAGAGTTCAATTACTTTGACCAGTCGGAAAATGCATGGGAAGCGCTTGCATGGTGGAAAGAGAAATGTTTTGAATGGTGTTTCCATTTGTATGAGCCTGAGCGGATGGGAGATCAGAAGTATCTGGAAAAATTTCCACAGCTATTTCACGGCGTGCATGAACTTAAGCACCTTGGAGGAGGTGTGGCACCATGGAATCTGGGGCAGTATAAATTAAGAAGAGCCGGAAATGACAGCCCGATTTTAATTGAGAAGAAGACGGGAGAGGAATTCCCGCTAATATTTTATCACTTTCAGAATATTCGTTATTTAAGTGAGAATATGGTAAATGTCAGTTCAGGAACCCATTCTAAAGAGACGAAGGATGCAATTTACAGACCCTATCTGGCAAAGATTGAGGAAAGCCGCCAACAATTGAAGGATTATGGAATAACTTTCAGTGTGAAGAAAATTTATTCCAGCAATAAACTAATAGCATTTTTACAGGGGAATGTACTGCGTTTTAAAGTAAAGAGTATTTCGGATGTTTATCAATTGAAGCAGTTTCGGAGTATGGAGATCAAATGAGGGATGAGATATGCACGCAGAATTCATGATGGTACTATGGAGACGGCAGCATTTACCGTCTCCTGCATAATTTCAAAAATGGTTTTTCGACAAGGTGGTGCAATGCGACAGATAGACCCAAAGATAAAAGGAGAATTATACTGTAATTTACTATCCAGGAAAGATAAATATTTTTTAGCGGGATTTCGGGCAGCTTGTGTAAAAATAAATAATGAAAAAGATAGATGCCATAACTATATTTTCCGATAAATCCGAATAATCTATTGCAAATCAGTTTGTTACTATAGATTACTTGACTGAGGATTAAGCAGCAAAAGGCTATGCTCCATAAGCCGAGCTGGGATAAACCATAAAAAGTACTTCCTTTCATCAATCTGTATATAACAAAGACAGAAAAAAACAATAAGCAGTAAGATAGGAGTTTATTGTTTTTTCCTTTTTTCATGGTTTCGCTATTTAATAAATAGAATAAAACAATTCCAGAAGCTATAACCGCAAATTGGGCGATGATATTATACTTTGTTATAAAATGTTCCCATATATATTGATCAGCAATGACAGGCAGATTTTCAAGGCGATGAATATAATTACAGACAATTAAGCTGACTAAAAAAACACAAAGAGCCCGCGTAAAGTTTGAGATATACTTATATAGCAAAGGGGCTATCAAATATAACATAAAAATGACTCCTAAGTACCATTCAACCCCTATGATGTTGTTGAAGTAATAGGGATAAAAGCCATGTAAAAATAGAAAATGACAAATAATATTTAAAATGGATACGTTAGGAACGCTTCCCAACCAATAACTGTTGCCAAGTCCAAATACAGCCAAATACACAATTAACGCAATATAGTACAATGGAATCAGCCGAAGAAGTTTGCTGAATATCCATTTAAAAGATGGATTTGTTCCGTGTATGTTGTTTTTGTTTAATGATAGAAAGATTAGGTAAGCTGATATGATGAGAAATACTTGTACCCCCATTGCGCCAGTGGCAACAACTTGAGTAAACAATTCATTTTCGATACTGCGTCGACCAAAATGTACTAAGATGACACCCAGAGTGGCGATGCCTTTAAAAGAATCTATCCATTCTGTTTCATAATGATTCATTTTAATTTCCTCCTGAAAGATGCTTGATTTCATGGGTGATTAATACCGTTTATATTATTAAGCATTTTTATAATTTTATGATATATTCCATAAAAAGTAAAGGGAAAGGTAGCGTGCTTGATTTTTATATTATCAACTGTTATTATATTAATGGTAATTGGAAAGCAGCTTAAAAGAGCAGCCTGATGGGAAGAAAGAGGAAAGCTTTGAAACGCAGAAACATAGATGATTTGTATATTGGATTGATCTTGATTATAGCGGTTTTGACTAGATGCATAGGTTTCGGAATATATCCAGGAGGGGTTCATGTCGATGAAGCATTTTCGGGATATGAAGCATGGTGCATGTTAAATTATGGGACAGATTCATGGGGATATCATAACCCTGTTTATTTGCCGGCGTGGGGCTCTGGAATGAATGTGCTGAATTCCGTTTTAATGATGCCCTTCATAAAAATATGGGGATTGAATGAGATTACAATAAGGCTTCCGCAGCTTATCATTGGTCTGATTTCTGTCTGGGTGTTTTATTTGTTGCTTAATCGTATGGATAATAAGAAATTTGCATTGCTAGGAGCCTTTCTTCTGGCGATATCTCCATGGCATATTATGATGTCAAGGTGGGGGTTGGAGAGCAACCTTGCACCAGGGTTTATACTTATTTCTACCTTTTTCTTTGTGAAAGGGCTTGATAAAGAGAAGTACCTTATGCTGTCAGCACTATTTGCAGGATTAAGTCTGTATTGCTATGCAGCTACGTGGATTCTTGTTCCAGTCATGTCTTTGATTTGGGGAATCTATTATATTAAGATGAAGAAAATTCGATTTTCTGGATGCGTATATGCGAGCATTGCAATATTGCTTATATTAGCGGCACCATTGATTCTATTCGTCCTAGTGAATAGTGGAATGATACCTGAGATTAGGACTGGATTTTTGTCAATTCCCAAGATGCTGTATTTCCGTTCAGATGAGTTGGAGATTTCAAATTGGTTCCACTATGGAAAGCAATTATTTCATTTGATAATTTTTCAGGAGGATGGTTATATCTGGAATGCAATTCCATTTTTCGGATTATTTTATTTGATTTCCATGCCATTTGTTTTTATTGGCGGAATTGTATATCTGTTAAGAGCAATTGATAATATGAAAGCCGGAAAGAGCGGATATGAAATTATAATCTTATCATGGTTGTTCATAGGTCTTTGTACGGGAATAGTACAAGGGATGGGAGTGCATAAAATTAATTATTGTCATATTCCGGCGATTATTTTGTGGGCAAAAGGCGTAGACTGGCTGATTGCGAAAGTTAAGATGCTGACGAAGCCTGTAATAATTGTTTATCTGTGTTGCTTGGTGACGTTTATGGGTTACTACTTTACAATATTTCAGGAACAAATCAGTGAAAGGCAGCTTGCTGGGGCAAGGCAGGCTATTGATGCAGCGGAAGAACTATTTGAGACAGGGGAATATGTGTCAATCTGCCCAACGGCAGAGCTGAGGCATTCAAGAGTGCTCTTTTATACAAAGTATCCCCTGAATGAGTACAGGGAAGAAGTGATATGGAGCAATTATCCTGATAAATTTTTAAATACAAAGGCTTTTGGGAACTTTGAGTGGGATGACGAAAAGGAAGATGCGTTTAACAAAGACAAGATTTACCTATTAGAATTTTCAGAGGTGGACGAGTATATAGAGAATGGATGGAATGTGGACCTTTATGATTATGTTGGTGTGGCTTACAAGTGAGCATACCATTTCTTTCATTTATAAAAAGGAGACGGATGGATGAGGAGTGTTGTCAGAATCAGTGATGGATTGGGAAATCAGCTGTTCCAATATGCATTTGGGTACGGTTTTGCAAGAAAAACAGGACAGGAAATTGTTCTGGATCCTTTTTTTTGGGGGACTTCCTTACGGAGTTATCAGTTGGATCAGTTCAGAATTAAATACACAGACAGATTTGTTTCGCCTGTCTGGGATTATATACTGGGATTAGGGCCGAGAAATGCGAGACGTTATAAGGAAAAATATAGGAATAAAAAAATAAAAGAGGGGTATCGCTTAGAAGTAGAAAAGCAGTCTATGAAATTTGATGCAGCCCTATATCAAGAAAAGGATCCGGTCTATTTTCAGGGATTTTGGCAGACCCCTAATTACTTTGATGAATTTTATGATGAAATTAAACAGCAGTTTACGCTGAACAGACCGCTAAGCAGCAGAGCTAACATTTATGTAAGGCAAATGGAAGCAGGTAATAGTGTTTCGTTGCATATCAGACGAACCGACTATGACAGGGATGTGAATAATGTATGCCTGGGAGAGGAATTTTATAGGGAAGCAATTTGTAGAATGAAACAATCTATAGGAGAGTTTCAATTATTTGTGTTTACAGATGATAAAAATTTTGTGAAAAGTAATTTTAATCTGCATGCGTATACGATGATAGAAGGTGTGGACGATATTGAAGAATTTGTTTTGATGCAGAAGTGTAAGCATCATATTGTTGCAAATAGTACCTTCAGCTGGTGGGGATCATATTTGGCGGACCATAAAGGGGGGGTTGTCTTTGCCCCGGTGGCGGATATCTGGACAGAGGAATTTTACCCTAAAGAGTGGAATCTGATTCAGGCAAGAGTGGGAATGAAAGAAAGCTGATTGGAAAAATGATATCAGAGTGGATTTTTCAATATGGACGGAGATAGATAAATGAAGAGAATGAAAAGTTTAGTCGGCCAAATTAATTACATCTTTACCAAAGACCAGAAGTTTAAATTTCTTCTGTTGTTAGTCTTGATTGTTTTCACTACATTTCTGGAGCTGTTGGGTGTTACGGCCATCATGCCTCTTATTGATGTTATGACGGTACCTGAAAGTATTGAAACCACATGGTATTTGTATTGGCTGTACACAAATTTACAGTTTTCTGGGAAAGAACAGTTTTTGATATTTTTATCAGGAGGTTTGATTGCAATTTATGTATTAAAAAATATTTTTGTTGCAGTGATGTATAAGCTACAGTACCATTTTGCATATAGCAATCAGAGAAAGCTGGCATACCGCATGCTGGACTGCTATATGCATCAGCCGTATTATTTCCATTTGTCACATAATAGTGCAGATTTGATTCGCAGCATTAATACGGATATTGTCATGATGTTTCAAGGAATACTTGCTATTTTGCAATTGTTTGCTGAAATATCAGTATGTATTGTGCTGGGTATTTTTTTGTTTTTAGAGGATAAAAGTATCACTCTATGCGTAATAGCAGCGCTTGTGGTTTTCTTACTTGTGTTTGCCAAAAAATTTAAGGTATATTTATCTCGTCTTGGAGAAGAAAGTCGTGCATATAGTGCCGGAATTATCAAGTGGCTCCAGCAATCCTTTGGAGGAATGAAAGAGACTAAAATTATGGGTAGGGAAGACTTTTTCCTTGACCATTTTGACGATGAATATAGTCATTGGGCTGAACGGGAAAAGACTTATCGCTATCTGCAGCTTATTCCAAGACCGATTATGGAAACAATCTGTATAGTAGCATTAATGATTTCCATAATTTTTAAATTGATGAATGGAGTAAGCAGTGATAGTTTCATAAGTACAATATCTGTATTTGCGATAGCAGCATTCCGTTTGTTGCCGTCTTTTAACAGAATTACTGCTTACGTCAGTTCATTGCTGTTCAATATACCAGCCTTTGAGGCCGTTTATAATGAATTGAAAGAAATTGAAGAAGTGACCTTTAAGCTGATAAAGAAATCAGATGAAAAGAAAGTGTTAGAACTTCATCGTACTATTCGGGTAGAGGATTTATCCTTTAAATATCCAACTGGGGATGATTATGTATTGAAAAATGTAAGCCTTGAAATTCCTAAAAATAAGTCCGTAGCGTTAATTGGACCGTCAGGTGCGGGAAAGACAACGCTTGCTGATTTAATTTTAGGAGCATTGGAGCCTACGGGAGGAACTATTTATATTGATGATAAGGATATTTTTGAAAATCTTTCAGCTTGGCAAAAAAATATAGGTTATATTCCACAAAATATTTATTTAATGGATGATACGATTGAAAAAAATATTGTTTATGGTGCAGAACAGGTTGATGAAACTGCACTTTGGCGGGCGATTGAAGAGGCGCAGCTTAAGGCGTTTATAATGAGCCTTAGCGAAGGGATTAATACAGTTGTAGGTGAACAAGGGATAAGACTTTCTGGTGGGCAAAGACAAAGAATCGGAATTGCAAGAGCATTGTATAGTAACCCGGAAGTATTGGTTTTGGATGAAGCAACTTCGGCACTGGATAATGATACAGAAAAAGCGGTAATGGAAGCTATTGAATCCTTATCAGGAAATAAGACTTTGATTATTATTGCGCATCGTCTTACCACAGTAAAGAATTGCAATATGAAATATGAAGTGAAAAATGGAACAGTGCACTTAGTGAAATTGGATGAAATTTAAAAAAATATTGGAGTATAGATGCAGATATGAATAAGAAGTTTAAGTGGAATTTATATGAAAAACGCTCTAAATTCAGAGAATTTTATTTTCATAAAGCAATAAGAAGACATATTTTTGAAAAATACTTTGATATAGATCCAGTGATTCCTTTTTATGCCAATCAATGGGTTATGGGTAAAAAAAAGACAAATTGCTGGATTGCAGATAAAATTAGAGAAGGGAAACCCTTCATGGTAGGCAGATTTGGCAACACAGAACTTTCGGTTATGACAAGCGTTTTAAAAAGACGCATATTTGGAGATGAACCGAAAATTCAGGAGCGTTTTGAGGAATGGTTTCATAATTTGGGAGAGTTATCGGGGTTTTTCCCAGAAGATCCGGTTTTGGCAGAAAAATTTACGGACTTGATGCTGGATTCATGTAAGGATGTGGATGTACTGGCAATGTATCATTGTTACATGGATGATTATGTAATTACTGAATATATGCCGAAAACAAGGGTCGCTTTTTTAAATAATATCGAGCCATGGAGGTGCCGGAAGCCGTGGACCTCCGCCCTTAAAGGGAAAAAAGTGTTGGTAATTCATCCATTTGAAGAATCAATTAAAGAGCAGTATCAGAAGCATGACCTATTATTCCCCGGGACGGAGGTTCTGCCTGATTTTGAGTTAAAGACACTAAAAGCTGTTCAGACTATTGCAGGAGAAAAGGATGAACGTTTTGCGACGTGGTTTGATGCTCTGGACTATATGTATCAGGAAGCTTTGAAGATTGATTTTGATGTTGCAATCTTAGGATGTGGAGCGTATGGATTTCCGTTAGCTGTAAAGCTGAAAAATGCTGGAAAGCAAGTAGTGCATATGGGTGGGGTAACTCAAATCCTTTTTGGCATTAAGGGAAGACGCTGGATTGATAATCCAAGGTCTGGGATAAAGTTTAATGAGGCATGGACATATCCTAAAGAAAGCGAAACACCGAAAAATTGCAAGGTAGTTGAAAATCATTGTTATTGGTAAGTGATGAATAGTCTGGAAAACAATGTAGTAATGTTGAAGAGGAAAGAATGATAAAAATAATTAAAAAGGCAGTCAGCATTTTTGTTTTGGCGGCGATATTGATATTAAGTGGTTTGATTATTTATAAAAACGGTATGGGAGTCGAAGAGTATGTAAGCAGGATAGACGAAATACCGATAGATAATGGGCTTTATCTGCTGGATGATGGCAGAGCCATGGAGCAGGTTTTTACTACAGAGAATGACTATTTGATAGGAATAGAACTTATTGTAGTTAACATATTCGATGAAAGCACAGGGCAGTTGGTGGTTCAGCTGGCTGATATGTGGGGGGATCCGCAGAAGGAGGTAAGGCTGGATCTGAATTCAATGCCTATCGGAGAATACTATAGAATTACATTCGATACAGAACTGGATTGGGAAAGCAATGAAGAATACCTATTGAGGATTTATGCGGAAAATGCTGATATATCTCCGGCACTTGTGGGGGTGTATGAAACGCAGGATGTAGAAGAAAACAGTCTGTGTTATTATGGCGGTGAGCTGATTGAAGGAAGACTGGTCGTCGGATATGTTTTTGGACATCCTAAATATGTAGGTTATCAGTATTGGGAAAGAGAAAAGATACAATCTGCTGTAGTGAATGTTGGCTTTGTTTTGCTTCTGGGCATAGGAATAATATATGTCATTAATGTTATTAAGTGGAATAAAGTAAAGAACAAAATTGCAGATACAAGAATGTGGTATCAATTAGCGATCATAAGTTTCTTTCTTTCAATATTTTTTTTAAACGCAATTATCAATAAAGTGATGGACAATATGAAAATACCTGCCAGTGCATATATATGGATGTTTGGAATGATAATATTTACTGGCGGGATATTTGCCTTATATTACTTAAAGCCAAACGATGGATTAGAGAGTGTGAAGGTCGGTCCGCTCAACCCGTGTATATGCATTATAGTATTATTTAGTTGCATAATAAGATTGCCTATGTTTACACAAATACAAAAATGGGATGGAACTGCCTATTATGGCGGAGTAGAAGCCGCGTGCAGAAATTTCAACTTTACATTTCAAAGTGTATGGGATTATTTTAGGCTGGCATCGCATCCTACGTTTGCATACACTTTTTTTTGTGCAATAGGTGAATTTCTAGCGCCTGCAAGAGTGACGGGAGTTTTGATTGTTCAACTGATTTTAACGATAGCAGCGCTAATCTGCATTTACCATTTGTTAAGAGGTTATTGGTGCCGCATGCCCAGAGGGACAGCGATGATAATTGTCCTTTTGCTATCAATCATTCCTATTTTTTGGGGAACTTTTTCAATAGCTAACATAGATTATTTTCTAGTCTTGTTTTTTATTTTTATGATTTATTCTGAATATAAGCAGTTAGAGATACTAAAATTTGGGTGGATGGTATCAATGATGCTGACGAAAGAAACAGGTTGGGTGCTGGCAGCGGGCTATATTCTGACTCAATTAATCATGCTTTGGAGAAAGGAAAAAAAGGAGAATTTTAAGGTCAAGATCAGGCGTATGGGGAAGGAACCATTGGTACGAATCAGTTTTTTGGCGGCTATGGTCATCTTTCTCTATGCTGTCAGATTGGGAAGTCTTTTTAACTGGCTTGGTGTAGGGACAAAGCATAGTCTCTTTGCTTCATGGGAGGATATAGAAGAGGCGGGATTAGGAATTAATGCGGTGGGAATTTATCCGCCGTACATTTTCCATAAGCTGGCACAAATGTTTGTTTTAAATTTCACATGGATTCCTACCATAATAATTATTATCTCTATTGTTATGATTATAAAAGGGAAGGCTCCATACAAAAATAGAATAAGAAATTTGGAGAGTTGCATAGGTACATTGCTGTTTTTTGTATTGTTTAACATATTTTTTGTCACTGCAGCTTTGAGCAGATATACGATATTCAGCGCGGTGCTGATTTGGCTGATAGCATCTATTTTGACATACTATATCATAATGCCAGTCGTTTCAAAAAGGATATTGAGTAAATTTGTGGTATTCCTGTCAGTAATATTATGTGCGCAAAATTTTATTTATATTGATCCGTTATCAAATCTCATATTTTTAAGACTGGATTCTGGAAAAGGGAAAATTTTATCTACGGATATGAATCTGAATGGCTATGGGGACACACTAATTAATAATTACCGTTATTCTTATGTTGATAAATTGCTGGATAAAATGTTGAGAACAATTGAATTTGATGATGAGATGCAGGTGATAGCATTAGGGGATAAGGACAGTTTTCCGATTAATGGAACAAATGTATATCAGCTGGGCTGGGATGTTTCTAAGCAAAGAAGAATTTGCCTGAATGCCAGAAATGAAGAAATTATTCCAATCAATGTACTTCCGTTGGCTGAGTTAGAACAAAATGAGGAGAAAGCAACAGCCTCAAAAGCTGTAGTATATTTTTTGAAATATTGTGAGTATGATGAGGAAACTTATCTTAAAAGGTTAGAAGCATATTATAAGATCAGTGAACGCAAGGAAATATCTAATTGGGGAGGAACATTGGCATATTATGTACTAGAAAAAAGGGATAGACTGTGAAAGAGCAGACACTGTTCGAGATTAAATGTATAATCTGTGTATTGAAACGAAAAGCTTAATTGGTATATAATGCTTAAAGATATGCACAATATGTAAAAATAGAAAGATATAAATATGCGATGAAAAAAATAAGTATTTTAATTCCCTGCTTTAATGAAGCAGAAAATGTAGAACTCATGTGCAAGTCCTTGATCAATGTGATTGATGAGACGCTTTCCCACTATGATTATGAAATTGTTTTCATCGATAACTGTTCGACGGACGGCACCAGAGAAATCATAGAGAGGTTATGCGCTGTTAACCATAAGGTTAAGGCTATTTTCAATGTGACCAATTTCGGGCAGTTCAACTCTCCCTTTTATGGGATGTGCCAGGTCACAGGGGACTGCGTGATTACCATTTGTTGTGATTTTCAAGATCCCATAGAACTGATTCCAAGGTTTGTGGAAGAATGGGAGAAAGGTTATAAAATCGTCAGCGGAATCAAGACATCAAGCAGGGAGAACCGTTTCATTTACTTTCTACGCAGCATGTATTATAAAGTTATTAAAAATATGTCCTCTGTCAAGATGATTGAGCATTTTACCGGATTTGGACTGTACGACAGAACCTTTATAGAATTAATCAAGCAGCTGGATGATCCGGTTCCTTTTCTGCGCGGTATTGTGGCGGAATATGGCTTTATGCGTAAGGATATTGAATACGAACAGGCAAAGCGGCGTGCCGGCAAAACCCACAATAACTTTTATACCCTGTATGATGCAGCTATGCTCAGCATTACGTCTTACACAAAGGTGGGACTCAGACTTGCCACTTTGCTTGGATTTGTTGGATCAGCAATCAGCCTTTGTATTGCCCTTGTTTATCTGGTTCTGAAGCTGGTCAACTGGTATCATTTCCAGGCAGGATATGCACCGCTGATTATCGGTATGTTTGTGTTAGGATCCATACAGCTGTTCTTTATTGGACTGCTTGGAGAGTATATTCTCAATATTAATACAAGAGTGATACACAGACCGCTTGTGGTGGAAGAAAAGCGGATTAATTTTGACGATAAGACCGGACAGAAAGAAGATAATGACTAGAAGTAATCGGCATTGATGAGGAACTGTTATTATAGTGATTAAATTCTGAGAGGAAATTTACAGCATGGGACGACCATATAAAAATGAGTTAAAGGCGATGCGGGACACATATAATTATTTTAATGCGATGAATGTGGAAAAGCTATTTCCTTTTTTAAGTATAATTGTAATGTACCATTATTGATAATAGGAACTGGTGGATCCTTTGCAGTGGCAAAAATGTTTGAGTTGTGCTATCAGAGTTATGGAGGATTTGCAAAGGCAATTACGCCCTATGAACTGAAGGATGAGACCAAAATATTAGGAAATTCGAAGGTGTTAATCGTTACTGCCAGTGGGAATAATCCTGACACAGTAGGCGCTTACAATTATATCAGGCTTTATGAGCCGTTTGAGTTATGTGTAATTTGCATGTCTGAAAAGAGTAAAATTGCAAAAGTGATTAGCCAGAATAATGATGCTGTATAAATTCTAATGATAATAGAGTTGTGGTGTTTGCTTATCTGAATATGATGGCAGTTAGCAATAGTTTACTCTTATAAAGAATGTAGGACGTTGCATAAAAGAATCATAATGAATTTTTGAAGTAGATAAATGTTTGCTGTTTTACATGACACAGGATAACACATGTATTTAGAGAGCGAGCTGATATCATTAGATTGCAGTCCTTGTGAGAAGGTAAAGAGAATGGCATATGTAGATTGGAATAAAGTGGCAGAAGATTATAAAAACTCCTCTTTTATTTGGGAATATTTGAATGATTATGCAAGGAAAGCAGCAGGAATTCTGGTTAGCAATGGGGTTTCTTTTGACGGATATACAGATGATGGAACACCTTCGGAATCTCCTAGAGGCTTATTTGGCAAATTGCGTCATACATTATTTGGCTTGCCCGAAGATTGTATGAAATTGGAGTATCTACATATTGGATATTGGAAATTAGAAACATGTCAATCGGAAACGCATCATGGTCGTAGGTATATTGAGCGGTCTATTGATAAAAGAGGGTATTATAGAGAAAAAAAGACAGATACATTTTCTGGAACCGGTATAAATATCGAAAAAATTTGGGGGTTATTGGCTGATGGAAGGTTGGCAGTCTTTGAGATTGAGAAGCGGTATAATGAATTTAATTCTGGTCGTTGTTTTTTGAGTAATTTAAGAGATCGGGAATTTCATTATTTTTCTTTGGAAACCAAGCAAGATAAACAAATAAATAAATGTAGAATTATGACAGAAGAAGATATTTTGCTTTTGGATCATAAAAAAAGAGAAATTAATTGTCGCAACATAGGACATGATGATTATTATTGTCTTGAAGGCACATGGATTTCAAATGATAATTATTTGATGACAGGTAAAAAAGGTAATGGATGTAAGAAAAAGATTGCCGCATTATTAAAAGGGCATGGATTATAATTTGTAAAATCTTTTATAGGCACTTTACAATTTAAAAATATCAAGTTGTAGCAGAAAGGAATTGGTTGCTAGAAGGGGCGGTGACCTAAGCCGCGTTATTTCTGACCAGGGCTATCGGGAGCAGCTATATAGGGAGAATAATCTATAATGGTGTTAGTTCGTAAATGTGGCGGTTAAACCGGCAATTGCTATAATTAGCATTAATATTTGTGCTTTTGGCATAAAGCGGCTCATTTTTGGCAAGCATTAGTATATGGAAATAGTAAAAGCTGTTGCATTTCGGTGCAGCGGCTTTTCTGGTAACTTAGGGGAAATTAATTTGTTTTGTTTTTGTTTATTGAATTTTGTGCTTTCCTGTGTTAAGATATGAAAAAGCATATTTTCTTTAAGGCAAATCCGATATAATCTACAAAATAATCAATTAAAATTTCAGAAAATCCATGCTTTTATCCCTATCAACATATCAATAAGCAGGAGGATCTGAAATAAACCTCCTGCAGCATCGACCGTTTCTTTTCAGAGATTGGTTCATCAAAGGAGGACAGGAAATGAATGAAGCACACGTACAGCGCAACTACAAGGACACCATGTTCCGCATGCTGTTTAAGGAAAAGGAAAATCTTCTCAGCCTTTACAATGCGGTCAACAAAACATCCTATACAAATGTGGAGGATTTGGAGATCACGACACTGGAAAATGCAGTCTACATGAATTATAAAAACGATATCTCCTTCGTGTTTGATTTTGAACTGATGCTCTATGAGCACCAGGCTACCGTAAACCCCAACATGCCGCTGAGGAATCTGATTTATGTCACAAAGGTGCTGCAGAATATCACAAGAAATGAAACTCTGTACAGCACAGTGCTTATCAGACTGCCTGCGCCAAGATTTGTGGTCTTTTACAACGGGGCGGATCCCCAGCCCGGAAGGCAGATCCTACGGTTGTCGGACGCATTTGAAAAACGGATGGAGGAGCCGGAACTGGAACTGACTGTAAGCGTGTACAACATAAATCCGGGATACAATGCGGAACTGATGGAGGCATGCCGTTTATTAAAGGAATATGCACAGTATGTAGAGCAGGTCAGGAAATTTGCGCGGAAAACATTTTTCCCGGAAGCCGTAGAACAGGCGGTGGATTACTGTATCAGGAATGGGATACTGGCGGACTTCCTGTCAAAGAATCGGGCGGAGGCGATAGCGGTGAGTATATTTGAGTATGATGAGGAGAAGCATCTTAAGAGCGAAAGAGAACTGGCATATAAAAACGGAGAGGATGCTGGAATTAAGAAAGGGATTGAGAAGGGGATTGAGAAGGGGATTGAGAAGGGAATTGAGAAGGGAATTGAGAAGGGAATCTCCCTGGGAAGAGAAGAAGGCGAAAAGCGTTTTTCAGAGCTTCTGCAGATTCTTATGAAAGAGGGAAGGAGCGGTGACCTAAGCCGCGTTATTTCTGACCAGGGCTATCGGGAGCAGTTATATAGGGAGAATAACCTATAATGGTGTTAGTTCGTAAATGTGGCAGTTAAACCGACAATTGCTATAATTAGCATTAAAATTTGTGCTTTAGGCATAAAGCGGCTCATTTTTGGCAAGCATTAGTATATGGAAATAGTAAAGGCTGTTGCATTTCGGTGCAGCGGCTTTTCTGGTAACTTAGGGGAAATTAATTTAGGCAATATGGAACTGGACATCAAAGGATAAATAGGGTAATATTATGTTATTGTTTATGCAAAAGTGAGACCCTATTTTTATAAATGAGGATACTGACGAGAGATGAAGAAAGTAATCACATATGGATCATTCGATTTATTTCATGAAGGTCATTATAATTTACTGAAGCGCGCAAAAGCCCTGGGCGATTACTTGATCGTTGGCGTGACGACGGAGCAATATGATGAAACCAGGGGAAAACTTAATGTTGTAGATTCCTTAATCACCAGGATTGATAATGTAAGAGCCACTGGTTTTGTAGACGAGATTGTAGTGGAAGATCATATAGGGCAGAAAATTGAAGATATCAAGAAGTTTGATATTGATGTATTTACAGTTGGTTCAGATTGGACGGGAAAATTTGATTATTTGAAAGAATACTGCGATGTCGTATATTTGGAGCGGACCAGAAACGTGTCTTCTACCATGCGGAGAATTGAGGACAATGCTATTGTTAAGATTGGAATTGTAGGTACTGGCCGGGTGGCAGGCAGATTTCCTCAGGAGGCAAAATATGTAAGCGGGGTCACTGTTTCCGGTGCATACAATCCACACGGAGAACATGCAAAAGAATTTGCAGACCGATTGGAGCTTTCCTTTGGGGAAGATGATTATGATAGATTTCTTGATAAAGTAGATGCAGTGTATATTGCATCTCCGCATGAGACACATTATGAATATGCAAAAGCTGCCTTGAAGCATAAAAAGCATGTCCTGTGTGAAAAGCCGATGGTATTTCAGAGGGCACAGGCGGAAGCACTGTTTGAACTGTCAAAAGAACAAGGATGTGTCCTGATGGAAGCTATTAAGACGGCATACAGCCCGGGATTTAATCAATTGGTCATGGTGGCTAAAAGCGGCGTGATTGGCGAAATACGTGATGTGGAGGCGAGCTTTACCAGACTTACAGATCCTGCTTTAAGAGAAATGACTGATGCGAAGTATGGCGGTGCATTTACTGAATTTGGAAGTTATACGCTGCTTCCAATGCTGAAACTTTTAGGGCGGGAATATAAAGAGGTGAGATTCGACAGCATTAAGGCTGAAAATGGCATAGATGTATATACGAAAGCTTCCTTTGTATTTGATAATGGTCTGGCATTGTCCAAAACCGGTGTCAGTGTAAAAACAGAAGGACAGCTTATGATTGCGGGTACTAAGGGCTACATTCTCGCAAAATCACCTTGGTGGCTGACCCAGTCCTTTGAGGTGAGATTTGAAGATCCCAACAAAAAGGAAATTTATTCCTCTAGATTTCTGGGCAAGGGACTTAGATATGAGATCAGTGACTTTGCAAGGGCTATTACTGGGGACAGAAACAGAGGCTATAAATTGACGCGTGGCGAGTCAATTACGATGGCGGGGATTATGGAGGAATTTCTAAAACAAGAAAGATGTAGTGAATTGGGTGAAGTGCAATTAATGCATGAACATGGAAATTTAAACGGTAGATAGGTCGAGGTGTGCACTATCTACCGCTTGCATAAGCTCCGTGTAAAAGAAACATATCATGTATTATTGGGATGAGATTTTAGGTTGTTATTTTTGTCTCGGTATTTCCTTTTCTTTCAAATTGAAACTTTTTATAATCTTTTTCCAGGAAACTAAACTTTCGTTCAAAAAGTTTTCCTACTTCTTTAGTAGATGTAGTGAAGAATAGTTGCTTATCATATCGAATGACTAACTCCCTTAGTAAATCAAATAATGCAAGTATATTTAATTCATCAATATGACTAATTGGTTCATCAAGTAATATAATGTTTGGAATGCAGTCGGCAGACATGTGCACACAGAAAAATAATGCCATAACTGCCGCAACTCTTTGCCCTGAACTCATCATATGCAAAGGGATTTTCTCATTATTTCTTACACCTACCAGTTCTACTCCTTCATTAAATGCCAGTCCTTCATATTCTTTGGGGCTTTGCAAAAGTAAAAATAAATCACTGATTTTCTTTATATTATTTCCAACGTATTTCTCTAGATAAAATTCAGGTTTATGTAGAGATGATAGACAGTTTTTTATGTTACTTAATCTGGATAATAGTTCATTACTGCGCTGATAATTAATCTTATTTAGATTATTTTTTTCTCTCTCTAAACTCCACTGACTTTGATTTAATAGTTCGTTTAGCTCGAGACAAATACTATTAATCTCTGATATCTTAAAGCTGTATGACGACATATCGATAATTTCACTTGCTTTGTGATACAGAACATTGACTTGCTCAACTTTATTGGTTGATTCTTCGTACGTATTTAACATTCCTTGCTTAAAGTTTAAATTTTTTGCTGCAAATAAATGTTTCCGCTCAATTTCTTCCAGAGACCTGCCACATTGATTAATCTCGTTATGTATGTTATTTCTATTCAAAGGTTCCGATGCCCATTTTTCTCTCAATTGTTTTAATTTGTGTTTATAAGCATTAGTTTGGGTTTGGCATAAGCTGATTTCCTTTTTTATCTGTTCAATCTCTTCCTTTTGTTTTTGTATCTCCTTTTCATCTTGAAGCAAGTTAGTCAAAGATAGCGTTTTATCTTTACTTCCGACTTGCCTGCATAGACGTAAACATTCTTTTACAATCTGGGCAATCTCCTCAATGTCCCAACTCTGGTCAAATATCACAGGATACTTTTGCGTAGTATCAAAAAATTTTATTTCCCATTCCTTGGATTGATAGATGCTAATTTCTTTTGCTTCTTTATCAAATCTTTCTTTTTCAATTCTTTCAAAATAGGAAACACTTTCTAAATATTTTTCTATATTCTCGTAATAGCTTAAGCTCTCTTCTCCAAATAATACCTGAAAAAATTGCCTGCTCAGATTTCTCTTGTCGCCAAGGTATGATAATATAAAAGTATCGACTGCTGTGAAATAATTATATAGATGAAATTCACTATTAAGTGTCTGTTCCTCTGTATTCATCTTATGATACCATGAATTTGTTCTTCGTAAGATTTCCTCTGGCTTTCTTGGCTTTGAAATTTTCTGACCTGTATTAATTATGCAATTAATTGCTGTCACCTCTTCGTAAGACTTATAAGTTCCCATTGCTTTTCTTACATTTCCAGTAATAACTAATTCAATCCCTTCTAGAATGCTTGTTTTTCCAGAGCCGTTTTTCCCTATAAACATATTGACTCTTCCAAATTCAAATTTTCTTGACTTATTAAAACAATTCTGTCTAAAATTTTTAGGAATATTTATATTTAAAATCTTATCAATGTTATATTTCTTATAGCGTTTTTGCTCCTTCGTTTCGTTTTGGACAGAACCTCCTGTTTCCAAATATTTCATTAGTATTTCTTCGTTATACTCTTCACCGCAAAACTCCAGCATCGACTTTTTTAATTGAGCATTCCACTCGCTTTTAGGTGAAATAATATCTTCTGCTTTTATTTTAGATCCTTCTTTTATCTTTCCCACAGGAATAGTAGTTTCCATTTTGCTTAATGGAATCAAAAGTTTTCTTGTATAATTTGTATTTGCTTCATACTCCATCATTTCTTCTGTAGGGACTAACCTGTATTTTTCGTCATCCATTACACATATTTGATACATATTCCAGCATAAATCGGTATTGTGAAATTCAAAAAAACATTTGTGAACTATTTCCTGATAAAATATTGAATCTCGGCATAATTCTCGCGAAAATTCATCATAGTCACAATGTATTATAATATACTTTGCTACAGCTGTATTTGTCTTTTTGAACATATAATCGGCAATGATAACTGGGTTAGACAAACTCTGGCACTTTTTTCTTTTTATGTTTGACAGCCCTATTTCGCTGATTGCTTTATCAGACAAATCATTCATCAATGTCTCCTCCTGCTATGTCTGTACTGGAAAAAAACTTTTCTCCATTGGTAATGTCTACATTTGTTTTTGGATAAATAATCAATTCTGCAATATCTGTTTCAGAAGGTGTAATAATACATATGTCCTCTTCTTCTACGGGATGCCTGCTTTTATTATTCCGTACACGCGCTAATAACTCTTTTGCGTCATCTTCACTTTCCACATATGAGGCATATATTGATTTGCCATTCTTTTTTACATCACTGTTCTCTCGTTCATACAAATTATGATTTTCCAGATTAATGTTCCAATACAAAATATGTGCGTTATCAAAGCGTTTTTTTAAATGCTCCGGCAGTTTTCCTTCTTCAAGCGCCTTAACCATGTATAAATAGCGAGAAAAAGCCTTATTTCTCAGCTGTCTCTCACTATCTGTGAGCACAATCGTATAACGTTCCACCTCTTCCAACTCACTTATTTTCAGAAAAGCCCAGTCAATTTTACCTAAAACCAAATCAAAAAAGCGATCCACTATACACCTGTCATTCTGTATAAAGGGAAATGCATATATTGCAAACTTATCTTCAGATAAGCTTTGGAATTTATCATAAATTTTAGGGGATATATTATTTTCCGCCAGGAGCTTATACTCTGCAATGCTATTTTCATCTAACCTTTCATTATTGTAAACATATCCTTTAACATATCCAATACTTTGCTTGGGGCGTTTTACAGCTGGACCAATTATGCGAAGTTTGGTGATGAGTAATATATGTATTATCTCTTCGTTACCTGTATACCAAATTTCTATTTTAAAATCTCTGATAATGCCTGCATAAAGACTTTCGCTTTCGATGCTTTTTATTAGATTGAAATTACTGCTGGCCCAGTCCTGAAATTCATAGTCTTTATCCTTTTTATAATAGATACATGACCAAGCAAGCTTAATTCCAATATTTTTTCTAGGCATATCTTCATATGTGTTTCCATCATCCATCATTTGATTTACCAGTGTATCTGCTGCCCAATTGCATGTAATCATAATGGCTTCAATACTTCCGTCAAAAAAAGACTGCCTAAAGCGGCTAAAGGATTTATTTCTCGGACTCGGATTTAATTGCGGATTCAAAACAATACAATTTGCCCCCATTTTTTGAATTTTGTTCCAGTCTATCTTGGGATTCATGACATCGGCACACAGTAATGAAATAAGAGTTGTTCCGTTATTCTCGCCAAAAACAAATATTTTACTTCCTAAGGACAAACCAACTTCCTCACAGTCAAAATCAATGTCTTTCATGCTAAATGTTTTTAGCTGTGGCAATAAAAGTAATTTAAAGCTGGAATTGCATTTAACTACAAATACATAAAAAAGCGCATTTACAAAATATTTATATTCTACATCTCCGTTGTCGTCATACCCATAATCTATAACTTGAACATTGTCCATCTTGGCGAACTCATCCATCTTGGCACGAAAGCTTTCACGACTAAGACCACAGCAAGGCAGAACCCATAATTTGTTTTTGGCTGGCCATAATTGCTTATCAGTGCATATGTTTTTAATTATGTCATATGGGATTGAATATTCTGGAAATAATAATAAGTCAACGAATTCTTCTTTAGCTTTTTTAATAATTGCCATGCATTTATTTAAATGTTCATTTTTATTAATATATGCGCCCTGTTTAGCAGAGTAATTTAGTTCTCCTGAAATTTGTGCGCGGGCAATTTTAAAGGTCTCCGAATTTTCATCACCGCAAATAACAAAGTCGGGTTTGTCCTGCTCATCAACCCCTATTTCATCCAGCAGTTCATTTACTCTTTTGTATTCGATCGTCATTACCTCTGTTGCACCTCATATTCATAAACATTATTTCTGCATCATTAAATTAATTGACTATGCATCATACAATTTTATCTTTCTCATAATAATAATGGTTTTTTTGATATTTTAGAGGCTTGGATAGGAACAATATCCCTAATTTATAATAGGGAGTCCTATATTTTTTGGCAATTGCTTATTTTTCTTGTATATGTGACTTATTGTTCCGCTTACGTTTAAAGGGGTGTTAAACAGCCTCTCTTTGAAGGATATCTGCTTGAGTGTGGCAAAAGCTTATTGAGAAGGTTGAGTAATTATAGTGGGAATAGAGTCATTTTGTCGGTTAAAGAACTAAATGATTTTGCAGAAGATTGACGGGAAATGGTTGATTGGCAGTTCCTCTGGATTCCCATCCATACCGAATGATGAACTAAAGAAATTTTTGCAAGAAGGAAACGGATTATAATTCAAAATATTAAGCTCAAAATCATATTTATGAGATTGCTCATGGAAGCATATAAAAAACGAAAAAACGTAAATTAAAATCAAAATCAATATTGACATCCTTCCGGAGACCAGTTAGAATAAAGTCATCAAGGGAATTCTAACAGGTGTGCGTTCTGCACGTTCAAGACAGTTTCTGTCGGATTTTCACTTTGAAGTATAACAGAAAACGGCAGGAGAGATTGAACGGGCGCAGACCGTCCGGCATATCATTGTCCTGCTACAGAAAGGGAGGATGATATATGCCAAGGCGAAGACGAAAGAAAACATACGTAAACAGGAAAACGAACCGGCGGTATGACCGTAATCGAAAACAGGTACAGCGGAATGTGAAGGACAGGCTGTTCCGTTACCTGTTCGCAAAAGACAGGGAGGCGCTTCTAGATTTGTATAATGCGCTGAACGGGACAGAATACCAAGATTCATCACAGCTGGAGATTGTGACGATCGAAAGTGCGGTTTATGTGGTCATGAAGAATGATCTGGCCTATATCCTGTCTGGCACGTTAAGCATGTATGAACACCAGAGTACATACAGCCCGAATCTGCCGGTACGGTTTCTGATCTATCTGGCGCAGGAATACCAGATGGTGATAGAGAAGGCGGAGAGAAGCCTTTATGGAACAGGTCAGATCAGCCTGCCTACGCCTCAGTGCATCGTCTTTTATAATGGCGTGAAGGAGATGCCGGAAGAGCGGACGCTGAGGTTGTCGGACGCATTTGAAAATAAGAAGGTGCGGGCGGATGTGGAGCTGATTGTACGGATGCTCAACATCAACTACGGACATAATGAACAGCTGATGGAGAAATGCAGAATTTTGGAAGAGTATTCAAAGCTGGTGGCCGTGATAAGGGATTGCATGGCTGTTGAGAAGGATATACAGATAGCCCTAAATCAAGCGATGGATTCCTGTATAGAAAAGGGTATCTTAAAAGAGTTCCTGCTGAAGAATCGTGCGGAGGTGTTGGGAATGTTGTTGGAAGAGTTTGACGCAGAGAAATATGAGAGAACGATACGGAGTGAAGGCAGAGAAGAAGGAGAAGCAAAGGTTAACAGGCTCGGTCTTCTTTTGACAGAAGCGGGACGGAGTAACGAATTTTTAAAATCGTTGTCGGATCGGGAACTCCAGAAGAAGCTGTTCGCAGAGTTTGGTTTGGAGGACAGTAAGTAGTGAGGTAAGGAAATTTGCGAAGAAAGCATTTTTTTCGGACGCAGTAGAGCAGGCAGTAGATTATTGCATCAGGAATGGGATACTGGCAGATTTCCTGTCAAAGAATCGGGCGGAGGTGATAGCGGTGAGTATATTTGAGTATGATGAGGAGAAGCATCTTAAGAGCGAAAGAGAACTGGCATATAAAAACGGAGAGGATGCTGGAATTAAGAAAGGGATTGAGAAGGGAATCTCCATGGGAAGAGAAGAAGGCGAAAAGCGTTTATCAGAACTTCTGCAGATTCTTGTGAAGGAGAAAAGAGATGATGACTTAAGCCGTGTCATTTATGACCAGAGTTATCGAGAGCAGCTATATAGGGAGAATAATTTATAATGGTGTTAGTTCGTAAATGTGGCAGTTAAATCGGCAATTGATATAATTAGCATTAAAATTTGTGCTTTTGGCATAAAGCGGCTCATTTTTGGCAAGCATTAGTATATGGAAATAGTAAAGGCTGTTGCATTTCGGTGCAGCGGCTTTTCTGGTAACTTGGGGGAAATTAATTTAGGCAACAGCCGTGAAAGGTAAAAATAATTCGCACTAATACTGCTGAAAATAAGCCTCT
>CAYOED010000001.1:0-139018 GCA_964402925.1 uncultured Lachnospiraceae bacterium | reverse complement strand
CGTCGCAGTTAAGCGGCGCTTAAATTTTAGGAGGGGCGTCGGATTTGACGCTTACATTATTTATCCTATAAATGTCCTTTAAACAATTATTTAATCTAACGCAACTTTATTCATACCTTCCTAGTTCTTTATCAGCCTTTATTTGAAGCGACACTGTTTTAGGTCCCATGTATTGCTTTGCAATATCTAAAATCACCTTATCATTTCCAAGAATTTCTAGCACAGTAGTAGAAAAAATATTAACCAAATGTGGATCCTGCTTATCTATTATTTCTTCAAAATAATTAAACATATTTTTTAGTAATTCGGAATTTTCATTTTTAGCCAATAAATCCAAAATTCTTGGCATAAAAATATCTTCTATCACAACTGTTTCTAATACTTCTCCATATTCTCTTACACTTTCGCAACATTCTTTCTTTGCTGTCGGAAGAAATTCTTGCATTTTTTCAAAAAACTCCCTTGAATTTTCGTTCATAATCTACGTCCTCCCATTAAATAAACCTATCGCATATTCTAGATCATCTATTAACGCCTCTATTACATCCAAATCATTTAATCCCAGCCTACCTGTATTTGCCAAATTTTCCAATTGTTTCAATCTTTGCGTTGCTTTTATTAAATGTGTTGACGATCCATTGTTAAACTCCTCTACAAGTATAGCTGCTGTACCTCCATCCCCTATTGATGCTCCAGGCCTATATAACTCATTAACAATTCTATTTAATTCTGAGTCTTGTACTGTGGCCAACAACTTATCTCTTGTAGAACCTACTAATTCTGATCTTCCATCTAGAAGGCTATCAATTTTATTGGGAAAAGCGTAATTATTACCTTCACCACCACTCCTAGGGCTCTCCAATTCCGTTGTCGGCTGTGTTATTTTATCATGCCCGCTGGAATCATAATACATTACTGGATTATTTCCGCAATAAACATACAGATTCAGACCGTCTCCCCTATAGGTGTCCTCCTGAGTAAATCGCCCTATGACAGGGTTATAGTATCTTGCCCTTAAATAATACTGCCCTGCCTCCTGGTCATACTGCTGTCCCCTGTATAAGATATGATTCTCTACCTCAGTCCTACTCTCAAGCACGTTGCCAAAGGCATCATAATCATAGCAGTTTTCGACTGCTCCGCCATTCCCCGTGATATATGCAGTGCTTCCCTGCTCATCCTGATGACAGGTATGATATAAACCATCATCTAAGGTCTGCATATGGGATAATCCCAGACCTGACAGATACCTTCTTACCGGCATGTTATCCCCATCACACTCTGAGAGGATTTTCCCATTATAGAACAGGAACGTGAATTCTTTTCCTTTCCCCTTTAAGCCTGCGCGCAGTCCTTCCCCGTCATAGAGGTTCTCCTGCTCCCTGCCATCCGGTGTCCTTATCTTGGTTTGTCTGTTCAGCAGGTCATACTGATAGCTGGTTGTCTTTTCTCCCTCTTTCTCGCTTATCAGACTGCCATTCTCATCATACAGATACTCTGTTACAGATGACAGACTTTTTCTTTCTGTTAATTCATTTCTTTCATCGTAGCAGTAACTCTCTTCTCCATCAATTATACCACAACTGCTTGTCAAAGTATTGTTACCTATAATTCCTCCAGCAAGTGATGCCGCCGGATTTTCCTTTTCTGTCAGGGTAAAGTTATAGTGCAGTTTCTTTATCCTGTTCCCTGCCACATCATAACTGTACCTGTCGCCGTCAGCCTCACGTCCTTCTTCCGTCAGGCGGTTCATCCGGTCATATCTGTAAGCAGTCTGCATCTTCCGAAGCTTTCCATCTGCTCCCAGACGTTCCCCTGTCTTTCCTGTCTGGTTCCCATTCAAATCATAAACCATGAAGGCGTCATACAGCAGATCCCCATTTTTGTCATTCCCGATTCTCAGATGGGAAAGATTTCCCTCTGTGTCATATTCGTATGTAGCACAGAAGCCCTCCTGCGTCCTGATTTCCTTTAATCTTCCTGCCGCTGTATAACGATATTCTGTATGTATCCTGCCGCTCTCGTCTGTAAGGCTTGCAAGTCTTCCATTACTGTCATAACCGTAATAGACTGTCTTCCCGCTCACATCCGTAAGGCTTTTCAATGTACCATCCTTATAGTAGGTGCAGGATACCATGAGTTTCCCACTGCTCCATTTCTTAAGCAGCTTCCCGTCCGGCCTGTATATATAGGTATAGCAGAAGCCTCCCGCCACAGATTTCTTCAGCTGTCCGAAGTCATCATACTCCCACGTCCCCATCACGTGGCGGTTCCCCTCTTTATCCGTGCAGACCTGCAGTACAGGCTGTCCGTATACGTTATACTTGGTCTCTGTTATCGTCCCCCTGCGGTCCGTGTGCTGTATCTGCCTGCCTTCCCTGTCATACCGGAAGGTCTCCGTATTCCCGCTCTGGTCCGTGATGGCGCAGACCTTTCCCTGACTGTTGTAGGCATAGCGGATTTTTCCGCCTCTGGCATCCACAGTCTCCGTGATATTGCCCGCCTGGTCATAGGCATACTTCTCCTGTCCGCCCTCTGCATTGCTGACAGCTGTGATCCTGCCCCAGCCGTCAAGGCTGTAGCGTGTTTTTCCGCCGCATCCATCCTCCACTCCCGTAATCCTGCTTCTTGCATCATAGGTTAGCTTCTGGACTGCTTTCCCTTCTTGCTGGCTGTTTGATGTAAAAGTTTCTAACCGTTCATCCTGCAGACCGTAACGGCAGCTTACTCCGATACCGTCACCGTCCCTTCTCTGGATACGGTTGCCGCGGACATCATATCTGTTCTGCTCCAGCAGGATGCCGTCCCTGTAATATTCCAGAAGATTTCCGCGTATATCATATCCATACTCTGTTTTCCCATAGCATTTCCCGTCCATGGGCAGGAGCTGTCTCTGCTCTTTTCTCCTGTCATTCTTATCGTAGGACAGTTCGAATACAAGGCCGTCAAGCTCTCCCGCATGAACCAGCCTGTCCTTCAGGTCATAGCCATAGGAAATCTCCCTTGCCGTCCCGTCCCTGCCTTCCTGTCTCACGGCAGTGATATTTCCAGCTTTATCGTAAGAAATGACAGTAATCCTGTCGATATCGTTTGCCTTATCCTCCACCCTCTCAGTGATGAGCCTGTCCCTGTCGTCATAGCTTCGGCTAATCCGGTAGCCTTCCGGGGTTATGATGCCTGTCCGGTTGCCGTTTTCATCATAACAGTATCTGGTCACTGCCACATCTGATGCAGATGCCTTCTCCTCAAATCCGCTGTCAAGGAATTCCTTTTTCTCTGCCAGCCTTCCTGCCCTGTCATAGCTGTACAGGATCTTCTTAAGGACTGTCCGCCCTGCGGCTCCGTCCCCGCTCCTGACCACCTGCTCCTCGCCGGTCCGGTTCCCCCTTGCATCATACCGGTAGGATACCCTTGCCCCCAGACCGTCTTCCACCCGCACCAGCCGGTTCCTTGCATCATACGCAAAGGTCAGCGTCAGGTCTTCCCCTTCCGTAAGGAGCTGCCCTTCTGCCCCATAGCTTCCGCCATGCCTTATTTCCTTTATACGGTTCCCATTATCATCATATATGTAAGATGTCATCCGGTAGCTGACCTTTTCTGTGTCCTCACCCACAGGCACAAGCTCCCTGATGGGTCTTCCCGCAAGATCATAGGCATAATAAGCGCTGCATCCCTTCGCATCTGTCTCCCGGACGCAGTTTCCCCACAGATCGTAGGCATAGGTCTTCTCTACTATGCCGTCGGGTCCGGTGACTGTGGTAAGGCGGTTCCCATCATCATAGGTATAGGTCCAGCCTTTCCCGTCATCTGATGACTCTTCATACTGCTCCGGCAGCACATGCCTGCTCCTGTTCCCTGCGGCATCATGGAAGAACCTCTCCACTCCGCCGTCAGGATAATGGATACGGATGAGCCTGTTATCCAGGTCATAATCATAGACGGTTCCTTCCCCGTCCTTTGTCTTTTCATCATAGGCATTGGGGTGGACCCTCTTCAGTATGTTGCCCTCCCCGTCACGCAGCAGCCTCTCATGACTGCCGTCGGCATAAACGGTATCGGTCAGGCGGTTCAGGAAGTCATACCGGTAATCCGTACGCTTTCCGTTCTTTTCCTTCCACTGCCGGGGCATATACATGGCAAGCTTCCTTCCCATCCCGTCATACAGGAAATGGGTCTCATTTCCTTCCCCGTCACGCTCCATGGTACGGTAGCCGCCCCTGTTATAGGCGTACTCCCACCTGACTGCCCCGTCATCCTCTGTGAGCCGCCTTCCGTCCCTGCTGTATTCACATTTGAGTTCACTGCCGTCGCTGTAGACTGTGGCAGAAGGATAAGCGCTGTCCTCCTCATAACGGTAAATGGTGCTGTGACCTTCCCCATCGGTTTCCTGTATGAGCCGCCCCATGCGGTCATAGCTGTACTCCTCTTCGATATAGTGTCCTTCCGCCGTCTTTTCCTTCCTCCGGGTCAGGTTATGGCAGACATCATAGCAGAGCAGCTTTTCCCGCCCTCCATTGTCACGGACGCATACAAGGTCACCTGCCCTGTCATAGACGTATTCTGTCTCCAGCCCTTCCGGTCTGATCTCCCTTATCATGCGCCCATGGCTGTCATATGTCCAGCAGGTGCTTCTTCCAAGCCGGTCCGTCTCCCGGATACGGCTGCCGTTTGCATCATACTCGAAGGTCTTCTTGCTTCCGTCAGGATAAACGACCATGCTGACGGCATTCTTCTCATTATAGAAATACTGCCTCTCCCCGGGACAGGCGCTGTATTCCATGCAGACCTTCCTTTCCCTGTCGTAATAGGTTATCCTGTAGATATCCCCGTTTGCAAGGGTCTGCGACGTCACTCTCCCCCTACCATCATATTCATTCACAAGGTAGGTGAGCCCTGTCTAGTCAATAGGACGGATCAGATACCCTTCCTCTGAATACTGGTACGCGCTCACTCCTCCATCCATGTGAATCACTTCTGTCAGCAGACCATCCACATACCTGTACTGAAGACTTCTTCCCATGTCATCCTTCATGGATGACAGTCTTCCGTCCCTGAATTCAAAATCCACCGTATATCCAAGGGCCGTCTGCATCCGGCATAACAGCCCGTCCTGATAGGATAGGATGAGACTCTGTCCGTTCCTGTCAATTACCGCTGTAAGGAGTCCCTCTTTCGTATAGCAGTATCTCTTATGCTGGTGGCAGTCTGCAATGACCCATTCCACCATTCCGATTTCCCGTGCGAGGACGTACCTGCCATTCCCCAAGATATCCGCGAAGCCTTCTTCCGTATACCGGAAAGCGGCACAAAATCCGTCCGGCAGCTGTCCGTGGATGATATCACCGTCTATGTACAATTTCCCTTCATAGGTAAAGCGCCATCCCTTTCCCAGCCACCCGCTCCCCATCCGGGTGGAACTGTAGCTGCGCTCTAAACGGATGGATTCCCTCACATCCGGCAGGAGGATGTCTGCTTCCGTGATAAGGAAGCTTCCCGACACGGCATCTACCGGGTCTGCGATTATCATCTCTGTAATTGTGGCCATCCGCATATTCTGCTGGAAGCTTTCCACTGAATCAAAAGTATATCCTGTAAGATCGCATTTGACAGCATCGATTGTCATTCCTGCCACAGTTTCAATAAAACCGTTGCCGATTTTTCTTGCAATATCAATATAAATATTCGGGTCTTCACCATGAATCCGCAAAGTGGACATGGCAGCCCCCTTCAGGCTGCTTGCCCCCATATTGGCTATCACGTTCTTAGCGTCAAGAGAACCTGTATTCTGATAGTCTTCATAGCATGCTGATGCAAAATCCTGAGTGCAATTAAAGATAGTTAGAGCCGTCTTGTGTTCTTTTCGGAACTTCTCTGCTTTTTGCAAAGTGCTTATAAGAGCACTTGTAGTTTCCACATTTGCGGCAGATGCAAGGTTAATTCTAATTACTTTACAAGTGACTACACTGAATATAATCATATTGACGCTTTTTGTAATTTCATAAATATCCTCATTTCCTCCAAACAGACCATCCCGCATCATGTTAATGGATGGAGACAGATCTCCATTTTTCACTTTATTCAGGTCACTGACCCCTTCTGAAATATCTGATATGCCCGATACAGTCGCAAACGAACCAGTAGCAGCAGCAATAGCGACTGCTGCTACTGGTGTCCCTGCTCCGGCGGTGAATGCCATTAATGCCACTCCGCCAATTACTACAAGCACGTCGCAAACTCCTCCTGCAATCTTCCACTTTGCCTCTGCCTCCTTCTGCGCAAGCGCCTCCTTATATTCATTTGCCATTTGTGTCAAAGCTGTTTTGGAATCCATATTTCTTACTGCACGCATGAATGCATCAGTGGCTGTCAGGCTGGCACGTACCTGACTGGCAGAGGGCAGTGCCGGGTTCTTTAATTCTGCATCCATGCGCACAAAGGCAGATATGATATTAATCTCTTCGTTCACTACAATCTGGCTGTCCCCATTTGTTGTAGACAGCCGGATGCTCTCTTCCGCCTTCACATAAACTGTTTTTACACTTCCCGGATTTCCTAATCCTATGAAGATATTATTCCGGTTGCTGAAGAAATTAAAGGAAAGCCCTGACAGGGACAGGATTCCTGCCTTCCGCAGCTTCATTTCCGACAATCCGCTTCCCGGTGAAAAAGTAATCCCATAAGGTGCCAGTTCCATATAAGAACCGCTGGGATCCGAAAACACCTTATAATCAGGATCCTTTTCTTCCGCAGGCTCCTCCTTCTCTGCTTCTGCTGCGGCTGCTTCCATACCTGCCGCAGTTTCTATAGTGCCTCCTAAAGGCGCATTTCCCCCATTACCAGAGTTGTTGCCCGCCCAGACACTGATTTCTGAATTTCCAGCCGAGCCGCCTGCGGAACTTCCGCCGCTGTCATTGGATGCATATTCGTTGTCAGTTCCGCTGCTCCGGCTTCCGCTCCTTGCGCTTATACCGCCGGAATTTTCTCCCGTCCTCAAGGCATGAACCGCCATGGCGCTCTGTTCCTCATGTCCCGGAAAATAAACGTGTACTCTGCTTCCTTCCTCCGGCATACAGTAAAAGTTGCTGGTTTCTATGGCATAGGTGAACCACTTAAGATCATCGAAAGCCTCATAAGACGAATCTATATCCAGATGCACTCTGACCTGATTTCCTTTTCTTTCCTTTATAGTTGCCGGTATGCTCATACCAAAGATTCTTGGATTTGACTCTCTGTCCGTAAGGATTCCTTTTCTTCTGGAGAGTTCATATTCGTAGACAAGGTCACCTCGCTCTGTTCTTATGTCAACTGATGTCACCACAGTCTCTATATACCCTAACATGACCTGTTCGCCAAACATCATATGTCTGCGGCTCTGCAACCGCCAGCACATCATCTCCTGAGGCATGATATCACCGCCATCCCTCAGCTTTTTATATCGTTCTTTACTTTTGAGCAGAGTATACTCTTCCTCTTCTAACACAGTGCCATAATCCATGTGAGGAATTCCAAAATATGCCTTGCCATATTCTGCGGTATTGTCTGCAAGGATATATGTGGAAAAATGACTGGCAAGCCGCTTTAAGAAGCACCAGTCCGTTTCCTCATACTGCATCAGCATACTTGGAATCAACGCGCCTTCTGTCACTTCATCCCTTATCTGAGCCTTTCCATACTCTGCCAGTACTTTTGTCAGAATCTGTTCATAAGTATCATTTCCCCTGCAAAAACTCTGGCTTTTATCTGTTAAATCCCATTCTCTAGTATATCCGGCGAAATCCATGTACAAATAGAACAAACCATTTTCCTTCTCTGCCCGGATTTCTTCAATCTTTCCGCAAAAAATGGTCTGCTTTTTCTCATCATTGCGGCTGATGCGGATAGCAAGGCTGCTTACAGTATGCTCTACAATCTCCATTGCCCGCTCTTCTTCTACTATTGCCTTTACCCTGACCCTTCCATGGTCATTCAGCCTCTGCTTGATATGAAGGGAATCAATACTGATGATCCCCTCCGCCTGTATTTCAATATCCAGATTGTGGTATGCTAACATCATGGTCCGACTCTTCCTCCTTGACTTCCTTCCATTAATGGATTAACCTTATTCTGGCTGTCCTGAATCGCTGATTTTTATGATCCCGCCATATTTACAAGTGAGTGTAGCCGGTCCAATCAATGCCTTCTTTCCCGGCTCTACATAAACATCTTCCTTTTCCTTGTCCCACTTCACAGATACAATCTCGGGGATACACTCCCCATAACACGCCATATACTTTTTTCCATTCTCTGATTCCAGCATAAAGATTTCTTCCACCTGTTCTTCATAATTTACATCCGTATTTTGTGCCACTTCCCTCGCCATCTTCTTGGCTGCTTCTATCGTCTTAGGATTTTCCGGGCTCAGACACCCTCCGAAGCAAATTACATTTTCAGATTTACAGTCCTTAACAGTGACCTGTGCCAGTTTTTTCAAAAAGACCCCATGACTGTCTTCAAGAACCAGCTTACTTACACGCATCCCATAATCACAGAATGTCTGCGCACAATGTACGATATAAGTTTCATCAATGCCTGCCATTTATATCACCTCGATTTCTTTAAACATAATCCCCATTACATGGCGTCTTAACAGACTTTCTACTACCTCCAGACTTATTACCGGAAGCATAATCTTGCTGTCTGCAAGCAGGAATATCTTGTGATTGCCAATCTTTCTTCTGTTTAAGCACAACCTCTTTTCCATTCCATTGGGATAATATTCAGTAGCTTCATCAAGCGCTTCTATTTCTTTTAAGAGCAGATGAAAATAGACGAGTTCTCTCTCTTCCGTTTTATGAATCAGCGCAATCTTTTTGAATGTCATATCGTCCTCATACATATCGATTACCTTTTTTACCATTTCGGATATCATATATACCGGACTTTTCATAAAATCCGGGGCACATTCCCCTTTAGACTCATCCAGATATAATGGGGTGACATCATTTATCTTTTCTGCATCTTTCCATGTGAAGATATGACGTTTCCCGTAAATATCAAAATCCCTAAGACCAATTACATCCATCAGAGTATTATCCTGATCCATAAAAAAATAACGGTTCATATCTCTTCCTTCTCCTCCTCGAATTTTTCTACAACAAAAATTTCCTCCAGCTGCTTTTCATCAAACCACTCCGGTTCAAATCCCTCTTTTGAAAAAACTGCCTGATAGAGGTTTGCATCTGTAAAATTGCACTCTTCAATTCTGCATTTTAAGAACTTTGCTCCTGTAAGATCTGCCCTGCTAAAGTTGATTCCTTTTAAGCTGCACTCTTCAAAAACAATGAAATTCATGCTCTTCCCATGACAGTCCCCTCCTGTCAAGTTTTCCCGATACCAATAATCCGCCGTCAATATATTATGGTTCTGCTTATAACGCCCCAGCCTCTCTTCCCATATCTCCTGACCTCTCGTATCACGCTTTAGCTGAACAAGGATTTCGCTGTAATCTTTATACTCTCCCCAGCGTACAATCCAAAACGGCGGCTTTGCAATCCTGTCAAAAACTTCCTGCTGCTCCAGATTGCGAAGCACAAACCTCAGAATCTGGGCAACTAGCTGGTTACATACCATAATCTCATCCTGCACCCATGTACCCACATCATATTTATTTACTTTTCCCATGTACTCCCGCATATCAAGAAGAAGCGCATCCTGCCAGTCAAAATACTCTTGAAAAAGAAACGTAGTGTCAAAATCAACAGCCAACGGCTCCTCATCCAGATACCATTCCATTCCCAGCACATCCAGCCGGACAATTGCCTTTTTCTCCAGCAAATCATATCTCTGTAGCGAAAAGAGAAAATACACACAGTCTTCTTTCTTTTGTTCCTTTGCCTGCTGACTAATTTCCTCAAACGCATCAAAAATGCACTGCTCCAATTCGTCAATCCTTGCCGGCAAATTATCGCAAAAGGTCTGTCGCAATTCTTCCTGTTGCTTTTGATGCGCAGCTTGAAATCTTTTCCACGCTTCTTCTCTTGTCATCTCTTCATCCTTTCACTCATACCTTGTTTTGCAGCATAATTTACTTTTAATTCACATGGACTTCCGTACCTTGTATATTCAAATTTCCTTTTTTGTCCAGTTCAACGCTTCCGCCCCTTTGAGATTTCAGATACGCTCTTTCCTTACACTGTATCTTCGTGGTATATTTTGCATTCAAAATAACATTGCATTTTGCTTTTATGCGAATGCTATTTTCAGCAGAAATGTTGATTCTTCCGCTTTTTAAAATTTCTATCTTGGCACTCCCGCTGCTGCAAATCACCTCAATTCCTTTAGGTGAAAGTTTAACTTCCTGTCCGCTGGGTACACGCAGATATTTTGTGGCAGGGTCGCTCATCTTGTCTTTGCCGGTATCTTTCGTACCTCCTGCTACTGCCTGCGTCATTGCGGCAGCATTTTCCACTGCCGCCCCTCCTGTCATACTTGTACTAAATCCGCCTCCTGTTGCACCGCTGTAGTTTTCTCCTACAAAAACGCTGCTTCCCGGACTGCCGCTTCCTCCTTCATTTGCCACGCTTCTCTGAGTACTGTTTTTTGCTGCGGATATTGGCGGATTATAAGTGCTGACTGCACTGATTGCGATTGCTTCACTTGTCTTTTTGGATGGGAAATAGACTCTCACCAAATCTCCTTTTTCAGGCATGCAATACCAGCCGCTTCCGTCAGAAGAAGCAGACGGCGTTGAGAATGGAAACCAGTAACAGTCATTTCCTTGATTGCCGTCATCTATCTTTAAATGAATTTGTACCTTTTCCCCTTTTACATTTAGAATGGTTCCCTCCAATGCGCTGCCCACCAGTTCCATCGGATAAATAGTCTTTTGCAGGATTCCCGTCTTCTTCCTCAGAGTGACGAACTCATACACCGTGCTTCCTATAGTTGCATATTCTACTTCTGCTGCCGTCAGGCTTCTTCCTCTGAAATCTATATCTGCATAGAGCATTATATGGTTATCCAGCTTTAACTGGTATATAATAAAGCTTTCATCCTGTATGTCTTCCCCTGTCTCCTTCCAATAAGACAGTTCGTCCATATCCTTCCATACCTTTTCCACCGATAAGATTTCTTGTTTTGCAGGTATCCGGGCAGTTCCCAGATATAGGCACACACTGTCTGTAATCTCGCTGCAGGCTAACGGTATATGCCGTGTTGACAGCATCCTTTTAATAAAGTGCCAGTCTGTTTCATCATACTGTACTGCAATCTCCCCTATGGCGCTGTCGTTAAATAAAAGCTGGCATTGCCCTCCATATTCCTTTACAATTCCTGACACCAACGCTCCCATGGTCATAGACCTATCTTGAAAAGAACGGGATTTCTTTTTGATATCCATCAAATAACTGTAAGTATAAGCGGTCACCTTCACATGAAAGCTTTTCCCTTCGCTTTGTACCTCCAGTCCGGTAATGACACCGCAAAAAAGCGGATTCCTTTTTTCATCCCGTTTTTCAAAAAGAGTTATCTTTTGACAGCTTTTTGCCTCCTGAATTGGAAAATCTCCGTTTTCTTCTCCAAGGTCCGCTGTGAGCTCCATTTTCCCATGCTCCCCGGGTTTATGAAGAATGTGAACTGAAAGAATTGTTTTTATCTGTAATCCTGTAAGCTCCAAATCGTGCAGACCATATGCCATGATTTCTGCTCCTCCTTTGCCTATTAATTCTCATAAATCTCTTTTGCCTTTAAATCGATAGACTTTTCTGAAATCTTTACATCTGAACCCGCATTATCCTTTAACTCCACTATTTTTCCCCCCTTAAGGGTAATATTCTTTCCATTGATACTTAGCTGCCTTCCGGCATTAATTGTGATGCCTGCCGGCGCTACAAAGTTGATATTCCCGTTTTTATACATGAGAATTTTAGCTTCTCCTGCCGATAAGAAAACCCCCTCCGGCACCATCTGCACCACATTTCCATCTTTCGTAAAAATATTCCTCTTGGAAGGATCGTCCATAGGATCCTCCTTCTTTTCCGCCGCCCCTTCCGCGGCAGCTGCAAGCGCCGCCGCTCCAGTTCCTCCGCCCGCCGCTGCGATTGCTCCGGCACCAGCGCCGCCTGCAAAACCTCCGCCGCCTCCGGAAGAACTGCCGCCTCCACTAAAGCTGCCTCCTCCTCCGGAAGAACTGCCTCCCCCCGAAGAACCGCTGTTTTTACCGGAACTGCTTCCTGATGCACTGCCGCCTGCGGCAGCAGGCATATGGCTATCGTGCTTGGTGATAACGTATCCTTCCTTCTCATCCTTCGTGGGAAAGTACACGCGGATACTGTCCCCCACTTCCGGCATGCTATACCAGCCGCTGCCGTCGGAAGATGCCGCTACAGTGGAAAATGGAAACCAGTAGGTACCCTGCTCACGGGTCATATCTCCATTTATGGTCACACGCACCTTATCCCTGTTAACCTGGGAAGTCTTTCCATCTACAGAGATGCCGGTAATACGTCTGTTGTATTTGCGGGTAGCAAGCATGGCTTCCTTTTGTCTCAGTTCATAGGTACATACCAATAATCCATCTTTTAATATCCTTTTCAGGCTGCTGATATACCATGCCGCTCCTTTGAATTGAAGCTTGCTGCCCAAGGTATACAGTTCATAGCTGTCAATGAAATATTCCACGAACTGCTGGGGAAGCAGATTCGGGAATCCATTCTGGGATAAATAATCGTACCGCTCTAAATCTTTTCCCATGCGGTAGGGATTCTTCTCCCAATCCACATCTATATATGCGGCTGACAGTCCCGCCTGGAAACGGGCGCTTTGATAGGTAGCATCCGCATATAGCCTATCAGAATAAGCGCTGACGAAACGGGCTAAAAATTCCCAGTCAGTTTCCTCATACTGGAACCAGATCTGTCCGATTGGCTCATCCGGAATATTTTTCATACAGATACATCCAGGGTATTCTTCCATAATTTCTGCAATGACAGAATGGGTGGTCCTGGAAGTATTCTGAAAGGATCTGGTTTTCCGCCTGGTGTCCAAAATCCATGTTGCATCATACGCTTTAAGCTTCACTTCTCTGTGGTTTCCCACCCGCTTCATGCTGCTGTCCGCTATGGTTCCCTTAAAGAGTATCTTCTCCTGCCCGTCTTCCCTATAATTGACTGTCACCGTTTCCGGCATCTCGTAAAAAGCCATCTCCTCCGGCTCATTATCAAGCACTGCCGACAAGTGAAGTTCTCCGTGATGATTAGGGCTTTGCAGAATTTCCAGCTCATCAATCGAAATCACTTCTCCCAAAGACAGGTATAAATCTTTATAAGTAATCGCATTTTTCATCCTGTGCTTACTCTCCTTCCGAAATTTCCTGAAGTGGCATTGACAATAATTCATTAAGCCTTAACACCATCGCTTCCAGAAGGAGTCCGTAAGTGTCCTTATCCCTTTCAAAACAGTTATAATTGCCCACCACTCTGTTGCTGCCAAAGCGGATGCGGAAGATGATGTTATATGTCCAGCCTTTTCCTGTTGGCGTCCGGTATATAAGATAGTCCAGATTTTCCAGTACGATTTCTTTCGTCACCTCCGCATAGGTGTTTACCGCCTTCATGCCGCCCACCAGCTGTTTCTTCAATTTTCCGATGCTTTGCTTTTCCACGGGCTTGTCAGCCACTGTCAGAATCTGACTCGCATTCTGATCATGATTTACGAAAATAGCCACCGCCGGCGCCTCTTCTACTCCGGTATAAAAATCCTTAATCAGGACCATTGGTATCCTGTCTTCAAAATAAACTCTGGTCTCCAAATCATGGGTTGCTCCCTCAGGGAACGTCACCTTTCCGCTCCTCACACAATACAGCATCTCTTCCAGCGTCATTTTGGGCGTAACGTTTTCCTTTTCTACTTCCGACCTTTCAAGCCTTTCTGCTTCTTCCCGTTTTTGCCTTCTGCTTTCCCGCTCAAGCATCGCGATTCGTTCATCTATGTATTCCATACCTATCCCTCCAAAACTGCCATTTTTTTATAAAAGCAGCATTTGTCTTGTATATCCCTGTTTCTTTTCAAAGCCGCTATTTCCGTTTTTCCTCTCTCTCAAAATGCCCCGAAGCTTTTCATAAAAAAATCCGTTTGAAAAATCTGTGACTTTCCTCCCCACGCTTTTCTCCACATACCAGGCTGTAAGTTCTCCGGCAATCTTCCCTTTAGCGCCCAATATCTGCATGGCAAAGCAAGTATCATAAATATTGTCCGTTCCTGTCTTTAACAACTCATAGGCATATTCCATAAGAAGTTCTGACCACAGCCCCGGACCTCCTGCTCCGATAAAGGGCATGTGGATTCTGTTTACCGTATCAAATTCCGTCTGATAATCATCAAAGTTTTCATAATCTGTTCTAAGACGTGCGCCCTCCTGAAGCCGGAATCTGCCAAGCTCTATTTCCCCGTTTTCCGGCGGGATTTCATTCATATACACGTCCCCTAGTCCGCCTATACGGTCTTTTTCATAATCCATTGTGATAAAACGTACTTTGATATAAGTGAGCTGATCCACCGGAGGACAGTTTATACTGCAAGTCTCTTCCATTCTGTAGATGTTCCCTCCATGCCAAATCAGCCCGGGACTCACCTTTAAAAGATTGTCTTCCCACGTGATCTCTGTTCCCTTAAGGACCCCGTCACCACATCCCTCCAGCATCATCCTGCTGATTTGCAAAGGATAATCCCTAAGTTCATCCAACATGTCTTTTTTCAGGATATTTTTATGTACAAAAACCGGGGATTCAAATTTAAACAAATGACATACCTCCTAACAGATTGCAATCTCTCCCACATCCATAGTTTCTTCGATACCGATAATGCCGAAGTGATATTCATAATATAAATCCACATGGTATCTGATCCCTAGAAACTGATTGATGATAAATGCATTCTTTCGCTCAAGATCTTCGCTTTTTTTCTTCCCTATATACACAAGGATTTCACAAGGGTCATCATTGCTGTTATACACGATGCAGTTGGAAATCAGCGCGCACATTACATGCCGAAACAAAGTAAGGCTTTCTCCCACGCGGTACAGCGTAAGTATGCCCTCCAGAAGGATTTCCCTTTCTTTTCCGTCAAAGAGAGCAAAGGCATCCGCTGCCTCTTTCCCGTAAACGTGCCCTCTTATCGCCTCTCCAAGCATTTTTTTATAATATTCCTCCCTGGTCATCCCCATTTTCAGATCATTTTCCGAAAGCTGGTGCATCAGCAGCTGAAAAAGACCGTTGCGCAGGGAAGGATAATCCTCCAGGTCAGGATGAAACATAGAGTGAAAAATCTGCCAGAACCTGTAATAGGGATTGATCTCCACGACATAAGGTTCCTCCAGCTTCGTCCTATTTAAAAATTCCTCAGACAATTCCATATAAGGACTATATTTCCGGGCAATCTTAAAATGAATCTCCTCTTCACTTATCCCCTGTTCTTTTGCCCCCAGCATGATTTCCCACAGATAATTCATCTCACAAAAGCACTCCTTCACACAAATATTCCGGATACAGCAACTGCACCTCCGAAACAAGAAAGCTCATAATGTCTCTAAGCAGGAAGGTGTATTTTCCCTTCCCCTTAAATTTCAGCAGCAGACATTTTCTATATTCACTGTCTCTGATTTCGTCTATGATAAAGCTGTTCATGGAATAGGTTTCCGGCATCTTACTTATTCTGTCCGTAAGTTCATAGCTGTCAAATGCAACATATTCCTCCAGCTCAAATCCGCGGATAAATCTGGTAAGCTCTGATGCGGTCTTTACGCTCCTTCCCTGACGCTTAAAAAAGCGTTCTGTAAATTCATCTCTCCGCTGATTTGTCATGATCGGATAGGTAAAGTGCTCAAATTTTCTATTTTCCCCACTGCGGATTACGTATACCTGCCATCTTCTTGCATCTGGTTCGTCGCCCATAACAATCAAGCAGTTTGGGCTCCGCCGGACACTTATAACATGTTTAACATCATCAATCAAATAAACATGCTCATCTCCATACTCTTTGAGAGAAATCGTATGTTCATAACTCCTATGATTTTCGCAGGGAACAGGAAAACCCACACCATCCATGACTGTCTTTTCAATATTCCAAATAGGAATATAATTTTCATGCGCCCACTCGCCGAATTCTGCAAGTTCCGGTTCCACATCCACAATCTTCTCTCCCTGCGGAAGTTTTAACAGTCCATCGTTTATAAGATAGACATCCACGAATTTATGCAGATAAGGTGCATTCACTGTCTGCCATCCAATCCCATTGCTGATGAACACTTCATATAAATGGGCAATTTCCCCAAGATAAGATTCATTGATTTTAAGTACGAATTCCGCCGGATAGTCCGCTTCTCTGGTTCTGATTCTGCCTCCGAACTTTTCTTTTTGAAGAAGCCTCTGAATCTGCATGAAATCACACTCCATGAACAGAGTTTTAACATAGCAGCTGCCCTTTTCCAGAAACTCTTTTCCCATGCTCCTGACATCATAAACCTTTTCTGCAAGATCCTGCTCACGCATAGGCACAAGCAAATGGTGGGATCTGTCAATATATTCCTTTTCTACAATTCCCGTACAGATGCGGTAACGATTGATATCAAATGCAAGGTCATCCATGATACGATGCTCTAATACGCTGTACATCTCCTTGTTTGTTTCATACAAAGACAAAAAGATTTGTTCCACAATATCCTTAAATATGACTCGTTCCTTCAAATCGCCGATCTGATTTACTTCTCTTTTGATCAATTCCTCCATATCAGGCATAGGCTACTTCCTTCCGTCAAAAAAGTTTTCTTCCCATGTATCATCTTCAAAAGCAAAGAACGTTTCCTCCCCCTGCCTTAAAAGATCGTTTTCACGCAACACCGGAAGCACCAGAAATCCCCATCTTTCCTTCGATGGCCAGACAAAGAACTTAATCTCGCCTTCCAGAATGGTGTCGGTTTCTTCCTGAATAACGGTATCCGCATATTTTTCATCAATATCTTCCTGGGTCACCTGCTTGAAATCCGCCATATTGTATTTAAAATGGTAAACCTTCAGTTTACGTCCCTTTTCATCATGCAGATACAAATCCAGCTGTTCTCCGATTTTAAACCTGGAAATGTATCCGATATCCTGCTCTTTCTCCAGACTGTGAATCATGATTTTTTCTTTGTTTTCGTGCGTATATGCCATCACCTCATAGGGAAGTGCATTTACCCTGCATCCCTGATTGATTTTCATATAACCCAACTTACAGTTCTTGAAATAGCTGACAGCACCTTCCAGACAACACATTTTAAGTCCGCTTCCGTTATCTGTCCCGCGCTCATTTCTAATCAGCCTTCCGGGCACAAATTCCTTTAATGCTTCTGTAAACAGACTGGATTTACAGGATTGTCCGGTGAGTTTCAGCATCCCATACTCAGACAATTCGCCCTCTGCAAAAGGTCTTTCCAAAAAGCGGTCCATCAATCCATACACATCCGGACGCAGCAGATTTTCAATCTCATACAGATAGAGCGTGAAGGAGACCTCTTTCCTTAAAGGCATGATTCTGTCTTCCTCTAATATGGACAGCCTCCATTTATCCAGTAAGATTGCTTTCTTACCTGCTTTTTCTCCTTCTGTTCCTATCTGCAGTTCATACTGAAAGGACCTTTGGAAAAAGCTTTCCTTAATGATTTCTGCGGTACGGAACAAGTAATAGTAATTATTTTTCACCCGGAAATACTCTTCCCTGCTTTTTCGCTCATACTCTGCAAAACGTGTAGGAAGTATCTCCTCTGCTTCTTCATAGAGCCTGCCTATGCTCTCATAGACTCTGCTTCTGCCTCCTGTAAAAGACTCTAAGTCAAAATGAAACTGCTTATATCCCATTGCTTTAAGAAGTCTTATTTTAACCAGCTGCAGAATGCGGAAGGTCAGATTATTTCCTCCGAAATTCGTGTTCCCGTTTTCGTATCCTGTCTCCAGATCCACTTCATAAGATACCCTGTTGTTGCGGATACGGAATCTTCCCGAAGTCAGATCCGTTGTTCCTCCTCCGCAGTCCATAATCAACGCCTTATACCAAGCGCCATCCTGATATCTGCCGGACTCAATCAGTTCATTGATGCTGTGGAACAGAACTGCCATTCCTTCATCTAATGTGCATTCCACATTTTTATCCGGCAGAAGTTCCTTGAACATCCCTGCAAAGCGTTCCGTCTGTCTGACAGGTGCAAGCAGCTGGATATTCTTAAATCTGCACTTAAACTGCTGTTGTGCAGTATCAATCAGATACTGCATGAACGCTGTCAGCATCTCCTTTCGCTTAATCTGCAGCTTGATTCCTCCTGTGATGACCACCTGCTGCATCCGCTCCGGTGCACTGACCCAACGCTTGATGTCATAAAACAGAGGACTATCCTCGTCCTGATAAGAGTGACCCGCCATCTGCTTTGCTTCATGCCCAAAGCAGTAAAGAGGCTTTCCATCTTCTATTCCTTTGATTCCGATTATGCTGGGAATCATTTCACTTTCTCTGTAATGTCCGCCGCTTACATCAGGTGTCCTGACAATTCTTGTGCTGCCATCCGCACAGTAAATCCCCAGCGTGGTGTTGGCACTTCCAAAATCAATAATCAGCGGCAGCTGTGTCTCTTCCGGCTCTTTTATGTCCACTGCCAGAAGCGGCGTAATGACGCAGAGTGCCTGACTTGGTATACTGACCTCATTCCCATTGTAGATTTCATAAAGAATCTCCGAAACTTCTTCCCTTTTAAAATATAGCAGTGAATATCGGTGTCCCTCTGCTTTCAAAATGGGGACACCTTTCCCCTTCAGTAGGAAAAAGCCCTTCTCTTCCACTCTCTTTATGTAAAAGCAGGTGTATATCTGAAAATCTTCATCTACCAACAGTACATTCCCCTCATACAGCTGGATATCACTGCTGACTTCATAATGATCTGTCAGTTCAATTGCTTCTCCATCATACAGAACAAGATGTGCCGGAAATGCAATTTCGGCCTGATGATCTACCTTAAGTTCTACCCTATTGATAAAATTCTGAAGCTTTTCCATACCGCCCTGGGAAAACTCTTTAATCTGCCTGTATTCCCGAATGCCGCGATACCGCATGATAAAACGAATCAGTTCTTCCCTGTCAAGCCGTGTCCCCATGGGCACCACCAGCCGCTGCTTCTGACAGATTTCCTTTAGCTGATAAGTGGTCATTCCCTGCAGCTCTTCTATACGATATACGGCTTTGGGTTCTGCTTTTTCCTCATGTTCTCTGGATAATCTGTATGTATACTGCCCCATAGCTTAGCTGCCATCCCCTTCCTGTGGGCTGTTTTCGTCCGGATTATTTTCATCCGGGCTGCCTTCTCCTTTATTGCTTTCGTCCGTCTGCTCTTTATCACCTTTATTTTCGGCTGCCTTTTTGGCTTCTTCAGCTGCCTGCTTTGCTTCCTCAGCTGCCTTCTTTGCATCTTCCAGCGCCTGATTCGTCTGGGCCTCCTTCAAATCTGAAATAGCCTGCCTTGCTTCCTCCGCCGCCTTTTGGGCTTCGTTTGCAGCTGCCTCTTCTTCAGACTGTTTTTCTGCTTCCTCCGCCGCTTTTCTCTTCGCTTCCTCATTTAATTTTTTACAGGACTCTATCTGGGCTGAAAGAGTTTTTACTCTATCTGGCATTTCCAGATCTTCATACATTCCCATGGCTGTTTCAAAATAGGTAATGGCGCTTAGATAATCTTCTTCTTTCATAAGATCATTGCCTTTGCTTTCAAGTTCCAGCGCATTTTTCTTATCATTCATAAGGCTTTGGTCCTCAAGTTCCTGTGCCACCTGCTCCTCTTCTATTGCTTTCTGGATACGTTCCTCCAGCGCTGCAAGTTCCTCCTGTCTTAACTCTTCAAGCTTCTCCTCTGCCGACCTTTGTTTTTCCAAAGCCTCATTTCTGATTTCCTTATCATAAAGACTGCCCGCCATTGATTTTGCCTGCTTGTACAACTCTATAGCGCCTGCATAATCCCCATAGTCTTCCTTTAACTCACCTGACTCCAACAGCTCAAATAATTCCTGATAATCATCTATTTTTTCCTGCTGCTCCTTCAGATAATCTCCGCTCATTCCTCCCATTTTTGCTGAGAGTTCCCGGGCTTTTTGATAAAATGCCTCCGCTTTTTCATAATCCTCATCCGCCATAGCGTCATCCCCCTGGATGACCTGCTCCAAAAAGAGAAGCATTGCCTCAATTTCTTCCTGCGTTTCTTCCGCCTTTAAGGATTTTGCCAGTGACTGTGCCTCCTCATATTCCTCACTCGCCTTCTCAAAGTTATGATAGGACACGTATTCCTCTGCACTTGCTATATACTGCTCCATATCCTTCCGTTTGCCCTCGCGGATGCGGTAACGCACAAAAAGCCCAATCAAAACCGCCAGCAAGATTACCGCAATGGGAATTGCTATAGCAAGAATTTTTTTAAGGCTCATCCTCTTTTTGGGATTAAGATAGATCTTGTCCACAAAAGTAACAGAAATGGTATAATTATCAATTTCGCTCTTTAGTTTTCCTAAAATGAGTTCTTCAACATTATCAGCCAGTTCCAATGGTGTGCTTACTTCCTTTGCACAATCCAGAAGCTCCGCATTGTCACAATTTTCCCAGACGCCTCTGGTATCCAGAATCAGAATATCTCCATTTGTCAGCTTTTTCTTTCGGGAAATCTGAATTTTGGGCTGCCCGTCTCTCTGTCCCAGATAAGCATACAGGTTGTTCCTTTCTTCATGGAGAGCGGCCTTATCTTTGGGAAGCACTTCATCTTCAACCATATTTTCTGTCAGAGACTGATCCTTACTCTCATAAAGGATACGGTCATTGCGGATCAGCAGCGCTCTGCTGTTTCCTACACTGGCATACCGGAACTTAACATAATCGGTGACAAACATGGAAACACTGGCTCTAAGCCGCATGCCATCTTTATCCGAAAGCAACTCCCTGTGCGCCTTTTTCAGATTTCTTTTTATGGAAAAAGAAGATATGGATGGATGCTCGGTAAACTCTCTTAAGATAGTCTTTACCACGATTTCTGCACTATTTCTGCTTTTCTCGTCATCCAGGCTGTCTGCTGCCACATAACAGGCCAGGTTATCCAGTTCCACATATGCAAAATAATCTCTGTTTAATAATTTTGACCCTTCTTCTGACAGGAAAGCTGTTCGAAAGCCTGCGTTTTCTTTTCTCATTTCCTTCTCCTTGTCCGAAAGATTTATTTATCCACGTATTGCACCGTCGGTAAGAAGTACCATGATACTTCCGTTTTCCTTATCCTGAGTATCTGACCACTCAGCCCTGCGGATGATTCTGTCTGCTTTTTCCTGTGCCGTCAATGCCGGACTTACCAATGTCTTTTCCAATTCGGCATAAGACACCTCTTCAAAGATCCCTTTGGTCATCATCACGACCAGATCTCCCTTTTTCAATTCCACAGGTATTTCGCACACCTCCATCTGATGAAAACCGTCCTTCCCGACATAATTCCAGACGCCTTCATCCTCCATGGACCATATGGTTTCCTGCCTGCTTATTTTTCCATCTTTGTACGCCCTTTGCGCAAGGACACTGATTGTCTGTCCTTCACTTAGCGGAATCAGTTCCCCATTCCGAAGCATTGCAATCTTAATCTGCCCTGCCATAGCATAATACAGTCTGCCTTCTTTCAGGAAAACAACCCCCACGCTGGCGCCGCCGTGACGTTCCTCCAATACCTTCTGCATATTCATATGTATGCTGTACATGGTCCTTTCAAAGAAATACTCTGGATTATGAATTGCTTTATAGAAAGAAAAAGCTTCCATAAATTCCTTTACTGCCAATCCGGCACATACCTTTCCGGTATTTTCCTTTCCGATTCCGTCCGCCATCACCGCCAGCTTTCCTGCAGCAGTGATGGAAATGTCCATGGCATCAGCCTGTACATCCCTGTTTCCCGTGGTTTGCGCCATCCCGTCAGATGCGTCATAGGTCTCTTTATCTCCCAACAGCTGAAAGATTCCCCTGGCAATTACACATGTAATCAGTAAAAATAGTATTATCTGTAATATCATTTCTTTACATCATTCCATTCAAAATGTTCTCCGCAAAAAGGAACAAATACAAATTTGCTTTTCCCAAGTTCTATCGTGTCATATGGCATCAAATCTGTGGGTACATACACTGCCTCACGGTTCAGATAAGCTATACCCGCAGCATCCCCCGGCAGCATCACCGTATTTTTCTTTTTTGCGTCATATACGATAATCGTATGATTTTTTCTGGATATCTCATTATCACCGAGAATCTGTATATCCATATCATCCCCTCTGCCTACGAAATTTTTTCCGTTCTTAATTTTGTAATCCTTTCCTACTCTTGCGCCTTCAATACATACCAGCCATCCGCATACCGGCGGTACCTCTTCCTCCAAAAGCTCTATCGGCGCTTCAAAACCTGCCGGTGCCTTGGTATCTTCCATGGCGGCAGTTTCCATATTACAGTAAGGACATGTGTTACCGTATTTTCTTGTACTGAACATATGACCATTCGGACATCTCATTAAACTCATTGCTCTAAACCTCTCTTTCATGTAATCAGTAATTTTGTGTTTGCGATATAAATCACATCCCCCGGCATCAACCGGCATGGCCTGTTTCTCATAACCTTATAGCACACTCCATCATCCACTTTTCGTATCCGTATGCCGTTTAAAGAATCCAGATCTTCTATGAACCATGAATTCATGCAATAATTTAAAACAGCATGCTGATAATCTATCAGCGCGCTATACTCACATTCATCCAGATCAGCATCCACAGGTTCATCCGGGCTGTCCCTGCCTATCAGAAACGATACTTTACCGGCAAGATCCCATGCCTTTACAGGCTTTTCGTTTTCATCCAGAAGAATTAATTCCCTGATTCCGTAATCAGCTTCATCCGACATCCCATATTTCTTTTCTTTGCTTCGAGGTGCAAATTGATCAATCAGATTATTCAGTGCTGCTATGGCTCCTATCATCAGCAAAATAAAAAGCGGCCATTTCCACCAGACCGACGCCTGATAGACTGCAATATATACTGCCAGTGCCGCCAGACACAACATCATGCCTGCATCCGTTATCTTCTTACCCATCTTCCACTCTCCATATACATCACAGGTATCCCCGTTATGCTCTTATCTGTCACTTCACTTTAAAAAATGCTTCAAATAATTTATCTGTATTTACAGGATTTTCTGCCTTTCCCTGCTCTTTTCTTTTCCCGTCAGGATTAAATCCAAAGAACTGTTCAAAGCTGTTCTGATACTTACCGCTAAAAAACGCCGCCATATCCCTGTAATTGTTTTCTCTTTTTGGACTGTTTTCTCTTTGTTCCCTTTTTTCCTGCCTATCTATACTGCCGCCTGCCAGTTTCCGGTCATAGGCTTCTCTTTTTTCTTTATCTCCCAGCACGTCATAGGCTTCTTGCACCTGATCGAACAACTCTCTGCTCGACTCCCCTGCATTATCAGGATGATATTTTCGTGACAGCATTCGATATGCTTTCTTGATTTCCTCCTGAGATGAGGTTTTGCTGATATGTAAAACTTCATAATAATTCATAAAAAATCCCGTCCTGTCCGCGATTTTAGGAACTTTCTTTAACAGGGAAACTGCCCGAAGGCAGTTTCCCTTAAGACAAACCACATCTGCTATACAGCATATCCGCCTTCTACTGCAACGTTTGCCATTTTATCTTTTTTCTGCTTAATCATAAGGTAAAAAGTACCTACACCGGCTTCATCACCGTAGTCTTCTCTGTAATCCACCACAAATGCATTAGGGTATGTATACTTTCTTACCTCCTGAGATGCTGCGATGACATCAATCGTGACTTTTCTGTAGCAATCTGCTTTTTCTGCCGGAACCAGTGCCCACTTTCCAATTTCCTTTGTTGCATCAAAGGGTTCACCGTCAACTGCAGTAAGTATCTTCCCCGTAATCTCCACCGTTGAACCTAAATCTGTAGAACGGGCATTGGAATCCTTGGGAATATCTGCCCGGAACTTTACGGATGTAATGCTCTGCTCCTTCAATTCAATTGCTGCGCCGCCTTCAATTTTCAATCTGAATCCCATTTTTCATTTCCTCTCTTTCTACTTGTTTTATTCGCCTGCGAATCCGCCTTCAAATGCAAGGGTCGTCATCTTATCTTTTTTCTGTTTTACAAGAAGGGTGAACGTACCTACACCTGACTCGTCAGCAAAGTCTTCTTCATAACCAATCACAAATGCATTCGGAAGATTTACCTGTCTTACTACCTGTGACGCAGATACCACATCGATTTCCAGCTTTCTGTAGCAGTCTGCGTTTTCAGCAGGTACCAATGCCCATTTGGCAATTTTCATGGTGTCGTCAGCTGCCTCTCCGCCTACTGCTGCGAGAATTTTCCCTGTGATCATGATAGTAGCGCCAAGATCTGTGGAACGGGCATTGGAGTCCTTCGGAATATCTGCTCCATACTTTACTCCCGTCACGATTGTCTCATTCAGCTGGATGGTCTCGTTTCCTTCAATTTTCAGTCGTAATCCCATTTCTTTTTCCTCCTTTTGTTTTCTGGGTATTTATTAACTTGTTTTTTTACTCATCTCTACCTTCAGATTCTTTGTATTGTTGTTAAAGGCGATGAGTATATTACAAATTCCGGCAGTATCATCGATTTCATAGGACAATTCATCCCCCTCCTGCAAAATGGAATTGACAAATTCTCTGTCTACGCCCCATTTGCTCTTCTGGCTGTCAGGATTATTGCTGAAGAATTTTAAAATATTGTCCTTCTTGAAATCATTGCTATAGAAACGTAAGATGCGCTCCACATAAGTGCTTACAAGGGTCTTATAAATCGGTTCAAATTCATTTTCGCTTACCTGTAGGTTTCTTGCCTTGTAAACCATGATATTTCTGATATCTTTTCCTTTGTACTTGGCATTTTCAGAAGAAAATACAAATCCAAAACCGTTCACGTTGATATCATTTTTAATAGTGTTCGTGAAACCTGATATTTCCTTGGTCATTGTAGTCGTAGCAGAAAGTGCATGGTCGCCTGCCTCGATATCAAAGCGAACACCAGGATAATTTCTTGAAGTCCTTGGAAAACGCTCCTTCAAATATCCGGGGCACTGCCATGCCGCCACAAGTCCTGCCGCTACATAAGCAGCGCCGATATAAACACCTTCAATCCAAAGTTTCATGATATCTTCTTTTTCTTTAGAAAGTACCGCTGCACCTTCTTCGCTCATAATCATCTTCTTATCAAGAATCAGACCTGATTTATCCTTGGGAATAACAGTGATATTCGGAATACATGGTACGACGAATTCGCTATATTCTCTTTTCATCAGTAATCCGCATTTTTCCTTGTACTTCTCAACACCGGAAGATGCCATAGCACTGAACGTAGTCTCTTCCCCCGGTTGAAAACTGAAGAAGGTCGTAACCTTATAGGGATACATGGCATTCATCAGATTTGCAAGGCTTTCCATTGTGTTCTGGTCATCCTTTTCCACCTTTTCATTACCTGCAAAACGAATTCTCTGTAGCTTGACACCCTTGCTCTGTTCCAGTTCCACATTCGGCACAATAGCAAACCAAAGGGTATTGTCAAACTCATTTTTGTCATTGACCGTATTCAGATAAGTGACAAGGCGTGGAAGATTGTGTGCCTTTACCTGCTGTTCCAGCTTGTTGTTAGTGACTAACAGTTTCGGTTTCATACCATTTTCTTTTACTTTATATTGATCAAAAAATGTCTTTACCCCAAGCATTTTTTCTATTAACGGCTTTACAACCTTGACAAAATCATCTTTTGTCTGCTTGTAAAAATCCAAATAATTATTGTAATTGGCAATTTCCTGCTCTACATTTACTTCGCTTTCCAACGTAGATGTAAGAGGGCAGAAAGTGCGCACTACCAGTTCTCTCACATAATCAGACTGATTTTCATTAAGGGCATCATAGTCATCTTTGAAAGCTGCAATCAATCCTGTATTAGCACTGTCATCTACTATGGCAAGCTGTGTGTTTTCTTCTTTACTCACTTCCAGTATTTTTAGTTCGCCGTCATCTCCCATGCTGAGGAGCCCTGCTTTAAATACCTGTCCACTCTCCTCCTTGGCCGAATCTCCAAGCAGAAGCCTGGTCTTGATATCCTCTATAGCAAGCGGCAGCATCGCCATGACATTGTTGTAATTCTGACTTGCCTGTTCAAACATATAGTTCAGCTTGTCACCCATATCCAACTTCTTGGGATCCCCATCATCCAGCGACTCATACTGTCCATATACATACTGAATTTCTTTTCTGGACTGTCTGATGTCATCCATAATCTTTTTAGGTGAGATCATGTCCAATATCTTTTCAAACTTGAAATCCACATTGGCAATTCCCATAGCTCCCTTTGTTTCAATTAGAGTGAGGAGCATTTTTAAGAAATCGTTGTCCATGTTGAGGGGGATTTCTGTGATGCAATTGTCCGGTATATTTTCCGGCTTCTTTAAGCTGTACATAACCTTCTGGTTATTTGCATTAAAGAACGAGTACACTACCGGAGCAAATTTTTCCAGAAATTCATCAAAGCTTCCCACTAAAAGTTCCTCGTTGATTTCCTTCACTTTGTCATCATCCAGACTGTTTTTTCCCTTAACATCCCCAATCAAAGTTAAGAGATCTTTCTTTTCCGGATTGATTTCTTCAAACAGAATCGTTCTGTTTGTCTGGGTTATTACATCCATTTCTATACCTCTCTTTCTTTTTAAATCATGGATATATAATGTACTTCCAATTCACAGGTTCCATCTTTGGAAGTTATATATATTACATTTCCATAGCTGACCATATATTGCATCTTACGGCAGACAATGGAATTTCCTATCATAATCGTGGAATCACTTTTATGGTAAAGTATCATTTGTCTGCCTTCCGCTGGAAACAGATATATTTCATCAAGCGTAAGCACATCAATGAGTTCCGGATAATCCGAAAACATATCTGCCAATGCAATCTTCTTTTCTCTGATGGGATGAAGTGCAAAGGTTAATGGAGGAATTTCTTCTATTTCTTCCGGCAGGAGCGTAAAGTAGGCATTCAGCTTGCCTGTAAATGCGCCTTCATTTTTTGCTTCTGTCTGCTCTGGAATCAAAATCACCTTGTTCCTCTTTTTCCAGATCTTAATGATGCAAAAAACCATCAAGCATATGAGAGCAGCCAGTACCTGCCAGTATGCCTCCGGAAGTGATTTGACTCTTACCGGAATACTTCCTACCAGACTTCCTTCCCCGTCGGAAATCAAAAGTTTGATTTCTCCTCTTCCCCTTCCTCTAGGTTCAATCAAGAGAGTCGTTCCTTTGATTTCTCCTTTTACAATATCTTCCGGCATCTCCTGCAATTCAAAGCAAAGTGCATCATTATCTGAATCTGTAAAATATTCATCCAGCGCAATGATCTGTTGCCCCGAAATCGTTAAAAGGTCAACTTCTCTTGACGATATACTGCCTGGCAGCGCATTTAAAACATTGACTCTATTACTTATGTAAGTACTCTGCACATTTTCCAAAAAATCCAGACATAGTATATACTCGCCTGAATTATGAAAACGCACGGTTCCCGATAAGTCCTGTTCATCCCCTTTGATTTCTGCCTGAATCACTTCACCTGTTTGCACATTTTCAAATTCTGCTTTCCATGTTGCGGCGTCATAATCTATACCTTTAACAGTGTTTCCGCTCCTATCCTCAAGCCTAATCCTAAAATTAAGCGGCTGGTTCTTATGAATCTCCTCCTGCCATTCCAAAACCGGAGTAATGTCACGGCTACCAATTATGTATACCGTCATCCTCTGACTTTGCCCCGTGTCGAATTCTATGCTGAGCGGTCCATTCAAATAAGGGAGCCTACCCATGGCATACGTTCCATAAACCTCCATTTTATCCTGCTCTGCCGTAGAAGCATCTTCCACTCCTAGGCTTTGCCATACATCAGCATTTTGGATGTCCTTGTCAGATAACAGAAGCACTGTCAATTCATCCGCATATTCTGCTGGTTTATAGCTGATCTTCTGGCTTCCTTCATCATAAATGCTGCTTCCTGCCTCATATACATTGTAGGATGGACCACTATAAAGCACATCACACAGCACACCAGGTAGTTCATCTGTTTTGTGCAAAATGTAGCTTTTTGCGGCAGTCTGCATGGACACATCCCTAAGTTCCTGTGCATTTTCTCCATTTTCTTCGCCAAAAACAATGGTAGTAATCGGGATTTCTCCTTCCCTACACTGTTGTACTATTTCCTGCACATCTCTGTCAGAGTCCTCCTTTATTCTTCCTGTATCAGAATGTGCAAGATCTGTCTCACCATCAGAAACAAGCACAATCATCCTTTTCCCCTGACATTTGTCAATCATCCGGCATGCCTCCCTCAGCCCTATACCGATGTCTGTCTCACCCTTATTTGAAGCTTCGCCAATTGCATCTTTCAATTTCTCATATTGTGCCCTATCCCGCATAGAAACCGGATCCTGACTGACAATAATTCTGTCATTATAAGCAATATATCCGACATACATAGTTTCACCCTGCAGGGTGTCCACAAACGCTTTAAGTGTATTAGATATCACATTCCGGCTATCCTGCTCATTCATTGAACCACTGTGATCCACCACAAAAACAATGTAAATATCTTCTTCTGCATTTTTTTCCTGGGCATGTACATCCCGCCTGATTATTGAAAACAGCAATAGAAATATTGCTGTAAGATACACAACTTTTCTTCTCATAGCCGACTTCCGTTTCTATTTGTTAATTGATTACACTGCAATTATTTATTGCGACATCAATTTTAATACTTAATCATTCAAAAAACAGGAACTTAGTGATTTTTGTCGTTTTTTACGGCTTTTTTGTATATTAGGCAAAAAAAGAGCCGCAAGGCTCCTAATATGCACCCTGCAACTCTCTCACTCGTTGTTGTCTGTATGAAGTTTTTTATTCCTATTTCAAGCTTCCTTAATCGGTAAAATTACCAGTGAAGTGAAAATCCCATTCTCATAGACGTTCTGCAAAAATCCGCCATATTTTTTTACAATGCTTTTTACATTTTGGATTCCTATACCATGTTTTTGCTTATCCTCTTTACTGGTTAAGAAAATACCGTCTTTCTGCCGGACCTCTTCACGGTAGTTATTTATGATTTTCATAACAGAGAAACGGCTCTCATTCTGTACATACATGTAAATTTTCACATAGCCTTCTTTGCAGTCCAAAGCTGCCTCCATGGCATTGTCGATTAAATTTCCTACTATTGCAATTAAATCGATATCTCTAATCTGTTCTATCAAAAATTCAGGTTCTACGGTTATATGCATAGAAATTCCTTTTTGCTCTGCATCTTTTTTCTTCTCATTCAGAATAGCGTTTAACAGCCTGTGCCCACAGATGATAACCGACTCCGTACCTGCAACCTGTATCTTCAATTCAGAAACAATTGACAGAACGTCCTCATCCTTATTTTCTACTGCCGCCTCTCCAATCGTTTTAAATAGTGGTGAAAGTCGTGCAGCAGGCTGGCATGTTCCTGATTCATTTGCTCTACCTGCTCATAATACCGCTCTTCCATTTCCAGTTTTGCTATCATCAGTTCCTGTTGCTGTAATTTTTCAGTGGTAGAAGAATATCTGTCAAACACATAAAAAGTAAGGACGCTTCCAACAATTGCCAGGACACTGCTGAAAATTAATAATATTTTTTCTATTCCCAGAGAAGAAAAATCTATGTTCAGATATGCGATTGCAATCATAATGCCCATCATCGACATCGGAACCACAATATAGAGCATCAGATTTTTGATACCCATTTTATTGCTCGTATTTTTAGGAATTCTTTTTACCACATTAAAAAATATGAACGACAGCAGTTTCGCACAGAGCAGAGAATAAATGGTTGAAATTGGATTTTGCTGTATCTGGCTCATAGCAAAATCGGACGGAAGTGACAAAAGGACAATCGCTATAAATTCGCTGCCAGCCATAATGGCCGTTGCCATAATGTAATAGAGAGTCCTCTTAAAATACCCGCCCTCAAAGGCTCCAAAAAGCATGGACAGATAAATCACCTGCATCGCCACGATATTACCTACAGAACTATTCAGGGAATTAACGACAAAAACACAGGCTGAATTTCCAAGAACAATCATGAGTTTCGTATATTTATCATTTAATCTCTCTTTTAAAGGGAAAAAGGATGAAAAGAAATCAAACATCAGATAAACTTCAAAGATACAGACAAATACCTGTACAGATCTATATATTACATCCAACCTCTCTCACCCCTTGTACTTTGCTGCCAAAAATCCGGCAAATGCCTTTTGAAATTCTCTGGACCGGGATCTGGCAATCGTCAGTTCTGTCCCGTCTGTCAGTTTGACGCTCTGTGCATTCATTTCCACTATATATGCCATGTTGATAATATAGCTGTTATGAGCTCTGGCAAACCCGCAGCTTTCATTAAATATTTCATAAACATCATTCAGATTCATACCAACTCGCAATGTCTCACTTGGAAATTGCTCTTTCAGCTTCCCGCAGGCAAATATTTCGCTGGCTTCATATCTGATGGCAATGTATAAAACGGATTCGGGATACACTCTGATTTGATCTTTTCCTGCGCTGTATTTGCACATGACATAAGGATAGCTTTTTTGCTCCTTCATTTTATCCACTATCTCTTTCATCTCGCTCAGCATCTCATCATCTGTATATCTTTTCAAAAGATATCGGTACGGCGTCACCTTAAAATGCTCTGCGGCGGGTTCTACTTTCCCTGTACAAAATACAAGGAGCATATTCCTGTCAAACTCTCTTAGCTTTCTTGCCGTTTCATAACCATTCAGATCACCCATCTGAATATCCAATATTACCAGATCAAAATCCAATGATATGTGAAAAAAAAGTTCCTCGCCGGAGAGGAACTCATAAAATAATGCAGTACTTTCATTTATGCCTTCTATTTTAAAAAGCATCTTTTTTAAAAAGACAATATAATTTATATCATCTTCACAAATTGCTATTTTGTACATATTTCATCCCCGTGTACATTTTCTTTACTGTATTTTTCTGGCTAATTCCTGCTTCCGCGTTCCAGCATGACATCAAGCAAATCAAAAATCCTGTTCTGTTCCTCCTTGGGCAGTTTTCCGATCTTTTCCATATATTTCGACATTCTGACTTCGTATCCCCTATTTATGACCCCTTCAAGAATTTCATCTGAAGTCGCACTCAGCTCATTGGTGATCCGTATGAATGTTTCCAGTCTGGGAATCTTTTCTCCCCGCTCTATCATGCCAATATAGGAAGCAGTCACCTCAACCTTGCTCGCTAGGATCTCCTGGTTCCAGGACTTTGCTAATCGTTTCTTTCTGATGTTTTTACCAATGCTTGACATATCCATAAAAAACACCTCCATTGGTTGCTGTAGCATACGATTAGTTTATCCTACAAGTCCTTTATCATACAGAAACCAGTGGGAAGATACATTAACCAACGGTGTTGTTTTTACATTTTTTGTTTATAAATAGTCATGTACTGTTACCCCATATGACAAAAATATCCCCAGCCGCTTAACCCAGCCGGGGATATCTTTCTATTTGTCCAATAGGTACACAATTATTTGCTGCTATTTGCCAGCATAAACCGCAGATCCTGCACCAGATTCTGATCTCTTCCTCCGGTTAAATCCACTGCCTGCCGCATCTTTTTCATACCCTCTTCCTTTTCTCCCATCCGAAAGAGCGCCATGGCATATCCGCCAAGGGCATAAGAGTCCTGTCCATTTGCATCCAGCACCTTCTGATTCGCCTCAAGACAAAGCTCATAGTTACCGCACATAAACTCGCAATACCCCTTCGCCTTCAGCGCATCTGTATTTTCAGGGTCTAACCGGAGCACCTGTCCAAATGCAAATGCTGCCTCCTGATGATTTCCCTGCCGCATCAGCGCATCCGCCAGTTTAAATAAGGATGCTTCATCCTCGCAGACAGCATACTTATCTTCCATCTGCTTTAAGGAGATATGATAGGCACAATACTGATTTTCCGAATAGATATCGCCGTTCATGGTCAGTCTGGTGTTGGGGCAGCCGCCCAGGCACTTGCTTCCGTATACGCAGTTTTTGCAGGCGCCGGAAAGTTTGTCCTTAGTCATCTGTCTGCGCCATAGGAAGTTGTTTTCATTCTCCCATATTTCCCGCAGAGAGCGCTCTTTTATATTGCCCTCAATAAATTCTTTAGAGCGGATGGAAGTACAGCCCAGAATGTCTCCGTTCTGCAGAATGCCAAAGCCGCGAATACCCGCATTGCACCCATCCCACGGAGCAATCATGTTTGTCCGGTACGCAATTTGCTTGATTTCAATTTCTTTTTTGGTATAGTAACCAATACAGTCGGCAAGATAAATTGCAATCCTTCCTTCTTTTGCCGTTTCATAAGCAAAATCAATAATATCCTGGATTCGTTCCGGTTCCAGCACCCAGTCGGGACGTTCTTGCAAATTTCCCATAGGGAGTCCCAGCTGTACCTGCCAGCTCTTCACTCCCATGCCGATCAGTTCTTCCTTTAAGTCATGCAGGATATCGATGTTCTGCTTGGTGATGGTAGTCACTGCACCTGTATAAATCCCAAGTTCCTTCATGGTCTGAAAGGCTCTTCTGGCATGATCAAAGGCTCCTTCTCTCCTGATTCTGTCATGAACCTCAGGAGTGCCGTCAATGCTGATGGCTACCGTGGAAATCCCGCTTTCTTTTAATTTCTGTGCGGTTTCTCCGCTAAGCAGCCAGCCATTTGTAATGATGTTCACAGCTACGCCTGATGACGAAAGACGTTCTACCAGCATCGGCACATCTTTCCTCGTAAGCGGTTCTCCCCCTGAAAGCGTAATCCATTTCAGTCCCAGTGCTGCTATCTGATCACAAAGATCCAATGCTTCTTCGGTACTTAGCTCGTCCGGAAGGGGCTCCGTACAAGAGGAACCACAGTGACCGCAACGCATGTTACATCCCATAGTCACTTCCCAGACACAGGTAATCGGTTGGTATTTCATACGGTGTCCTCCCTAACGGCACGCAAAGCCATATTTCGTAATAAATGGTTCATTTCTATTTTTTCTGATAAACGGTTCATTTTTACATAATGCGTCGTTTGTTCCGCAAAAATAACCGTACTTCATCATCGCATCCTGCATCCCGCAAGGATAACCGTACTTCATTATTGCATCCTGCATCCCGCAAGGATAACCATATGCCATACCTGAATTCTGTGCTCCATAATTATAGTTATACACCATACCTACGTCCTGCACACCGTAAGGGTATCCGTAATCCATGCAGGTGAATCCCGGACCAGGAAATCCATAGGGTTTCTGCACCTGCGCTCTTTCCCCTATTTGCCAGACTCCATAAGGCTGAATACAGTTCATCGCACCGCATCCGTCCGCCTGATTAAATGCGTACGCATACAATGCATTTGCATTCTCACTATAATCAACAAATTTCTCCGAATCACTGGGAATAATGGTCAATGACACTTTATGCTCTCCCGTCACCTTAGCAGGCTCGAACGTACATGCCATTACAAACGTTATTTCTGCTTCTGTCTCCTCTGCTGAAGATACCCCAAAATAAAATTTCTGCATGACTGGCGCTATCCCCTTCGCCACGGGAATTCTATCTTCTCCTTCAAATATGATTCCCTTCGGCAGCTGTGACAGACACCATCCATAGCCTGTGGAGCCCAACATAGACTGCAACTCGATTGTAAAAACTTTCCCCTCCAAAACTACCATTTTCTGATCCATTTCTTTTCCTCCTTCAATACATTTTTCTTTTGTCTTTACAGCGCAGATTAAATCATTGTATCCTTTCGATTCAACCAATACCAATAAGACCTGACTAAATTATAACAAAGCACTTTGGGCAAAAAAGCATGTGGCATCAAGAGGCTTTGTTTTGGCAACGAAATTTCCTGTGGCAGTTACAGGATTGGTACGCCTGCTGCCTGCAGCAGGATATTAATGTTTGTGCACTTTTTTAGGAAAAGTCCAAATTCAACAATAAACCATACCGATTATTACAAGTTAATTTAGCAGACTTGTGCATTTCGGCAAAATTCATCTAAGAAATGGCAAAAATCCACATTTTTTTTACGATTAAAGTATAATTTAAGGGAAAGATCAAGGAGGAGCTCAGAATGAAAATTGCAATTATAGACGACATGGTAAGTGACAGCATGGTTATTGCAAACCATATCCGCCAGTACTTTCAGGAAATTTCCTGTGTGGAACCTGTCATAATCGAGCAGTTTGAAGACGGGGAAGCATTTATACAGCTTTTTGCTGAAGGTGCCTATGAATTGATTTTGATAGACTATTTCATGCATGCAATGAATGGATTGGAAACCGCCAGATGCATCCGGAAGCTCGATCGATCTGTTTTTATTATTTTTATTACCTCCAGTAAAGATTTTGCCATTGACTGCTATAAGGTCCACGCTTCCGATTATATTGTCAAACCTATCACTTATGCACAGATCACACAGTCCATGTCCCTGATTAATTTTAATATATTAAAGGATAAACAATATATACAAATCACCTGCGGGCGGGAGCAAATCAGACTCTTTTTGAAGGACATCATCTATTGTGATGCTTCCGGTCACTATGTGCAGATCCATGCACAAGGCTGTCATCTTCTGCGTTCCAGAACTTCCTTTGAAAAATTTACTCAGGAGCTTATGCCCTATCCCCAGTTTCTGCTGTGCTACCGCGGCTGCCTGATTAATATGGATCATATTATCCGGATAGAAAATCTGGATTTTCTGACCAGCGAAGGAGAACGTATTCCCATACGGCAAAAGGAATATGCACGGCTGACCAAAACCTATTATGATTATATTTTTACAAAAGTCAGGAGCGGAAGGTAATGGAATTAACAGAAATCCTAAAAATTTTCATATATGTTCTGCTGGATCTGATTCCCTGCTTGGTTTTGGCGCTTATCCCCTTCCAGAATCACTTCAGGTTTCCGGGTTATAAAACCCACATGCTCCTTCCGTTGCTTTTTTCCATGGTTTTTATAAGCAGAATCCTGTCCGTCCAAGAATTATCCGTTGCCAGATGGTTTACAATTTTGTGGATTGGCCTTTACCTTACTCTATATATCGTCTGCATAAAAGTTCCTGTCACCATCCTGCTTTTTACTTTACTGACCATTTTAAACTATGGAAGCTTTAAGGCAATTATCGTCAACTGGCTTGTGCACTCTCTGCCGGTTCTTTCTGCCGGACGGTATTCCTTTTTTTCCAGCATTTGCTTGCTGATTGTCTATTTATTTACTTTTCCCTTCATGTATCTCATGATGCACAGGAAAGTAAAACCCCTGATTGACAAAACTGCTAACAGCAGGTATTGGCGTTTTCTCTGGCTCGTACCCGCCACATTCTGCCTCTCCTATTATTACAGCATGTATGCAGGCGGCGGCGCTGTAGCCTTTTCTTCCAAAAACAGCAGTATGTTTTTTGCCATCCTTCTCAATCTGGGCGGTCTTTTTGTCACTTTTCTGATTCTCCAGCTTTTGGAGGAATGCAACGACAAACTGCTTCTGGAACAGGAGAACCATCACCTTGCCATGCAGTCTGTTCAATATGAAAACTTAAAGTACCGAGCCGATGAGGCAAGGCAGGCAAAACATGACCTGCGCCAGCACTTATCAGTCATTCAGTCCTGTCTGCAAAGCAAAGATTATAACAGACTTTCTGAATACATTCACGCGTACATTCTCACCCTTCCGCCCGATTCACCCATTACTTATTGTGAGGATTACGCGTTGAATGCTCTGATTGTCTATTATGAAAGCATGGCGACAAATCACCATATCCGTTTTCTGGCTGACATTCACTATCCTTCAGATTCCGGAATTCTTTCCTCAGACGCAGTCATATTATTTGGAAATCTTCTGGAGAATGCTTTGGAAGCCTGTGAGCGGGAATGTGCTCCGGAACCTTTCATCTCTCTTCGTATAAAGTGCATGCACAATATGATTGTAGCTGCTGTGGACAACACTTGTATCACCCCTCTTCCAGACTGTGGGGACGGATTTCCCTCTTCCAAAGCAGCACGTATGGGAATTGGTACGACTTCCATCAGAAAAATCGCAGAAAAATATCACGGCACCGTACAATTTAAGCAGGACAGCGGCATCTTCTACAGTTCTGTACTGCTTAATCCATAAAAATTCAAAAGGAGGATGATTCATGAAAACCAAATTACAAAAAGGAGATTTGCTTTTATTTTTTGCAGGAGACACATGGCTCAGTAAGTCAATTTCCTATCTCACCAACGCCGAGGTAACGCACGCCGCCATGGTCTATTCAGAAGATTCCATTGTGGAAATTCTTGCCGGCGGTCCCCAGATCAATAAAATATCCCTCCAGGACAGTGAGCAGAAAGGTAAAAAGGCTTATCTTATGCGCCACATACCCGAACTTGACTTTGAACCTTTAAAAAAATCTGCAGATGCTTATCTGGGGGCTGACGTAGTCTACGACTTCCCCGGTCTCTTCCTTCTGGGAGGACTGCTTATATATAATAAAATTGTTCCATCACCCCAGATGTTCAATTGTGCGGAGCTTATTCTGGAAGCTGCAATCCTTATGCTTGACCGCTTCATCCAAAAAGAAATCCTGCATCATCCCGGCAAATATATGGTCTGCTCCCAGTTTGTCTATCAGGTTTTTTATGACTGCGGAGGAGACTATCGGATTCCCGTTGTAAACGGCTGCTTTTCTGTCAAAAACGAAAAGGATGAATGCCGCGAAGGCAAAATACGTCTGGCGGATTTCCTTGACGAGAATTGTGCCCTTGAAGCAGACAGTGCAGAACCCTTCTATTCAATTAACGAGAGCGATATAGATTCCCCTTCCCTTACAGAAGACCTCTCAGAAAAATTGTATCTGGCTTTGTCACAGTCTGAGCAGGAAACAATGGAGCTGAATTCCATGTCTGCAAAGCTACACAGCAGGAACAGAGTTCTTTCCCTTGCAAACAGGTTTCTCGACAAAGTGAAGCAATTGCAGCAAAAACTCAACATGAACCTGCCTCTGGACGCTATGTTCGTCACAGTTGCCGACCTTGCCTATCATGCGCCCAGTCTGCAAAAAATCGATACCTTATATATTGAACGCCCTGATTAAAAAAGTTATCCCTAAGGTGTTAGAACCTTAGGGATAATTAAACATCTTCTATTCTTCTATCCGTGCACTTGCCAGTATTCCTTCCGCTGCTGCAAAAGGATCATCCAGCGGCGCGTCGCCATGCTGTGCTGCACTTATAATATATGTATAATCTTCAATAAAAATCATATATACATGCAGTTCCATATCAACACCATCCTGACCTGTCGACTCCATCTGTACTTTGACTGTGATTCCCAAATCCGTACCTTCATAAATGCTCACATCTCCGTCAAAGGTATCATCATTCGTCAGCTGCGTCTTCACCATTTCAACCAGAAAGTCATGATTGCTCTCCAGTATCTCAAGTTCAGAAGCATCCATCCCTGTATATTCATGGCTGATACTTACAGCACAGTCCGCCAAATCCGCATCCCCGTACGGTGCATACACATAAACATCTGAATCGGATTCTGCGTCATCCTTATCCCAATTCTCTGGAATATCGAAAGCTAAAGAACCGCTAAATACTGTATTCCCATTGTCAATTTCTTCAAGTTCCTCTATTTTCTCTTCCGCTCTTTTGATGCTCCAATCCACCTCAAATTGATAAAAGGCTTCCAATTCATCAATAAGGTTGTCCGTCTCTAAATCCACATCGTCAGAATTTACCTTCATTTCCAAAAGTACTGTCACATCATTATCCAGTCTCTTTAAAAGGTAAGTTGCAAAAACTGCATAGTAACTGTCATCATACTCATAATACCTACAGTATTCTACACAGGCACGAGCTGTATCCCCATCTATGCGCTCAGCATCACTAATTACAACATCATAGTAATCCTCATTGTACTCGGGGTCGTATACATCCTCCAGATAGTAATCCAGATTTTCAGTGACCCGGTAATCCTCTTCATCCGTTCTTATGGAAGGGTCTAACTCTACACTGTAGGCAATCCCCAGATTGTAGCCGCTTATATGATCATCGCTTTTATATGCATCTTCGTCCATAGGAACATACACAGGAACTGTATCTCCTGAATCGGATGTGAGAAGTTCCCATTGCAGATAATCAAAGCCCTCATAGTCTTCAATATCTTCCTCTCCCAGCACCGGATAATCATCATCGCCTCTCGCCGGTGCTTCCTCGTCCTGCGCGTCTTCTTTCTCGTCTGCCTCCTGTTCTGCCGTGGTATCAGGATCAATCATCTGGACTGTATTTTTCGAGCCGCATCCTCCTAAAATCGCAACCGTCAGAGCGCCCACCATCAGACAAAGTACCATTTTCTTTTTCATAATTTCCTCCATTTCATTCGTATAAATAATTTCGTTTTCTACTTTATATACTTTTTGAAATGGAATCAGGTTTCAAAATTATGAAATTTTAAAAATTTTCAGCAGACTACATCCTAGCACTATCCACATTTTCCTTGAACCACTGATAAGCCAGTTTTACCCCTTCTTCAAGTTCAACCTTATGTGTCCATCCCAAGTCGTGAAGTTTATCCACATTGGTAAGCTTTCTGGGTGTTCCGTCCGGCATGTCTTTATTCCAGATAATCTCGCCTTCATAACCCACCGCATTTTTCACTGTTTCAGCCAGTTCCTTGATTGTAATTTCCTTTCCGGTTCCGATATTCACATGCTGCTCACCGCTGTAATTTTCAAGCAGAAATACACAGGCATCTGCCATATCATCCACATAAAGGAATTCACGTAAGGGTGTACCCGTTCCCCAAAGTTCTACCGTAGGTGCATTCTTAACCTTTGCTTCATGAAATTTGCGGATCATGGCAGGCATTACATGAGATCCCTCAAGGTCATAATTATCATGAGGTCCATATAGGTTCGTGGGCATACAGCTGATAAAATCATCCCCATACTGTCTCTTATAGAACTTGCACATTTCCAATCCGGCGATTTTAGCAATTGCATAAGCTTCATTGGTCTCCTCCAGCGGTCCTGTGAGGAGAGCATCCTCCGGAATCGGCTGGGGTGCCATCTTGGGATAGATACAAGTGCTTCCCAGAAAGAGCAATTTTTTTACTTTGTACTTATGACAACAGTCAATCACGTTACATTGAATCTGAAGGTTTTCATAGGCAAAATCGGCAGGTACCGTATTGTTGGCATTGATGCCGCCCACTTTGGCTGCTGCTAAGACTACGATATCCGGTCTTTCCGCTTCAAAAAAATCCCGCACCATAGCCTGATTGGTTAAATCCAGTTCCTTGTGGGTCCTTCCAATGATATTGGTGTAGCCCTTTTCTTTCAGGTTCCTTACGATTGCGCTTCCCACCAGTCCCCTATGACCTGCCACATAAATCTTATCTGTTTTTTTCATCATAAAATTTCCTTCCTCTCCATTTATCAATTTCCGTAACTGTTCAGTACCTTCACAGTTACCAATTTTTATCTATATCGTCATTATCCCCTCATTGATGGGTCACATCCTTAAATCCCTCTTCTATGGTATCCCCCAGAAAAATATCTTCCGCCTTCAAGGGCGACGAAGGGAAATCCCGGTACCCCACCTGATCGCCGGAAACAGGATAATAGAAGGTGATTCCATGCAGCTCGTAAGCCGTCGTTTCAAAGTTCTCATAATCCTTCTGCCTAATCAGATATCCGGCAGTAGCCCCTCTATAGACTTCCATCCCGAAAGCTGATAACTTGTATAGCCCAAATACCAGAATCAATATATAATAAATTTTGAATCTGTCCAGATGGGGACTGATCTTTAAATACAGATATCCCCACACCAGCACCGGTGACAGCCACAGAAATACACAGCCATACCGAACCAGCGGCGCGCTGAGAAGCCAGAATAAGAAACATGCAGTAAGGGTCCCTTCCGCGTGAAGAAAATCCATCATATCCTTTTTCTTTTTCACAATAGCATAGATCGCCAAAAAAATAAGCAGGAGCACGCCCCCAAGAGCCATGATCAGAAAGATTTTGTTGGTTCCGTCAAGACTGCCGATCCATTCAGGCAGCCAGGCGCTGACCGCTTCCCCATATCTTCCCACATCAGAAAATCCTCTTCCCCACACCTGTATTTCCTTGGCATCATATTCCGCCATCCCTTTCGGGATCTTAAAATCAAAAGAAAATAAGTCCAGCGCAGTAAAAGGATAGACCAGCCACCCTGATAAAATCACATTCCGCACAAGAAACGGCAGCACTGTCAAAATCCCCAATCCTAAAAATAAGAAAATTTCTTTTACCCGCTTTTCTTTTATCATCATGAATGCCGGCTTAAGCGTGAGCAGAAGAATCAAGGCGCCCGAAAGCTTCACAGTAAGCACCACCACTCCAAGCACACAAAGAAGCGCATAAGGCAGATAAAACCTTTCCCCTTTTTCCATCAGATCCAGCCACCTGATTACTATAAAAAAAACCAGAAGCACCATGAAATAATCTGATGCCGGCGAAACCATCTCGTCAAATATGATTAGTAAATAATAAATAGCAGTAAGTCTGGCAAAATCTGAAAGCTGGGGTTTTTTTATCCGTTCCTTTGTCCATGCTTCCATGCAGACCAACGCAAGCAGAAAAGCCAGAAATCCCGCACCGCAATGATAAGACTGTCCTCCCAGAAATGCCATACTGTAAAGAGCAGAAAAACAAAATGCGGCACTGTTATAGGCAAGCCTGCTGTGCAGATTGCCAAGCCCCGGTACCACACCATATTCTTCTATCCAGCGAATGCTCTGGGCATGGTATAAACTTGTGTCATAATGAATGATCCCTGTGGAAGTTCCATAGGCAAACACAAGAAAAAGCAGCAGGATCATCACTGCCCTTATGGGTGTAATCGTCAACCTACAGGTATGCAGATTCTCCTGAAACTGCCTTCTATAGACTGCAATACACAAAACGCAGATAAGGAGCAGTATCAAATTCGCCGTAAACCCAACCTTCCAGAAAATACTGAAAAATTGGGAATAGACCGTAACTGCTCCTATACCTGCATATAGGTAACTGGTTTCTTTTCTGCACCGATATGTTTCTTTACCCTTTATAACAGTGATACAAGTAAATCCAATCACATAGCAGGTAAATAGCATATACAGCCAAATGAGTATAACCGAGAACATCTGACTTTCCTCTTCTACCTTTGTACCACTCTTTCTACTTTGCGCTTTCCTTGTATTCGCTGCAGCTCATTCCTGCTATTTCTTTCAGGTCAGCATCCATCATCATGGCAACCAGACCTTCAAAATCTACTTTTCTCTTCCATCCCAGCGCTTTTTCTGCCTTAGATGCATTTCCCCACAGGAATTCAACCTCTGCCGGACGGTAAAACTCCGGATTCACATCTACCAACAGCCTGCCTGTTGCAGCATCATAGCCTTTTTCATCCACACCAGTGCCTTCCCATCTGATCACAATGCCAAGTTCTTTAAAGGCTGCTTCCACAAATTCCCTTACCGTATGGGTCTCATTGGTGGCAAGCACATAATCATCCGGTTTATCCTGCTGCAGCATCATCCACATACCTTCCACATAATCGCCGGCAAATCCCCAGTCCCGCTTGGCGTTCATATTTCCCAGTGATAGCTTCTCCTGTTTTCCTGCAATGATATTGGCAATGGCAAGGGTGATCTTCCTCGTCACGAAATTTTCGCCCCGTCTCGGAGATTCATGATTAAACAAAATACCGTTGCATGCAAACATATTATAAGATTCTCTATAGTTTACTGTAATCCAATAGGAATAGAGCTTCGCCACACCATAAGGACTCTTAGGATAAAAAGGCGTAGCCTCACTTTGAGGTGCCGTCTCCGGAAGACCTCCAAACAGTTCCGATGTGGATGCCTGATAATATCTGCAATTTCCTCCATTGACACGGATTGCCTCAAGAAGCTTTAAGGTGCTCACACCTGTAGCTTCCGCTGTGTACTCGGGCACATCAAAGGATACTCCTACATGAGACTGCGCTGCCAGATTATATACCTCCGTGGGACGGATTTCCGCTATGAGACGCATCAGATTGCTGGAATCGGTAGTGTCTGCAAAATGCAGGAAAAATTTTACGTTATTGTACTTTGAAGATAAAATATGATCTATCCGCGCTGTATTGCTGATGCTATGCCTTCTGATGAGACCATGTACTTCATACCCTTTCTCCAGCAAAAACTCCGCCAGATAAGAACCATCCTGTCCGGTAATACCTGTAATTAAAGCTATCTTCTGCATATCAATCTCCTTTATACTTTCATTATACTAAATACTCATAACAATGACCGCTATCGCGATTCCCAATATAGCTCCCATTAAAACCTGCAGCGGCGTGTGTCCTACAAATTCCTTCAGCTTCGCTTCGGCGCTGATCTGCTTGCCCATATTCGTGAACACTTCCAGCATTTCATTCAGAACCTGTCCCTGTTTTCCGGTTTCTCTGCGGACACCCATGGCATCATACATGACAATAATTGCAAGCATGATTGTCACGGCAAATTCGAACCCTCCGCCGCCATATTGTATTCCGGTAGCAGCGGCGAGCGCACAGACCGTTGCCGAATGGGAACTGGGCATACCGCCGCTTCCCACAATTCTCTCTGCTACCAGCTTTTTGGTAAGTATGAAATGAATCAGCGTTTTCAACACCTGTGCCACCAGCCATCCGATGACTGCCGAAACAAAAATTTTATTTTGAAGCAGTTCTATAATAAAATCCATTTTATGCAAATTCCTTCATATAAACAGTCAGCGCATCATGCCAATCCGCAAACATATAATCCGTAGTCAACTTAAACATATAATTTTCAAGAATAGAATAAGCCGGTCTGGGGGCTTTTGCACCAAACTCTTCTGTGGTGATTGCCTCTACCCTGGTGTCCTTGCCGGCAAGCCTGAAAATCTCCTCTGCAAATTGTGCCCAGGAGCAGCTTCCTTCACAAGTTGCGTGGAACAGACCATAATTTTCCGTAAAGAGCAAATGTGCAATCGCAGCAGCCAGTTCCTTCGCGCTTGTGGGACTTCCCACCTGATCGCCCACTACCCTGACTTTATCATTGCTTTCTGAGAGCCTGAGCATTGTTTTTACAAAATTCTTTCCTTCTCCGTAAAGCCATGCTGTCCTTAAAATGAAATACCGGTCAGCAAAATCTTTTACCATTTTCTCCCCTGCCAGCTTGGTCGTTCCATATGCGCCCTGGGGATTGGGTCTGTCAAATTCAATGTACGGCTTGTTCGCTTTACCGTCAAAAATATAATCAGTAGAAATATGCACCATCTTAGCCCCTGTTTCGGAAGCTGCGATACTTAAATTTCTGGGACCGATGGCATTAATGCGGTATGCCTTATCCCATTCGTCCTCACAGGCATCCACTCCAGTATGCGCAGCACAGTTGATGATGGCATATGGCTTTACTTTCCTTGCCAGTTCCATTACCTTGTCAATATTGGTGATATCAAGTTCTGCTACATCCGTATTAACAAATTCAATATCATGTTTCCCCATAAGCTCATGGTTAATGGCACGCCCCAGCTGTCCGTTACACCCTGTTACGATAATTTTATTCATCACTTATATTTTCCTTTCACATCTCTTCAGTGCCTGCTTCTTATTTTACCCTTTAAATCTATTTTAGACAAGTGGTTCCTAAATCATTATTTTCAGTCTTAGCTTTCCTCTTCCATCTGATAGCAATACTTTACACTTTTCGTAATAATTTCTTAATATATTTGTATAAGATTTTACATAATTTACTAGTGACTCCCGTTCTCTTATATGCTATAATATTAATCGCGTGATTTGATTATTATCACCATTTTTATGAACTGAAAGTGAGGAAATAAGATGAAAAGAGTACAGGTTCTTTTTCTTGTAGCCTTATCCTCATCTCTTTTATTGTTTGGTTGTGGAAAGTCAAAAGAAACATCAACCCCAATTGTTGAACCTATTATTGAGGCTCAGCCTGGTGCATCGGAAGAGAATGGGACAGCGGCTGCAGAGTCAGAAAATACCGAAACACCTCCTGCCGAAGGAATGGTACGGAGCAGACTTACTAACGAATGGGTAGATGAGAATATCGCAAAGACCCGCCCTATTGCTGTTATGATTCCCAACTCCAAAACAGCCAGCCAGTATGGTATTTCAAATGCATCTATTCTTTATGAATGCAACGTTGAAGGCAGCATGACGAGACTTATGGGTGTATTTGAAGACTGGAGCAATGTAGAAAAGCTCGGCAACATCAGAAGCTGCCGTGACTACTATGTATACTGGGCTTTTGAGTGGGATGCAATTTACATTCATTACGGCGGTCCTTTCTACATAAATGATATTATTGGAAGATCTGATACACAGAACATCAACTGTATTGAATACGGTAATGCAACCTATAGGGATACCGCAAAGAATTCAACTGACAATGCATTTACTTCCACAGATAGAATCAAAGATGCAGCAGCTCATTACGGCTATCCTCTGGAATACAGAGAGGGCTATGCGGACAAGCAGCATTACATGTATGCTTCTGAAAGCGAACCTAATACTTTAGCTCAATATTCAGATGCAATTACTGCTTCCAAAGTTGATATGTCACCTGCTTATCCTGTCACGAACTGCTATTTTGAATACAACGAGGCAACAGGATTGTACGACAGATATCAGCACTTATCCGGTGACAGCGACGGCCCTCATATTGATTTGGCAAATAATCAACAACTCTCCTTCAAGAATCTGCTGATTCAGAATACTTACTTTGAGGTGAGAGACGAAAAAGGATACCTTGCCTTCCAGTGTCATGATACCACTCGCGACGGATGGTTCTTCACCAACGGAAAAGGCATCCATGTAACATGGGAAAAGACTTCCGATTACGGTGCTACCAGATATTATGATGATGACGGAAATGAAATCAAGTTAAATACAGGAAAAACTATGGTTTGTATCTTAGAAGATGGTGACACCTTTACGGTAGACGGAAAGACAATTGAAGCTAACTAGACAATTAACCCCTCTGGAATATTCCAGAGGGGTTATTTTTCTTTTGATTCTATTTCTTTTCTCCCAGCCCCATTCGGTTGACTGCCGAGAAGATAGCGCGCACAGAAGCTCTGGTAATATTGGAACTTACTCCTACACCATAGGTTACTTTTCCGCTGTCCGCATCCAGCAAATGAATATAGGCAGCCGCCTGGGAATTAGAGCCGCTCTGCAATGCGTGTTCTTCATAGTCTAGAATCTTTATTTTGGTATCGAGTTCCTGCTGCAGACCTCTCTGCACGGCATCGATAGGTCCGTTTCCAACAGCTTCAAATCTCTTTTCTACTCCAGCATCAGTATAAGTCACAAATACTCTCGTGTCAAATTCTGACTGAATCTCATCACTCAGATCGTCTACACGCAGTTTGCGGAAATGTATCGGCTCTTTCTTCTCCAGATACTCCCTACGGAATGCCCCCATGATTTCATCAGGAGATACCTCACCCTGCTTTTCTGAAATAGTCTGAATAACATTTGCAAATTCCCTGTGCATTCCTTTCGGCAGTTTGAATCCAAAGTATGTATCCATAACGAAGGCCACGCCTCCCTTGCCAGACTGTGAATTGATCCGGACGATTGGTTCATACTCTCTTCCGATATCTGCCGGGTCGATTGGAAGATAGGGAACCTGCCAATATTCGTTGCCCCGCTCCTTCATCGCCTTCACGCCTTTATTGATGGCATCCTGATGAGAACCGGAAAATGCAGTAAACACCAGTTTACCGGCATAAGGATGTCTGGGATGAATGGGAATCTTACAACATCTCTCATATATTTCAATGCTCTCATTTACTTTCTCGATATGAAGTTCAGGATCAATACCTTGAGAGAACATATTGTAAGCAATATTCAGTACATCTACATTTCCAGTCCTCTCACCGTTTCCAAACAAAGTCCCTTCTACTCTTTCTGCACCCGCCAGCATTGCCAGTTCTGCAGATGCCACCCCGGTACCTCTGTCATTGTGTGGATGTACGCTTAAAATAATGCTTTCCCTGTCTTTGAAATGCATATTCATCCATTCTATCTGATCTGCATATACATTGGGCGTATTCATCTCCACTGTGGAAGGAAGATTAATGATAATCGGGTTTTCTTTGGTAGCCTCCCATGCTTCTTGAACAGCAGTACAGATTTCAAGGGCAAAATCAAGTTCTGTACCTGTGAAGCTTTCCGGCGAATATTCGAGTATGATCTTTCCCGGAAACTTTGCTGCACGCTCTTTCACCATTAAAGTCCCCTTGACCGCAATATCTATGATTTCTTCACGGTTCATGCCGAATACGACGTCCCGCTGCAGGGTAGAGGTAGAATTGTATATATGCACAATTGCCTCTTTACACCCTTCTATGGATTCAAATGTGCGGTCTATCAATTCTTCACGGCACTGGGTGAGGACCTGCACACGCACATCATCCGGTATCATCTTTCTTTCAATCAATTGACGCAGGAAGTCATACTCTATTTGACTTGCCGCCGGAAATCCAATTTCAATCTCCTTGAATCCAAGCTTAATCAGATACTGAAACATTTCAATTTTTTCACTGACCACCATGGGGTCAATGAGCGCCTGATTTCCATCTCTTAAATCCACGCTGCACCAGATGGGCGCTTTCTCAATTTCTTTGTCAGGCCATTTTCTTTCGGGATAATCTACCACCGGATTTTTCTTATAGCGCTTATAATTCAACATATTCTGTCCTCCATACAATAGAAAGCCGATCCAGATTAAACAGACCGGCTTGATTTACATATAATCTTCTTGCTTTACAGGTTTATTCACCCAAACCATTTTCAATCGCCTTTACCAGAGTTTGAAGTGCCTCAACCTCATCTTCTCCCTCGCAGATAAATTCAATCTCATCACCGCATTTGACACAAGCACCCAATACGCTCAATACGCTCTTTGCATTTGCAGTATTATCCTTAAATGTAAAAGTGATTAATGACTTAAACCGCATTGCCTCTTTACACAAGATGCCGGCTGGTCTTAAGTGAAGACCTGTTGGGTTCTTAATGACCACCTTTTGGCTTACCATATTGCTTCCCTCCAATTTTCTGTCTGCCTAAATACCTCGTCGAAATTATTCTTATACTACTATAACATCTTTCGGGCGCTTTCTCAAGTACCAGTTATCTATAGCATAATGTTCTGAATCAGTTCAGCCAACTGCCTTGCATCTTCCTCTATCATTTTCTGATCCTTTCCCTCTATCATAACACGTACAAGGGGTTCTGTTCCGGAAGGACGAATCAAAACTCTTCCCTCACCTGCAAATTTATCAGTCAACTTATCAATTGCATCTGCAATTTCAGGATATTCCATGTATCTTTCTTTTTTATGATTCGGCACTTTTGCATTGATAAGCGCCTGGGGAAGCACTTCCATAATGGTTGCAAGTTCCGATAAGGGCTTACCAGTTTCGACCATAACCTTTAAAAGGTGAAGGGCACTCAAAAGTCCGTCACCAGTGGTATTCTCTTTCAGGAAAATAATATGACCGGATTGCTCTCCGCCAAGGCTGGCATCAATCTCTCTCATTCTTTCGAGGACATACCTGTCGCCCACCTTCGTCTGTTCCATCTTAATTCCGTTCTTTTCTGCCATCAAGAAAAAGCCCAGGTTACTCATAACGGTAGCCACAATTGTATCGTTCGTCAATTCGCCGTTTTCCTTCATGTGGTTTCCCACAATAGCCATAATCTGGTCACCGTCTACAACATTTCCCTGTTCGTCGACAGCAAGCAGTCTGTCGGCATCTCCGTCAAAAGCAAGACCCACATTTGCCTTTTCATAAACCACCCTTGCCTTCAATTCTTCCATGTGAGTGGAACCGCAGTTTGCATTAATATTGGTACCATCCGGCATATTGTGTATTGCTACAATATTTCCGCCAAGTTCCTTAAGAGCTTCAACAGAGGTATAGTATGATGCTCCCTCTGCACAGTCTACAACAATTTTAAGACCGCTCAGATCAATGTTGACTGCCTGAATCGAATGATTAATATACTCTTCTCTTGCATCTGTACGGTACTTGATTTTTCCTACATTTGATCCAATGGGAAACTTAATTCCATTCATATCACTTTTGATAATTGCTTCTATTTCATCTTCCAAAGCATCCGGCAGCTTGTAGCCGTTGCCGTCAAAAAACTTGATGCCGTTAAACTCGACCGGATTATGGGAAGCAGAGATGACAACACCTGCATCTACTTTATACTTTCTGGTAAGATATGCCACCGCGGGAGTTGGAATCACACCTACATAAACGGCATTTGCTCCCACTGAACAGATTCCCGCCATAAGTGCATTGGCAAGCATATCTCCTGAAATCCTGGTATCACATCCTACCATGATTGTGGGCTTATGCATATTTTCTTTTGTAAGAACATATGCACCTGCCTGCCCAAGCTGCATGGCGAGAAGCGGAGTTAATTCATCATTTGCCACTCCTCTTACGCCATCTGTACCAAATAATCTTCCCATCTTTATACCTAATCCTTTCCTATTCTTCCTCTACTTCTTTCTCTGAAATATGCAGTGATACGCTTACAGGCTCTAGCAAAGTCACTTCATCCGGCAGTCCAAAGTCAACCTCCACCCTATAATAACCCGGTTCTGCCTCTTCCATTCCCTCCTGCTGCATCCACTTTTGAATATCTATCACACCCGATATGCTGTTTGCCTGTAATCCGGCTACATCCCTGGAAAGTCCGATTACATCTATCACAAAGCTTTCCTCCAGTCCCGAAATACTTGCATTATATCCATAAGGAACATTGGTCACTCTGACCCTTTCCTCTCTAATTTCCAGTTTCTTGGACACTTCAGGTTCAATATAGACAGTAATGGTTTTTATGGCGTCTGCGGCGTTTGCCAGAAGGATATTGTCCGGCAAATATTCACGGACATCTATATCCGTCACATAGTCCTCTGTCTGATCCGTAATATCCAATACCTCAGCAGGTACTTCAATGGCCGAGACTCCCCTGATTACATTAGATTTTCCTGCTATTTCAATGATGCTGCCATTACCGTCAATTTCGCCGGTTGCCCTGAATCCCGGTGCTGGCTGCCCGGTAACGCTCAGATTAACAGGAACGGAAGCCTTCTGCAAAATACTTACCTTTACCCCCACCGTTTTAATGTTCTGGGTTATATTGGGATTGAGGATCTCATTGTCATCTGCATCATACAATTTAATTTCTGCATTCGTCACGATATCACTGGTCATTCCGCTGACGTTTACATCAGCAGAGGCGCGCACCACCTGATCGATAATCGATTGGGGACCGGAAATCCTGACCAAGTTCTGGTCCGTTGTCACTTCGCCTATCAGATATCCCTCCTCCAGCTTGCCTGATGTAGATGCCTTAAGTGTCAGCGCTTTGCTTCTCTTATCTTCTATATTGAGCTTAACCGTATCCGTACTGGGGGTCATACTGGTTATCTCCCCTGGATATATATTTGTCGACAGTTTAATTGAAATTGTGTCAAGACTGCTCAATTCTCTGACATCTGCCGTTGCAATTATATTTTCTTCTTTTAACTCATTATGAACAGAACGGGGAGCCCTGACCATAACACTGCTGATTGTATCGCTGCCGTCCAGGACTTCATACACCTGACCGGAATCAGTGATCAGTTCCACATTTAAGAGTTCCACCGGTATATTATTATAAGGAAGACCTTGTATTGGGTCATTGACGCTGGTAACCACAAGCCATAAAACGATTGCCAAAAAAACAGATCCCAGCTTCAAACCTATATTTTTCGTCAGCTTATTTTTCACCTTTAGACCGTCCCTTCCACAGAATTCTCTTCCGGGTCTCTTCCTCCGGCTTATTCTGTATTGTTCTGAGCTTCTCCTTCAGGGTATCACCATTTAAACTGCGTTCCAGATTTCCGCCATAAGCCACACTTATTTTTCCTGTCTCTTCAGAAACAATGACGGTAAGAGAATCTGTCACCTCCGAAATTCCCACACCGGCCCTGTGCCTGGTTCCCAAGTCCTTGCTCAGACGCATATTATCTGACAGCGGCAGATAACAGGTGGCCGATACGATTCTGTTCCCTCTGACAATGACTGCACCGTCATGCAGAGGAGTATTATGTTCAAATATATTGATGAGCAGCTGGCTGGTAACAATACCGTCTACATCAATTCCAGTTCTTTCGTATTCTGTAAGCGGCTGATTCTGTTCCACGACAATAAGGGCACCGGTTTTCACCTTGCCCATCTCTACACATGCCTTTGCTATCTCATTAATTGTCTTATCTGAAAATCTGCCTTCCTCTAAGGTTCTTCCCAGTTCAAAAGGAATAATGGCACTGATAATGTTCTTTCTTCCAAGTTCCTCCACTGCCTTTCGAAGCTCCGGCTGCAGGATTACCACCACCGCTGTCACCGCTACACCAAACATATTCTCCACAATCCAGAGAATCGTGTTCATTTCAAAATATGCGGCAATCAATATAAAAACTGCAATTACGAGAATGCCCTTGAGCAACGACCATGCCTTTGTATTTTTAATCCATACCAATATATGGTACAGCAGAAAGGAGATAATGATAATCTCCACAATATCAGTCCATCTGATTCCTGATACCCGCGACAGGTATGTTTCCACAAGTTCTAATCCACGTGACATTAGTTATTCCTCTAATTTATTTTCTAGATTGACCGCCGGAATATCTCTTTTTGGAAGTGTTAATTCTTTTAACCGTTTTAGATGGCGTAGCGACTGTAATTTTAGGTACAGCCTTTACGTAGTAATAATATTCATCATCCTCGAACTGAACTTTTTCTGTCCGGCTATAATCCAAATGAAAGGCAAAAAACTCAACCACTTCTGCAATTAACACAGAAAACACAGTTCCTATGATGATTCCGACAATCGATACATTTGTGTCGAACATTAAATCGCCGACCAATAAAATCATCACATCCACTATTGAGCCGGCAATAATGGCAATCGTCCATGCATGCTCGATTGCCATTCTCTTAACCACATAAACAAGAATAATGGTAACCGCAAAAGCAGCAATGGTGAGTACCATCTGTTTGTTGTCAATGAATCCATCAATGACGAATCTGAATCTCGTTGCTATATCCTCCGTGTCCAAAGCGGAAAGCGCCGTCGCACTGTCAGCAATATAGCTGATCATATAGCTTACCATAACGCCGCATCCCACAGAAACAGCGCTGGCAGGTGTTCCTAAGAGCCCCATGGCAAGGGGCATCACATATGGAACCTTAAGGATAAAACACATGGGCGTAAATAAAACCACCAGCGTATCCTTTGGAGAAAATCTGAAATAGAGCAGGAACATCACCAAAAAAAGTACCAGTGAAACAGCTGCGCATTCCAGCGACAACGAATACAAATGAAGAACCGTAAATGCAGCCGACACAAAAATAATAAAGTTCGTCGGCATAAAGGAGCACATCAGCGCTAATATAAGCACCACAGATATGTTGTCAATCCTGTGCATGAAGCCAATTTTTGCATTGATCATCATCAGTGCCGCAAGCGCTAAAACAAGCTTCATCAACGGTTTTAAATAAACTTCGTATTTACTAATAAAATTTTTAACGTACTGTTTTGCAACAAGTAAGGTTGTCATATGGTCTTCCTCATTATTTATCATACATGCTAGATAATTTTCTTAGATTGTTATAATAGTGCTTCAGGCTTCTCTTCGCTTTACTGTATCTGGTGCTGTACAGAATATAGGAAATGACTCCATAAGCTCCTACTGTACATAAATACAGAATAACGATGCTTTTACCATACTCCAGCAGATCCATTTTGTAAACATCCTGCATCAACTGCTCAAAATTATAAAAGGCATAAACCGCAAACAATGCAAAAAAAGAAATCGTAGCAGCAATCACTGACTTTAAAACCTGAAATCCAATATAATCGCCTCTAAAATAATTGACGATTGACATGTTCTTTTTTCCTTCATTGGATTCATAAGATGCCAGTTTGGTCATAAGGATGACCTTATCTTCATTTATCATAACTTTGTACCTTCCAACAGCCATGGCGTACATACGCACACCAGAATCTGTTTCTGTAATTAAAGGAAACGCATCTTATCGCGTTCGCTCTTTTTCGGAGCCGGTTTGCTCTCGGCTACTTTCGGTTTATCCCTGCCTATTGCATGATTAAATTCACTTGTCATCTCTCTTTTACAATTTTCACAGAAACGTCCCGATTTAATCATAGCACCGCAGTTTTCGCAAGGCAGTCTGATCGGTGAATCATCTGCAAACTGAAGACGTTCTTCCCGGATCCACTGACGGATCTGCTGCGGTTCCACATCACACTCTGCGGAAACCTCCGAGATGTCTGCTCCTGCATGATCCTGAACATATTTCTTTACTTCCTGAAATTTCCCTTCCAGATCTTCCCTGCAGCGCGGGCAGACAATCGGTCCCATAACATAGTTAAATACTCTGCCGCACTTTCTACAATTGCGTACATTCATAACCCCTGCCTCCTGTATTTATGCTTTAATTTTAAATTCCTCTTCCAATCGTCAATGTCATAAAGTAAACCTTCCGGATACCTGCCCCCTGCAGGACTTCTGACATCGAGTCGATTGTACTTCCCGTAGTGTATATATCGTCTATAATAACAATCGTACTTAATTTTACATCATTTCGCAGGATTTTAAAAGCCTTTTTCAAATTATTTTGCCTTTCTGCGTGGCTTAAGTTCTTCAAGGGCTGTGTTCGCTTCGTTCTGCAGATCAGGGAATTATTTACAGGAATCCCGGAAAGCCTTGAAAGATGCTTTGCAACCAGCTCCGCCTGGTTATATCCTCGCTTTCTTTTTCTGGATGGATGTGCCGGAACAGGTACCAGTGCATCAGGCCGTATCAAAGACAACCACCTTGCCTCCTTTTTGTACAATTCCTTTCCATAGAAATCTGCATATTCCATTCTCCCGGCATATTTAAAGCGAAATATGGAATCCGCCATACTTCCATAGTCATACAGAGCCTTCCCTTGTATATACAAATGTGAATTTCTTTCACAATCCTCACAATATTCCTGTTCTCCCTTTCTCAGCTGTTTACCACACTTCATGCAACAGGGTTCCTTAATGTATAAAATCCTGTCTCTGCATTTTCTGCACACAGCTTCTCCCATCTGATCTGTAATCTCATCACATATCACGCACCGTCTGGGAAACAGTATATCCAGTATTTTTCTCCCTACTGCCATTGAACCTCCCTATTTTCAATTTCCTTGATTCTATCGCACAAGCTTGTGTAGCGCTTATGCTGTTTTTCATTTTGGATCATCTCATGTATCATCTGTCTGCTGCCCAGAATCGTCACACACTTTCTGGCACGAGTTACCGCGGTATACAAAAGGTTCCTGTTAAAAAGCATCCGCGGACCGGATAAAAGCGGAAGGATGACCGCCGGATACTCGCTCCCTTGTGATTTATGAATTGTCACAGCATAAGCAAGTTCAATTTCATCCAGTCCGGTAAAAGGGTATTCAATTCTTTTATGTTCATCATACTCTACCGTAAGGAGCTGGGCAGATTCATCAATTTCCCGTATGATACCCATGTCTCCATTAAAGACTCCCATCCCCTTATCTATAGGTATGCCGTATCTGCTCACAATTTCCCATGAAATCTGATAATTATTTTTTATCTGCATCACCTTATCCCCGACTCTGAACAATCTTTCACCCGATGCATATTCCTTTTTGGCGGGGGATGGCGGATTCAGATATTTTTGAAGAATACCATTTAGAACCTCTACTCCGAGATTCCCTTTCCTCATAGGTGTGAGCACCTGAATGTCATAAGGTCCGGCATCCACATAAGGAGGCAGTTTTTCCCTGATCAACTGGATCATATGCTTATAAATTACGTTCACATCCCCTCTCTCTAAAAAGAAAAAGTCCCGGCTCTTATTATTTAATTCAATGTTTTCCCCGCGATTTATTTTGTGTGCATTAACGACGATATCGCTCTCACCCGCCTGCCTGAAAATTCTTTTCAGAATAACCACCGGAAAAGCTCCGCTGTCTATCAAATCCTGTAAAACCTGCCCCGGTCCCACGCTGGGCAGCTGATCCACATCACCCACCATGATCAGCCTCGTTCCCACACTGACAGCGGCAAGGAGGGCTTTGAACAAATGTATATCCACCATAGACATTTCATCAATAATGATTACATCTGCCTCCAGGGGATTTTCTTCATTTCGTTCAAACTGTGTCTGCTTTCCATCCTCCGCCATTCCTCCGTTGATTTCCAGAAGCCTGTGGATAGTTCGGGCTTCATATCCGGTTGCCTCAGTCATTCGTTTTGCCGCCCTTCCCGTGGGCGCTGCCAAAAGAATGTCCATCCCTTCCACTTCAAAATACCGGATAATGGTATTGATCGTGGTGGTTTTTCCCGTTCCCGGACCTCCCGACAAAATCATAAGACCTGATTTCACGCTTTGAAGCACAGCCTGTCTTTGCAGTTCATCCAGTTCTAATCCCTGCTCCTCTTCCATGGCATGCAAAAGTGTTTTCACTTTCTTTTCCTCCGACGGAAGCAAATCTTCCGTCATACTCACATTAAGATCATGAAGCATTCTGGCACAGCTTAGTTCTGCATAATAATAAGACGATACATAGACCCTCTTTTCTTCCCTTTTCAGCTTTACCACAATTTTTTTATCCATGGCAAGATTTGCAAGCTGGGGATCGACCACCTCCGGTGAAAGCTTTAGAAGCTCCGCCGCGCGCTCTTTCAGCAGATCTGCCGGAAGATAAAGATGCCCTTCTCCCGTTGCCTGCAGCAGTGTGTATAGTATACCGCTCCGAATACGATAGTCAGAATCGGTATGAATACCTATTCTGCCGGCGATTTCATCGGCAATCTTAAATCCCACTCCTTCAATATCTTCCGCCAGCTTATAAGGATTTTCCCTCATGATTCCATACAGATTCATTCCATACTGATTATAGATTTTAACTGAAAGAGTATTGGATATGCCATATTTTTGCAAAAAGACAAATGCCTCTCGCATATCCTTTTTTTCTGTCATCTGCAAAGCAATTTCCTGTGCTTTCCGCTCACTGATTCCTTTCACCTCAGCAAGGCGTTCCGGCTCATCTTCCATCACCCGGAAGGTATCCTTCCCAAACTTTTTGACAATCCTTGCCGCCATTGCCTCGCCAATGCCTTTGATTGCCCCCGATCCCAGGTAACGCTCCATACTGACCACATCATCAGGTGCTGTCACTTCAAAGCTCTCCACTTTAAGCTGGTGCCCATATAAAGGATGCTCAACAAAGCTTCCCTTCAACTTTAAAGTCTCTCCCGCCTCTACAGACTGGAAATTTCCGACACAGACCAGTTCATCCCCATCCGTCGTCAGTGACAGGACCGCATAGCCGTTTTCCTTATTCTGATAGATGATGTGATCCACATAACCCGTGACTGTTTCCAAAAAAAGTCCTCCCGTCGATAAAAAGACTGCCAAACAAGACGGCAATCCGTCTCATTTCAGCAGCCTTTATTTCTTTAAATCCGCTGATGCGCGAAGCACGGCAGCGTTTGTTTCATTTTATAGATTATAATTCCTCTTCATCTGCTCATACAGAGTCTGCGCAAGTCCTAAGCCCTGAAGTTCTGTGGACGTTGCAGCCAGTTCCTGAATCGCATTATCGCCAAAATAATCTACCAGATTATTGTTAGGATTTATTCCATCGTCTGACTTAAAGCAGTCTACCGTTTTCTGCATTTCCTTAAACACCTGCTCTAAGAAATATGCCTCAAACTGTTTACAGGCGCTGAGCAGTTCATCCTCCGAAGCCTGAGAATAGTCCGTTCCATTAATTGTCTCTTTTAATTTTGACTCTGCAGTACTCTGACTTTGCAGATAATTCGTATACAAAGAAGAAACTTCGCCAATATCCATCTATCCTCTTCCTTTCTATATCTTAATCTCAGTTCCGTCCACGGAAATTTGCCATATGGCAAATTTCTCAAGCTGCAATCTTTATTGCAGCTTGTTCTACCGTTTCAAGTTGTTTGCTGTCTGCATCATTTCATCTGTGGTGGTGATTGCCTTTGAATTCATTTCGTAAGCTCTCTGCGCCACAATCAGATTTACCATCTCATCTGCAACCTGCACATTAGATCCTTCCAGATAGTTCTGAACCATTCTGCTCTTTACCACATTATTGTTGGTTGCCTCATTTAATGCCTCACCGCTGGCAGGAGAAACCTGCCACAAAGTATCGCCTTTTCTCACCAGTCCTCCCGGATTGTTGAACTGATACATACCTATGGTAACTCCCAATGACTGAGGAGTTCCGTTGGCATCAGGATAATAAAGCGTACCCTCCTTGCTGATGGTAATTCTGCTGGTCACACGATTGGCATCAAGGGTGATAGTGGTTCCTGTGGAACTCAAAACAGGAAGCCCATCCTGATTGGTCAGAATCATTGTACCATTACCATTCATTGCCCAGGTAAAGTCACCGTTACGGGTATAATTTGTTTCTCCGTCAGCGTTACGGATTGCAAAGTATCCTGCTCCCTCTATCGCAAAAGATGTATCGCTGTTCGAAGAAAGAAGACTTCCCTGCGTAAATATGGAATTAATGGATGAATTTCTTACACCTAATCCCACCTGTGAGCTGGTCGGCTTAGGATCACCGTTTGCAGTGGTAGTAGCAGTCTGCAACGTCTGATAAAGCAATGACTTAAACTGTGCCACCTGCGCCTTATATCCCACCGTATTAACATTTGATAAATTGTTTGCTATCGTATCTACATTTGTCTGCTGGGCATTCATACCTGTTGCCGCAGTCCATAAACTCCTAACCATGCACTACCTCCTTAAACTCTGCCAAGCTGATTAGCTGCAATCTCTAACGTACTGTCATAAGTCGTAATTACTTTCTGGTTACTTTCGTAAGCACGGGAAACCGTAATCATATTGACCATTTCCGTTACCACTGACATGTTAGATGTCTCCAGATATCCTGAGCGTACTTCAGCTGCTGCCTCTTTTTCCTGGGCACCTTCTATGGGCTGAAAATAATTTTCCCCGTAGCGTTCCAGATAATCATAGTTCTCAAAATCTGTAATCTGAATGGTTGCTACCACTCTTCCATCCTGTATAATCTGTCCGCTGCTGTTTATTTCTACCGGCAAAAGCTGATTGACTTCAATGGGCGAGCCATTTACATCCAATACCGGATCCCCGTCTCTGGTAACCAGACGCCCGCTCTCTGTCAAGGTAAAATCGCCGTCTCTGGTATATTTTATAGAGGTCTCACCTGCTTTATTTGTAAACTCAACTGCAAAAAATCCGGAATCCGTTAAAGCCAGATCATAAGTATTCCCCGTCGCTTTAATTGGACCCTGCGAAAAATCCGTGTAGCCTTCTCCAATCTTCACACCCGGATGATTGACTCCCAATCGTCTGGAAAGATGAGTTCCCTCCGAAGAATCTTTAATCTTATATGCTAAAATAGCATCGAACGACTGGCTGGTAGCCCCTTCCTTTTTAAAACCATTGGTATCTGCATTTGCCAGATTGTTCGTCAGCACATCCATTCTATGCTGTTCGTTCAACATGCCCGTATAGGCCGTATACAAACCCTTAACCATAAAACACCTTTCCTCCAGAAATACTTATTCATCACGCACTGGCTTAATTAATCTTCGTTATAGCCAGCGAGAAATTCCACATATTTACCTGTACCGATTGCAACTGCTGTCATAGGATCTTCTGCCGTCATGGTATTAATCCCTGTTTTTTCTGCAATCAAATCTTCCAGGCCTCGAAGAAGGCTCCCGCCTCCTGTAAGTACAATTCCCCTATCTGCAATATCAGCAGCCAATTCAGGCGGCGTCTTTTCAAGCACGCTGTGAATTGTTTCGATAATCTGGGCTGTCGTTTCCTTAAGCGCCTCTTCTGTTTCCTCAGAAGAAACCTTTACTGTCTTGGGAAGACCGGTAACCAGATTACGTCCCCTTACATCCATATAGTCCACTTCGGGACGTTTGAATGCAGAACCGATTTTTATCTTAATATCCTCTGCTGTTCTTTCACCAATCAGCAGATTATGTTTCTTTCTCATATATCTCACAAGCGCTTCGTCAAAATCGTCCCCGGCAATTTTGATGGATGCGCTGACAACAGTACCGCCTAAGGAAATAACGGCAATATCGGAAGTACCGCCTCCAATATCCACAATCATATTCCCGCAGGGCTTGGAAATATCAATGCCTGCACCTATAGCTGCCGCAATAGGTTCTTCTATAATGAAAACATCTCGTGCGCCTGCCTGATAAGTAGCATCCTGAACCGCTTTCTTCTCTACCTCTGTAACACCACTGGGTACGCAGACAGCTATTCTTGGCTTCCTGAAGGTTTTCCTTCCCAGTGCCTTTTGAATAAAATATTTCATCATCTGCTCTGTTACTCTGTAATCAGAAATAACCCCTTGACGTAAAGGGCGAACGGCTACAATGTTGCCGGGCGTTCTTCCAAGCATCAGCCTTGCATCCTCTCCGATTGCTTTAATCCGGTTCGTATCTCTATCAAAAGCTACAACTGAGGGCTCTTTTAAAACGACACCTCTCCCTCTGATGTAAACCAATATACTTGCGGTTCCCAAATCGATTCCGATATCTGTGTACTGCATTGCGTTGTACCCCTTTCTATGTTTAAATAAAAATCAATTATAATCAGACGCATATGCAGTTATTATAACCCATACAAATTTTTTTTCAAATAGATTTCACAAAAAATTAATAAAAATGGATACAACATGTAAAAACGGCTCCATCCGCTTCTTAATGTTGCATCCATGCTCTGAGATATTTATCGGTACTTTTCTTTATTTTCTTTATACTTTTTCAACATTTTTTTCACATATTGTCCCGTATAAGAATCCGAATGCTCCGAAACCTCCTCCGGCGTTCCCGAAGCGACCACTTCTCCGCCCCTGTCACCGCCGTCCGGTCCCATATCGATAATATAATCCGCCGTCTTGATTACATCCAGATTATGTTCAATTAACACCACCGTGTTTCCGCCGTCAGCTAGTCTGTGCAGAATTTCAACCAACTTATGCACATCCGCAAAGTGAAGACCGGTAGTAGGCTCATCCAGAATATAAATCGTATTTCCCGTGCTGCGCTTGCTTAACTCCGTAGCAAGCTTGATTCTTTGCGCCTCACCGCCGGATAAGGTGGTAGAAGGCTGTCCGAGCTTTACATAGGAAAGGCCCACGTCGTTCAAAGTTTCTATTTTTCTTCGTATAGAAGGAAGATTCTCAAAGAAAGGTACCGCTTCCTCTACGGTCATGTCAAGTACATCATAAATATTTTTCCCTTTATATCTAACCTCAAGGGTTTCTCTGTTGTATCGTTTACCGCCGCAGACTTCACAGGGCACATAAACATCGGGCAGGAAATGCATTTCTATTTTTATGATTCCATCCCCGCCGCAGGCTTCGCACCGTCCGCCCTTCACATTAAAACTGAATCTGCCTTTCTTATACCCTCTTGCCTTTGCATCCGGCGTTCCCGCAAATAAATCTCTGATCATATCAAAGACCCCCGTATAAGTGGCAGGATTGGAACGAGGCGTTCTTCCGATGGGCGACTGGTCAATATCAATGACCTTATCTAATTTCTCTATTCCCGTAATATTCTTGTGCTTTCCCGGGATCGTCCTTGCACGGTTCAAATCCCTTGCAAGCCTTTTATAGAGAATCTCATTAACCAGAGAGCTTTTCCCCGAACCCGAGACACCTGTCACACAGGTCAGCACACCCAACGGAATTTTCACTGAAATATTTTTCAGATTATTTTCCTTAGCGCCTGTCACAGTCAGCCATCCTTTGGGCTGACGGCGCGTCTCCGGTACCGGAACCTGCTTCTTTCCGCTCAGGTACTGTCCTGTAATGGATTCTTCCACTTCCATGATTTCCTTTGCGGTTCCCTGTGCTACCACTTGTCCACCGTGAGAGCCCGCTCCCGGACCGATATCCACAACGTGATCCGCTTCCAGCATCGTATCCTCATCATGTTCCACTACAATCATCGTATTCCCAAGGTCGCGAAGATTTTTCAAAGTATTCAAAAGCTTGTCATTATCCTTCTGATGAAGTCCTATACTGGGTTCGTCCAGTATATAGCAGACCCCTACCAGACCGGAACCAATCTGGGTAGCCAGGCGGATCCTCTGCGCTTCGCCGCCGGAAAGCGTTCCCGTCGCTCTTGCCAGAGACAAATAATCCAGACCTACATCTATCAGGAAACCTACTCTCGCATTAATCTCCTTAAGCACCTGCTTTCCAATCAGTAACTGCTGTGTGGAAAGCTGCATTTCCCCAAGAAAAGAATAAAGTTCTCGAATAGACATGGAAGTAACTTCAAAAATGCTCTTGTCAGATACCGTAACAGCCAGAGATTCTTTTTTCAACCTCATACCGCCACATTCTTTGCAAGGCGTGATGCGCATAAAAGTTTCATACTCCTGTTTGATAATATCCGAGCCAGTCTCTCTGTACTTCCGTTCCACATTTTTAATAAGACCTTCAAATGCCACCGGATAAACGCCCTCGCCCCGCTGTCCTTTATAGTGAACTTTTACCTCTCTGCCTCCCGTTCCATGAATCAGCATATCAAAAATAGATTCCGGCAAATCCTCCACCGGCGTATCCAAACTGAACTCATATTCTCTGGCAAGTGCTTGCAAAAGTGCATTGGTAAAACTGCCCGGGTCACTGCTGGACTGCCATCCCATTACCTGAATCGCGCCTTCACTAAGGCTCAACGTCCTGTCCGGAATCATCAGATCAGGATCGAACTCCATTTTGTAGCCAAGCCCAAAGCATACCGGGCAGGCTCCGAAGGGATTATTAAAAGAAAAGCTTCTCGGTTCAATCTCACTGATGCTGACCCCGCAGTCAGGACAGGCAAAGCTCTGGCTGAATTGAATGGTCTCTCCGTCAATGATATCCACCATCAAAAGTCCCTCCGCCAGCGCAAGTACATTTTCTATGGAATCAGTAAGTCTTCTCTCGATTCCCGGCTTTATTACAAGCCTGTCGACTACTATTTCTATGTTATGCTTGATATTCTTATCAAGTTTGATCTCTTCCGTCAACTCATACAAATTGCCGTCCACACGCACGCGCACATAGCCGCTCCTTTTCGCACGGTCAAACACTTTGCTGTGCTCACCTTTCCTGCCGCGGACAACCGGAGCAAGAAGCTGGATTCTGGCTCCTTCCTCCAACTCCATAATCTGATCCACCATCTGGTCTACGCTCTGTTTTTTTATCTCTTTCCCACAGTTAGGGCAGTGAGGAATACCTATTCTCGCATACAGGAGCCTGAAATAATCATATATTTCCGTAACCGTCCCCACCGTAGAACGAGGATTTCTATTTGTTGACTTCTGGTCGATGGAAATTGCCGGGGAAAGCCCTTCTATCTTTTCCACATTCGGTTTTTCCATCTGTCCAAGGAACTGTCTTGCATAGGAAGAGAGCGATTCCATATATCTTCTCTGCCCTTCTGCATAGATTGTGTCAAAAGCCAGTGATGATTTACCGGATCCAGAAAGTCCCGTGAGCACCACCAGTTCATTTCGCGGAATGTCCACATCCAGCCCCTGCAGGTTATGCTCACTGGCGCCTCGTATCTTGATATATTCTCTTGGCCGTATTTTCGGTACTTCCACATGCTTATCTGATAATTTCATTTCAATAACCACACCTTTCCGTTCATTATCCTCTGTCTATCATTTCTATTTTTTCTTTTCTTCATCATCCAGTTCTTTCAATTTCTTCTTAAGTTCAACCATCTTGTCACGCAGCTCTGCCGCCATTTCAAAGTTAAGGTCTGCGGCTGCTTTCTTCATCTGCTTTTCAATCTTTGCAATCAACTTCTCCAGTTCACCGCGGTCCATGGATTCAGGATCTTTCTCAAATTGCAGTTCTTCTTTGGCAATCACTTTGGAAATGCTGATCAAGTCGCGCACAGCTTTCTTAATTGTCGTAGGCGTAATGCCGTGCTCATCGTTATATTTTTGCTGGATGCTGCGCCTTCTGTTCGTTTCTCTGATTGCCGCATCCATGGAGTCCGTCATGTTATCGGCGTACATGATCACATGCCCTTCTGCATTCCTTGCCGCACGTCCAACCGTCTGAATCAAAGAAGTCTCAGATCGCAAAAACCCCTCCTTGTCCGCATCCAGAATGGCAACCAATGAAATCTCAGGAATATCCAGTCCTTCCCGGAGGAGATTGATTCCTACCAATACATCAAAAACATCCAAACGCATATCCCTGATAATCTCTGCTCTCTCAAGCGTATCTATATCCGAGTGGAGGTACTTCACTCGGATTCCAACCTCATTCATATAGTCGGTAAGATCTTCCGCCATACGCTTTGTCAGTGTAGTCACCAATACCTTATTGTGCTTTTCTGTTTCTTTGTTTATTTCGGCAATCAGATCATCAATCTGCCCTTCTACAGGACGCACGGAAATCTCTGGATCCAAAAGTCCTGTGGGGCGGATGATCTGCTCTGTCCGAAGCAGTTCATGATCCCGCTCATAGGTGGATGGAGTTGCGGACACGAACATCATCTGATCAATATGCTGTTCAAACTCTGCAAAGCACAGAGGCCTGTTATCCAGCGCAGAGGGCAGTCTGAATCCATAATCCACCAGCGTGGTCTTCCTGGAACGATCACCTGTGAACATAGCACCAATCTGAGGTATCGTCATGTGAGACTCATCTATGATGATCAGATAATCATCTCCAAAAAAGTCCATCAGCGTATGAGGCATAGAACCTGCGGGCATTCCCGCAAGATGTCTGGAATAATTTTCAATTCCTGAACAGAAGCCTGTCTCCTTAAGCATCTCAATATCAAAATTGGTACGTTCAGATATTCTCTGCGCTTCCAGAAGCTTGTCCTCCCCTTTAAAATATCGGACTCTCTCTTCCAATTCTATTTCAATATTCTTACACGCCGCATTGATCTTTTCCTGCGGAACAACATAGTGAGAAGCGGGAAAGATTGCTATATGCTCAAGCACTGCGTGAACCTGCCCGGTGAGAGGATCCGTCTGTGCGATTCTGTCTATCTCATCCCCGAAAAATTCCACCCGGATCAGATAATCTCCACCCTCCGCAGGATAAATCTCCACCACGTCTCCTCTGACCCGAAAGCACCCTCTATCAAGATCCATATCATTTCTGTCATATTGGATATCGATCAATTCTCTTATCACTTGATCCCGATCTTTGATCATTCCCGGGCGGAGCGATACAATCATCTCCTGATAATCGTCGGGACTTCCCAGCCCATAAATACAGGACACACTGGCTACCACAATGACATCCTTTCTCTCCGACAAAGATGCCGTTGCCGACAGGCGCAGTTTATCTATCTCATCATTGACCGAAGAATCCTTGGCGATATAAGTGTCAGAAGACGGCACATAAGCCTCTGGTTGATAGTAATCATAGTAGGACACAAAATACTCCACCGCATTCTCAGGGAAAAATTCCTTGAACTCACCATACAACTGTCCAGCGAGGGTCTTATTGTGCGCAATAATCAACGTCGGCTTATTAAGCGCTGCTATTACATTGGCCATGGTAAAAGTTTTCCCAGAACCGGTCACTCCTAACAATGTCTGAAACTGGTTCCCGTTTTTAAAGCCTTCCACCAAGTCGGCAATCGCCTGTGGCTGATCGCCGGTTGGCTGGTATTCGGATACTAATTTAAAATGATCCATGATGTTTCTCCATTATTTTTACAAATTGATAAATCTGTTTATTTCCTGATTACAGTATACACTGCTTTCGTGTACAGTATATCAGACCTGACAACAAAAGTACAGAACAAAATCGAACTTTTGTTCTGTACTTTATTCCAACAATTAGCGGATTTTTCCTTCCAAGATTTCAATTGCCTTTTCTACCTGATTGTCAATACCTTCCTCTTCGCTCAATTCATAATCATATTCTAGTTCAATATCAGGTTCAATTCCTATTCCGTGGATGTTTCTTCCCGCGGGAGTATAATAAGCGCTGATGGTTAACTTAAGTGCTGTGCCATCGTCCAGAGGCTGAATCTGCTGAACGATTCCTTTTCCGTAGGTTGTAGTGCCAATCAAAGTCCCTTTATTGTAATCTTGAATGGCACCTGCAAGTATCTCCGACGCACTCGCTGAATATTCATTGACCAGTACCACCAGCGGAATGTCAAGTTCTTTTCTGCCGTCACTGGTATACTCTTTGCGGTTGCCCTCCTTATCCTCTGTGTACACAATCAGTCCTGCCGGCAAAATCTTTCCTGCAATATCCACCACCGCCTTCAGGTCGCCTCCAGGATTGCTTCTAAGATCCAGTATCAGCCCTTTCATGCCGTATTCTCTAAGTTCCGCCATGGCTTCCGTATATTGATCTATTGTCACAACATCGAATTCACGGATACGCAGATAGCCTATCTGGTCTGTATCTTCCAGAATGCCGCTGTCAACCGTAGTGGTCTCAAGCCGTTTGCTTCTCTTGATATCCATTTCCAGAAGATTATTTTCATTTTCCCGGTATATAGTAATGTGAACGCTCGTGCCTTCCTTGCCCTTCACCCGGCTGACCACCTGTGTCAGACTCATGCCCTGAGTGGATTCCCCATCCACCTCATAAATGATATCTCCCTCTCTTAATCCTGCCTCTAGCGCCGGTGACTCTTCCATGACACCGCTGATCATTGCCATGTTCATCTGCTTATTTATGGAAATATAAGCGCCGATTCCGTAGGAAATACCATTGTTGCTGTCCACAACCTCTTCCAGTTCTTCTTTAGAATAGTACTCTGAATACGGATCCCCCAGAGAATTCACCATTCCTTTATAGATTCCGTCCTGCAGTTCCTCGTAAGATATATCATCTTCGTAATAAAAACGATTTTGAATCGCCTCTTCTATGACTTTCATCTTTTGAAGAGTTTCCGCGTTGATCACGCTTTCACTGCCTCCTGAAGCCGCATCTGCCCGTGCCTCATGTACTCTGTACATCTGATATGCCATTCTTCCGGCATAAACTCCGACAAACAAAAGCGCAGCAATCAGACCTCCGGTGATCACGCCATTCCTGAAATCTCTGGAACTCTTTTTCTTTGCATTCTCTCCTTCGGTTCCCGCCCTGACTTCTACATTGTTCTCTACTTCTTCTGATCTATCCACCTATAACCTCTCCAATCTGAATTTACTTATCCCCTGAGATAATTCCATGGGCTCACATAATTTCCATTCAAACGCACGCTGAAATGCAGATGATTTCCTGTGGAGCGTCCCGTGCTTCCAACCGCGGCTATCTTATCCCCTTTTGATACCTCTGCGCCCTTGGAAACATAAAGCGCCGAAGCATGCATGTAGATTGTATAAAGGCTGTCGCCGTGGTCTATCATAATGTAATTTCCCATACTACTGCTGTAAGCAGCTGCTACCACTTTTCCGTCATAAGCTGCCAGAATCGGACTTCCGCCCGGCGCAGCCATATCAAGACCGTTATGGAACTGCTGCACTCCTAAAATAGGATGTGTCCGATATCCATATTCATCCGAAATCCTCGTATAAGACGGTGCCGGCCAGGTAAAAATACCTCCGTCGTACTTTCGTCCCTGTTCTTCCGCCAGTCTCTTTCTTTCCTCTGCAACAGCAGCTTCCAGTGCCGCAATGGTTTCATTTTGCGATGCAATTTCTGCTTCGTATTCCCGTATTTCCGCTTCCTTGTTCTGTATATTGGAAGTCATCTTATACATTTCTTGTTCCTTGGCCGCAATCAGCTCATTAAGAGCAGACTCCTCCTCTTCAACCGCTGCCTTCGCCTCATTCAGGACACCTTTTTCTTCCTCCAATCCCTCTTTGCACAAAGTCACATACTCTGCATACGCTACGTACTCATCCAACATTTTGCGGTCATAAGAAGAAAGCATTTCAATGTAATCTGCTTTGTTCAGCATTTCGCCAAAGCTGTCTGCCACGAACACAAACTCCAGATAGAGCATATCTCCCTTCTCGTACATAAACTTGATGCGGGATTTCATCGCCTCATACTGAGCCTGCTGCACCTCAAGGGCCTCTTCCAGTTCTTCCGTTTTCTCGGCAATCTGTCTTTCCTTTTCCTCAATCAATGTTTTCAATTCATTGATCTTCTCCTGTATATCTGAAAGATCAGCGTCCAACTCGGCTACGTAGTTTGCAAGATCAGCCTTAGAAGCCTCCAATTCTTTTTTAAGCTCTTTTACATCGGTGAGTCCACTTTGCAGGGTCTTTTTTTCTTCCTTCGCCCTGCTTATTTCCTCTTCCTTCTGTCTTATGCTTTCATTTGTCAACTCGCTGGCATATGCAGTAGTCTTGTACCTTCCTGCAACATCCAAAACCAGCAAAAGGCAAGCCAGCACGCAGAATGTCTTTTTCAAACGTTTCATTTTTACCTCAATTAAACTTTCAGGTGCTTTCTGACTGTTGTAATACTGCCCAGGAAACCGATACCCACGCCCATCATGATGGACATTGGAAGCAGTGTGCCAAAAATCGTCTCCACAGGCAAAAAGGATAATAACTTCGTTAATGTTGAAAATCTCTGCATAATATATTCAATTACTTTGTTGTAAAGAACATATATAATCCCCATAGGCAACAAAGCTCCGATTATACCAATTAACATACCCTCAATCACAAAAGGAGAACGCACGAAAAAATCTGTTGCCCCGATATATTTCATAATGGTAATTTCTTCTTTTCTGACGGAAATCCCAATGGTTACCGTATTGCTGATTAGGAAAATAGATACTGCAAACAAAATCGCTATGATTCCCACAGATACATATGCCACCAATGCATTTACTCCGGTCAGCGTGGATGCCGTCACCTCAGACCGGTTTACCGTTCTGATTCCCTCAAGCGATTCCAGGTAAGTCACCAGCGCCGGCTGCATGGACACATCACTCAAGTAAATCTGGAAGTTTGCTGAATCCGCCAGAGGATTTTCCGTAAACCCATCTGCGTATTCTCCCAGATACTCTTCTTTAAACTCCGCCCACGCTTCATCAGCGGAAATAAATCTCTTTTTTGATACCTCTGTCCGCTTATCAATCAGTGCTCCTATTTCTTCTATCCTCTCCTGACTGATTCCTTCATCAAAAAAAACTGTAATCGAAACTCCTTCCTGAGCAGTCTTTACAATGCTCTGGAAATTCGTAAGAATCGCATAAAACAAACCGAACAAAAACAGGCAGGCTCCGATTGTAGCGATGGAGGCAAGTGAAAACCATTTATTCCTGAAAATATTTACAAAACCTTGTTTGATGGTATAAAAAAATGTACTAATCCTCATCGATATAACCACCTTTTTCTTCGTCGCTGACAATGACGCCTTTCTTCATTGTAACCACTCTCTTCTGCATTGCATTCACAATTTCACGATTGTGGGTCACCACCAGCACAGTAGTTCCGTTTTCATTGATCTGCTCCAGCAGCTTCATGATTTCCCATGAGTTTTTGGGATCCAGGTTTCCGGTGGGCTCATCCGCAAGCAGAATGCTGGGACGATTTACCAGCGCTCTTGCAATTGCCACTCTCTGCTGTTCCCCTCCCGAAAGCTGCTTCGGCTTAGCCTTATATTTACCGGCAAGCCCCACAGTTGCTAAGATACTGGGGACATTTCTCTTAATATCCTTACTGGATACCTGAATGATCCTCTGCGCAAAAGCTACGTTTTCATATACATTCCTATCTTTAAGAAGACGGAAATCCTGGAAAACAATTCCCAAATTTCTTCTGAATTTAGGTATCTTCCTGTGACGGATACGCACCAGATCATACCCCATCACATTAATCTCTCCGGAAGTCGGTACAAGTTCCCTGAGCAGAAGCTTGATCATGGTCGATTTTCCTGATCCGCTGTCACCTACGATAAACACGAATTCACCTTTGTTAATATGTAAATCAACCCCATTGAGCGCCGGAGCACCAGTAGCATATGCCTTACTCACATTCGTCAATGTGATGATCTCATTGCTTCCAGATGCCTGTTTTCTCCTTCTTTTACCTTTTACATCACCTTTTGTCACAACTATCCTCCACCTGTATTTCCCTATTCAATGTCTTAGTACTCAAAATTATCCATATAGTTCATGTATTTCACAACCATAAGCGCAATTCGGAATGTAATCGCATCTTCAAAAACACGCAGGTCCAGACCGGTACTTTTCTGCAGCTTATCCAGACGATATACCAGCGTATTTCTATGAATGAACAATTGTCTGGAAGTCTCTGATACGTTCAGGCTGTTCTCGAAAAATTTACTGATGGTGGTAAGGGTCTCCTCATCAAATTCATCCGGACTCTTCCCTCCGAAAATCTCCTTGATAAACATCTTGCACAGAGGTATGGGAAGCTGATAAATAAGACGCCCAATTCCCAGTTCACTGTATGCTATGATATTTCTCTCGTCAAAGAATATTTTTCCTACATCCATCGCCATCTTAGCTTCCTTATAGGAGCGGCTGACCTCTTTTATTTCCTTGACCACGGTTCCATATGCAATATGTATGCCTGTCATTCCTTCTTTTATAAGGAAAGATTCCATTGTGCCTGCTGCCTTTTCAATATCTTTGGCATGATCCCCGTCAGAGAGATCCTTGACCACGATGACATTATTTTCATCCACTGCAGTAATAAAATCCTTGCTGTTGTTTCCAAAAAAGGTGCGCAGCGCCTCAAGCACATTGCTATCTTTTCCATTGGCAGTTTCAATAATCATTGCCACACGCTTGACATCCGTCTGGATATGAAGTTTCTTGGCACGACTATAGATATCGATTAAAAGCAAATTGTCAAGAAGTAAGTTTTTGATAAAGTTATCTTTATCAAAACGTTCCTTATAGGCTACTAACAGATTCTGTATCTGAAATGCTGCCATTTTCCCAACCATATATGCGTCTTCGCCGGTTCCGGCGGCAATCAGAACATATTCAAGCTGCTGCTCATCATATATTTTAAAATACTGATAACCCTGTATTTCTTGGGAATCTGCCGGAGATTTGGCAAACTCCACCGTTTCGGAACCGCACCCTGACATATTGACCGCTGTGGATGCCGCTTCCTTTCCGTCCGTATCCATTACGCAGAAATCCACTCTTGCAATTGTTTTAAGCCCTTCAATTGTATTCTGTAGTATCTGGTTAGAAATCATATCCCCTCACCCCTTCTGTCTTTCAAAGTGCTATGCAAATTCAACAATATTTTCTGCCAATAAGCATCCTTTAACTTTCCCCCAAACGAAAGTCCTTTTCCATTTTAAAACAAATGTACAAAAAAATCTACCGCTATTTACAATATTTTTGTGTATTTTTTATGTCTTTTAACGTTTTTTTCCAATTTGAAACATTATACAACCTACACAAAAGAAAATCAGCAAAAAGAATCGCGGGATATTCCCCTTTTTGCTGATCTGTGATATACTTTTTGTAGATATGTTTTCTTTTGAGGTATGCCTCACAATTTTCTAAAAGAAAGGAATGATAAGATGAATATTCCCGAATTATCAACCGCTTTAGCCAACACACAGGTTATGAATCAGGTAGGAATCGCCGTACTTGACAAGGCACTGGAGAACTCCGAGACAGCCGGTGAAGGACTCATCCAGATGATGGATCGATCCATGGAACTGTCCGTAAATCCTCATATCGGCAGCAACATCGACTTATTTATCTAAGATCAGCCAAAGATCCGTAGCAGAATTAATGCAGACAGTAATGAATATAAAATACCCGTCATGATGAGAAAGCAAAGGATAAGGGTCAGTACGAAAGGCACTGTGACCATCTTATCCTTTTTTTCTTTTCTCTGTGACCAGATACTTGACAGCACCGCACTTCTGCCCTCTGTCCTGCCAATCCATACAAGAACCGCCCACGCCAGAGGCAAAGTCACTGCCGCAAGAAGCAGATAAATGCCAATCGCGCAGAGCAGAAGATCCGTAGTAAGCACCGTCTCCTCACTGTATACATCCACATTTCCCGCAGACAGGGCATATAGAAGTATCACCTGACCCCCATTGAAAAAGCCATGATATAAAATTGACGCCCACAAGCTTCCAGTGGCTTCCACCAAAAGCACCGCAAATATCCCCATAACAAAAGCATAAGCCGCCTGATTAAAATTCATATGAATCAGCCCAAAGATTATGGCAGACATAATCATCGCTTTAAATGCGCTGCCCGATCTGCAATAGGAACGGTAGTAGGCGCCTCTGCATATGACCTCTTCAAAGACAGGTGCAATCACTCCAGCTGTTAAAAACATGAGGAGAAATGGAAGCTGATTCTGCTGATCTGCCAGAACAGCTCCTATCTCATTTTCCACCCAGATCTGCGAAATCACATTAGCCAGTGTCAAGACAGGTGTACTTAGAAAAGTAAACAATCCTATCATTAGAATCGTACGAAATTTGATTCTGTGGAATTCCAGAAATGATCCCAGTTTCTCTTTTGTTGCCAGCATAAAGATCAGAATCGGAAGCAGCGTTATCACCTCAGCAAAAAAGTTGCTAAACACAAAATTGTCTACTATGGATGGGAAAAAGACTACTACTGCCAAAACTGCGCCAAAATAAAATACTATCGTTATCAGGAATGCCCAATTTGCTTTTTTACTGTTCATCAGTACTTTCTCCTTACACTTTCCTTATTCCATCCGGTTCTATCACAATCAATCTCTGCTTGTACAAATTTCCCACTGCCCGCTTAAATTCATTTTTGCTCATACCGGTGACCGCTCTGATCAGTTCCGGGTCCGCTTTATCATTGAAGGGGAGTTTTCCTCCCTTCTCCTCAATCATTTCCATAATCCGGACAGCATCGCTGTTCATCTGGATATATGCTTTCTCACGGAGACTTAATGTAAGTTTTCCATCCTCCAGTACCTTAATTACTCTCGCCTTGATTCGATCACCTGCCATGATCCCCTCTGCCGGTTCTTTTTTGGGAATCAATGCACTGTAGCAGTCATCCACCGCCACATACACGCCATATTTCTCGGTAACCTCATAAACTCTGCCCTCAACCTTGTCATCCTTTTTGTATGGACTGTCAAGCTTAAGATAGAGATACACTTTCATTGTGGTACAAAGCCGTCCGCTCTTGTCAATATATAAAGCAATCAGGCATTCTTCCCCTTCCTTAACCGCTCTGGTCTGCTCTTTGAAAGGAAGGAGCAGATCTTTTTCCAGTTTCCACCCAAGAAAGGCCCCCATCCTTCCCACTTCCTTTACGGTAAGCACAGCCGTCTGACCTACGGAAAGTTCCGGCTGCCTGGTGGTCGCTATCATACGGTCTTTTGAGTCCCTGTAAAGAAATACACCGATCCGGTCGCCTTCTTTCGCATTTTCCGGCACTTCCTTTCCCGGCAGGAGTACCCTTTCATCGGTATTCTTCCCGCTTTCAGGGTCTGCCAGATAAACCCCGAATGCCACTTCCTTAACAATGACTAATTCCTGTCTTTCTCCTAATCGTAACACTCTTTTCTCAATTCCTTTCTTCCTGCAGTTCCACTGTGCAACAGATATTATCTTCTTCATCTTTCAGCACAATGACATATTTTCCATCTTCCATTTTCTTCGTATAAGGAATCAGTACATCCCCTAACATCACCTGTTTCTTATACTCCGCTCTCAGCTGTCTCACCTGAACATTTTCCGAAAGCGCATCTATCGCTATTCTCACAAACTGTCCATTATTTACATGATGATTGGTATCCAGATGATGGGTTCTGATCTGGACCGCATCCCGCTTCATCATATCTTCCGGTATCTGTATTCTTCTGGGCGCATAGTCCATATCCAGCTTAGGTTCCAGAACATACCCCTTCATCATATCTTCGGAAGGTCTTACAGGCTTACCCGTTCTGGTGTCAAGAAGACTCCAGATGGTATTGGCTACGGCCAGACGATTTCCCTCCTCGTCTGTCATCAGAAAATTTCGAAATCCTACGAATCCTTTAAATTCATAAGGCGCTGTTCCCACCGTAACCGTCTCGCAAAGTCTTGGAAAACGTTCCGTCACAATCTGCCAGGAAGACATTACCCAGACCAAATGCCGTTCTTTTAAAAACTCTACCCCCAGTCCTATATCTTCCGAGTGAAAAGTAGAACAATCCTGAAAATAATCAAGCAAAGATTCCAATCTCAAATGCCCTGTTTCATCCAGTTCACTGTATCTGATTCTGCTTTTATAACTGTACATACTCTCTCACCTGTCCTATCCCTACTTTATGAAATATTCATCATGTATCCATCCGCATAAATTATAGCATGAATGCAGGAAAAGGAATAGCATGATGCAAAAAACCCAGTGGAGATGTTCCACCAGGTTTTATTAGCTGGGCTACAAGGATTCGAACCTTGAAATGACGGAGTCAGAGTCCGTTGCCTTACCGTTTGGCGATAGCCCAATGTCGATTACTTTTGGTATTATACATGATAATAATCTGTTTGGCAAGTAATTTTTAAAAATTTTTTTCATAAAGTTCGTTACTTTTTTGACATGTTGTTTTTTTTTTAATACTTTAGGTTTTCCTGCAAAAAAGATGTTTTCAACTTTTGAAAAATTTGTTATCTTTTAAATGCGGGAAGGTTTACACATGTATTGTAATTTAGGAGGGTAATATTCATGAGGTATTTTTTCGACGGAACAATCGAAAAACAGGATGCGCTTTACACAATCCGAATTCCATTTAATGTCTGGGAGGTCTGCAAAAAACGTGATGTTATCAAGGCGGATATCGTTCTCGACAATAAAATCATTGATTGCGAGCTCATACCTGAGAAAAAGGGCAACTACAAAATTCATCTTCATGATGAAGATGTCTCCCACATTGACATTACGAAAGCACACAAAATACTGCTGCACATCGCCGAAAGTCTGATTCAAATGAACCAGAACAGCCCCTACAGCTTCGAAAATCCCATTCGTAAGATTGACGGCATCGATGTTATCATTCAGCCCGAAGATGGGCTTTGCGGTCAATCCTGTGTGGCCATGCTGGCGGGTGTTACACTTGCCGAGGTGATCAGCGTGATGGACTGCCGCGAATGGCAGGCAACCATGGGCCGCGTGATTTCTGCCCTCAATTATTACGGAATCGACCACAGTGACGTTATCGTATACACGGAAGGTCACGATGCCATACTTCCCAAGTGCTGCATCTTAATGGAAAAAATGGGGCTTTACTGTCATTACCTGGTACACTATGACGGTAAGTTTTATGACTCCAATCTAGGCGTGATCTCCGAATATGATATGAGCAAGCTCCTTGGCTATATGGAAGTAAAAGTTGACTGACTTTGTGCTTACATCGCAAAGCCTCCCGAATGAATTTCCGGGAGGCTTTTTTATTTGCAATAAGCTGGCTTGCGAAACATGGCAGCGTTTGATTATACTTCAAAAATCAAATCACCGTAAGTAGGTACAGGCCATACCTGTTTGTCTACCAGCATTTCAGCTTCATCGACAGGTGCACGGAGTTCGTCCATGGCAATCTTAACCACATCTTTATAATAGAACGCCTGCTCTTTTGCATTGCCCATGGCACTTGCCTTTGCTTCCACCTCTTCCAGTCTGGCAAGAGCGCTCTTCATTGCGGAAAGTTTCTCGGAAACAGTCTTTAACAGTTCTGCCTGCGCGGATGCATCTGCACCTGCTTCCCTGACTGCGATTACAGTGTCCGCCAGAGATTTTGTGTAACGGATGACTGCCGGTATGATTTGCTTGGACGCCATATCAATCATGGTGAGCGCCTCTATGTTGATGGTCTTTGCGTAGGTTTCATAGAGAATCTCTTCACGGGACTCCAACTCCGCCTCTGTAAAGATGCCGAACTTATTGAACAGTTTGACAGATTTCTCCGTTGTCAATGTATCTACTGCCTCTATCATGGACTTGATATTGGGCAGTCCTCTTCTTTCTGCTTCTACCACCCATTCATCAGAATAACCGTCTCCATTGAAGATGATTCTCTGATGCTTCGTCAGATACTCCTTAATCAGATCATGCACTGCAAGATCAAAATCTTCCGCTTTCTCCAGCACATCAGCTGCTTCGCAGAATGCTTCTGCAACAATTGCATTTAACGTGGTATTCGGGCTTGCAATGGAGTCCGCTGATCCCACCATACGGAATTCAAACTTATTTCCTGTAAATGCAAAGGGTGAAGTTCTGTTTCTGTCCGTTGCATCTTTGGTAAAGTCGGGAAGCGTTGAAACACCTGTCTCCAGCTTGCCGCCCTCTATACAACGGGCTGCTTCTCCGGTTTCAACCAACTGCTTTACAACATCCTCTAATTGTTCGCCGAGGAATACGGAAATGATTGCCGGAGGCGCCTCATTTGCCCCAAGTCTGTGATCATTTCCCACATCCGATGCGCTCTGACGGAGCAGATCAGCATGTCTGTCCACTGCCTTGATGATGCAGGCAAGAACAAGCAGGAACTGAATATTTTCATTAGGCGTCTCGCCCGGATCCAGCAGATTTACACCATTATCCGTGGTCAATGACCAGTTATTATGCTTACCGGAACCATTCACACCTGCAAAGGGCTTCTCATGAAGCAGACAGGTAAGTCCGTGACGACCGGCTACCTTTTTCATTGTCTCCATAACCAGCTGATTGTGATCGACTGCAATATTCGCCGTCTCATAAATAGGTGCAAGTTCGTGCTGCGCAGGAGCCACTTCATTGTGCTGTGTCTTAGCAGTGACGCCAAGCTTCCACAGTTCAATATTGAGATCCTTCATGTATGCGCCGATACGCTCGCGGATCGTTCCGAAATAATGATCTTCAAGTTCCTGTCCTTTAGGTGCAGGAGCGCCAAATAAAGTACGTCCCGCAAAAATAAGATCGGTCCTCTTTAAATATTTTTCCCTGTCTACCAGAAAATACTCCTGCTCAGGGCCCACACTTGCAACTACCTTAGTTGCTCCCGTATTGCCGAACAATCTTACGATACGCAGCGCCTGCACACTGATTGCTTCCATAGAACGAAGCAAAGGTGTCTTCTTATCCAGCGCCTCTCCTTTGTAGGAGCAAAATGCCGTCGGGATACAGAGGATTACGCCTGTAGCATCTTCTTTTAAGAAAGCAGGCGAGGTAATATCCCATGCGGTATAACCTCTCGCTTCAAAAGTCGCACGAAGCCCTCCAGAAGGGAAAGAAGAAGCATCCGGCTCGCCCTTAATCAATTCCTTTCCCGAAAAATCCATAATCATCTTTCCGTTTTCGTCAGGATGAGAAACGAAAGAATCATGTTTCTCAGCGGTAATACCGGTAAGCGGCTGAAACCAATGGGTGTAATGGGTAGCTCCGTTTTCTACCGCCCAGTCCTTCATTGCCTTTGCCACAACATCCGCAGCTGCCAGTGACAATTCACCGCCTTGCTCCATGACCTTAATCACTTCCTTGTAAACATTCTTGGGCAGACGCTCCTTCATTGTTGCCCGTGTGAACACTTTACTGGCAAAAATCTCTTCAACATTAATCATTTCACTCATTTTTATACTTCCTTTCCTAATTGTTTCATGTCATAATTTTCCTCAGAAAAAGAAAAAATGCCCCAAAAGCTTTTGGAACATCTTCGTTCGGAATATGATCTGAAAGGTCTCTTTCCTTTACATTCCTTAAGATACCTTATTATCTTCAAAATTGCAATACCCTTTTTTATTTTTATCAGATTTCGACAAAAAGGCACCAGACAACATAGAAAGAATAGGCATATTGAACAATATATGCCTATTTTCCATTTCCCTCCTCCGATTCTTTATGACATCTCAAAAGATCATACCGGTCTGCTCTCTCGCTTAATCCTACCCACAGCACCTGCCTGGAATGAGGCGCACTCTCTACCGCCTCTCCATCTTCTGTGGTCAGAGAACATACCCGAACCGGAATATTCCTTCCATCCGGCTTCATGATTTCTATGCGGTCACCTACGCAGAATTTATTCTTCTGTTCAATTCGGAATAAACCTTCTTTGGAAATTTCTTCAATCAGCCCCAGATAAACGTACTCGCTTACATAAGTATTGCTGTCATAAATCTGGGTATTTTCATCTGGTCTGCCAAAATAAAATCCTGTGGTGAACTTCCGATAAGTACATTTTGCAATTTCCGCTTTGTACCACTCCATGTTAGCGCGGTATTTCTCCTCGGATTCCAGATAGTCATCAATTGCCTTTCTGTAGGTCCTCGCCACCGTTGCCACATACAAAGCCGTCTTCATTCTTCCTTCAATCTTAAAGCTGTCGATTCCGGCATCGATCATTTCAGGGATGTGCTCTATCATACACAAATCCTTGGAATTAAACAAATACGTTCCCCTTTCATTTTCGTAGACCGGCAGATATTCCCCCGGACGTTTTTCTTCCACTACTGCATACTTCCATCTGCATGGATGGGTGCAGGCACCCTGGTTCGCATCTCTGCCGGTAAAGTAGCTGCTAAGAAGACATCTTCCGGAGTAGGAAATGCACATAGCGCCGTGGATGAAGCTTTCAATTTCCATATCTTCCGGTATCCTGCCGCGGATCTCCTTTATTTCCTTTAAGGAAAGTTCCCTGGCAGAGACCACCCTTTTTGCACCCAGCTTATGCCAGAACAAATAGGTCATATAGTTGGTATTGTTCGCCTGAGTAGACACATGAATATCAATTTCCGGGCAGATTTCCTTTGCCAGCGTGAACATGCCCGGATCCGCAATAATAAGAGCATCCGGTTTCATTTCCTTTAATTCATGAAAATAGGTCCGTGCGCCCTCAAGATCATTATTATGTGCCAATATGTTGGCAGTCACATGAACCTTTACACCGTGTGCATGGGCAAAATCGATTCCCTGCTTCATTTCCTCTCCGGAAAAGTTTTTTGCCTTGGCGCGCAGGCCAAAAGCTTCTCCTCCTATATATACAGCATCCGCCCCAAACCGCACTGCCGTTTTCAGCACCTCCAGCGAACTGGCAGGTATCAGTAATTCAGGTTTTCGCATTTTCTTCTCCATTCCAAAGATTCCTCATTTCCGTTTTACGCTTACCGTCACGCCGTCTCCTATGGGCAGGATATCTGTCAAAAGCTGCTCATTATGTTTTAACTCATACAGGTATTCCCGCATCCTGCTGTGAATGGTACGATCCCTTCTTGTCACCGCAAACCGCGATTCCATCACATCCCCATCTTGAAGTACATTGTCAGAGATCAAAAGACCTCCCGCCGGCATTAATTTTAAGATATCCGGCAGAAAATGAATGTATTGTCCCTTCGCGGCGTCCATGAAAATAAAATCATATGGTCCCACCAGTTCCTTTAGAATTTCAGCGGCATCCCCTTCTAACAAGCAAATCTCTTTTTCCTTACCTGCTTTTTTAAAGTTTTCCTTGGCAATAGGGATTCTTTTCTCATATTTTTCTATGGTGGTAATCTTACAATCAACCGGTCCATACTCGCTCATCAGCAACGCAGAAAAACCAATGGCTGTCCCCACCTCCAAGATCTGCTTCGGCTGCTTTATCGCAAGAAGGAGCTTCAAAAAGCTCTGCATCTGAGGTCTGATGACAGGTACATTGGTTTTTAATGCAAATTGCTCTAGTTCATTTAAAAACGGAGTATTTCCCGTGTCAAAAGAATTTATAAAAGTGCTGACTCTTTCTTCCGTAATCACGTTTTTCATCCTTTATGCTTTATTGGTTTTCTACCTGCTGCGAACCTTCCGCTCCATCTTCTGATACGCCTTCCGTCATATCTTCGGGCATCTCCTCCGGCGTACTTTCAGGTACACTTGCTGACGCTTCTTCCTCCGTCTCCGCTGCAGCCGGGGACATGATTTCGAGCATCTGTGCCGCCGTCATATTTGTGCTAAGGTCATAAATACCGGAAACAATTTTTCCATGCTGGGCAGAAAGCAGTTCCTGCACCACAAACAGATTTGCATCCTCGATCAGTCCCTTTTCTTCCAGCATCTGTGCAATTTCCTTCACAGATGCATCCTGCGCTACACTGACCGTGATCGTCCTGCCCTCGGAAGCAGATACCGGCTGATCCGCAAACACCCGATAACCAAAATCATATGCCTGCGTCGCCGTCCGGAAAACATATAGAATTACCGCAGCAACTACTACGACCTTAATGATGGTTTCCACCACTGTGAATACTAAATACTTTACATTCATAAAACAGCCATTCCTCTCTCAAAACTGATAGACTTAAGAGAAATCATTTACTCAAAATCTAATTCCTTTGTGATGATTATATTGATTTCCTGCATCAACCTGCAAAAAGCCAGCTCTGCTTTCAGGAAATCGTCCACAATGGGATTTTCACGGAACTTCTCATATTCTTTTTCAAAAGCATCCAATTTATCAAACAAATCGTTTGCCTGACCGGTATTTTGAATCTCATAATTCTTCTGCCGAAACTCATTGACCTGTTGAAAAAGCGCCGGACTTTTTTTGATTTTTTCCAGCTGGCAGCAATATCCCTTGTAAGTGTCCGTATCTTTAATTGCTTTGACAAATTTTCCAGCCGCTGTTTCCATATGATGATCCAACATGACTCTTTATCTCCTTATATATCCATTATGATAGGCAGAATCATGGGACGGCGTTTCGTCTTCCTCCAGACATATTCACCCAGAGAATCCTTGATGGCACCTTTTAACTTGCCCCAATCAGCAATTCCCCTTCCAAGGCATCCTTCAATTGCCTCATTGACCACAATCCTGGCTTCATCCATCAATTCATCAGACTCCCTGACATATACAAACCCTCTGGATACAATATCCGGTCCGCTCACCAGCTCGTCCGTTGCCCCGTCTAATCCGAGCACAACAATCATAATTCCATCTTCTGCAAGATGCTGTCTGTCTCTCAGCACAATATTTCCCACATCACCGACTCCCAGTCCATCCACCAGAATGTCACCTACCGGGACCTTGCCTGTCACTTGTGCTTTTTCTTCAGAAAGTTCCAGAACATCTCCTGACTGCAAAATAAAAATATTTTCTTTGGCAAATCCCAGTTCTCTGGCAATTTTTGCCTGTGCCTTCAGATGCTTAAATTCTCCGTGTACCGGAATCGCATATTTAGGTCGCACCAGTGTATAAAGCAGTTTAATCTCCTCCTGGCAGGCATGTCCTGAAACATGCACGTCCTGGAAGATCACATCAGCACCCTTAAGGAGCAGTTCATTGATCACATTTGTAACTGCCTTCTCATTTCCAGGAATTGGATGGGAAGAGAAAATAATGGTATCTGTAGGTCCTATAGAAATCTTACGGTGATTATCTTCCGCCATCCGGCTTAAAGCCGCCATGCTTTCTCCCTGACTTCCAGTGGTAATGATGACCGTCTTTTCATCGGGATAGTTTTTCAGCATTTCAATGTCAATCAATGTATTATCAGGAATATTCAGATAGCCAAGGTTCGTTGCCGTCTCGATAATGTTTACCATACTGCGGCCTTCCACCACGACCTTGCGTCCGAACTTGTAAGCAGAATCGATAATCTGCTGCACCCTGTCCACATTGGAGGCAAAGGTTGCAATGATGATACGTGTATTTTTATGCTCCTCAAATAAAATGTCAAATGTTTTTCCTACTGTACGCTCTGATGCTGTAAATCCCGGTCTCTCTGCATTGGTAGAGTCACACATAAGCGCCAGCACGCCCTTTTTGCCGATTTCAGCAAAACGCTGCAAATCAATTGCATCCCCAAATACAGGTGTGTAATCCACTTTAAAATCGCCTGTATGCACTACAATACCTGCCGGGGAATAAATCGCCAGCGCCGCCGCATCTACAATACTGTGATTCGTCTTGATAAACTCGATTCTAAACTGTCCCAAATTGATGGACTGTCCGAACTTTACCACCTTCCGCTTTGTGTGGTTCGTCAGATTATGCTCTTTTAATTTGTTCTCAATAATTCCCATAGTCAGCTTCGTCGCATATATGGGTGCGTTGATGTCACGGAGCACATAGGGAAGAGCACCGATATGATCCTCGTGCCCGTGGGTGATAACAAATCCCTTGACCTTCTCTATATTATTTTTCAGGTAAGTTACATCTGGAATAACCAGATCGATTCCCAGCATATCATCTTCCGGGAATGAAAGACCGCAGTCTACCACAATAATACTGTCTTCGTATTCAAAGGCAGTAATATTCATGCCAATCTGCTCAAGACCTCCGAGCGGAATTATCTTTAGTCCCAAGCTGCTTTTCTGTTCATTTTTTTTCAATCAGTTCTACCTCCGGTAATCCGTTTTTCTCATAAATTTTAAAGCCTTACGTAAGTTCAACGTCTTCAAGAAGATTTTCAAACACAGCAGCCACCGCGGACATTTCCGTATCATCATCTACAATCTCATAAACAAGTTCCTTCGATCCCTGCCCGGAGATTTCCTTCAATATCAGGGCCTCTCCATCACCTTCCTGAACATCCGTCACCAGAAGATACTGGTTTCCGCCAAGTTTCGTCTGCTCCAAAACGTAAAACTCTACACTTTCAAGTGTTGCACTCTCCTTCGTATCAAGAGTAAATTTAATCTTTTCCAATCATTTTTCTCCTTGCTTCATTTTTCTACAGTCCAAAAATCCCTGCAAAATAAGCACCGCGGCAATCTGATCCACGTAATCTTTACGATTTTCTCTCCGTATTCCGGCTTCCATCATTGCCTTATCTGCTGCCACAGTGGTCAGTCTTTCATCCCAGGTATGTACTGTAAGCCCGGTCCGCCTCTCCAGCTTGTCCTTAAACTCCAGCGTTGCCTCTACCCTTGGTCCTAAAGTGTCATTCATGTTTTTAGGTAATCCAAGAACGATCTCCTCAACCTGATATTCCTGTATCAGAGCCTCTATCCTTGCCAGTGTCTGGCGCAGTTTATTTTCATCTTTTCTTCTTATGATTTCTATTCCCTGAGCAGTAATAAGCAGAGGGTCGCTAATTGCCACCCCTACTGTTTTGGCTCCAAAATCCAAACCCATTATACGCATATCAATCTATGTCTCTTTCCGTCATCCGGTCATGCTTATTTCCAGTGATTATTCTTAATATACTCTGTCAGCATCTCTTCTACCAGTTCATCCCTCTCAATCCTCATGATAAGGCTTCGGGCATTTTTGTAGCTGGTAATGTATGTGGGATCCCCGGACATGATATATCCCACAATCTGATTAACAGGATTATAACCTTTTTCCGTCAATGCCGCATAAACATCCGCAAGGATGCCTTTTACGCTGGTGCTGTCTGTCTCTACTTTAAAAAATTGTGTATTTCCCAAATCCTGCATATTAAATACCTCATATCACAACATTCATTTGCTCTTATCTTACCCTATTTTTCCATAAAATTCAATGGATTTACGGTCTAAACAATAAAATATCCGGCTCCAGAAACTCTGTCAGAGCGCCCCGCCGTATCTGACCGGAGAGGTTTTCCCCGGTTTCAAAAGCCGCACGAATGTACTCTTTGGTATGACCTGTCTGATACCTTTTCCCTTTTATGATCTTTTCTTCCTCAAACAGCACTTCTGCATCCTTATGTATATGCATCTCTCGATACCGGCGGGACATCTCCTTGTCTAACTCCAGAAGCACACTGCTGCGCATGTTTTTAATATCCTCCGGAATCTGTCCATCCATAGCCGCAGCCGGAGTTCCTTTTCTTCTGGAATATTTAAATACATGCATTTCATAGAATCCCACTTTTTGAAGAAACAGCCGTGTTTTTTCAAACTCCTCTTCTGTTTCCTGCGGAAAGCCCACGATCACATCTGTGGTAATTGCCGGTTCTTCAAAATACTTCCTTAGGATACATACCTTTTCATAGTATTGCTCTGCTGAATATTTTCTATTCATTCTTTCAAGAACGGAATCACAGCCGCTTTGAAGGGAAAGATGAAAATGAGGACAGATCCCGGCACACTGGGAAAGTCCCCGGGCAAATTCCTCTGTGATGATCCTGGGCTCTAAGGATCCCAGACGGATGCGTTCGATTCCCGGAATCCGTTCCACGGTCTGTATCAGGGAGAGCAGCTGACTGGTCGAAAAATCATTTCCGCCTGTCATTCCATAGGAACTTAAATGGATACCTGTAAGCACTACTTCTTTGTAGCCGTTTTCCGCAAGACCTTTTATCTCATCTACGACCTCGTCCATTTCGCGGCTTCTGATCCTGCCTCTGGCGTAAGGAATAATGCAGTAAGAGCAGAACTGATTACAGCCGTCCTGCACTTTGATGAATGCTCTGGTGTGCTCCGCCGTGTGGGTCAGCTTCATGGACTCATACTCATGGGTCTTGTTAATATCTATAATGGTTTTTCCCTGCAGGGTCTTATCCCGCCCGGTTTCTTCTTTTTCCGCCAGATATTCCTCAAGAATAGGAATAAGGTCTTTTTTCCGGTTGTTGCCGATTGCAAGATCAATGCTCATATCCTTTAAGGCGTCTTCGGTTCCTGTCTGCACATAGCATCCCACCGCCACCACTATAGACTCGGGATTTAATTTTTTTGCACGATGAAGCATCTGTCTGCTTTTTCTGTCCGCTATATTGGTCACGGTACAGGTGTTTATAATATAAATATCAGCTTTTTCATCAAATGGTACAATGCTATAGCCTCTCTCTTTTAATATTTGCTGCATATAGTCCATCTCGTATCCATTCACCTTGCATCCAAGGTTATGAAATGCTACACTTTTCATATTGTGCCCCCATTTGCGCTCTTTATTGAAAGGCTTCTTTTTTGTGTTGTTTTATCATTGACTTTTGAGGTTCAACCCTTTACTATATTAGCAGAAGGTATGAAAAATTTAAGGAGGTAATTCCCAATGAAAACAGTTCAGATTTCATTAAATTCAATTGACAAGGTAAAATCTTTTGTAAATGATATTACAAAATTCGATTATGACTTTGATTTAGTATCCGGAAGATATGTAATTGATGCCAAATCCATTATGGGTATCTTCAGCTTAGACTTATCCAAGCCAATCGACTTAAATATCCATGCAGAAGAAAACGTTGATGAAGTTCTTGAGATTATCAAACCTTACTTAATTTAATGAATATAGCGAGCTGGCTTATTGCCAGCTCCTTTTTTACGCTAGATTCATTCCCATCTTGCTATGACAAGTTCATCTGTATCCAACGCTTTTTGCACCAGTTCGTCTATCTTTTCTTCCAGATTCTGCTCATGCCGTTTAATCACATTTAAGTTGGGCTTTGTCACTGGATGCTTTGCAACGAAGATTGTACAGCAGTCTTCGTAGGGCAAAATGGAAGTTTCATAGGTTCCAATCTTCTCCGAGACATCCACGATTTCCATCTTATCAAATCCAATCAGCGGACGGAATACCGGAAGCGTACACACCTCATTGGTAACAGCCAGCGACTGTACCGTCTGGGATGCCACCTGACCGATACTTTCTCCCGTAATCAGTCCCAGGCAGTCATTTTCTTTGGCAATCTTTTCCGCAATCTTCATCATATACCTGCGCATGATAATGGTAAGTTCCTCATGAGGACACTTTTCATAAATGTAAAGCTGTATATCCGTAAAATTAATGATGTGGAGATAAACCGGTCCCGCATAACGGGATACCAGTTTAGCCAGATCTATCACTTTCTGCTTTGCCCTGTCACTGGTATAAGGAGGGGCATGAAAATAAACCGCATCAATCTTGACCCCACGCTTTGCAATCATGTATCCGGCTACAGGAGAATCGATTCCTCCCGACAAAAGAAGCATTGCCTTTCCGTTGCTTCCCACCGGCATACCGCCCGGTCCCGGAATTTCTATGGAATAAATATAAATCTTTTCCCTGATTTCTACATACAGCATCACTTCCGGATGATGTACATCCACTTTCATTTCCGGAAATGCATCCAGTACCGCACCGCCCAATTCCATGTTGAGTTCCATGGAATTCATAGGATAATTTTTCCTTGCTCTTCTGGCATGTACTTTAAAGGTGATATTCTTGTCTTCATATACCTTGTCCACATATTCCACCAGTTTTTCGGCAAGTTTCTCATATCCTTCATCTTCAACGTGAATGACCGGGCAGATTCCTGAAATACCAAAAACAGTTTTCAGGTTGTCCACCGTCTCATCAAAATCAAAGTCTGACAGTGCATGCACATAAATCCTTCCGTCTGTCCGCGTGACTTTGAACTCTCCTTCACACCGTTTCAGTGCATACTTTATCTGCTGTACCAAAGCCTCTTCAAATAAATACTTATTTTTCCCTTTTACGCCAATCTCCGCGTACTTAATCAAAAATGCACTAAACATCTTTTGCTCCTATCTGCATCTTTCCATCCAAGAAGAATGACTCAAAAGAGCCATTCTTCTCGAAAAAGTATTCCTAATTACGAGTATATTTCCTAAGCATGGGAATTATATCATACATTGTCTGTAAAGTATAGTTTATTTCTTCCATCGTGGTAAAAACAGAAAAACTGAACCGAATCGTAGATCCTAGCAGCTCTTCTGAAATACCCATAGCACGAAGGGTAGCGGAAGGCTGGGGCTTGCGCGCTGAACATGCACTGCCTGCCGAAACATAAATCCCTTTGTCCTCCAATGCATGGAGAAGAACCTCGCTGCGCACACCCCTTACGGAAACACTCACCACATGAGGCGCTCCCGTTTCATCCGGGTGTCCGTTTACAATCACATTGTCAATCTTCTGTACTCCCTGGACAAAAGCCCGCTTTATCCCGTACAGCTTTTCGATCTCCCGATCCAGATTTCCGTAAACCATTTCAACCGCTTTTGCCAAACCGGCAACGGCAGGAACATTTTCTGTACCGGAGCGGATACCGCCTTGCTGTCCGCCGCCAAAAAGGATGGGTTTGATTTTTACTTTTTCATCTATATATAAAAAACCGACTCCTTTCGGTCCGTGGATCTTGTGACCGCTTACAGATAAGAGATCTATCTTCATTTTTTTGGGATATATCCTGAACTTCCCGTATCCCTGCACTGCATCTACATGAAACAGGATTTTGGGGTTCATCTTTTTGATCAGCGCGCCTGCCTGCGCAATGGGCTGCATGGAACCTACTTCATTATTGGTGTGCATGATGGAAACCAATATAGTTTCTCCCGTGATGGCACGCTGCAAATCTTCCAGACGAATGCATCCTTTCTGGTCTACCGGCAGATAAGTGACCCGGAATCCTTCTTCTTCCAGGTGCTTCATAGTCTTTAAGACCGCCGGGTGCTCAATTTGTGTCGTAATCAGATGTTTTCCGCTCCGGCAGTTCGCATGTGCGCATCCAATCAAAGCAAGGTTATCTGATTCCGTTCCTCCTGAAGTAAAAAAGATTTCTTTTTCATTTACCTTTAAATTTCTGGCAATTACGTCCTTTGCATAACGGATATATTTCTCTGCCTGAACGCCCTTTCTATGGAGACTTGAGGAGTTTCCGTAGTCTTCACACATAATCTGGGTCATCAGCGCAGCTACCTCGTCAAAACATCTGGTGGTTGCCGAATTATCTAAATATACCTCCATAATATCACTGGCCTTTCTGAACAGAGTATTCGTTCTTAATCCTACTATTACTATATGATTATCTCTCTAAATGGTACATTATGATAGACAGAACTGTCATTCCTGCTGTTTCCGTGCGCAGGATGCGCCGTCCCAGCGTGATGGGGATCATCCCTTCGCTTATAGCCATTTCAATCTCTTCCCCGGCAAATCCCCCCTCCGGTCCGATAAAAACAGCAACATCCTCTCCCAGCTGTAATCCACCAATCAATTCTCTTGTCTTTTCCATGTCCTCCGCAAGTTCATAAGGTATCATTCTTACATCCGCACATCTGCTGTAGCTGACCGCCTCTTTGAAGCTCATCACTTCTTTTACCTGCGGAATAATGCCTCTCCGGCTTTGCTTGGCAGCCGCCTGCGCAATTCCCTGCCACCTTGCAATTTTATTTTTTGCCTTCTTTTCATCCAGCTTCACCACCGCGCGCATACAGGAAACCGGTATAATCTCATATACCCCCAGTTCCACCGCCTTTTGAATAATCAACTCCATTTTATCCGCTTTGGGAAGCCCCTGGAAAAGATAAATCTTTGAGGGAAGCTCCACTCCTTCTTCTTTTATAAAACGAAGCTCGCAAACGATTTCCTCCTCGCCCAGTTCTTCAATACCGCAGCGATATTCCTTTCCGTCTACGCCGTTGCTGACGGAAATTTCTTCTCCGGGTTTCATGCGAAGCACATTCTTGATATGATTCACATCCCCGCCTGTAATAATAACTTTATTTCCCTGAATTTGTCCGGGTTCCACAAAAAATTGGTACATATTAGCGACATGCCCTTCTATTATCTATTTTTGCGCGCAACAACGCCGACCCATTCTCCCTGATGGTTTACTTCAAGCACTTCCAGTCCTGCTGCCTTTACCGCATCCACCACAGTCTGTTCCTTATCGTCAATGATACCGGAGGTAATATAGATACCTCCCTTTTTCAAATGATTCACGATAACAGGGGTAAGAGGTACCAAAACCTCCGCCAGAATATTAGCGGCAACAATATCGTAGCACTCGTATCCTACCTGCTCCTGAATTTCCCGCTCTGTAATAATATTTCCGATAATCAACTTAAACGCTTCATCCGGAATGCCGTTTGCCTCCTTATTTTCCCTGACTGCCTCTATAGCACAGGGATCAAGATCCGTTCCCACCGCGCTGCGTGCGCCAAACATAATGGAAAGAATCGCCAAAATGCCGCTTCCGGTTCCCACATCCAGCAGTCTGGTATCTGGCGTGATATATTTACGCAGCGCCCTGATACAAAGCTGGGTGGTATCATGCATCCCCGTCCCGAACGCAGTTCCCGGATCAATATGAAGAATCATCTTATTCTGATCCTCCGGCGCTGCTTCCTCCCATGAGGGGATCACCAGAACGTCATCTATGGTAAACTGATGAAAATACTGTTTCCAGTTGTTGATCCAGTCAATATCCTCTGTCTCCTCTATGACAACACTTCCTTCTCCGATATCCATAAAATCACGAAGCTCTTCAAGCTCTTTCTTCACATTTTCCAGAACCGCCTGTGCCGTGGTTTCCTCTCCATTCATCAGCAGTGCGCCGTCTTCTTTTTCTTCCACAAAAAAGCTGAGATAAGCAATGCCGTCATCCTCCGGTCCCTCTGGGAGAATATCTACAAACATCTGCTCCTTTTCCAGTGCAGTAAGGGGAACCTTGTCCTCAATCTGCGCTCCTTCAAGACCTATATCGTATAAGGTGCTGATAATGATATCCTCAGCATCTGTAATTGTTTTAATTCTGAATTTCATCCACTTCATTTTTCCAATTCCTTCCAACCAAATTCTACTTGGTTTTATTTTCTTACACGAAAACAAAACTAAATATAATTTTATATTACAAGGGTGTTTTTTTCAATCCATTTGCTTATTATTTAAAATTTGACTATTCGAATCGTATATCATATACTAAAATTTCAATAGAAAACTGAAATAGAAAGCGTGTATTTAAAAATGATACAGGATATTTATCCCCAGATTTATCACAATGAATATAAAGATATAGAACCGGAAGAAAATGACTTTATTCTTGTCTTTGACCAGCATACCGCTCTGCTGCGGTTCCATTTGAAAGAAAATCAAGATAAAAAGCTTCGTTTCCCTACACGGAAAGAATTGGGAAAATACGAGTGTACTTACCACTATTTATTTTCTATAGACAGCTATAAATACTTTTTAGCATACCCTACTGCCCCCTCGCCGGCAATCCTTCTCCCCGGCTATGCTTACGAGGATGTACGGATTTTCCGCACCGCCTCTTCCAGACATACTGCCTTTGCCGGCATCACCGCCCATCATCTTTTTGGCTGGTACCAGACCAACCGGTTTTGCGGGCGATGCGGGCATAAAATGATTCCCGATCATAAGGAGAGGATGCTCTTTTGCCCCGACTGTCACAATACGGTTTATCCAAGAATTTCTCCCGCCGTCATAGTAGGCGTTATAAACGGAGATAAAATACTGATGAGCAAATATGCGGGACGAGCGTACACCAATTATGCCCTCATTGCCGGTTTTACCGAAATCGGGGAAAGTGCAGAACAGACCGTCCAAAGGGAAGTGATGGAAGAAGTAGGGCTTAAAGTAAAAAATATCCGTTATTACAAAAGCCAGCCCTGGGCTTTTTCCGGAAGTCTTTTGATGGGATTCTTCTGCGACCTGGACGGCTCCGATCAAATCACCTTAGATACCAGTGAATTGTCGGAAGCCGGCTGGTTTCACAGAGATGAAATTTCCCTGGAGGATGACCACATCAGTCTCACCAGGGAAATGATTATCAAATTTAAAGAAGGATCTACTCCGCCCAGCTAAGAGCCTCCTCCAGGCTCTCCGCCCCCAATATGTTCAACATGAAATCCATGTATTCCTGGGCCCTGTCAGTATCAATATAGCGGAAGACCTCTTTCAGATATTTCTCTGAATGGTCATATTCATAAAGGCCGAAGGCAAGTCCGCTCACCACTTCCTCCGGAGCATCTGTCTGCCTGTTCAAAATAAAAGCGTCTATGTATGGATTTGCATCCACAATAAAATAACAATAGGCAAATGCCGCCGCCTGAAGCTTCTCTCCTGATTTGGACGAAAATCCCAACTCTGTAATCGTGATGCTTCTCATCTCTCCTGACCTATCCAGATATTCCTCCTGCCCTAAAAAATCTGTCAGCACATTGAGGTTCATAATCGTAAGAACTTCTGCTTCCTGGGTCTTATCACATTCTGAAGACCAGTAGTTTACACGGGTAAGCGGTTCCGGATAAGGATGGATTGCAATACCCCAGTCATAATTTCCATGTTCTGTTGCCGCATCATTAAATGCAGCAATCAAATCCTTTGCATTAAAATAGTCCCTGTTGTTTCCGCCGTTGCTGTTCCAGTCATGGTCTACGCTGAAATACACTCTTGCATTGGCATACCTGCTTTTGATCGCCTGATAGAAAATGCGTAAAGATTTTTCAAATTCCTGTGCATAATATACCGGGTCCTTCGTATTCATATAATTCCACGTTTTGAACTGGTTGATTTCATTGGCTATCACCCAATTATGCACCATACCGTGCTCCCCATCGGAATACCGTCCGGCAAGGAAGCTTGCCACCGCCTCAAGTTCCTTTATTCCCTCTTCTTCCGCGGTATTGAACATATAGTAATAAGCGCCGCTTTTCTGATTTCTTGCTTTGGGATGAATCATCTCCATATGTGCATCATTCCAATCATTCAATACCACTGCCGTGGAACACATTCCTATACTTGCCAGATAAGAAAACAACCCATCGTATTCACTTATTATCTGCCCATTAAAATAGTAGTCCTTCCCTTCGTAAGTGTATACGATTGTAGGAAAATTTTCATCTGTAGTCTCTCCCATAATCAGAGATAAAGGAATGTTATAAATGGTATGCTTCACTTCCAAATCTGTCAGTTCCTTCGTTCCCAGCATCGTAGGATCCAGCAAGACTCCCTTTTTTGACCCCATATCCGGATAATCGTCCTGATTGTCCGCCAGCGCTTCCGGATTTAACAGATAAATTCCCGTTCCTACGGGGACATACTTTCCCTTTATCAGAAGCGTGGGAACGAACAGCTTGAACAAATATTCCTCTTCATAATCAAAAGAAACCTCAGATGTTCTTCCTTTTTTCCAGACCGCTACCGGCTCACCTGACACTTTTTCTGTATCCTCATAAGATTCCGTTGCAAACAAGTACAAATACGCATCATCGCTCTCCGGAATCTGCGGCATCTCAAGGGAATATACCATCTGTTCCGGTGCATCCTCATCAAGCATGGCCGTACCGGAGGCATAGTCCGCCAAATCCTTTACCGACATCTGCACCTCTCCCCGGGCAAGCTGCTCTAATTCAACTTCTTCCAATTGTGCTTTATCTTCTTCTCCTTTTGCTTCTCCTGTTTCTTCTCGGTTCCCCGTTATAACATTTTCTCCGCCGGCAGGCACCTGTTCCCCACAGCCGTATAAAAGTCCTGCCAGCAACACCATACCTGCAGACAAAAAAAGAAGCCTTTTTCTTATTTTCCAAATTTTCCTATGCACCATCATTCTCCTACACTTACTTATAATTCACAGTCACTGACACCTGCGGCTGCCTTTCAGTCTCATCTGACACAGATAGCTCTCCCTGCTTTACCCGTGTATATAATTCATAATAATCTCCCATCGTGACATTCTTAAATCTCCACTCTGTCTTCAAAACCGGAATTCCTGTGCAGTTATCTTCCACCCCATACCGCACATCCTGCCCGGCAAACGCCTCGGACCATTTCCTGCCTGCTGCATAATAATCATCCAGTGAAATCACTATCGCATTTGCAATATCCTTTTCGGCACAGGTCAGAAAACGCTCCGAAAGTTTATTTTGATCCACATCTACCCCGATAAGCAGACCGTCCTCTTTATTTGCCGCTTCCAGAACAGACGTGTAAAGAAATCCTCCACAGGCAAAAATAATCTCCGTTCCTTCTGCATACCACTGCGCTGCCTGCTCAAAAATTTCCTCGTTTGACTGAAACGTCCCAGTATACCAATAGTTCACCGCCACATCTGAAAGATCCATCTCTCTAGCCGCATCATCGATTCCCTGTAGAAAACCATATCCGTACCTGATTACAGATGATTCCTCTTTTCCTCCAATAAATCCCAGTTTGCGGTATCCTTCCAAAACTGCCATATAACCTGCCAGATAACCTGATTGCTCCTCCTTAAATAGAACACAGTGTACGTTTTCCTTTATTTCTATCGGTCTCCCCTTAATATCAACAGGAACCCCGTCAATCATTAAAAAGGAAACCTCCGGATAATCATCCTGCAGTTCACCCACTGCCTCCTGAAAATCATATCCTGCACAGACCACGATTTTTGCCTGATTCAGAATCGCATCCTCAATAGTCTTAAGATGCCCTTCAAAATTGTCCTCCTCCACATTGTAATAAGAAAAAGAAACGCCTGCTGCCAATGCATACATCTGAATTCCTTCATAAATGGCTTCATTATAATTTCCGTCCATAACTACGCCGTCTGACACAAAAGCAATCTCTCCCCCTTCTTCCTGATAATCTCCATAATAATCCTCCAGCAGCTCCTCCATCGGATCTATCCGGGCTGCCTCCCTCTGCTTCTGCTGTGTCTCTATATTCACTGTTGTCTCCTGGACTTTCTCTGAATCGGTTTCTCTCTGTTCTGTTCCATTGCATCCGACCAGAATTCCGGCAAGGAAAAACCCCGCAAGACTGCCTACGATTTTTTTCTTCATCCTTATATCCATGCTTTTCACCTCTTTGTCAAGTATAGCATCTCTGCCTGCTATTTGCAAAAAGAAACCTTCCCCAACCGCACTTGTTTATATACCGTTTCCACCTCTTCTCTCGTTGCAAGCAATTCGGAAAATGCACTTGCGCTGCCTGCCGCTACGCCCATACAGAAAGCATGACCATAATCCTGTTTTTCCATCCAGCCTGCAAGGAACCCTGCCACCATGGAGTCTCCGGCTCCCACCCCATTTACCAGTTTTCCTTTCGGCGCAGGCATATCCCAAACGCTCCCGTCTCCCGCTGCCAGCACTGCGCCCTCGCCTGCCATGGAAACCAGAACATTGACCGCTCCCATCTCCTGCATTTTCTTTGCATAGGGAACTACCTCTTCTCTGGTCTTAAGTTCTACCCCAAAAATCTCACCAAGTTCATGGTTATTGGGCTTTATCAAAAAGGGATGATACTCCAACACATGGATCAGCAAATCTTTTGTGGCATCCACCGCAATCATGATATCATGTCCAGCAAGCCTTTCCATAATTCTTTTATAGATATCATCCGGCATGGAATTCGGAATGCTTCCGGCAAGCACAAGTACATCTCCAGTTTTTAGGACATCCAGCTTCTCCATCAACTTCTTTACATTCTCCTCACTTATTTCGGGCCCGCAGCCATTAATCTCCGTTCCCTCGATGGACTTCAATTTTAAATTAATTCTCGAAACTCCATTTTCAATCGGAATCAGATCAGATTTCACACCTATTTTTTCTATACGCCGGACAATCTCATCTCCCGTAAATCCAGCTACAAAACCCAGCGCCGTATTCTCAATTCCCAGATTTCCAAGTACCATTGAAACATTAAGTCCCTTCCCTCCCGGAAGCAGCAGCTCAGAAGCCGTCCGATTCGTCATTCCCAGTCTGAAATCGTCTACCGAAACGATATAATCCAATGACGGATTGAAAGTAACCGTGTATATCATCCTATTTCCTCCTCATTCCTTTTAAAAAGAAACAAAGCCGACCGGCTGTAAATATGCACAGCCCCATCAGCTTTGTTTTACTTATATGAATCTTTCTGTCATTTCATTCTGCTTTTCACAAAGTCCCTGACCTCTTCCGCCTCTGGCATTACCCTAAGCGCGCCTTTTCTGGTAGTTACGATAGAAGCTGCCGCATTGGCAAAAGTCAGCATCTGGGTAAGTTTCTCTTCGTCGAGACCATCCATCCCATGTTCCAGCACATAGTGCAGACAGCATGCTCCAAAGGTATCGCCCGCACCCGTTGTCTCGATTGTCGTTTCCTGCAGGAATGGACTAACCTCTACCCGCAGATCCTTGTAGTAAGCGCGGCTTCCTTCCTTTCCCATGGAAAGCATGATCAGCGGAATGTCATACTGGCTTCTTAACTTTTGAATGCCTGCGTCGAAATCCTCTTCCCCTGTAAACCACTGGATTTCATTGTCCGAAATTTTTAAGACATCGCACTGGGAAAATCCATATGCCGCCTGCCTCCTTGCATCCTCCAGCGATTTCCACAGAGGCGGGCGCAGATTGGGGTCAAAAGAAATAACAGCTCCGCTCTCCTTTGCAATCGCTATCGCTTTTTTCGTCGCCTTCCGCACATCCTCATGTGTCATGGAAAGCGTTCCGAAATGAAAGATTTTGGAATCCCGGATCAGATCTTCCGGCACCTCTGCCTCCGTAAGCATCATATCCGCTCCTGGATTACGGTAAAAAGAAAAGTCCCTGTCGCCATCCGGATAAGTATGCACCATGGCAAGGGTGGTATGGATTTCTTCATCCATACGCAAGTGCTCCGCACAGATGCCCACTTCTGTAATAGCATCTTTTAACTGCTCCCCAAAGAAATCTTTTCCCACCTTTCCAATAAAAGCGGTTTTACGCCCCAATTTTGACAGCATTGCCAGCACATTACAGGGAGCGCCTCCGGGATTCGCCTCAAACAATGGATTCCCCTGACTGCTTTTTCCATTTTCAGTGAAATCAATCAGCAGTTCCCCCAATGCTGTAACATCATAGTTCTTCATATAACCTTCTCCTTCGATTTTTATTAATCTGTCAGCAGATCATATTTCACCACATCCATATTTACCTGACCATCCGCAAAAAAGGAAATGCCATCCACAGCGGAATCAGTATACAAAGTTGCAGAAAGCGCGTATTCACCGTCATTCACAAAGACCTCTACGCTGAAGTAATCCAGAATGATCCTGATCTTGATCCTGCCGTTTTCACTTTTTGCAAGACAGCGGCGCTGATGAATAATCGCCCTTCTGGAACCCGAATGCTTTCTATCCACTTTTATGATAGATTCATATGGTCTGAAACTAACGGAAGTCTGATAGGTATCGTTCTGTGCAAAACGTACTGCAAATTTCCGATAAAGGTTTTGTTCATCCCCGGGCCGGACAGATAATTCCATGTCGATTTTCCGTCCCTTTATCCCCTCCAGTTTTATTATATCCGTAAACGTGACATCCTCATACTTTACTTCCTGACCGCGCAGGTTCTCCAGCTCCCGAATGGGATTCTGATACAGCCGCCCGTTTTTAATGGAGAGTTCCCTGGGCAGGCTCATCTGCCCAAACCATGGACGACTTGGAGCATGAAGATTACAAGTATCCCAGTTCTGCATCCATCCGATCATGATCCTTCTTCCATCCGGAGCAAGAATCGTCTGAGGCGCGTAAAAATCAATCCCGTAATCAATAGCCTGATTGCTCTCTTCCACGAAGGTATCCGTATTCTCATCATAAGTCCCTATTAAGCAGAGCGTCCCATTTCCGTTATGGTACTCAAATCCCTGCGGCATCATATCCTGCGGACTCACAATCAGGACTTGTTTTCCATCAAGAGCAAAGAAGTCGGGGCATTCCCACATTCTCCCAAAACGCTTTTGATTTGCTGCCAAGATTTTTTCATACTTCCACGAAAATCCATCCTGGCTGCTGTAAAGAAGCACCTGACCGTCATGTTCCTGAGTACAGTTAGCTACAACACAGCGGTAAGAGCCATCGGATTTCCTCCACACTTTCGGATCGCGGAAATCATATTTGCTTCCGCCTTCAGGCAGGTGACGTTCATCCAACACAGGATTTTCCATGCATTTTTCATAATCCATCCCATCACCTATGGCAAGGCACTGGGTCTGTACATCCCGCATACTTCCATCCGACTGTGTTTCTTTGGAAACCCCTGTATACATCAGCAAATGCCTTCCGTCCGGCAGCACAACGGCATTGCCTGAAAAGCACCCATCCCTGTCATAATCCATATCCGGAGCCAAAGCCACCGGAAGATACTCCCAATGCAGAAGGTCCTTACTCACTGCATGTCCCCAATGCATCGGACCCCAGAAAGGAGTAAACGGATGGTATTGATAAAATAAATGATATTCCCCTCTATATAAAGAAAACCCGTTCGGGTCGTTCATCCATCCCACCCGGGCAGACAAATGAAATGCAGGTCTTGTTTCATCCGCAATTTTTCTTTCCATTTCTTCTTCATATTTTCGCGCATCGCGCAAAATCTGGCTTGTCATAATAAATCTCCTTTTCCATGACCTTTACATAACATTTTACCATGTTCTTTTTTAAGCGACAACAAAGTATACAATTATTTATGCAGATGCCAAATTATAACCAATATCGGAGCAGACATTTTGCTCTATTCTGCTCCGATACTGATATCTCCATATACACCCTCCAAGCGGCCGGGTGTTTTTCTCTTTAATTATTCGGTACTTTCCTTGCCTGAATACCTGTCATACGCCGCCTGATACGCAGCCAGCAGTTTATCCATACCGCATTTATCTTTCAGGTGTTTAATATAGCTTTCCCATTCTTCATCTGTAGGTCCGCCGTTTTTAATCCACAGACCTTCCTGCTCAGATACGGCGCTTTCAAAACTTGCCCTATACCAGTCGAGGTCATCCAGTTCTCTGCCCGTATATACACAATCACTGGGATAAGCAAGCTTGCTATCCACATATGGCATCCAGAATTCATACATATCCGTCAGACGGGAAACAGCGTTTGGCTCCAATTCAAAGGTTGAACCGTAATATTCACTGAGTATCAGCTTCGGACCATTTACTTCATTTTCGCCTTTAAGCTCACCGGCGCCCTTATTATACTTCTCACGGCTTTCCTCGTCCGTAATGCTCAGCCATACACCATTTTCATCCTGCCCCGTAAAGTACATGCCGATAGGTCCGTACTGAAGCTGCATAACGATTTCCGGGTCATACCACATATCATAGAATTTTAACAGGTTTGCAGGACTCTTACATGCCTTAGTAATATTAAGCTGTCCGCTGTTGACCCCACCGCCGCCACGCAGCGTCACATTATGAGTGCCGTCAGGTCCGTCAAGAACCGGAAGGAATACATAGTCATCTGCACTATGCCGATATCGGCATAGTGTTGATGATGTTCTGGTGGGCAGTCAGATCCCCCAGTCTTGGAACCATTGTGCTGTTTTTTGTAAGCCTGGTATTTTTTACTATGTTTTTTTCTTTGTATTGGCCGCAGCTAGTATTGTTTGAGCAGACCGGAAAACAACGCTTTCAAAACTGTCTGCTGTTCATGATACGCTATTTCTGGAAATGTCTCGGCTGTGCATGCATTCAGATTTTATACTGGACAGTCATTATCTTAATGCTCCCATGGTCCATTGTGCTCCTGCCCCTTATTGGTATCTGGCTGATTTTATTTACAGCAAATTTTCTTATCTACGATACTTTAAATAATGTTTTGGGCATTGAAGAACAGATCGCACAGAATTTCCCAGAGCAGGCTGCCATTTATGAAGATGATGAAATGTGACTGAAACGGAAGCAGGAAGAACAACGGCGCGAAACAAAATAATTATTTCAGCAAAAATAAGACCGCAGATTTGATAAAACACAAATCTGCGGTCTTGTATATAAGGGGGTTGAAACAAACTATCTTAAATGTTCTCTAAAACAAAGGCCTCAAGCGTTGCTGCTTCTTCCTGCTCCTTCTCACCTTCTACCATAACTTCCACTTCATCTCCGCCCTTTACCGAGAGTCCCATGACATTGAAAATCCTCTTTGCGTCTCCGGTTTTTTCTCCCTTTTTCAGGGTAACCTTACTTGTACATTTCGCAGCTTCTTTCACAAGCTGACCTGCCGGTCTTGCATGAAGTCCCAACTCATCCTTTACAATAAATGAAAATTTTACCATATATCTAATCCTCCATTTCTTCACGATTCAAATAATAATTCAATGCATAAGCAATGCCTGCTTCGTTATTTGTCTTTGTAATAAAATCTGCCTTACCTTTCAATTCGTCTATAGCATTCCCCATTGCAACCGCAATACCGGCTTCCTCCAGCATTGGAATATCAAGCTCCTGATCTCCAAAAGCGATGGTTTCTTCTCTTCTTAAACCTTCTTTTTCGCAGATCAGCCGAAGCGCTTTTCCTTTATTCATTCCCTTCGGAAAAATTTCTAAATAGTTAGGTGAAGAACATGCCATATCAACATTCTGCTGACTTCTTAATATTTCATGCATTTTTTGCACCAGCGCGGGCTCGGCTCCAATCAGTACCTTGTTCGGTCCCGTTCCCTCTTTTTCCCATTTGAACGCCAGTTCCTCCACAGATACAAGTTCTGAGGTATATTGTATTAGTTCTTCCTCTTCCTCAACAAATCTGTCTTTTGCCGTTACAAACCATTTTTTGTCCCGAAATATCCACAGGGGAATCCCAAAAGTTTCAACCTTTTTATAAATGCTTTTCATAGATTCCACGGATAAATATTCTGTATAGATGCATTGCCCTTCCTTAAGAATGTAGGTCCCCGCATTACATGCCATGATGCAGGGAATCCCCAGCTGCCTGACAATGGGGTCAGTTGCAGCCGGCATTCTTCCTGTAATCAGGGCTGTCTTTATTCCCTTAGTTGCTGCCTCCTTGAGAACTTCTATATCCTGTTCATTCAGTTTTTTATGATCCGTAAGCAATGTTCCGTCCAAGTCCACACAAAGGAGCCTATATTTCATGACGACCTGCCCTCATCAATTATATGGATCATCTTCTCAACATTTCTTCTTCCATTTTTTAAACCCAAGTTTGTGATGACTGCTATTGCTGCACCTGCCAGGGTGAGAAAAATGCCAAGAATGCCAAGAAAAAGATGAGAAGGAGTTACCGCTATACCGGCATAGGCAATGGCTACTCCAATGGTGGAGACAATTATGGCAAGCCTTTTCCATTCATTGATTTTTTTCAGGGCTTTTATCTGCATCTTTGCTTCTGTCAGTAAGCTGTCTTTTTCCAATACATTCATGGTATCACCTCCATTAATAAACCAATCCGGGATTAAAGAATCCAATCAATACGCCGACAAATGCAACTGCAACCAAAATCAGCATAACCTTAATAGGTGACATTTTCTTTTTCGCCATCAGGAACCAGCATACAACAATAAATACAGCTGTGAGCAGTCCCGGAAATACATCATTAAGTTTATCCTGCAGCACCAGATAAGGTTCTCCGGCGTCATTTACTAGCTGCAGAGAAGTCTGTACGCTGACCCAGGTTGCCGCTACCGCACCGATTACGATACCGCCCAATGTTGAAACTGATTCTCTAAGTGCCTCACCCTGCGCTCCAATCAGGAAATCTACTGCTTTTCCGCCCAAGCGATAACCTTTGAAGTACAGGAATTTCATACCAAAATAAGCAAACAGGTTCCAGACGATGATGTAGAAAATTGCTCCAAGAGGAGAACCGCCGCCAGACATACCAAGTGCGATACCAAGCAGAATCGGAATCACCGTTCCAACGATCAGCGAGTCACCAATTCCTGCCACCGGACCCATAAGACCTGCACGTAGACTGTTAATGGTTTCATCATCCACATCATCTGCGCCATTAGCTCTTGCTTCCTCAAGACCTGCAGTCATACCAACGATTACGGTACCGAGCTGCGGCTCTGTATTAAAGAACGCGGTGTAAGTGTTCATTGCTTTTGCTTTTTCATCTTCGTCATCATACAATTCCTCAACTAAGGGAAGCATGGAACACAGATAACCAAAAGTCTGCATATGCTCTTGTGAGAAACAGGTTAAATGACCATAATACCAGTTATGAAAGGATTTTAATAAAGTTTTTTTCGAAAGCTTTTTTTCCATGATCAGATTTCCTCCTCTTCTTCGTCCGATACTCCGGCAAGTTCAACCTTCCTTACGGAAAGCATCTTAATTCTGTAAGTAAGAATTGCGAACATTCCTGCCACTACAGTAGCTGATACCAAGTTGATTCCCATTGCTGCTGCCAGCACGAAACCAAACAGGAAGGGAATAAAGTCTGCTGCACTTCTTACAATCTGCTTTAATAAAATTGCAATACCTACACAAGGAAGCAGTGAACCTACTGTAAACAATGTCTTCATTGCAAGACCGTCCATGGGAAGAGCGGTTTTGATTATTTCAACTACGTTTGCTCCCAGCTTACACATGATCATGGTAGGGATAAAGGAGCATGCAATGTGGGAAATCCAGGGAAGTCCCATGTCCACCAGATATAATTTCTTATATTCTCTCTTTTCTACTGCTTTCCATCCTATATGCTGCCATACCAGGTTAATGGTTGCTGTTCCGTAGAATAATACTGTTCCAAGTGTACCAACCATGGTTCCGAAGGAAGTTGCCAGCGCTGCGCCTTCGGATGAACCTGCATCCAGACCGTAGCTCTTTAATGCAACCATTGCAAGGGGAATACCTATGTAGCTGACGGCACGTACGTCTGCAGATACGGTTCCTCCCGGTGTAACCAGCGCAATATAAACCACCTGCATAGCACATCCTACTAAAATACCTGTTGTAACATCACCTAAAACAAGACCACACACAAGTCCGCCGATTAGCGGTCTTCCTAAAGTATAATTACCGATGGAAGTACCCCCTAAACCGGGCATACTAGCCAAACATGCAAATAAACCTAAAATAATCGCTTGTATCCAACTGATTTCCATAATTTTTCCCTCCTAGTTAAAGCCAAACTGACCTCTGAATTTTTTCCAGTTTCCAATTGCCTCTTCTTTTAACAGTGCAAACTCCACATCATAGCCTGCATTCATAATATTTTCCAGTGCCTGTGCTTCTTCCTGTGTGATAGACTGGTTATTTCCAAGCTTTGTAGTTCCCGGTCTGTCATTACAAGGACCAATGATCACGGTCTGAACTCCCGGCTTAAATCCCTGTTCAACCAAAATCTTTTCCATGTCTAAAGGGTTCTTGGTTATCAGGAAGTAGTTATCCTTGCTGTCAAGTACCTTCTGGCTCTTTTCTTTAAACTCATCTAACGACCACACAAAGGTCTTCTTTCCGCTGGCGCTCTTATAAGCTGCCTTCAATACGGAATTTCCTGCCGCTGCGTTATTAACAGCGATCAACCCGTCACAAGGGTACTCCAAAGCCCACCTAGTACATGTCTGTCCATGAATCATACGATCATCTACACGAATAAACGAAACTGCCATTTTCTTTTCCTCCTTAAATATCATCCTCTGACTCTTCACTGGTTACCTGAAACTCTTTTATTTCCTCTCTTGCCTCGGGAATCAGCATATCTGCAAGTTCCCTAAGCTCCATACCGTCCTTCATAAGTACCGCGCTTAGTGCAATCGGAAGGTTCATCCCTCCAATGATTACCGTCTGCTTTAACAGATCCTTTTCGGCAATGATGTTGGTTGCCGTCGTTAACGGTGAACCTCCCACCAAATCACCAAACAAAATGATTTCATCCTCCGGTGTCACAGCTTCAAGCTTTTTTCTTAAGTTTTCTGCGTATACCTCTGAACTCATTCCGTTTTCAAGACTTGCCGAAAGAATATCTTCTCTTCCTTCTCCTGCAAGCATGTCAAGCGCGCTGTGCAGCCCCGGTGCGAGCATCCCATGGCTGACCAATACAACATATTTCATTACAACCCCTCCTTTTTTATTGTTCGCTCTTTATCTTTAATGTAAGTATAAAAAAAAGGCTTCACATGTTCATCTCACATGTGTCACCTTTTCTTCATGACAAATGTCACTTTTCTTTTTGCCGTTCTGACATTTGTCATTATTCTGTCTCAACCCTTAAGCTGTCCGCCTTCATTTCTTTTCTATATCTTTTAAAAACGTGTTAATTTCGCGGTTCCATATAATCTGCTGCGTACTGATATTTGCATTTCCAGTCATGATATCTGTAACTGCCTTATCCACCTCCGCAATCGCCTCTTCATAATCCCGAAACCTCGGAACCACTACTGCACGATCCACAGCATCACTTAATATTCCTAAATTAAATCCGCTGTTTTCTCCTGAACTATCCATCAAAAGCTTTAAGGTCTTGTCTGATTCCGTAACCTCCTTTAAAACAGATACCCCTTCCGAATAATCAAATATTTCCTCCTGAATCCTTTCGTCTGCCGAAAGCAGCTTCATAAATGCCCAGGCTGCCTGTGTATGCGAAGTGTTTTCATTCATCGCAAGCATAAGGGTATCCAGTGAAGATCTATTCTCCCCGCTGTCTCCTGCCGGCATGGAAATACATTCCCAATCAAAACCAGAATATTTCTTGATACTGAGAGGATAGGGCTTATAAGCTCTGTATTCCGAAAAGAGCATCGGCTGGAATGCCACCTTACCCTGATCGAAATCTCTGCCGGTAACTTGATATCCGCTGTGAAGCCCCTCAAGTCTTTCCATAAACAAAATAGCTTCCCGCGCTCTGCTATCTGTCAGATAGCATTCGCTGCCCTGCTCATCAAAAAGCTTTACTCCGTTGGAATCAAATGCTTCTGACCATGTATATCCTACCACTCCAAATTGGTCCAGTGTGCCGTTTCCATCTAAATCCTTGGTAACGGTTTTACATATTTCATAAAAATCATCCCATGTCCAATCCTCTTCCGGAATGGAAATTCCCTCTGCATCCAAAATCGTTTTATTCACAAACATGAGTCTGGGCGCGCATTCATAGGGCAAGGCATACTGCTTATCCCCGTATCTGCCACACGCAAAGGTTGAAGGATAAAATGCCTGTGCGGAAAAATCTTCATCCCCTTCAATTAACTCATTAAGATTTTTCAACGCTCCGATTTCCGCTAAGTCACTGAAATTTTCACCAAAAAGTAAAAAAACATCAGGCGCCTTACCTAAAATCAGTTGTTCCGAAAGCCACTCCGGATAATCTTCCTTCAAAATACCGCTGACATACTCCACCTTCACCCCAAGGTTCTCCTCCTCAAAAAGAGCGATGGCATCCTCCAGTATCTGATAGGAATATCCATTCTGCACCTCCCAATAGCTGTCGGAAAACACTCCCACGGTTATCACTTCCTCCTGCGCAGAAAACAGGGAAAAATCATACCACGTGACCATCAGCGCCGTCAAAAACAAAATACTGCCAAATATGAGAAAGTAAATATTCCTTTTCTTCATTCTATTCACACCGCTATCCCTTTTCCTCACTTAATACCCTGTTCACTGCTCCTGTCTGCACTGCCCATATGGCAAGCTGCGTGCGGTCACGTAAATCCAGTTTACCGAGAATCGTGCTGAGACCATTCCTGACAGTTCCCTCCGATAAATTCAATTTGGAGGCAATTTCTTTATTCGACAGACCGCTTCCTACCAATGCAGTTATTTTCCATTCTGTTTCTTTCAGATCTGCAGCGCTTTTTTCATCCACGCGAATAGTAATATTAGACTGTGCCATTCTGGAAAAAAGCTTGACAACCTTGGATGCAATATCTTCATTGATCATCGCCGTTCCGTCATGTACCTTTCGAACTGCCTCCGCCAGCTCCTTCATGGAAACTCCCTTAAGCAGATATCCGCTTGCACCGTTTTTCAAAGCATTAAAGACATATTCATCATCATCAAAAGTGGTCAGAATGATAATTTTGATAGCGGGATAATTCTCTTTGATGATTTGTGTACAGACAACGCCGTCCATTTCCGGCATACGGATATCCATAAGGATTACATCCGGTTTATTCTTTCTGACGGATCTGACTACTTCCACACCATTTGTCACTGTGTCTGTCACTTCAAAATCCTTCTCATTTCCTAAAATAATCGACAAACTCTGCCGAATCAATTCCTGATCATCTGCAATCAAAATCTTAATCATATCTGCCCTCATGTCTTTCTCATGATTACTTAATTACCTTCTTCGCCCCATCTGATTGGAATGCTTGCCTCCAGCACAAACCCATTATCAACAAAGCACTTTAAACTCCCATGAAGCATCCCCAGCCGTTCTTCCATATGATGCAGTCCAAATCCTTTTTCAATATGAGTACAGCCAATGCCATTATCCTTAATCCAGATATTTATAACATTATATTCCATAGTGATTGCAATCCCTATCTTGCTGGCTTTTCCATGCCTGATGGCATTGGTGATGCTTTCCTGTACAATTCTGTATATGATTTCTTCTTCGTCCTTATTAAAATGCTTTAACGATGCCGTACAGCAATAATCTATTTCTATATTGGAAGCTCTCTTCATTTCTTCCATCATCTGAATTAAGGCCTTTTCCAGTTCCATCTTTTCCAGTGCGTCAGGGCGCAGCGCCTTTACAGATCTCCTTACATCAGTCATTCCGTTCCTTGCCACATCAGCAATGACTTTAAGCTGTTCCTTTACTGCCTCAGGCGCCATATCCATTAATGTAACGCAGGCGTCTAAACCAGTGATAATACCGGTAAGCGTATGTCCCAATGTGTCATGAATCTCTCTTGCCAGACGGTTCCTCTCCTTCGTTTCTGCATTTTTAACGGATTCTCTGGCATATTCTTCCATCTGTCTGTTCGCCTGCTGCAGTTCCTCATTGGCATGATTCAGTTTCTCATTGAGCTGGAGTATCCTCTCCTTTTCGCTCATCTGAATACGCATCAGAAGAATCGTATAAATAACAAATATCAACATATTCAATGAATTCATGATATTAATCACCGCCAACATAATCGAACGTACATCACTGCGGTAATATACAAGATAAGTATCCAAAGGAGTGATATTATATCTTCCTGAAAACAGATTATAATCCATCAGAAGATAAAATGCACCGATTATGCCGATTGCTGTGAATTTCCCCTTCGCCTTTGGAAGCCTTCTGATTACATCAGCTAAAATTAAAAAAATGATTCCTGTATAGCTGAAGTTAAGGACATAGATAATCATAATGCTGATGACAATCTCCATCCCTATTTTAAGGTAAACCAAAAGACTGTTTTCTGCCTGAATCCAAAGGAAAAACACCAGACTTCCAAACAGCAGGACAACCAGCACAGGGATTTTCCACGGTATAAAGGGCATACTGCGGACCTGCTGCAAAAATGAAAGCGCTGTATTTTCCTGCGCATATCCAAGCAGACTGCTCGTGATGATCATCGCTATATAAAGAATAATGATTAAATTTAAATTCAGCATTCCAAAGAAAATCATCTTGGGGACTTTATTATCATCCATGCTTATACCCCCTTGTCACTGCCATCTGTCGATGCCGAACTGCTCCACATTCTCTTCTGTAATCAGTTCTACCGGCACCAGAATATCCTTTTTCACCTGCTCTCCTTCAAGCAGGCGGTAAATGACATCTGCCGCTTCCTTGCCTATTTCTGTGGGGAACTGTGCTGCTGATGCCCGCATCATCCCTTCCGCAATCAGTGCCTTGGCATCCGGTGAGGCGTCTACCCCATATAGATCCACTGTGCTTAGCATATTCTTTTCATCCAGTGCCGCCGCCACGCCCACACTTGCCAGATCATTCAGACAAAAAACGCTGTCAAATTCTATCCCATCCTCGATTGCCTGTTGCATCTTAGGCATAGCAATTTCCAATTGCCCTTCGCATTCAATTTTCTGGACGATCTCCATATTTTCATTTGCCGAAACTGTATCTATGAATCCCCGGACTCTGTCCTGTCCGGATCTGGTCGCCTCATGTGTCATGACAAGAATCCGGGATTTTTCATGCTGTGTGAGGAAATACTTTCCCACCAGTACACCTGCCTGATAATTATCCGAAGTAATGGTACAATCCGCCAGTTCACTGCTTTGTACATTGGTATCCAGCACCACGATAATCGTTCCCTGTCTTTTCGCCTGCTCTAAAACCTCTGTCAGCCGTTCCCAGTCCACCGGCGTTACAATCAGAACATCAATCCCCATATCCAGCATTTCCTGTATCTGCTCAATCTGTCTCTCTACTGAAAGCGCCGGATCCCGAAGCACCATCCGATCTCCTTCCGCCTCCACCCTGTAGGTGATTTCTTCGCTGATAATCTTATAAAACTCATTATTCATAGTCATGTAGCTTGCCCCAAATAAAAGCGAATCCCGCTTTTGATTCAGGGAAAAATCCTGCCCGCCCCAGAAAAAGAAGATTCCTGACGCAATAACGGAAGCATTGACCAATAGCAAAATGATAGGAAGTATATATCCATATTTTTTATTCATGCCATCGCCCTCCTTCCTCTTTTTCTGAATTTAATTATACCAAAGGCAGGCTCTAAAACAAACATTTTTATGCGTATTTTTTACAATAAGAAGATACGGCTCCCCAAATGAACACAGGAATCTTTATTACCCCAAGAAGAAGCAGCACATCCACATTCCAAAAAGAAGTTTTTCCAATATGCAGAAAAATAAAATCATACATGGAATACAAGATAGAATTGCCCAATCCGATTCCGCCGCTTGGAAGAATACAGCTAAGCCAGTCCCCCAACGCTCCCGGCACGCTCACGTATACAATAACCGGTAATAGTGCAGAGGTGAGACCCAGCGCAAGTGCAGAAACATTATCCCTTGCTCTGGCAGAAAGGAACAGAGTAAAACTGATTGTTGCAAGAAACAAAATGAACGCTCCCAGCAGATTTACCCATTGTAACTGTCCTATCGTAAAAGGAACCAGCGACGTAACAGAAAAAATCAGCTGCATAGACGTCTTGGTGCCCTCCCACCCGAATAATGTATTGGTCACGAGAATCCAGACAATCCCACATATTAGATAACTACTGCCCGTTATGAGAAACGCCGCTAATACCTTTATACCCGCGATTCTGAGGCGTCCATGCTTCGTGCATCGGAGGACATCATCCGCCTTTGTCTGATAATCTGAGGAAAAAACGGTTGCTGTAATAATCACGCCAAAAAGCGTCATCAAGAAAATGAAAAGGGTCTCATAATCCATGGAATTACCTGATGCACCATAATAGTACCTATAAGGTATGTTTACCCTTTCAAACTTACGAAGGGCGGCTTCCTTTGCCGATGGGTAGTTCTTTTGCTCCATATCCATAATCGAAATCAGTCTCTTTGGAAGCATCTCATAGTAATCTTCTATCCTGTCTATATCAAGATCCCGCACTCCCGCTGCTATCCCTGTTTCAGGATTCGCAAATACTTCCTTTATTCCCCTGATAAAGGGCCTGTACTTTGCCAGTCTTGCATAAAAGACTGCTGCCGGAACTTCATTCCCATACTGCGAATCATAGGCTTCATATACTTCCTGATACGCTTCTACCGCCTGTCTTAATTTTTCTGTCGTTACCTCCCCAAACAGTTCATCCGTCTCCTGAAAATATTGAACTGCCTTGAGACCACTGATTTCTCTTTCATTTCCATCCGGATCCGTTATAATTGCCCCTTCAAATGTCACCGGAAGGTACGCCATAAGCACTGCAAAAGCAAACGAGCAAAGCAGCAGCACCCACGTGATTTTTGTTTTTATGATTCTTTTAATTTCAAGACTTAATAATCTCATGCTCGCACCTCCTCCTGCGGAAACAGCCAAAGATATAAATCTTCCAGACGAGGGGAGACGGGTACCGAATCCTCTGTCTTAGGTGTTTCTGACAAATAACGTAAAGAAATCTTTCCATCCGCTTCATTTTTCAAATTAATGACCTTAAGCTGCTGTTCCCACCCAGCAAGGTCCTCCGGACAAACCATACAGCGATAGACCTTTCCCTCTACCAGTTCTACCAGTTCCTCCGTACTTCCCAAAGCAATAATTTTTCCGTTTTTGATGACTGCGTTTTTGCTTGCAATGTATTCCACATCCGACACGATATGGGTGGATATAAGTACAATTCTATCCTGGGCAAATTTTGAAAGAAGATTTCTAAAGCGCACCCTCTCTCCTGGATCTAAACCGCTGGTAGGCTCGTCTAAGATCAACACTTCCGGCTCATTCAGCAAAGCCTGGGCAATCCCTACCCTGCGTTTCATACCGCCTGAAAGCTTTACGATTTTCTTTTTCTTTACATCTGCTAAAGTAAGCTGCTCCAGTAATTCATCTATTTTTTCTTTTGCATCTCTTTTGGATATACCCTTTAGTGTTGCTACATATTCAAGGTAATCCACAACTGTAAATTCCGGATAAAAACCAAATTCCTGGGGAAGATAGCCAAAAATATTTCGGTACTCTCCTTGAAGAATCTGGATTGAAATATTATCATATAAAATATCACCGGAAGTGGGCTTCATGATTCCGGCAATCATCCTCATAAGGGTAGTCTTTCCTGCGCCATTGGCGCCAAGCAGTCCCCATACACCCGGGGTCAAAGTAAGAGATACATCATCCACCGCAAGCTTATCTTTATATTGTTTCGTAATATGGTCAATTTTTAATTCCATGAACTTCTCTCCCTTCACACATATAATGCTTCCTCAGAACACTTCATAAGCCTGTTGCATTGACGAATAAAATACCCCAGCAATATTGCTCCGCTTCCAATCCACATGAACCATAATTTTCCGTCAAATATCCAGGGGACCGCATAATAACTAACAAAAAGCAGCGTAAGCAGCACCCCTGCATAGCAGATATAATCCCGGCACAATTTTTCCAGCGATGTATTTCGGAGGAAAAACAAGATTCCATTGCCTGTCAGAAGCAGTGGCAACAACACGTAAACAAGCATGCCTTTGTCTATAAACTGTTGCACATAGGCAATTGTGCATACTGCTGCCGCAATTACGATTTCTCCCCCAAAGAATAAGAAGAACTGGGTAATCAAAATCCTCTTAATCGAGAAGTATGCAGCGCTTTCTATTTCCATCATCTGGAAGCGAGCGGAACGATAAAGAAACGGCAACAATAGCATAGACGCCGTCACAACCCCGCAGCTTAAAGCAAATGCAATCTTTCTTGGAGTAAAGAAATAAGGATCCATAAAAAAACTCCGCAGAATTAGTACCAGGAAAAATACGGTAATGACTTCTATTACCCAGATCCGGATTCCTACAAAGCGAATCTGATGCAGCAGCAATTCCCCAAACCCTATTCTTTTCTTCTTACCGTTTTTTCTGAATTGCACTATTGCTAAAAAAAACATTTGCTCCATTTGCGCCTTGGTAACTTTCAGTGTTTTTTCGGATAACGCATATTCTATTTTCTCATTTAAACCACGATTCACCATTATCTTCCTCCTTTCAGTTCTGTCTCTATCTGTCTTAATGCTGTCCTTAACTTTGATTGCACCGTCCGCATCGGCAAACCAACAACTTCTGAGATTTCCCGCAGCCTCAAGTTCTGGCGAAAACGCAAAAGAACAATCTCCTGCGATAGTTCATCCAACTTCCGTGTATAAGATCTTATCGCAAGCGCCTCCTCAACATCTGTAAATCCTTCTTCATGATATTGGATTTCATCTGGCATTCCGTCTAACGGAATCCGCTTTGACCACTTGCTCTTTTGCATATCTCTGCATGTATTTAAGGCAATCTTATACAAAAATGCTTTGAACTTTCCGGAGAACCCACAGGCTCCCACATAGTTTATCGCTTTAAAAAATGTTTCCTGGGCTGCATCCTCCGCCAAATGCCGGTCCGGTGCATACCATATACAGTACCGCAAAATATCGGGATAATATAGGCAGACCAACTGTTCCAGTGCGGATTCCTCTCCTTCCCGCAGCTTCTTCAATAAAATCTCTTCGCGCATCAAGATTTACTCCTTTTAGGGCGTCCCCTGCTTATTATAACGATTTACAGCGGCTAAAATGATTTAGAAATTATGAAGAAATTGACAAAGTAAATCGGGGCAATACATAACGAAGAAAATGAACAAAAGGAGAGGGCAAAGAGACAGGATATATCATTGTACTCCGGTCGGTTGTGTGCTACAATTTCAATGTCACTGATAAAAAAATTTCTGTTTAGTGAGGAAGTAATTTATGGACATAAAAGAGTTTAAATGGACAAGAGAACCGCAAGAATACAAAATAGAAAATGACAGAATTGAAATAACTACCAAGCCATATACGGATTTATGGCAGAGAACATACTACCATTTTCAGAATGACAATGCGCCTGTCTTGCAAGTGGAAACGGAGGAAGAATATTTCAGTTTTGTGGTAAAAACAGAATTTGAAGAAAGTCACCACAGATTTGACCAGTGTGGTATTGTAATGTATTTAGATAGTGAAAACTGGCTGAAAGGTTCTATTGAATTTGAAAACGATAAATACCAACATCTAGGAAGTGTTGTGACAAATAACGGTTATTCAGACTGGGCGACAACGGTTATCGACGCTTCTGTAAAATCAATGTGGTATCGGTTCAGTCGGAGGACGGACGATTATTGTATTGAATGCTCAACAGACGGCATAACATTCAATCAAATGCGTATCTGTCATATGCACAAAGGAAAAGGCAAAATACAGTTTGGCATTTATGCCTGTTCCCCCGAAAATTCTTCTTTTAAAGCAATGTTCTCTAATATGCAGATAACAGACTGTCAATGGAAAGCACACGACGGACAGCAACCCGATAAGGACTGATACGCTTAAATTACGGTATAAGCAGCTTTTCATAATATTCCTTATCCAGATCCTTAAAGACATTGAAAACAATTCTATCAAATTCATTTTCATGTTTTTTTAACACAGATGTGACCGTCCCTACAGCAATCTTCGCCGCCTCGTCATTAGGAAAATGGAATTCTCCCGTGGAAATGCAGCAAAATGCTACGGAACGAATCTGATGTTCCATACAGCATTTCAATACATTTTCATAACAATTTCTCAAATCCTGCCTAAGCTCCTGCGTCAGATCATATCCTACGATTGGTCCCACTGTATGGATTACATACTGAGCCGGAAGATTATAACCCTTTGTCAGCATCGCTTGACCAGTTGGTTCCTCATATCGAGGTCCAAATTTGATTCGTCTCTGGTTCATCTTATGGCTGCATTCCGCCCGAAGCTCAATTCCCGCCGCGCTGTGTATCGCATTATCGATATATCTGTGGCAGGGTACAAAACAGCCAAGCATCTGTGAATTTGCCGCATTTACAATAGCGTCAACAGCAAGTCTTGTAATATCCCCCTGCCAAATGGAAATCTTATCCCCATAAGGATGACTGCTGCCATACTGTTCTCTAATCGTCTTAATATCTGACAGTGTCACGATTCCTTTTTCTTTTGCTTCCAACGTCAGAAATTCATCCTGCACCTTTACGATCTCCTCCGCCATCTTCCTTGGCATGCGGATATTCATCAAAGAGCGCAGCATCATTCGTTTATTTTCATAGCCATCTTCTACTTCCAGATCTTTGTATTGACTAGAATCTTCTTTAAATTCCTGCAACAGGTAATCCAACCTGTCTTCCTGTGTCACAAAATCTTTCATCAGCATCCCCCTTTCGCCAATTCTCCCCAGACCTAGAGCATCTCTCTTTATAGCAAAAGAAAGCAATGGTTCATCTGTCAGCTTCAAGATACCTCTCCAATTTCCAGATCATATATAATGGTATACTGTAAGTGAGCGTTTGCTCTACCCTATTATCACCTACATTCTTCATGGAAAATTTAAATCCCAATGATGGTCTGTATTTCCTACAGAACTGCAGATAGCTTTTTGCTCTGGTACTAATGTTTGCCTTCGCTTCTACCGGAATGACCCTGTCTTCATTTTCAAATATAAAATCCAACTCCGCCGTATTACCTGAGCGCCAGAAATAAGGATGCCTCCCTTGTGCCAAAAGCTCATTCAGAACATAATTCTCCGTCAACGCACCTTTGAAATTGTGATACAATTCCGACTCTTCCAGAATCGTCTTATGCGACAAACCCGATTTTCGCCTAAGCAGACCTACATCTGCCATATATACCTTAAAAAAAGTGGAGTCAGCATAAAATGATAGCGGCAGTTCCGGATTCGATACCATTTCCAAACGATGAACAAGTCCTGCATCTGTCAGCCACTCCAACGCATCTTCCAATTCACCGGATCGCTTTCCTTCCTTTACATGAGAGAAAATAAATTTGTTATTATCTCTTGCAAGCTGCTTTGGAATAGAATCCCAAATCCACCCCAGCTTCGGTATATCCGTCTTAGGGGCATGCTTCGCAAAATCACTGCCATAATCCGCTAAAATATTATCCTGTAGCTTGGATATTTCCTCGAAATTATGCGTATCCACCCACTTCTTTACTACTTCGGGCATGCCACCCACAATATAATAATATTTCAGATTTTTCCCAAACGGAATGCTGTATAGTTCTGGCAGTTCACTCTTCAATTCAAACCGTCCCGCTCCGTCATACAGCGCCTTCCCTCCGTCGGCACATAAGAATTCCGAAAAAGTCATAGGGTACATCTGCATGCGGTCTACTTTCCCGACCGGAAAAGATATGCCATCCCGCTTCACCGAAACACCCAGCAGCGAACCCGCACATGCGATATGCAGCTCTCTCTTACTTTCACAAAAATATTTTAAGGAAGTGACAGCATTCGGACACGCCTGAATCTCATCAAAAATAAGAAGCGTCCTGCCCGGTACAATTTCCTGCCCCCGAACAATACTCCCAAGTTCCCTCAGAATCCGCTCAGGATCAAGGTCATAATCAAAGACAGACGCAATCCCCTTATTCCCTTCAAAGGAAAAATATGCCGTATCTTCAAAATATCTGTTCCCGAATTCTTTTAGCACATATGTTTTTCCACACTGACGCACACCGGTGAGCAGAAGCGGCTTCCGATCCGGCGAATCCTTCCATGCCGCCAGTTTTTTCATAATATCCCGTTCCATAAATTTCCTCTTAATTCCTATGTTGATCCGAATACGGCTGGTTATCTGTATATAGAATATTATCATAATTCCATCACTCATCACAAGTGAAATGTAATTATTCATAGGAACTTTTGCAAAAAAATGCATTTTTTCATAGGAATTACAGCATCACTTCTTCTCAAACCTTCGCCGACCGCTTCCATACTGCTGCCGCGTAATCATTCTGTTCCCTCTATATCCGGAACAAACTGATCCGGATAAGTATCGCTTCCACAATAGCCACAGACTCCCATCCGCGGCGAATTACAAACCGGTAAAAGCATTTCCTCTCCACACTCGTGGGTCTCAGCACAGTCTTCACACAGCCACCCACTTCCTTCATAAAAGCATTCCGGGCATATGTATGCCGCCGGTTTCTTCCCACACTCATCACACAAAATTTCAATCGGATTATTTCTTGACAGGATTACTATTTTCTCTTTCCTGTCGCTCCTACTCCAATAGTTTACAACCGTTATCATAAGTTCCGTAGTGGATCCAAAATCATATTCATAACCGAATGTCATTCCTTTTTCTAACACGGATTTCAATTTACAGTTCATGCTTTTTGCAGGCTTACCCCAGAAAAAATCATCCTGCGGCGCAACATCATAACTGATGCCGTCTATGTAAAACGCACTCAAATGTCCACAGCATTCTACCCATATATCTCTCAAAAACTGATCCACATCCTTCAATGTCGCCGTCTCTTTTACCTCCACATACAGCCAGTAGTCTCTGTTATACTTAGGATAAACAGCCAATTCAAAATATCCGCATTCTTTACCGCCAGTCTCTTCCGCCCACTTTTTCTGACGTTCTTCACAAACCGGCAGATGCTTGTTCATATAGCTGAATGTGTATTCCTTTCCACAAAATTTGCACTTACCTTTTGTACGTTTTACCATCCTCTTCTTCCTCCTGTATTTTCGTTCTCTGAACCCACACAAATAAAGTCACATTTTAAATTCTGCATTGATGTTTTTTGCTTTTCATAGTTAATTCCAACAAGCAAAATATTTCCTTTATTCTCTTTCAGTGCAGAAATGTACCCTTTTCAATAAATACCATCATCTGAGACTGTAGCAATCCCCTCGTCCGAAATTTCCACATTGACAGAGATACTTTCAAGAAAATCATAAATCCTTCGCTGTTCGTTAAATTCAGATGCGTAGGTTGTCTGGCAGCCCGACTGCACCGCTGGAATGACTTGGACAGTTAACTGAGTTTCGTTATCATCTCCCGAAAAATGAAGCAGCAAGAGCATGGTGTCCAATGTTTTTTCATTGAACCAGTAATTTCCAAGACTATATATGATCGGTTTTCCATCGTAATATTCCATACCCTGTAAGCAATGGGAGTGGGCACCAATCACCACATCTGCTCCCGCATCCAGATACTCTTTTCCTGTGTCCAACTGCACCTGCTCCAAGTCATAACTGTATTCGGTTCCCCAGTGCACAAAAGCGATGCAAAAATCCGCATGCTCCTTTGCCTCCTTGATTACCTGCAAAAACAGTTCTGTATCATAACAGCGTAAAATCCCCGGTTCCACATCGGTAGCCTGCGGTGTCATTTTATATTTTTCTGCCCGGGAGGCCGCTACCAGTGCAATAGTTTTTCCATCTACTTCCAAATACAAAGGCTTCATTGCTCTCTGTAAGGTATCCCCCGCGCCAAAACATCTAAGATAATCTGGGGCTGTTTTTCTACAAAATCGGTTCTTTTTCCTTGGCTGGCGCATCCAGCCAGCACGAGAAAGAATGCTCCCAGCAATAAAACAGTTGATTTTCTCATATAATTCACTTGTACCTTTTAATACTCCTCTCAACACAGCTTTCCACTAGCATTTCCAACTCTGTCTTATTCCTTTCGCCATGCTCATTATTTAACGCAAAAATCTATGCACTCAATTTCTCTACTATTTCAGTATATTAAAATATCCTAACAGTATCAACCTAAACATTTCTGCTTTCTTAAGCTTTATATAATGTTTCCATTCCGACTGCTTTGCATATTTTCACATATGTGAAAACGCAAACTAATAATCCTAACCATGACTATATAATTTCTATATTTTAACATCTAATTCTCAATTCATATAATAATCTATCTATACATTAAACTACAATTTTATTTATCCTCCAATAACTTCATCGACATGGAAGGATATGGTATGTATCCACCCTGATTTTTATAACAAAAAATGTTATCCGGTGCTCCTGCAATAGCAGCAAATACATAGTCTCTATTATTAACATATTTGAATGCTTTCGGATATGCCACCTGGTCTTGAAAATATTGTATACTGCTATCTTTTATTGTATATACCAAATTATCGCATATGACCTCTCCTTTCGGTAATCCTGTAATTAAACCACCATCTACCTACACTATTTCAACTGAATTTCCTGCATCAATCTGTATAGGTACCAATGCCTTACTCTGATGTTCTATATCATCAATCACATATTTCTGCCCTTCTGTCCAATTAGTGATAAATGACTCCTTTTTTATAGTTTTAAAAAATAAACGCTTTTGGCAATAGTGCTCTTTCCCGTTACTTGCTCCCTAATTAATAAATTGAATTTCTCAACTTCCATCTCAAAATTCTTTACTGGTCCATTATTCCTAATACATATTTTTTGCATCCTCTTCACTCCATTACTAACAAGCTAATTATTGTGATATTGTACCATGAAGTTTTAAAAGCATACAATAACTAATAGTAGCCAAATCAAAAAAGTTAAGACTGCTTGAATCATCTGTTCTGCCATTATAAAAGCCTTACATGTTAATCTGTCCCCTAATTAAAACTAAATTATAAAAAGTTCTTTGAGTGATGCAGTCTCAAAAGAACTTTTTATATCAAAACACTATTAAAAACTTTTCAAAAGATTATTATTTGCTGATGTCCTCCTCCAATTTACCGGCAAGCACAAGCGTCTGATTGAGAATCTTCTGGATTTGGCTGACATTTTCCATATGCTCTTTTGCCACATTATTTGCATCTTTTATTGAAGAAATAATTGTGACAAGATGATTTGTAATACTATTTAAAGTTTCCTTAATCTCGGTTGCAGAACCACCGCTATCCTTTGCCAACCGTCCCATTTCATTAGCAACTACAGCAAATCCGCGACCAGACTCTCCGCTGCGTGCTGCCTCAATAGACGCATTCAATGCAAGCATATTAGAACGTGAAGCATTGCTGCTGACTTTGTTTACGACCTCAACTGCATTGTTTACATCACTCTCTACAACATTTGCCATCCTGTCCATTTCCGTCAGCATATTAAACAAACTCTCAATTCCGTTAATGACTGTCTGGATAGAGCCGCTAATTTCTTTAACCGACTCCTGAAACTGATTCGCTATCTCCGACATCTGCTTCTTTATATCAACAGAATATGTACAAACCACACATCCGATGACTTCCCCGCCGTACTTGACCGGTACTAATTCTCCCTCAAATGCTTCACCCATAACCTCTTCCGGCAAGTAGTTATGCTTCTGCCTTCCGGTTCTTATCACTTCATCAAATACACCGCTTGGGTCTTTAAACGCCTGACCAACACTCAGAATCGGAGAGACCCCATCTGGAACTATATACCCCTGTATTATTCCATCCCTGTCCAATACAGTTATGTATACATCCTGTTCAAAAAGCTGCCTGATTACCGGTAGAAATTCAACTATCTGAGTCAATTTTTCATTTAACATGAGCAAATACCTCCTATTTTTCTCCGTTCACTTTACTTGACCTGACCTCATATCTATCTGTTTATAAAAACAGTTAAAGGCTCAAAAATCTCATAAATATCTGCATTATGCATAACCATTTATTTCATGACATTATTGTATCAGACTTTTTCGAACACAACAAGATGCAGCTGCACCACAATGTTTCTCGCAAATCCGCGCTGCTCTTCCGTTATTCCAAACCCCAAAGTTGTATAATTGGAAACAATTCCTACATGTGTACAAATTTCAAGGATCTCCCGAAAATGTTCGTGCTGATCCGGGTCTCCGCATCCGCCAAGTGCAAACTGGTATGTCTGCTGCCTACACTGTAATGCTATATTCTCAAAATCATGGAGACTCATATTAGGTTTTCTCTGGCAATAATAAAACTACTACTGCTTGAATTGGTTACAAAATCTGTTCTGATTTTCATTTATCCATTCCTCCGTCTTCATCTTACAGCCATCACCTTACAAAACATTACCGCCACTACCCCCGTAAATCGGATTACCTCTTTCCTCTTCCAGATTCGCCAATTCTTCCATGGCTTTCCCTCTTGTGTCAAGTTAATGACACGAATTTTTTTAGCAGGATATGTCTCATAAGGACTCTCTGCTTTTTACAACTACTGTATTCAAAATATCAGATTGAGAAATTAGCTTGGGGCAATGACCAAATTTTCCATAAATTTAGGTTTCGTTCCATTCATAATGATACACCTCCAATAACTTTTTTGCCTGTTCTTCATCAATAAAAAATTGATACTGATGAAGCATTCCCAAATACTCTGCATGAAAAACATCAATATAATGCTTCAGTAGTTCTTCACTGGCAGCAAATCCATGTACTGCCCCCTCATATCCCCATTCAATAGATTTATCTGCTGCTATAGCAAAGAGATGTCCCCCAACACCAACATACTTTTGTCAACATTTTTTGGTATCTCATTCCAATTAATAGCCAGCCATTACTTTTCCGGAATTTCTTCAGATACGCACGGCTCTCTATTTTAAAGCGGAGAGTATCACACTCTCCGCCTTCTATCCTTCACCTTACAATACACCACCGCCACCGCCGTACTCACTGCCGTCGCCGCAATCGCCGGTGCAATAATGCCCGCCGGATTCACGCTCCCATACTGCTTCCGGTAAGCAATCATATTTACCGGAATCAACTGTAGGGAAGAAATATTTAAGATTAAAAACATACACACCTCATTACTTGCGACGCGCTCCATTCTGCCGCTTTTTACAACTGCGCCAGTGCTTCCATCGCTTTCAGACCCCTTGTGTCAAGTTAATGATACGAATTTTTTTGGAAAACTGTTGTTGTATGTCAGGTAAAAAATATTTAATTCCTATATGCAAATTTAAAGACAACTTGCAATCAACCCCATTCCTCTAAAATGCATTCCGCTCTACAGCATTCTGATAAATATAGCAATACACGTAAAAAGCAGGATATGTCTCATAAAGACTTCCTGCTTTTAACAACTACCATATCTAAAATATCAGATTGAGAAATTTCTCACTTCTTCCTGCGTAAGCTCAACCAGCTTTTTTCCACATTGCTTTGCATATCTTGAAAGCTCAAGTAAATTCACATGACAAGATGGTGCATTAGCATATGGATCAGGCTGTTCATAATAGCTTGGGGCAATGACCAAATTTTCCATAAATTTAGGTTTCGTTCCATTCATAATGATACACCTCCAATAACTTTTTTGCCTGTTCTTCATCAATAAAAAATTGATACTGATGAAGCATTCCCAAATACTCTGCATGAAAAACATCAATATAATGCTTCAGTAGTTCTTCACTGGCAGCAAATCCATGTACTGCCCCCTCATATCCCCATTCAATAGATTTATCTGCTGCTATAGCAAAGAGATGTCCCCCAACACCAACATACTTTTGACTTCCATACTCATGCTTATTATTATGCGGCGCAGTACATGCCCAATGAAGATATACTGCATGGGAATCTTTATCATTTTTAATTCCAACTAACCCCTGAATCGTGTTATCATCCTTTAACGCCAATGCATATACTTCAACATTTTTTGGAATTTCATTCCAATTAATATGCCAGCCATTACTTTTCCGGAATTTCTTCAGGTACGCACGGCTCTCTATTTTAAATACTACTGTTTCCTTAATTTCACCAGTCTGTGTATCTTTTAAACACGGAACTATGTCGTCTATCCAAATATCAATACAACCTTGTTCAATCGATGTCATAATAAAGCACCACCTTTAATTTTATTATATCCTATAGCATCACCATTTATCAACCCAAGAATCCCCTCCATTACTGCTGTCTCCACGTTTTTACTTTAAATCAGAGAGTCTTCAAATTCTCCGCCTTCTGTCCTTCACCTTACAATAAACCACCGCCGTCAATGTACTCACAAACGTCGCCACAATCGCCGGTGCAATAATCCCCGCCGGATTTACGCTCCCATACTGTTGCCTGTAAGCAATCATATTAACGGGAATAAGCTGCAGCGATGAAATATTGAGTATCAAAAACGTGCACATCTCATTACTTGCAACCCGCTCCTTACCACCACTGCCTCCGTAAGCCGGATTTCCTCTCTTTTCCTCCAGTTTCGCCAGTTCCTCCATCGCCTTCAGCCCCGCCGGCGTGCATGCCCATCCTAATCCTAGAATATTAGCTGGTATCAAGATAGGACTAAATATTGCCACCCCTTAAACTTCCAAGTTACTTCTATCCTGTCCCTATCATACACATCAATCTTCTCTATCAGCTCATCAGCCATTTCCTTTGTCAACAACTTATTACCGCTATAAACCTGCAAATTATAGACAGACCTCTCCTCCTGTTCCGATGTCGATTGTTCCAATCGTTTATCCAGCTTTTGCATCCCTGCCTGATGTCTTTCCTCCTGCTCTGTGTATTCATCTCTCTTCCTTAGATACTCATCTTTTGTAATCTGTTGCTCTTTCCACTGCCGATACAGGTTCAGACGGCTAGTCTTGCAATGTTCCATCTTCATTTCCAAAATCCGCTTTTCTTCCTTGATCTTCATAATCTCCGAAATTGCTCTGTACCTGCTCTCTTCTCTCTTAAGCTCCCCCTCCCCCTGGATGGGAACCAGCTTCTCTAATATTTCCAAAACAGTATCCTCCAAGTCCTGCACTCTTATCCGCAGATGAGAGCCGCAGCTATCACCCATTCTACATAGATAACTGGCATTTTCGCCCTTGCTGCTCCGGTTCATGGAATATCCACAATACCCACATTTAACCTTTCCTTGCAATGCATGCCTGTTCTCTGCCCTTTTATATCTCCCTCTTTTTCCCCGAATTTGTACAATTTTTTGGGCAATATCAAAAACATCTTTCGAAACGATTGCTTCATGAGCATTCTCAAACCTTAAGTACTCCGCTTCATCATTCCAACATACTTCTCTTGGTCTGACAGTAGATATCTTATGGCAAATATAGGTCCCGATATAAACTTCATTCCGCAAAATATCCCTAATCTTGCCGCTCACCCATAAATTACTCTTTTCATTTTTCACCTGATAACCATAATTCTTTGTCTGGTTCTTATATACTCCCGGTGTAGGGATCCCTTCATCATTCAGACATTTCGCAATATTAACCGGTGTATTACCACCCACCGCTAATAAAAAAATTTTTTTTACCACCTCTGCCGCATCTGGATCCGGCTGATATATACCTATACCTTGTTCTGCTTTTCTATTTCCACTATAAACATACCCATAAGGAACATCCCCTCCTATATAAGTTCCCTTTTCCTGATATATATGCTTCACAGATTTTATTTTTTTAGACAAATCTCTGCTGTACATATCATGGAGCAGATTCTTAAAACCTATTTCTATTCCGCCTGAATTTTTAAAGCTGTCATAATTATCTGATACAGCAATAAAACGTACTCCCAGAAATGGAAATATCTGTTCTATATAATCACCGACTTCAATATAATTTCTTCCAAAACGAGATAAGTCCTTGACTACGATACATGCAACCTTATTTTCCTTTACTTCCTTAAGCAGACTCTGGACTCCGGGGCGGTTAAAATTCACCCCGGAATACCCATCATCCAGAAATTCTCTGACCGGATATTTTGACAGTTCTTCATGGTTATTAATAAAATACTGCAACACGTTTCTCTGGTTACTGATACTGCCGCTTTCATCCTTGCCTTTTCCAACATCCGCATCATCATCAGATATCCTAAGATACTTTGCAACATATCCATCTAGCAATCTAACCACTTCCTTTCCCTGCCATCTGCTCGTACTCTGACTTGAATTTAAATGTAACTTCAATCCTATCCTTATCATATATTTTTATTTCTTCCACCAGCCTTGCAAGCAGTTCCCGTGAAAGCTCTTTGAACCCTCTATATTCAATAAACTGCTGCATCCGCCCTGCCTGGTCTTTTCTGTTCCTTGCAGTTTCTTCACGTTCTGCTTCCAGTGACTTAATCTCACTCTGTAGAATCTCAATATTTGTTTTGTAGTAATCCTTTAATTCCAGATATTCTTCTTTCGATAATATCCCTTCTTTATAATCCTGATAGACGGAGGCAGCATACTGGCATTTTTTCTCTATCTCTAATTCCTTATCCATGATGCTTTCCTGAATCTTTTCTACAAAATATCCATGATAAAAAACCTCATCAACTAATTCCAACAACTGACTTAATTCAAAAACGCTCTCTATATACAGGTTGATTACCTGCAAAACGACCTCTTCAAACTTCTCTAAAGGAATTCCCTTATTATTTGTACAGCCCGCCTTGTTCTTGTTTTCAATGCAGACCAGATAAACATATTTTTTACCTTTCACCGGAACTGACTTCCTTGTCATGTTCCCATTGCAATGTCCACATTTTACAAAGCCTGAAAACAAATATAATATTTTCTTCTCCGGCGCAACTCTCGTATCATTCCCAAAGAAACCATGTACCATCTGGAAATCCTCCTTGGAAACTATTGCCTCATGGCTGTTCTCACACCGTATCCAATCCTTCTCGTCCCTCTTTGTCCGTTTCCTTACTTTATAATTAGGAGAAGCCGTCTTCCCCTGTAAAAGCACACCCGTATATACTTCATTTCGCAAAATGTAATTGACACCGCTTGCCTGCCACTTAGGGACTGCTTTCCTGCGGAAACCGCATTGAAAATTCTCTCCGTTCCTATGCTTGTACTCCATAGGCGTGGGAACTCCCAATTCATTCAGCTTCTCAGCTATCCTCTCTCCGCTCATGCCTTCTATTTTCCATTTGAAAATCTGACGCACTACCAAAGCTGCTTTTTCATCAACGATAAGTTTATTCTTATTCTCAGGGGATTTCTGAAAGCCATACGGTGCAAAGGAACCGATATACTGCCCGTTTTTTCTCTTGATGTCCAGATGACTGCGGATTTTAATGGAAATATCCCTGCAATAGGCATCATTGATAAGGTTCTTAAATGGAATAAGCATTTCTTCTGCGCCGCTTATTCCAAAAGCTGTATCTACATTATCATTGATTGCAATAAATCTTACGCCAAGATAGGGAAATATCTTTTCAATGTAACGCCCTGCTTCGATATAATCCCTGCCAAACCTGGACAGATCTTTTACAATCACGCAATTCACCTTGCCGGATTTAATATCTTCCAGCATTTCCTTAAATGCAGGACGCTCAAAATTAACTCCGGAAAAACCATCATCAACTCGCTCTTGGTAAATTTGAATGTCGGGATGCACTTTCAGAAACTCTTTCACAAGAGCCCTCTGATTTACAATACTGTCACTCTCCGCCTTGTCACCGTCTTCCCTCGACAGGCGGAAATACGCATCAGCAGTATAGATACCGTTTAGATTTGCATTCATATGATCACCTCAAATAGTTCATTGACTCTATAAACTATATTGACGAAAAATAACTTGCCAGCTTTTCTTCCAGCGTTCCTTTCGACTGACTGAAATTCATCTTTACGATAATGCCATTACACCGGAAACAGTATGGATTTTTTATCTGCCTGATATAATCAGAAATCCTTTCATCTCGATCTTTTGAAGCGTCTATCTTCACATCCCGGATATCTACCAGTGATTCTTTTGAAACCGTGCAGATATCCACATCTGCCAGATTCCTTAATGTCTGCACATCCATCACATATTAATCCTTTTTCTGTTTTCTTCAATATATTTCCCTATGCTTGTCCGATATTCGCCCATAAAAAAAGTGCGCCGCCAGGCGCACTACATTATAAAATGGCGTAGCCCTTAGGCTACGCCAACTGTATAGTTCCTACAGGAAGATATATTTGCAAACAAATAATATAGCCAGTACATACATAAGAGGTGTAATCTTCTTTGCCTTACCGCAAACCACATTAATCACCACATAGGAGATAACACCTGCTGCGATACCTTCAGAGATACTGTACATAAGCGGCATCGCCAGGAGGCAGAGATATGCGGGCACTGCCTCGGACATATCATTGAAATCAATCTGAGTTACTGCCGTAATCATTAGGAATCCTACAAACAGCAGTGCCGGAGCAGTGGCAAATCCGGGAATTGTCGTGAAAATCGGTGCGAAGAAGATTGCCAGCAGGAATAAGAATCCGGTTACCACCGAAGAAAGGCCTGTTCTGCCGCCTTCCGCAACGCCTGCTGAACTCTCTACGAAAGTTGTGGTGGTGGAAGTACCCAACACAGCACCTGCGCTTGTGGCAATCGCATCTGCCAAAAGTGCCTGTTTGATACGGGGCAGTTTACCGTCTTTATCTAACATATCCGCTTTATTTGCGCATCCAATCAATGTTCCTAATGTGTCAAAGACATCCACGAATAAAAATGCTAATATAATGACAATAAAATCCATGATTCTGATAGAACCGAAATCAGCTTTAAAACACTGTCCGAAAGTCAAACCGATAGCTCCGAGACTGAAATTGCTCCATGAAGGAATCAATGAATAGTAACCTGCTTCCGGCACCACTGCATATAAACCTGTCAACTGACAGATGATGCCAAGAATCCATGTAGCAAAAATACCAATCAGTATAGAACCTTTCACACCCTTAATATACAGGATGGCAATAAGGAATGTCCCGATAACCGCTAAAAGCGCACTGATTCCTGCAGTGTGGAAATCTGATGTAAAATCAATAATTGTCACCAACGTTGAATCAGAATTAACTACAATGCCTGCATTCTGGAATCCGATAAAAGCAATAAACAACCCAATACCTACAGAAACACCTCTTTTTAACTGTATCGGGATCGCATTAAAAATTGCCTCACGCACATTGGTCACTGACAGAACGATAAAAATAAGTCCTTCCACGAATACCGCTAACAGCGCGATCTGCCATGAATATCCCATAGCGCCGCATACTGTGTAGGCAAAATACGCATTCAGACCAAGTCCCGGCGCCAACGCAAAGGGATAGTTGGCAAGAAGCGCCATTGCAAGTGTTCCGACAAATGCCGAAAGCGCTGTGGCCATCAAAATTGCATTGCTATCCATACCGGATGCGGACAAGATTGAAGGATTGACCGCTAAAATGTATGCCATCGTCATAAAAGTTGTAATACCGGCAACCACTTCCGTCTTGACATTTGTGTTATTCTCCTTGAGATTAAACCATTTTTCTAACATCACTTCTCTCCTTTTCTCATAAGTTAGCAGCAAATGCTGCATTTATTTGCCTTCATAGATGATGACACTGTCAACGTCGTAGTTTTTAAGACGTTCTCTGCCCTTAAGTCCGGCCAGTTCCATCAGGAAAATAACCTTCACTACCACGCCGCCCAGTTCTTCAATCATCTGAATGCTTGCTTCAATCGTACCGCCTGTTGCAATCAAGTCGTCCACAACGACCACCTTCTGACCAGGCTTAATAGAATCCCTATGCATCTCCACCACAGCGCTGCCATATTCCAAATCATATTCCTTAGATATAGTCTCCAGTGGTAATTTACCTTTCTTACGCACCGGTACAAACGCCTTATGCATGGAGTATGCGATGGGTACGCCAAATATAAATCCTCTCGATTCTGTCCCAACGACCACATCAAAATCAATCCCGTCCAGCATCTTTTTCATAGAATCGATTGCCAACGCCAGCCCGTCGGCATCCTGCAGTACGCTCGTCACATCACGGAAAATGACACCTTTCTCCGGAAAATCAGGAATACTGCGCACATATTCTTCCATTTTCTTCATGAGTACCCTCTCCTTATGTTTAAATTGGAAACACAAACAGTATAACACAGTTTTAAAAAAAGATATAGAATAATATAGTTAAAGATCCTTTATTTAGTCCTATTATAAATCATTCATTTGCAATAATATTCATAGAAATATAATCTCTCGCCTTATGCTTCTTTGGCAGACCAGGAAACATAAAGGATATGAACGGAGACAATCCATTGGTAAGCCTTAGGATCAGGCCGGACCTTTCTGCAATTTCCATAAGTCCCACCCAGAGGGCCATGATTCCAGCCATGGCAATGCAAAGCGATACTGCCTCCCCCGCACTGTCCAGAGCTGCCTCCGTCACTTCCTTCATATTTCCATTGACGGCACCGAAAAGAATGCCCACTATGATCATTGCTGCCCATATATAGTTTAGCATATATAATTCCTTTTCTTCTTTTTAGCATCATATGTAGCTATGCCTCAAATTATTTCCAGCTATTTCTAAATTATAATATTGACAACTGTCCTAAAGACTTATAGAAAATTTATGTTTTTTCTATTATAATGGATAAATAGGATTGCATTATTTATAAAATTTTGAAATCGAAGCGTAGGAATCGTTATTATGTCACATTATTTTAAATTGACTAAGCCACGTTCTCTTTTTTTTACCGGCGGCTTGATTTGGAAAATTTCATTTCCCCTGTTTCTTCTTTGCCTTATGGTAATCTGCCAGGGATGTAATAAGACACCTGAACCCTATGTGTCGTCTTCCACTGCCATTCGGGATAATACACCCGAATGTCTGGTTCCTTCCGCAGATGGTATTCGTAGCTTTATCAATGCTTATGTTGCTCTTGACACCTCCCATATGGATGACGGTTATATCATGGCTGCTTATCTGGGATCCAGTCCCAAGGTAAAACTACAGCTTATCGGACCGGATCATATGACATATACTTATGATATGACTAACCATACATATGAAGTTTTTCCCCTGTCAGCAGGAAGCGGAAACTACACGATAGGTGTTTACGAAAATATTATAGATGATTTGTATGCTACCGTTTTTTCCGCAAATATAGAAGCAGATATCGCCGCTCCAATGAATGCTTTTCTTTATCCGAATCAATATGTCAAATTCGATTCCTCCAGTCAGGTGGTAAGCAAAGCGCAGGAACTGGTAGCTGAGGCACATGATGATCTGGAAGCAATTAACTTTATATATAGCTATGTGGTTTCCAATATTACCTATGATTTTGACAAGGCAGAGAATGTTCAAAGCGGTTATATCCCTAATGTAGACGAAATCCTAGAGATTAGAACCGGTATCTGCCTTGACTATGCTGCTGTCATGGCAAGCATGCTCCGCTCCCAGAGAATACCCACCCGCCTTGAGGTCGGCTACGCAGGAGACGCTTATCATGCATGGATCAGCACTTACGTGAAAGACCAAGGATGGATTAACGGTATGATACAGTTTGACGGACAAAACTGGTCTATTATGGATCCCACTTTTGCTGCTAACGCCGGCGAAGAACAAATAGAACATTTTATCGGTGAAGGCGGTAACTATGTGACAAAATACGTTTATTAATCGGAGGACTTACCTATGGAAAAACAAAAAACATTGTCAAATGTGGAGATTGCATCTTTCTGCCGACAGACTGCTTTGATTATAAAAGCTGGTATTACGCCCGCCGAAGGTATGGATATTCTTGCTCACGATACATACGGCCGCGAGGGACAGGAGCTAATCAACCGCATTGGTGAGATATGCAAAAAGGGAGAGCCATTTTATCAGGCAATAGAATCAACCGGTATCTTCCCAAATTATGTTGTAAAATTGACTGCCCTCGGAGAAGAGTCCGGTAATCTCGATGACGTTCTGACATCTCTTGCAGCATATTATGAACGCGAGGAATCCATCTCTGAAAATATTAAATCCGCCGTTACTTATCCTTTGATTATGATTGCCATGATGTTCGTAGTAATCATGGTTCTGATTGTAAAAGTCCTTCCTATTTTCCAACAGGTATTTGTCCAGCTGGGCACCGAAATGACACCCCTTGCCTCCAGCCTCCTGTCTATAGGAAATACTTTAAGTCAGTATGCCATTGGCATTACCATATTTCTTTTTGTCCTCGCCGCACTCTGCTTTGTTTTCTACAAGACGAAGGCAGGAAGAAAGAAAATTAAGCATTTCTTCTCGCATTTTCCGCTAACGAGAGGATTTTATGAGAAAATTGCTGCCGGACGTTTTGCAAGCGGTCTATACCTGGCTTTTACCAGCGGCATGGACACTTATCAGAGCCTTGATATGATTTCAGAAATTGTTGAGAATGAACAGATGCAGGCAAAGATCGACATATGTAAAAAAGAGCTTGACCAGGACTCAAACCTACCGGAAGCATTAGTTAAATCAGAAATCTTCTCCAAACTTCATTCCCGTATGGTTGCAATTGGTTTCCGCTCTGGTTCTATTGATACGGTAATGAAACAGATTTCCCATGACTATGAAGCAGCAGCCGACCGGCAGATCAATAAAATTATTTCCATCATTGAGCCTACATTGGTAATCCTGCTTTCTGTCATTGTTGGTATCATACTTCTCTCCGTTCTGCTTCCGCTGATGGGAATCATGTCCAGCATCGGATGATAAAAAGGAGGCTATAATGAATCGATTTACCATTCAATCAAAAAAAAGTCACCTGCGCCTGCCGCGCATCAGATTGACTTATCTGATAGGTCCTATTGTACTTGCAGGTTTTATTCTGTGCCTGTCATTTATCGGAGATTCCACTGTCGACCGGCAGAGAGAAAGCCTCGAGACAGCTCTTAACCGGAATATCATCCACTGTTATGCAGTAGAGGGATTTTATCCTCCCAGCCTTGCCTATATAGAAGAACACTATGGGCTTACCTACAATCATGAATTATTTTTTGTCGATTATCAGCCGATTGGCTCCAATATGAGACCAGACGTTACCATTTTAGTAAGATAATGAGGATCCGCCATGGAAGAAAAGCAACCAAAACATATTATTGATACTTTATTTGTAATTGCGCTCTTCTGCTTGTTTGCTCTTTCCGCCATCTTTCTAATCACAATAGGTGCAAACATCTATGGAAGAACGGTAAACAATATGGAGGACAATTTCAGCAACAGAACTGCTCTGGCATATGTCACGGAAAAAGTTCGGCAGTCGGACAACGCAGGTTCCTTATCTATAGGAGCCTTCCAAGGATGTCCTGCACTCATTATCACCTCGAAAATTGGAAATGCGGAGTACTGCACTTATTTATACGAATATGATGGACATTTAAGAGAAATCATGCTTCGCAAAGGTATGGTATTGGATCCGGCTATCGGACAAGATATAATAGCCGTTTCTGATTTCAGCCTTACTCCGATAAACGATCATCTCATGAATTGTGCAATTACAATCGATGATACTCAAAACTACAATTTATATATCACCGTACATTCCGGAGGACTGTCCAATGAAAAATAAATCTTCTAAATCCGGATTGTTCCTAATGGAACTCATCTTATCTATTTTGTTCTTTTCATTATCCAGCGCAGTCTGCGTACAGCTGTTTGTCAAGTCGCACCTGATCAGTCAGCAAAGTGTAGACTTAAACAGCGCTGTAGAATGGTGCCAAAATGTTGCCGAAGCTTTTTATGGAACGAATGGAAATATAGATGAAATGATGCTTTTGTTTGATAACAGCTATCAGAATTCCTCAGATCAATCCGCCTTTTTCCTGGATGAACCACCTTACACCATATCTGTAATGCTACAGGAAAAAGACAGCATGTTAATCTGCAATATTTCTGCACATAAATCCTCCAATCTGATTTACAACCTGGAGGTATATCTCTTCCCTGAAAAGGAGGTTTCCCATGGAAAGTAAAAAGAAATCGGGATTCAGCATAGGTGCGTCTTCGCTTCTTGTTATTATTGTAGTACTTTCACTAGTCTGTTTTGCCGCCCTTTCCATTACAAGCGCCAGCGCAGATCTGCGCCTTAGCCAAAAGCTTGCAGACCGTACTTCCTCTTATTATGAAGCTTGTAACGAAGCACAAACTACCTTAAAGAATCTATCAGTCAGCTTGTCCTCCATTTATGAGGAATGCAGAAACGAAGACGAATATGAGCAAAAAATAAAAGAGTCTCTTACAAACTCTCTCACTTTCTCTTGCCCTATGAATGAAAATCAAGTATTACAGGTAAGCGTATCGCCGCTGTACCCTCAAAATGCATCAGATGATTTTCTCGAAATTACCTCTTGGCAGATTGTAAATATCACATCACTTGAGCTCGATGAGTCACTGCCTGTTTTTCAAAAATAAACGTCGGCGCGCTTTGCGAGCCGACGTAAAATGTATCTTTCTCTTAGAAACCAAATTCCTGTGCCCAGAACCACTGACCATTGCTTCCAATATGGATTGCAATTGCCCCTGAAGTAAATTCTGCATCCATGATATTGGCCTTATGTGTAGGGGAATTCATCCATGCTGTTACTGCTTCGTTAGCAGACGCATATCCTTTTGCGAGATTTTCGCCATACATCAGGTTACTGTTTACAGTCCACCAATCAGAACCATCAGGTCTGGTATGGGAAAAGAACTGGGATGCCTCTACTGCTCTGACTGCTGATGCCTGTTCCAGACCAGAATTCCAAGTAAGTGCACCAAGACCAGCTTCCTGTCTCTTTGCATTTACAAGATCAAATGCTGCTTTAGCTGCTGCCTGAGAATCTGCATTTCCTGAAAGTGCACCTGCAAGGCTGACCAACTCAGGTTCAATGTAAACAACTCCATCACTAGGAATATCCTCACCCCTAGATGCTGCCTGGTTAGTAACTTCTCCGCCTTTCTTGCCTGCTACATTGTAATAAACGATACCCCCTCCTACTAGAGCCAGTACAAGCACTAAACAAATGGAGAGTTTAGTAATTTTAGCTTTACTCATACCTTTAATCTTCCTTTCTTCCTATTTATTTCCTCAATGGGCTTTCATTTACTTAACTATATACTACTACAAAAACCAAAAAAAACAAGTACTTTTTTACTATTTTTTATGAAAAAATTCTTTTTCGTCATTTTTACTATAAATTTCGTGAAAGAAGTAGTTGATATACGTCACGTTTACTCATACCGCGATCGTATGCCACCTTTTTCATAGCTTCTTTTCTCTCAATTCCCTGACTCTCATAGATTTCCATGTGCTCTTTAATAGAAATCTTTTCCCATCCGGCTTGCTCTTCCTCTATCAGTCTGCTGCGGTCAAGACCTTCTATCACCAGCACATATTCCCCCTTAGGTTCATGATCCTCATAAAACTCAAGTGCTTTCTCAAGAGTGGTTGGAAAAATCGTTTCAAACCGTTTCGTCAATTCTCTGCAAAGTGTAATGCGCCGCTCTCCCAATATCTGATACAATTCTGCGAGCGTCCTTTTCAAATGATGCGGAGCCTCGTACAAAATAATGGTTCGCGTTTCTTTTCGCAATTCGTCCAGAATAAATCCTTTTTCCTTTTTATCCGCAGGTAAAAACCCCTCAAAGCAAAATCTTCTGGCAGAGATCCCGGAAAGTGTAAGAGCCGTTATCAGTGCACAGCATCCCGGAAGCGAAGTCACCGGAATTCCCGCCTTTAAACATTGATCTACAAGCACTTCCCCCGGATCCGATATTGCAGGCGTTCCGGCATCTGTGATCAGTGCGATGTTTTTTCCTTCCTGAAGCCAGGATACAATCTGCCGGGCCTTTTCTATTTTATTGTATTCATGATAGCTTGTCATGGGTGTTCTGATTTCAAAATAATTAAGCAGTTTGATACTGTTTCTTGTATCCTCCGCCGCAATCATATCCACTTCTTTCAATGTATCCACCACACGGGGAGTCATATCACCCAGGTTTCCTATGGGCGTTGCACATAAATACAGCGTTCCTGTCATTCTTTTTCCTCCTCCCTCAACAATCCCTCCTCTGTATATCGGTTTGCCGCATTCCACAAAATCCATTCCTCATAACCCGCATCATACACGGCCTGTATCTGCGCCCGGATCTCTTCTGGACCATAGTTGATATGCCCCTGCACCCAGGTAGCGGTAAAGTCCTGAAGCCACGGCCTTACCTGCACGCTGATACCTTCCATGGGAGACAGAGACGCAATCTGTTCCATCGTATATTCAGGCTCCATATTACCCGAAACCGTTTCCTCAGAAATACCTGCCAGCACTTTTCTGGATGACTGCAAGGCTGTGAGTACCAATCTGTAGGGCTCTGCATCCGGCACAGGAATATTATAATTATAGGGCCCGTAATGAGAAGGGTATACCATTGGACTGATGTAATCCAGATATCTGGACATTTCAATGTAATTCTGTCCCACGATCTGCTGATCCGTTCTGCTGTCGATAACCATGCCATATACGTCTGCAGAAATAGCTCCTCCCGCTTCATGAATCCCCTCCGACGCATATTGCACAAACTCAGTTATAATCTCTTCTCTGTCCTTTTCCTCCGCTTCCTGCCCAAAATCCACATCCTTCATCCCGCTGTCTGTGGAAAATCTGATATAATCAAATTGCACTTCATCAAATCCCATTCTAAGAGCCTCCTGCGCAATATCTAACAGATATTCCCACACTTCATGGTCATATGGATTGATCCATGCAAGTCCGTCCTTGTCCCGGAATATACTGCCGTCTGCATTGTGTATACACCACTGCGGTTTTGCCTCCGCCAGAAAAGGATCTTTGAATGTCACGATTCTGGCAATCAAATAAATATCCTTCTCTTTACACTTCGCTATCAAAGATTCCATATCCTGTATATAGCGAATCCCTGCTCCAATCTCCTGAACCGCAGGAATCTGCATATCATATGTAATCCTGCCCTCATCATTCTTCACATCCAGAACAATGGCATTCAACTCTGTTTCATCCACAAGTGCAATCAGATTCTCCATATTGGCTGTTCCTGCCATAGGACCGGTCACGAAAATTCCTTTTACCTTTGGTCTATAAGTGGTATCCTCTGTCCGAAGTTCTTCCCTTTCCGGTACCAGGAAATCTTCTACCGCTTCTGCCAAAGTCCTATAATCTTCACCATCATCGCTATTTTCGCCCTCTATGATCTCTTCCTCTTCTTCTGCCTCTACCTCAGAAGACTGGACATTGTCAGAAACTACCTGCTGATTCTCTCCTTTACATCCACAGATACAAACCATTATAAGCAAAAGCAAACTTATTATTTCTATCCTCATTTTCCTTTGTAAACTCATTGCTGCCATGTTTACATCTCCTGCTTAAATAAAAAATCTAATATCCATAAATATCATAAATTTCGTCTGTGTATACACCCGGCTCCTTGTAGACAATCAACGGTTTTTCCACCGTCATACGGGCTCTTCCTCCTCTGTTTGCTTCCAAAAGCACCATATTGGGCTCCTTATCCGCAAAGGGATATACCAGCTTCATGCGCTTTGGCTCAAGCTTATATTGGCGCATAAGTACAATAATATCAGCTAGTCGGAAAGGTCTGTGGACCATGTAAAAATTTCCGCCCGGTCTAAGCAGCTTACTGCTCTGGCTGACCACATCCTCCAGCGAGCAAAGCAGCTCATGTCTGGCAATAGCCTTTGGCGCCTCCGGATTGGTAAGTCCATGATGCTCCGTCATATACGGCGGATTGCAAGTCACAACATCAAAAGAAGCAGCGCCAAAGAGACTGACTGCTTCCTTGATATCACCGGTTACAATTTCAATTTTTTCTTCAAGCCCATTTAATTTTACACTGCGCGCTGCCATGTCTGCACTGTCCGGCTGGATCTCCAGCCCGGTCATGTGTCCTGCCTTTGTTTTTGCGCTCATAAGAATCGGAATGATTCCTGTTCCGGTTCCCAGATCAAGGACTTTTTCTCCCTCTTTTGCCCTCGCGAAGCCGGAAAGAAGCACTGCGTCCATACCAAAGCAGAATCTGTCAGGGTCTTGGATGATTTTATAATTATTTCTCTGTAAATCATCAATTCTTTCGTTTTCTTTCAAGGATACCATGCCTTATACCCTCCGGCAAACCTAATTATCATCCAGCTTTGATTTGCCTTCTTCTCTTTCCAGCTTTTCAAGCTCCTTCAATTCTTCATCCTGCACTTCTATTTTATTGTGCTTATGTCTGCGCTTGAATCTCAGCTGTTCCACCCGGTATTCCTGGATTTCCTTCTCATCCCCTACTTCAACGACTACCTTCACCAACTGACGGAGAACATTTACACTGTGTACTTCTCCTTTTAACCCATCTTCGGTGGTCACATGATCTCCCACGTTGGGCAGCCTTCGGTTAAGTTCCTCATAAGTTTCCTCCTCATGCTTCAGGCAGCACATCAGTCTGCCGCATACACCGGAGATTTTGGTGGGATTTAAGGATAAATTCTGTTCTTTTGCCATTTTAATGGATACGGGCACAAACTCCGATAAATGCCTATGACAGCACAGTTCTCTTCCGCAAATGCCGATACCGCCTAAAATCTTAGTCTCATCCCTGACACCAATCTGACGAAGTTCGATTCTGGTCTTGAACACTGCTGCCAAATCCTTCACTAATTCCCTGAAGTCAATCCGTCCGTCCGCTGTAAAGTAAAACAATACTTTATTATTGTCAAAAGTATATTCCGCATCGATCAGTTTCATTTCCAGTCCGTGCTTTTGAATCTTGTTCAGACAAATTTTAAAGGCTTCTTTTTCCTTAAGCTTATTGCCTGCCTCCTGCTCGTCATCTCTTTGAGTAGCAATCCTCAGCACAGGTTTCAAAGGCTGTACGACCTTGTCATCTTCCACTTCTCTTGGATCGCCCACGACCGTTCCGTATTCGATTCCCCTCGCCGTTTCCACGATTACATGGTCGCCTCGTTTTATGTTCATCTTACCCGGATCAAAAAAATAAATCTTCCCTGCCGTTCTAAAACGTACACCTATCACTTTTGTCATTAATCTATAAACCTCACTTTAATTTTCTTTAATCGTCAGCATTAAAAGTTCCATCGTCAGATCAAAGTTTACATTGGCAGATAACCTCTGTTTTGACTTCTCCAGAGCATCAATGATTTTCTCAATGCCCTCATAGGTACTTTTATCCGCCACTTTTCTAATATACTGTATTTCTTCTCTGAAAATCAAATGATTTGCATCATGGGTCGCCTTAAACAGCAGCACATCCCGATACCAGATGGCAAGGATGTCCATGTAATCATTGACATCAAATTTGTATTCATTGATTTTTTTGATGGCAGCAACTATTTCGTTTAGTTCCATCTCATTGATATATTTTAACAGCGTGATCGCTTCTTCTTTGACCTTGTCAAATTCCTCGCTTTTCGCCAGCAATCTTGCTTTTCCCACATTTCCTCTTGCGAATGCCACACAAATATCTGCTTTGTAATCGGGAATCCCCATATGTTCCATCAGGAAACTCTTAATCTGGGCATCCCTGACCGGTTTCATATTAAGGACCACACATCTGCTCAAAATGGTAGGAAGAAGTGAATCTACATTTGTGGTCAAAATCAATATGACCGCATACTCCGGCGGCTCCTCCAGCGTTTTCAAAAGCGCGTTCTGCGCCTGCACAGTCATCTTTTCTCCCTCGTTCATGATATAAATCTTCTTAGGTCCGCTATAGGGCTTGATTGCAACATCACCGTTGATCTGCCTGCGAATATCCTCCACGCCGATGGTTCCCGGCTTTTCATGGGAAATAAAAATAATATCCGGATGATTACCGCTTTGTGCCTGCCTGCAGGAATGGCACTCCTGACATGGCTCTGCATCCTGCCTGTTCTCACACTGCAATGCCATGGCAAATGTCTTTGCTATAAATTCCTTCCCCGAATTTCTTTCCCCATTGATAATATAGGCATGAGACACTTTATTTAGTTTAATCGCATTTTCCAGGTGCTCTTTTAATTGTTCCTGTCCAACGATATCAACAAATCTGCTCATACAACCTCCCCTTTCTGCTGTTTAATCACAGCCTTAATCCCCATGTCATTTTATCTGGAAAGCATTCCTGCCCATTAGGTCAGGATATCCAGAAGCAATCCCCTGATTTCTCCGATTTTAGAAAGAATAGCAAGGTGGTCCTGCTCATCTTTCATAAGCTCCTTTGCCAGTTCGTCCAGATTTTCATCTACCAGTCTGATAATTCCATAAACCCTGTGACGTCCTTTCCGGTCCAGAAAGTTCTCACGGGAAAAAGAATGAGAACGGCTTACGATTTCATTCATAAAATCTTTTACCAGCGCCCTGTATTTCTTCATATCCCTAATGTCACGTTTCTTTGCAAGCTTATCTCCCTGCATGGTGATTTCTTCCATCAAAGTGTTCAGTCTGGCTTGCAATTCCTGTTCTTCAATATGGCTAACCAGCGTAAACTTAAACGCTCCATCCGATTCACGTACCGGTGCTGCTGCCTCCGGCTGAGATACCGGCGCCGACTGATTTACTTTTATGTCCACCTCTGATCACCCCTTTCCTTTTACCGATTATCGCGGATATACTCCTTTATGTCTGCAAGACATCTGTCTAGATTTTCATTGCGGAACCTTCTTTTTATTCCCGCTTCCTCAATTTTTTCCTCTGAAAAGTCCTCGGCATCTGCCAGAAAGCGCCTGCACATCTCCTCATACCTGGGATTTTCCTGCTGCATCTCACGGTTCAGCGCACGCCTCAGCCTTATGCCGTCATCAAGTTCCAGCAACACCGGCAGAACCTTATCCTGACCGAAATAGTTCGCTGTATTGACATAAGATTCTATCGTCCCTATAATCAGATAATTATCCTCGCTTAAGTCGATACTGCCGTCATCTACCGTAAAATAACGCCACATCCCATGATATGTATTGTAAACGCGGGTTTCAATTACCTTGCCCTGCGCTTCAAACTCCATGTATTCTGCCTCATCCGTAAAATGATATTCCTCCCCATCTGTCTCGCCCATACGTATGGGACGGGTCGTATAGGGCACAACTCTTTTGAAATTTGCTTTTCTCCGTCCCAATAATCTCCTATAGATGGTATCTTTCCCCGAGGAACTCTTCCCCATTAAGTATATCATTTTTCCCATATTAATTAAACCTCTACAACGCGAATCATGTTGGTTTTTCCTGAAATTCCCAACGGAACACCTGCAGTAAGAACAACTTTATCTCCTTTTTTGATGTAACCTGCTTCTTCCGCCGCGTGTACAGCCTCGTCAAACAAATCATCCGCTGTGTTTTCCCGGGCAATCCATATAGGCGTCACACCCCAGGATAAAGCAAGCTGCCTGCAGACTTTAGGGCTGACACTGCACGCAATGACAGCACATTTAGGCTTATATCTGGCGATCATTCCCGCTGTGAACCCGGAAATCGTCACCGTTATGATAGCAGCTGCCTTTAAATCCATCGCCGTGGTACAAGTTGCATGAGAGATGGCTGTCGTTACATCAAAGCTGTCAATATTCTCTCTTTTTCTCATTCTTCCATTGTAGTCAATATCTTCTTCTGCTCTCTCGGCAATTTTTGCCATAGTCTTAACTGCTTCTACCGGGTATAATCCGGCAGCGCTCTCCCCTGAAAGCATGATTGCTGTCGTTCCGTCATAAATGGCATTGGCGATATCCGTCGTCTCCGCTCTCGTGGGTCTGGGGTTCTTGATCATGGATTCCAGCATCTGGGTCGCTGTGATGACATGCTTGCCCTGAGCTTCCGCCATCTTGATCATACGCTTCTGCATAACAGGCACTTCTTCCATGGGAATCTCCACACCCATATCTCCTCTTGCAACCATGATACCGTCGGAAACCGTCAGAATATCTTCCAGATTATGAATTCCCTGCATATTTTCAATCTTTGCAATGATCTTCATATGACTGTCATTATCATCCAAAATCTTTCTGACTTCCAGAATATCTTCCTTACATCTTACAAAGGAAGCCGCAAGAAAATCAAATCCCATATCGCAGCCAAACATAATGTCGCTCCTGTCAACCTCACTAATGTAAGGCATGGACAGTACTGCGCCCGGAACATTCACACCCTTGTGGTTGGAAATAGATCCCCCATTTACTACTGTACATATTATATCGGTCTCTTCAATGGCATCCACAACCATTTCAATCAAACCATCGTCAATCAAAATCGTTGTCCCAATGTTGATATCGTCTTTTAAATTCTTATAGGTAATTGTAACCTTTTCACTATTTCCAAGAACTTCCTCTGTGGTCAATATGAACTTCTGTCCGGTAACAAGCTCCGTTCTGCCGCCTTCAATATCTTTGAGCCTGATTTCCGGTCCCTTGGTGTCCAGCATGGTTGCCACCTGCAGACCCAGTTCATTGCTGACTTTGATCACCCTGTCAAATTTCTTCTTATGCTCCTCATGGGTCCCATGGGAAAAATTAAAACGGGCAACATTCATACCTGCCAGCATCAGTTCACGTAATTTTTCTTCGCTCTCACTTGCAGGTCCTATTGTACAGATAATCTTTGTTTTTCTCATAACTACTCCTTCACTTGATGTTATTGGGGTGATTTTACCACCCTGATTCTATGGTCAAAAATACCTTGAATGGTATAACCGTTTTCCAGATAGAAATGAATGGCTTTTATGATTTCTCCGTCCAAAGCCTCTCCCGGCACCAGAATCGGAATCCCCGGCGGATATAAATTAATGAACTCTGCCGCCGTTTTCCCATCTGCCTGATCTAACGCTATTTCCTCAAAAGACGCCATATATGCACTCCACATAGGAAGAGTTACGGCTGGGCGCAGCGCAAAATCCGATTCCCTGTCCTGCTCCTTCTTTTCTGTAAGACCTTGGTCGATCTGTAACAGTGCATGAGCAAACCGATACATCCCTTCCTGGCTGTCCATCATGGACAAAATTGCCGTCACATAACTTCCCGAAGCCATTTCCATCTGCAAATGATACCGGTCACGCAGAATGTCGTAAAGCATCTGTCCCGTCATGGAAGATCCCTTTACGGAAATAATCAATTTTCCCGGCTCCGTCAAAGGACATACTCTGATATGCCTGCATTTTTTCATTTCCTTTAGAAAAAAATTCCGCAGATCCAAAAGATGATTCAGCCTTTGATGCCCTTCTTCTTCTGCTATTCTGACTGCCTCATCAATTCCGGCCATTAAAATGTAAGAAGGACTGCTGGACTGATAAATCTGAAGATACTTTTTCAAGATCTCCTTATCCGTCAATGCTCCATTCCGGTGGAGCAGTGCCGTCTGCGTGGGCGCCGGCAACGTTTTATGAACACTGTGAATCACAATATCCGCGCCCTCTTTTACCGCATTTTCGGGATATGCCGGATGCATCCCAAAATGAGCTCCATGAGCCTGATCTACAATCAAAGGAATTCCATGGGCATGCACCAGATCGGCAATTCCCCTGACATTTGACAGGATACCATCATATGTGGGTGATGTAATCACCACTCCGGCTATCGGTTCGCCTGTCTTTTGGACCTCCTTTATGGCACCTTCCAAACTGCTTTCCGCAATCGGTCCTGCAATGTCATACTCCCTTATAATCTCAGGATATACATAATGCAGCTTCATATGATTTAAAAAAGCCGCATGATATACGGCTCTATGACAGTTTCTGGCAATAATCAGCGTTTGCGCCCGGCTGGCAACCGTTGAAATAGCAGTTAATATTCCGGCGGTACTGCCATTCACAAGATAATATGTTTCCTCTGAACCATATAACCTTGCTGCACGCTCCCCGGCTTCCTTCAAAATAGATTCTGGTTTGTGGAGATTATCAAATCCATCTATTTCCGTAATGTCATACCTACAGATTTCTGCAAACGGTTCTTTTTCCAATTTTCTTTTGTGACCAGGCATATGGAAAGGATAAAAATCACTTTCACTGTAGCTTTGCAGACGCTCTAACAGTCCCTGCTTCATCCTGTTACCTTTACTTTCGTTTTTCCTGCACCTTTGTGCAATTTCAATGTTTCCAGCAATGAGCAATACTTATCGGCAGTAGTCACAATCCAGGCCTCCCGGCAACGCGGAGGCACCACTGTAAGCGGCCACATATGCTTTTTGATGATATCCTTTTCACGCGATGTAAGATTATACTCTTTACTTGCATTTTTGAGCGCTATGCCCGGATGGTAAAAACCATGCAGCATTTGATAGTTTTCCCTTGTCTTGTCATGCCAGTCATATAAAAAATAATCGTGAAGCAATGCGCCCCTTATTAATTCTCTTTCGTTGCACGGAATTCGCAGAAATTTGCTAATTGCAATACTCTGCCTTGCCACATCCAGACAATGCCGGTGTACCGGCATCGTTCCATGCTGAATAAATTTTCTGGTACTGCGAAAATTCTTCGACTCAAGAATATCCGGTGCATATTCCTTCAATAACCGATAAAATTCTCTTTTCTGCTCATATCTTTTTCTGAGCTTTTCAATTTTCCTTTCACTTTTCCGCTTTTCTTTCATACTAAACCCTTTATGACCACACATATTTTACTCACAACAATATATTTTACCACATATAACGAAGTTAATGTATGAAATATGCACAAAACAAAAGAAATTTAAGATAAAATTTACAATTCCTCCTCCAAAACCGTAACGGCAATCACAGAAATATTTTCCACCTCTGTACCATTCAGGTTTCCGTCAAACACGACCTTAATTGCCTGACCTGCAACAAGTTCTTTGCTTTCTCCTGTATATATAATCGTTTCAGGCGCCATTTCAAAATGCCAGAGCTGTCCATCTTCCATTTCTAATGCAATCACATGTTTTCCAATTTCATGCAGATTTCCTTCCAGTATGTAGTAACCCTCTTCCGTCGCAGCCACCGTCTCCAGAACCTGTGCGCTGCATTCGGACATCATCTCCTTACCAGAGCCATTTTCTGCAACATCAGCACAGCCTGCCGCAAAACATACAAACAGACTGCAAATCAAAAACAATTTCGTAATCTTTTTCATAATCCTCTTCCTCTTATAATACAAAAGCCAAAATACCTTTATAAAAATACTATAAAACAGCTAAAAAAGCAATAGCTTGTACTAGAAATGCGATTATTTAAAAGAAAAAGAGTTACTTTTTACAGAGTAGTCAACAGTCCGCACAGGGCAGGTAAATATACCAACGTCGTCGCGCTCCCGCTCCATAAAAACGTAACAGACGCTAGACTCGAAAGAACCTCGTCAAGCGCTGA